>NZ_JAJNFB010000001.1 GCF_021043605.1 Borreliella americana
TCATCTCCACCTAAATTTCATAGAAATTATAGGTGGAGAATTCTTTGTTATTTTAGTTAAAATGTTAAAATGAAACAGGAGGTCTTATTAATATGAAAAAACAAAATCCATGGATATATTTAAATGAAGAAGAAAAAAATCAAATTTTCAATTTTTCTGAAAGCTACAAAAAATTTATAAGTAAATTTAAAACAGAAAGAGAAGTTTTAGCCTATGCCCTAGATAAAGCAAAAAAATTGGGATTTATTAACGCTGAAGAGAAAAAAAATTTAATGCCAGGCGATAAAATTTTTTATACCTGTAGAGAAAAATCTGTTGCTTTTGCTATTATTGGCAAAAATCCTATTGAAGATGGAATGAATTTCATTGTTTCTCACACAGATTCACCAAGACTTGATGCAAAACCCTCACCAATCTCTGAAGAAAATGAACTTACATTTATTAAAACCAACTATTATGGGGGAATAAAAAAGTATCAATGGTTATCTACACCCCTTTCAATAAGAGGTGTGGTATTTTTAAAAAATGGAGAGAAGGTTGAAATCAACATTGGAGATAATGAAAACGATCCTGTATTTGTAATTCCCGACATTTTGCCCCATCTTGATAGAAAAATACAAAGAAATAAAAAATCAGATGAAATTATTGAGGGAGAAAATCTAAAAATTTTAATTGGAAGCCTACCAATCGAAACAAAAGAAAAAAATAAAGTTAAACTGGCAACTTTGCAACTAATAAAAGAAAAATACAAAATAGAAGAAGAGGATTTTGTATCATCAGAAATTGAAATAGTGCCTGCAGGAACAGCAAAAGACGTTGGATTTGACAAAGCCTTAATTGGCGCTTACGGACAAGATGACAAAATATGCGTTTACACCTCACTAGAATCTATATTTGATCTTGAAGAGACTCCAAACAAAACAGCTATTTGCTTTCTTGTAGATAAAGAAGAAATTGGTTCAACAGGTTCAACAGGACTAGACTCAAGATATCTTGAATACTTTGTTTCTGACATGATCTTTAAAATTAAAAAATCAGAATACAATAATATTCACGTCCAAAAAGCTTTGTGGAATTCAAAAAGCATTTCTGCTGATGTTTGTGCAGCAATAAACCCACTATTTAGTTCAGTTCATGACGAACAAAATGCTCCCAAACTTGGCTATGGAATACCTATAATGAAATACACAGGGCACGGTGGAAAAAGTATGGCCAGCGACGCTGATGCTGAACTTGTTTCTTACATTAGACAATTATTAAATAAAAACAATATAGCCTGGCAAGTAGCAACACTTGGAAAAGTAGAAGAAGGAGGGGGAGGAACTGTTGCCAAATTCTTAGCTAGCTATGGAATAAGAACAATAGACATGGGCCCAGCTGTTATAAGTATGCATTCTCCAATGGAAATAACTTCTAAATTTGATTTATACAATGCCTACTTAGCATATAAAGCTTTCTACAAGGAATAAAATTACTATGGTAGTAGATTTAGAAAAAACAAATAAAATCAAAGTAGCTGAGCATATTATAGAGTGCTTTGGGGGAATTAAAAACATAAAAAACATAAACAAAGACCTAACACGAATAAAAATTCTAGTAGACAGCAATTCTTTAGTCAAAAGAGACGATTTAACAAAAAATGACAACATAATAGGAACCATTAAATCTAATGAACTTACAGAAGTTGTTATGAATTTTGAAATAATCGAAGATGTTTATAATAAAATTTTATATATGATGAATGAGCAAAAACAATAAAGCCCCTGAGAGGGGGCTTTATTTTATTGTCTAGCATCTTTCATATACTCAATAACAGATTCAGGCGCCAACTCTTTATTCAAAATTTTATATATAATGCTTAACAAACTATTAGAATTTAGATCACGATTTAATTGTTTTAAAAGGGAAAAAATTGATTTAGCAGCCAAAACTCCCTCTGGTAAATATCCAATTTTTTCAATATTATTTATCAAATCATCTATGCTAAAAAAGCTTTCTAAAATGTTTTTGCTAACAATTTCATTTCCAAATCGTCTATTTCTTCCAAACATGCTTCTACAAGTAACATCTAAATCGCCAGAACCAGACAAAAATAAAAACGTTTCAATATTTCTTCCCCCAAGTTCCATTGCAATATCTTTTATATTATTTAAGGATATTGAAAATAAAAATGATTCTGTATTATTTCCTATTAAATTGGGATAATTCAATTTATAAGCATCCAAAATTCCAAATGCAATTGCAAACACATTTTTTAAAGCTGCTGCTATTTGCACCCCAAAAACATCATTACTATAAAATAAAGAAATTGGGGTTTTACTAAATAAATTAATAAATAAATATGCATTTTCTCTGTTATTGCTAGCCGCAACAAGCCCTGTTATCACACCAAGCCCAACTTCCTCAGCATGACTTGGCCCAACAATATAAGTAATTTCATCTTTATATCCCTTCATAACTCTCTCAGCAGCTTCAATAACTGTTTGAATTTTACCATCAAAAGTAATAAATCCTTTTGTAAGTATTGCTAGCTTTGGCTTTATCCCTAAAGAATGTAAAAATTGATCCAATTTTTTTAAAATGTCAACAGTAAAAGGAGATGGTGTTGCAATGAAAATATAATCAGACATTGTTACAACTTCAAGCAAATCTGAACTTGCAACTAAATTTTTTGGCAATTTAATTTCCTTTAAATATTTAACATTTACATTGTCATTATTAATACCATTCTTAACATCTTCTTCAAAGGCCCATAAAAAAATATTAAAATCAAATTTATCTGCTAAAGACTTTGCAATAGCTGTTCCCCAAGCACCTGCTCCTATTACTGATATTTTCATAAATACTCCCTATAACCTTATAAAAACTCATATTTTATTGTTTCATCTAAATAGATTTTTATTTTACCAGAATTTTCAATTTTCTTAAAAAGAATTTCATCTATTAAAAGCTTTCCCAATTCTTTGAATATAAATTTTCTAACACTTTTTAAGCTGTAACCCTTACCATAGATCTTTTCTCGAATATAATCAACAACACTTTTTTCAAAAAAAAGATCAAATTTCCTATCTCTTAATATCCTTGCAAAACGATTAAGTTCATTAAAAATGATTTTTTCAAAATCTAACTCATCAATAGATTTAAATACAAACACATGATCTATTAACTCTAAAAATTCATTAGGCAATCTCTTCTCTAATATAAAGTTAAAATCATTTTCCCCTGCCATTTTATTTTTAAAGCCAATACTATTAAGCTCCTTGACCTCAGCATTAATACTTATTACTATTAAACTTTCTGATAAACTTACCTTTTTTCCAAGACCATCAAAAAGTTTACCTGTTTTAAACCCCTCTAAAAAAAAATCCAAAACCCTTTTATTACATTTATCAAAATCTGATAAAAAAATAATAGAATTGGAAGATTTGTTCAAAAATTTAAAAAATCCAGTAGATTCATAATACCCCTCATTACTTAAAACAGGCCCAATCAATCTATCAAGAGAATTAAAATCACTATACACACCCATGTTAAGACTAAATTTCGGAATTTTAAACTCTTGTGATAAAATATCCGTCAATTTGCATTTTCCTGATCCAGAAGCACCAACAAAGGCAAATATGCCGATAGTACTTCTGTTAGCAAGTAAATTGAATTTTAATAATTTAATATTTAATATCAAATCAAATACCAAGTTATCGTGTATAATAAGTTCTTTTTTTATTCTATTTTCTAAATTAATCAACAATTCGCTATCATACTCTTCAAAATTAAAAATATTAGAACCAACAATGGATTTAATCAGATCACAAACATCGTCTTTTGTTATGACCCTTTTTATGTTTTCAAGTCTAAATTTAGAGCCCAATTCATCTAAAATATCAAAAGCTTTGTCTGGAAGAAATCTATCTTTAATATATTTTTGAGACATGAGAATGCAAGCTTGTATTGCTTCGTCTGTATATTCCACATTATGATATCTCTCATAATCTTTTTTAATTTCCTGCAAAATATTATAAGTGTCTTCAAAATTGGGCTCTTTGAGCTCTATGCTCTGAAACCTTCTCATTAAAGCCTTATCTTTTAAAAAAAATTTTCTATATTCATATTCTGTAGTGGCCCCAATAAATTTAATTTTTCCCAAAGTGAGAATGGGCTTCAACAAATTGGAAATATCCATACTACCAAATGAAGTAGCTCCTGCCCCTACTATCATATGGATTTCGTCAATAAAAAGCACAACTTTTTTTCTTGAGTTTAAAAAATCCAAAACCCTATTCACTCTACTCTCAAGATCTCCCCTATATTTAGTACCTGAAACAAGCCTACCAATATCAAGAGAATAGATTTCATACCCTATTAAATCCTTTGGAACATTTTCTACTTTTATTTTATATGCAAGACCTTGGATTAATACTGTTTTCCCAACACCAGGTTCTCCAAATAAAATAGGATTACTTTTATGCTTTCTAAGTATCACCTGGATTAGTCGAGATAATTCTCGATTTCTACCAATTAAAGGATTATATTTTAAATCTAAAGCATCAATAACGTTTGTTAAAAAATTACCAATAGAATCTTTACCATCTAAGAAAATATTATTTTGATCCAACTTATCACGCTTATCATCAAAAATATGAAAACCTCCTTTTATTTTTGGCGTATTATTATGAATATACTGTGCAATTAATTCACTGTCGCCTGAGGCAGATTTAGTATTTACAGCCAAATAATCATGAACTTCAATAAGTTTGTCAAAAATAGTCAAATTAAAACCTGAACTAAGAAGCGAATCTAAAATACTATTTTTTCTTTTTTTGACAAGCACCCACAATAAATCTTTTTCTTGTATTTTATAGGGTTTTTTATAAAAAAAAAGAGCACTAATTATATCGTCATACAAATAATCTATACTAGAAACATAGTCTGGAATATAATTGCTTCTTAAGGGAAGTTTACTAAAAAATTCTTTTAATTGTTTATTGAGTTTACAAAAGTCAATTGCACACAAATTAAGCAGCTCTTTAACTTTATCGCTTTTAACAAGCCCATAAAAAATGTGCTCTTCTGTAAACACAAGATGCTTAGACTCCATGAAAAACAAAAAAGTGTTGAAAAACAAACAATTTAAAGCTCTTCTATCATACATTCAAAATCAACTATAAAACAATTCGTAAAAATTTTTTTTTACCTAATCTTAATTCAACTTCATTGTTATTAAAATCCTTTTTAGTAAGAAGGTGGCTCTGATTTTCTACCCTTTTGCCATTAATATAAACACCCCCAGAATTAATTAGTCTTCTACCTTCTGATTTGCTAGGCACAATTTTGGAATCTAGCATCAAATCAACTAACAACACCTCTTCTTCTGGATTAGAAAAGCCAAATTTAAAAAATGGAATATTACTTCTATCTCCACTTCCCCTAAATGCAGCAAAAGATGCTTCTTGAACTTTCAAAGCTTTCGCTTCTCCGTGAACAATTTTAGTTATCTCAAAAGCTAAAATATCTTTAGCTTTATTTAAAGCATTTCCCTTAAAATTTGAAATTAATTCAATTTCATCTTTTTCTAAAAAGGTAAAAAGATATAAAAAAGCTTTCACATCAAAATCTGAAGTATTTCTAAAATACTGATAAAAATCATAAATACTATAAAGATTAGAATCAAGATAAACAGCACCTTTTTCTGATTTACCCATCTTTTTTCCATCACTTCTTGTAATTAGTGGAAACGTGAGCCCAAAAGTTTCCGATCCATTTTTTTTTCTAATTAGATCAACCCCTGAAATAATATTCCCCCATTGATCATCACCACCAATTTGAAGTCTACAATTTTTAATTTTATTAAGCATATAATAATCATAAGACTGTAAAAGTTGATAATTAAACTCAATAAATGAAAGTCCAAAATCTAACCTTCTTTTATAAGTTTCAAAGCTTAACATACGATTAACAGAAAAATGCATGCCAATATCTCTTAAAAATTCAATATAATTGAGATTATCTAACCAATTTGAATTATGAATAAAACATTCTGAAGCAAACTTGGTTATTCTTTGAAGTTGATTTTTTATCAACATGGCATTATTGCTAATCTCTTCTGAAGATAAAATTTTTCTCATCCCACTTTTTCCAGAAGGATCGCCTATTTTTGCCGTAGAATCTCCGATCAAAACAATTGGCATGTGACCATGTTGCCCAAGGTGCATCATTGCTAAAAAGGGAATCAAATGACCAATATGAAGAGAACTAGATGTTGCATCAACTCCTACATAAAAAACTATTTTTTCTCTATCCATTAAATCACTTAAAACTTCTAAAGATGTACATTGCTTTAAAAATCCACGTTCATATAAAAGACTTAATGCAAAATTCATTTATTAAAATCCTCTTTATAATTTAAAATCTCTGTTTTAATGTATGAATATAAATCATTGATAAAAATTCTCTTCTGAGTCATACTATTTCTTTCCCTAACAGTAACTGTCTCATCTTCAATAGTATTGTAGTCTATCGTTACGCAATAAGGAGTCCCTATTTCGTCTTGGCGTCTATACCTTTTGCCTATTGTTCCACTATCATCATAAAATACATGAAAATCATCGCAAAGCTCCATATAAATCCTTCTGGCAACCTCAATAAGCTCAACCTTTTTGACAAGAGGAAATATAGCAATCTTGTAAGGAGCCAACTTGGGGTGTAAGCGTAAAACAATACGCTTATCTCCATCTGAGAGCTCTTCTTCAGAATAAGCATCACACAGGGTCATTAAAACAGACCTTGTAAGACCAGCAGAAGTTTCAATAACATAAGGCACATATTTCTCTTTTGTTAACGAATCATGATACTCAAATATCTTGGGCTTATTAGAAAATTTAGCGTGCTGAGTTAAATCATAATTGCCTCTATTGTGAATGCCTTCTACTTCCTGAAATCCAAACGGAAATTCATACTCAATATCAAATGCAGCTTTTGCATAATGAGCAAGCTGTGTTGAATCATGAGCCTTAAATCTTAATTTATCAGGCCTGATTTTAAGAGTTTCTGTAAAAAAATTCATTCTATTTTGCTGCCAATAACAAAACCACTCGTCTATTTGTTTGGGATGAACAAAAAACTGCATTTCCATTTGCTCAAACTCACAAGTTCTAAATATAAAATTTTTAGTAACTATCTCATTTCTAAACGCTTTACCTACCTGAGCAATCCCGAAAGGGATCTTAAGCCTTGAAGAATCCAAAACATTTCTAAAATTAACAAAAATTCCTTGTGCGGTCTCAGGTCTTAAATAAACCTCACTAGAACTGTCCTCCACTACTCCAATATGGGTCTTAAACATCAAATTAAAACTTCTTGGAAAAGTAAAATTATTCCCAACTTTACAATTCGGACAATTTTTTGACAAATCAACAAAATCAGCTCTAAATCTACTTTTACAATCTTTGCAATCAACCATAGAATCCGAAAAACCATCAACGTGACCTGATGCTCTCCAAATTTCGGGGCGCATGAAAATAGCACTATCTAAACCCACAATATTTTCATGCAAGTACACCATGCTCTTCCACCACTCCTTCTTTATATTTTTTTTAAGCTCAACTCCCAAAGGACCATAGTCCCAAGCTCCTGAAAGGCCTCCATAAACTTCTGAGGACTGGAATGCAAACCCTTTTCTTTTTGCAAGAGAAATAATATCTTCCATTCTAACCATAAAAATATCCTTAATAGCTATTCATTTATTTTTAAAAATTCCTGTGCTAATTTTATTCTTTCAAAAACTTTAGACTTGCCTATCAATTTTAAAGAATCAAAAAGCGGTGGAGAGACTTTGCTGCCAAGCGCTGCAATTCTAACAGGAAGAAGAATTTCTCCCAATTTAAAACCATTACTCTTGGCAAATTCATAAAAAATTTTATCATTTTCCTCTGATGATCTTTTTTCAAATCCTTCTAAAATAGGCTTTATTAATTCTAAAATAGAACAAACCTCTTTGGCTGTTTTTTTTCTGCTTAGAAACTCATCTAAATTCCAAGATTTAATATCCTCATAAAAAAATTTAGTCATATTTAAAGCATCGCTTAATTTTTTAATTCTACTCTTTATAAGAGAAATTAATAACTTTAATTGTTGATTCTCTTCTAAAGTGCTAGGCTTAGAAACATACCCTTTTTTTTGGAAAAAAGGGAGTAAAAGATTAAACAAATCTTCATCTTTTTTTTCTCTAATATAGTAGCTATTGAAAAAATCTAACTTATGATAATCAAAAACAGCAGGAGATTTATTGATCTTTTCAATTGAAAAAAATTGCTCAAGATCATTTTTTGAAAAAAATTCTCTCTTATCATCGTAAGACCAACCAAGCAAAGTAACATAATTAATAATAGCTTCAGGAAGATATCCATCTTCAATAAACTGTCTTAAAGCTGTTGAACCATGTCTTTTGCTTAATTTTTGACCATCATTTCCCATAACCATTGGAAGGTGGCAATAAATAGGAGGTTTCCATTTAAAAGCCTTATAAAGAAGCACATGCAATGGACCTGAAGAAACCCATTCTTGAGCCCTTAATACATGGGTAATTTTCATTAAATAATCATCAACAACATTGGCAAGATGATAAGTCGGCAATCCATCTGACTTTAGAATTACAGGATCAGGACTAATGTCTTTATTTGACCATGTAATTTTTCCAAGCAAAATATCATCAAAGCTAGTATCTCCTTCTAAAGGAATTTTAAATCTGACAACGGGCTTGATTTTTTGAATTAGCGCATTTTCAACTTCCTCATTACTTAAATTCCTACAATGCCTATCATATCCAGGTGGCATCTTATTAATATTTTGAATTTTCTTAATCCTTTCAAGCCTTTCAGGACTACAATAACAATAATAAGCATGCCCAGATTCAATTAAATATTTAGCATACTGCTTATATATTGCACTTCTTTGAGACTGAACATACGGTGCATAATCACCTCCTACAACAGGGCCCTCATCAAAAGAAATACCAAGCCATTTAAGACTTAAATAAAGATCATTTTCAGCTTCTGAAGAATACCTGCTCTGATCTGTATCCTCAATCCTGAGCAAAAATTTACCTCCACAAGACTTTGCAAAAAAATAATTAAACAAAGCTGTTCTAATCCCACCAATATGTTGCAAGCCTGTTGGAGAAGGTGCATAACGAACCCTTATACTCAAAACAAAACTCCTTTAATAAAAAACATCTTTTTTAGAAAAATCATAAATATAATAAAAAACAACAAAAAATAAATTCGAACCAAGTAGCCTTGTATGTTTAGAATCTATTCTGTTTTTAAATTTATAGTATCGATTTCTAATCTCAATTTTTTTTCTTTCAAGCAAATCAAAAGATGTTTTTGATTTTCGCAATAAATAATAGAAATAAATAGTAAAAATATCATTTTTTAAAAAAAACTTATCTAAAAAATTTACCAACTCTTTTAGCTTTGAGTGCTCTTCAAATGACAACATACTAAGAGCCTCACAATATTTCACCCACTTATTTACACTGTACTTGTAATTTAAAATTAAACTAGAAGCCTTTTCTTTTTCTCTAAAACTAATAAGAACAGAATAAAGCTCTATTATTGTCTTATGCCTTAATTTGGTATCTTTTAAATAAAAATAAAGCTCATCAAGGCTTTTTTTATCTTGTTTTATTAAAATAAATCTAAGAAGAATAGATATTTCAAAAACACTTTTAAGCTTTTTACGAACCATTTTAAGCTTCAAAAAAGTAAATGTATCTTCCATCCCATTTAAAATAAAATACAATCTTGGAAAAAAATATTGGGAATAAATAACATTAAAAACAATCACTAACAAAAAATAGATTACAATAAATTGATAATTAAACAAAATGAAGCTTAATTTCATTTGAAATCTTAAAATTGCCAGAAAATAAATAAATAATCCAAGAAAAATAACATTAAAACCTAAGCGAATTTTTTCTACCATAAAAATCTCTTAAAAAAAGCTTAATTCAAAAATTGAGATATAATAAATACATTATACTAATAGATAGACAATTAATAAATAATATGATATACATGGTTAATAGGGCTTAATTTCAAGGGAATAAATGCAAAATTCTGAAAGCATTATCAAAAATATAAAAAATTCATCATATTTAATAGACAAGGAATTTTTAGTTTGGCCTGAGAATGCATTTATTGGAGACAAAAACATTGAACTTATTGAAAAATGGAACTTAAAGCCATACATTAAAGAAAGAAAAAATTTTTTCAGTGACGATTCTGTTAAAAAAGAATATGAAGAAATACACAAAAAATTCAACGAAGAGGCTATTTCTAGTTATCATGTAATAATAAGTAATTTAGAAGAAATTTATGAAAATTGCAAAAGAAATAAAAAAATATATTACCAAGATATTCTGCCCACTGTAAAAAAAGTAATGGAATTTTACAAGAAACAGAAAAAATTTTTTATCAAATATTTTAGAATTCCCAAGCTTTCTGCAAACTATCACATTATTCACTCAGTAAATACAGCTATCCTAACAGTAGCCCTTGGCAATGAAATGGGATTAAATAACTATAAAACAGTAGAACTTTGTAGTATTGCTCTTTTACATAAAATAGGATTTTTATTTATTCCACCAAAAATCAGCGAAAAAAAAGAAGCATTAACTGCAGAAGAACTAGAAATAATAAAAAAATATCCCATAATAAGCTATAAAATAGCTTCAACAAGTAACTTATCACGATCAATATGTTTGACGCTTCTAACACATAAAGAAAATCTAGACGGAACTGGCTATCCCAAGGGCTTAACAAGTGAAAATATCAGCATAGAATCAAATATAATAGGCGCCAGCAGCGCCTATTCTGCTATCATTTTAGATAAGACATACAAAAAATCTTTTAATTCTGGAGCATCTATTATTGAATTAATCAAAGATGCCGACAAAAAATTTGACAAAAGAGTCTTAAAGTTAATAATCAATGCAATATCTTCTTGTCCTTTAGACTTTATTGTAGAACTTAATGACAATTCTATAGCAAAAATAGTAGACATAGATGATTCTAACCCCAATTTCCCATACATCCACTACATAATAAAAAATGGAAAAGTTGTAGACAAAAATGAACAATCTAATGTTCAGTCCATACCAAATACAAATACGGGAATAAAAAAAATACTCAATCAAAATGAAATAGAGCTAATTAAAAATAAATATTCTTTAATAAATATTATATAATACACTTAAAAGGAGAAAAAGCATGATTTTGATAATAGCAGCCATGCAAGAAGAATCAGAAGAAATAAATAAAATACTTGATAACAAAGAAGAAATTGTATTAAACGACTACTTAGAAAATAAAAAGATTTATAAAGGAAAAATTTTAGGAAAAGATGTAATATCTTTAACTACAGGAATTGGAAAAGTTAACGCAGCAACTTGGAGTAGTCAAATTATCTCTAAGTATAAAATTACTCACATAATAAACTCTGGAAGTTCTGGGGGGATAAAAGAAAACTCCAACCTTAAAATATCAGATATCATAGTATCCTCAGAAATAGCATACTATGACTTTGACTTAACCAAGTTTGGACACAAAATAGGACAAGTCCCTAATTTGCCACAAAAGTTTAAAGCAGATGAAGAGCTAGTGAAAAAAGTAGTCAATATTATTGACAACAAACTTTTAAACATTGATATCCACATTGGCTTAATACTAACAGGAGATCAATTTGTTGAAAATGAAAAAAATCTTACAACAATTAAAAAAAATTTCAAAGATGCTTTAGCTGTAGATATGGAAGGAGCTGCAATAGCTCAAGTAGCACACATATTTAAAATACCATTCATAATAATCCGTTCAATTTCTGATCTACCAAACAATAAAAACAACCATATAGACTTTAATAAATTTTTAAAAACATCATCAATAAATTCAAGCAAAATGACAAAGGAACTTATTAGGCTAATATGAATAAAATAATAGCGGCTAACCAAACTTTAACTTCTGAGGCTGTATCTGAAGGACATCCAGATAAAATTGCAGATCAAATCTCTGATGCCATCCTTGATGAAATACTAAAAGAAGATAAAAATGCAAAAGTAGCTTGCGAAGTTATAGTTGCACAAAATTTAGTAGTAATAGCGGGAGAAATAAATAGTCCTGTAAAAAGAAACATAGATATAAAAGAAATTGCTAAGAATATCATCAAAGATATAGGCTACACAAATATTGCTTATGGACTTGATTACAAAACAATAACAGTAATAGACGCTGTTGGCAATCAATCACGTGACATTATAAACGCAATTGAAAAAAAGGGGTCCAATGCCCTTGGAGCAGGTGATCAAGGAATCATATTTGGATATGCCTGCGATGAAACAAAAAATTTTTTGCCCGCTCCTTATGAACTAGCCAATTCAATTCTAAAAAAAGCTAGCAATCTTAGAAAATCAGGAGCAATAAAATGGTTAAGACCCGACTCAAAATCTCAAGTTACTATAGAATACGATAAAAACAGGAAACCTGTAAAAATAAAAAACATTATAGTATCTCATCAACATCATCCAAACATCTCCCAAAAACTAATACACCAAACAATAATTGAAGAAATTATCAAGCCCACTATTCAAGACAAATCAATGCTTGATGAAAATACTACTTATTGCATTAATCCTTCTGGAAATTTTGTAATTGGGGGAACTACCGGGGATACTGGTCTTACAGGAAGAAAAATTATTGCTGATAGTTATGGAGGATTTGCAAGACACGGAGGAGGAGCATACAGCGGAAAAGATGCCACAAAAGTAGATAGATCAGCTGCCTACATGGCAAGATATATCGCAAAAAATATGGTGGCAGCCGGAATTTCTAAAGAATTTGAACTACAGCTCGCATATGCAATTGGAATTGAAAACCCAATATCTATTCAAATAACTTCAGGAATAAATGATCCTCAATATGCAAACAAAATATTAAATTTTATTGTTAATAACTTCGATTTAACTCCCAATGGTATAATTGAAAAATTAAAGCTAAAACAACCCATATATCTTAAAACTTGTACCTATGGTCATTTTGGAAAAAATGAATTTGAATGGGAAAAATTAGATTTTGTAAAAAAAATACAAACAGTGCTAAAAAAATGAAAAAAATAACAAGTTTTACAATAGATCATACAAAACTAAACCCTGGCATATATGTCTCAAGAAAAGATACCTTTGAAAATGTAATATTTACTACAATAGACATTAGGATCAAAGCTCCCAACATCGAACCAATAATTGAAAACGCAGCAATACATACAATAGAGCACATAGGAGCTACTTTGCTTAGAAATAATGAAGTTTGGGCCGAAAAAATAGTATATTTTGGTCCTATGGGATGCAGGACTGGATTTTACTTAATAATTTTTGGAGATTATGAAAGTAAAGATCTTATTGATCTAGTATCATGGATTTTTTCCGAAATTGTAAATTTTTCAGAACCTATTCCAGGCGCAAGTGATAAGGAATGCGGAAATTACAAAGAACATAACCTTGATATGGCTAAATATGAATCTTCTAAATACTTACAAACATTAAACAATATTAAAGAAGAAAATTTAAAATATCCTTAAGCTTATAAAATTTACAAAATAGAAAGTATTTCGCTTTCATTTTTTGTTGCTACATCATACTGAAAAATAAATCCTAATGTTATTTTATGCATTTGATTTAAAAGCAAAGGTTTGTTGTAAAAAATTGGAGAAACTGTATATTCCAAAAAAATAAAATCCATAGTAATTCTAGCTCCAATGTCTATTCCCAAAACAAAATTATCCAATAATACCCAATCACTTGAATCTATAAAACAAACTTTTGCACCAATGTATGAAAATTTTAAACCTGTAAAAAAGATTAAACTAAACATTGGAGTATAAGGTAAAAAGAAATAATTACCATACATTCTCATTGAGAATGTAACATCTTTTATTATGAAATAATTTAGAGACTGCTTCAAATATACTTGATCATCCAACATAAATATAATCTCATTGGTGTAAGCAGTATGGTCGGGTAAAAATTTAATATCTAAATTAAATTCTCCGCCAAATGCTAAATTTTGAGAAACATTAACACCAAATCCACTGAAAAATTGATACTTAAGTCTTTCATAAAAGAATAAATCTTGAGTAAAATTATCAACGCCAACCCCAACTCCGCTGTATACATTAAGATAACCAGGAATTCCTGAATAAATCCTTAATGTACTGAGCATAAAAACAAAAAAAAATAAAAAGTTTCTTCTCATAAAGAATCCTTTTTAGCAAAATAAAGTTAAATATTCATACTTATTTGCATAGACAATTCTTTAAATTTTTCAACTTCAAGATTAAGTTTAGGGCCTCTCCTAAAACCAAAAACATCGTTTTTAAATCTTGGAATTACATGAAAATGAGTATGAAAAACTTCTTGCCCTGCTCCAACCCCCAAAGCAGAATAAATATTTATTCCACCATAAATGCTTAAATTTATTCTCTTTAAAGCATTTGAAATTTTTTTACATACCCTTAAAACTCTCTCATTAAATTTATCATCCATGTTCAATAAATTATCACTATGTTCTTTAGGAATAACAAGAGTATGCCCAACAGTTAAAGGATTAATATCTAAAAATGCTAAAACTAAATCGTCCTCATAAACTTTATAACTAGGAAGCTCTTTGTTTACTATTTTACAAAAAATACAATCATACATTAAAATATCCTATTATAAAAAATAATAATCAACATATTTAAATAAAATTTAAACAGCATAACTAACTAAAACCCATTTTGCTATATTAAAATAAGCTATTAAAGTAATAGCATCTGCAATCGTAGTAATTAAAGGGCCTGCCATAAGTGCTGGATCCAGCTTTAAAATTTTAGCAACAATGGGCAAAAGACCTCCCAATATCTTTGCTACTGTTAAACTTACCATCAAACAAGATGAAACTACAAAAGCTATTTTTAGCTTATCAGAATGGTGTGGAGCTACAAAAAATACAATTCTTAAAAAATTAACACTAGCAAGAATTGCTCCCACTAGAATACTAACACATATTTCCTTTAAAAACACTTTAAAAAAATCTTTTACCTTGACAGTACCAAGAGCAAGCTCACGAATTATTAATGCAGACGCCTGAGAGCCAGCATTGCCTGAAGTATCCATTAAAAGGGGAATAAAACTAGCTAAAACCACTAAAGACAACATTAAATTTTGATAATTTGAAATGATTGTAGCTGTAAAAGTAGAAGACACCATGAGAACTAAAAGCCAAATTATCCTATTTTTTGTCATAACTAAAATAGAAGTATCAAGATAAGAGGTATCTAAAGGTTTAACAGCTGCAATCATTTGAAAATCTTCAGTATTTACAGATTGAATAACCTCTAAAATGTCATCAATAATAATAACCCCTATCATTCTCCCTTCATTATCAACAACGGGAACACTGGTAATATCATGTTTCTGAAAAAGAAGTGCAACATCTTCCTTTTCATCATTGACTCCCACAATATAAAACCCGCTACTTCTCATTATTGACGAGAGAATAACATCATCTTTAGCCAATATCAAATCTTCAATTTTTATAACTCCTTTTAAATGCTTTTCATCATCTGTAATATAATAAGTATAAATATCTTCTTTGGTTTTAGCTACCCTTCTAATATAATCAAGAGCTTTACCAACTGTGAAATGTTCTTTAAGCTCAACATACTCAATTGTTACGATCGAACCTGCAGAGTCATCACTGTAAGACAAAAATTTATTAATAATTTCTCTATTTTCTTCTGTAGAACTTGCCAAAAATCTTTGAACAACATTTGCAGGGACCTCTTCTAAAAGGTCAATAACATCATCAAGATTCAGTTCATCAATCATTTCACTTATTTCTTTATTAGTAAAAGAATTTGCTAATTTATTTTTTGTAGATTGGTCAAAATTAGAAAAAGTTTCAACTGCTATTTTTTTGGGCAAAAATCTGTAGAGCAAAATCAATTCAGATCCATTAAGCCTTTTAAGAGCCTCAGCAATATCAAAGGAATCATGCTTTAAAAATTTTTCTTTAATTTTAGAATAGCTCTTCTCTTTAAGAAAAATTCTCAATTCATCGATATCTATCATTAAAAGGCCTCCAAAAATTTAAATTTTACAAGACATTTAATGAATCTAATTCATCAAAGCTTATCCAATAACATAGAACATCTTCCTGAAGGAATCGGAAGAGTTTTTTCTTTTTTATTTAATATATTTATTGTAAAATAATAAAGCTTTTCAGATTCCATTTTTATTTCCCAACCTCTTTTCCCTTTATTGCAAATTATTGTAGTTTGATTCTTTTTAAGAGATAAGCTTTCTATCCCCATAATCTCAAGAGTAGGTATGTTCCAATATACAGTTTTATCAGGTAAACTAATTGTAAGCCCAATAATATTTTCTATCATCAAACTAATACTAAAAAGTGCAAGATAACAAATAAGACCTTTCTCAGTATAAGTTTTTTTATTAGAATCAAAATATGCAGGTCCTTCTTGCATAGGTTTATAAGCTTCCCAAATATACCCTTTAATTTTATTAAAAGGCATTAAAGTGTCTAATATATAATACAAATGTCTTATAGTAAATTCTCTTGCAATATTTGCACGACCACAATATTCAAGACCTTTAATTACAAAAAAATTCATATAAGTATAAACTGAGCCATAATATCCATTACCATCCTCATTAAAACCCGGCTCACTAACAGAAAGTGTTGGAAAAGGATTTGGAGTTCCAAAATGATTGGTGCTTTTTAAATAAAAAACCATCCTTTCTATCCTGTCTTCGCTGGGAATCTCGGAAAGCATTGGGAAAAATCCTACTATTGTCTTAATTCCAAGAATATTTTCATTAACATCAAGATCATAATAAAATCCATCTTTTTCGCTCCACATTAAAGAATTAATTTTAACCTTAAGAGAAAAAAATCGTTTTTTATATTCAAGTGATAAATTTTTATCATTTAAAATGTCTGCCAATTTAGAAATACAATATGCACTATGAACTTGTAATGAATTAAAATCTATAGGATAGTATGCATCTAATCTTGGAGAGTTTTTATAAAAAATTTTATTTACATCAATTGAATAAAGACCATTTTCCTTTAAAAATTTTCTCTCTATCCATTTATAATACTTATCAAGAATTGGCAAAACTTCAGAAATTCTCTTTTTATTTCCTGTTTTATGATATAAGTTATACTCAGCCCACGCAAAAATAGGAAATCCAATATTCTCTTCATTCTCATCAAGATCAATAATAGCATTGTTATTATCATATCTAGCTCTAATTGCACCAGATTCTTCCTGCAATTGATAAAACTTATCAATTGCAGATGTAGATGAATATTCCCCGTTACTATAGACAAGAAAAAAGCTTGACATACAAGCTTGCATCTGATCTATATAATCACAATTTTCCGAATAATAATTTTTGTCTTTTTTGCTCCTATCAGAAACTTTTTGTAAAATAACCTTATCTTGAATCCAAGATAAACTTTTATTATAAATATCAATAAAGTCTTGATCATAATAGTAAATTTTGGGAAACATCTTTTTATTCAATGCCAAATCCTCTAAAACAATAGAAATGTACTTATATTTATTATAACACAATAAATATAACATAATTAAAAAAATTAAAAGCTGGGAAATTAAAATCTTTTTATTTCAAAAGTTTATAACTTTAATATTTGTTTTATAAAAATTTCATAACCCTCCTGATTGCAAGGAACAATGATCTCTTTATTGATTATTTTTCTCTCAAGAACTTTTATGTATTTAAATTCATTCGCATTGGGCAACCCAACAACACCATCTCTTAATCCCATTTGAACAACTTTTCCACCTTCCCAAACATTATTATTTTTAATATATTCACTAGTAATCAAATACAATGCGTCCCCAACGTTTTTTATAACAGAGGTAATAAAATTTTTAGGAGCAAGATATGACTGATCTTGATCGGCTCCAATAACATAATAACCATCGCCAAGTTTTTTTGCTGCCTCAATAACACCAAGTCCTGCCAAGCCAGCTGCAAAATGAATTACATCTATCCCTTTAGAATACATTTTATTAGCTATGACCCTACCAATATCAACATCGGAAAAAGAATTAGAATATTCACTTATAATCTGTATATCTTTATTAGCATACTTTGCACCAGCTTCATAGCCATAGCGAAACGCATCTACTATGTTGCCCTTCACTCCCCCTATAAAACCTATTTTTCTAGAAAAGCTTTTTTTAGCTGCTATATAGCCAGCTAAAAAAGCACCCTGCTCTACTCTAAAAACAACAGCAATCAAATTTTGGGGTATCTGAACATCATTTCCATAAACAGGATCTATTATTCCATAGCTAATTTTTGGATTTTCTGACGGAACCAATAAAGATGCGTCTGTAAGCATGTACCCTATAAGCCAAATCAAATCTGAACCATTAGCTTTTAAATTATCAAGATCTGAAACATAACTAGAATAAACTCCAGAAACAGCATTAGAAAAAACTTTTTCAATACTTTCTGGAAAATCTTTTTTCAAACGCAACAAAGCCTCATCAGCACTAGCATTAAAAGATTTGTCATCAAGAACACCATCTACCAACATGGATATCTTAATTTTTCTTGAACCAGATTCTATTCCATTCCTACTAAAGCAAGAAGTCAAAAAAATACCGAATATAAAAATTGCAATCCTCATATAGAGCATTTCTCCATTTCAATCATTCAAACAAAACCAATATGTTTTTTATACTTAAAAATAAAACATATAAATTATTTTTTTATTCAAATAAATTCTTTAAGAAATTTTTCATAACTTTCTTTATTAAATGGAACAATAATTTCTTTGTTGATTATTTTGCTAGAAAGAATATCAATTTCTTTTTCAAGTTCAAAGGAAATCATTTTAGGATTTCTTACAAACCCAACAACGCCTTCTTTAAGGCCATAATTTACTAATTTGCCACCTTCGAAAGTATTAGTTTTTAAATAGTTGGATGTAAAAATATTTAAAGCTCTACCAACATCTTTAATTGTAGATGTTATTACATTATTAGGAGCAAGATATGTCTGATCCTCATCAACTCCAATAATGTAATGCCCAGAACCAAGTTCTTTTGCAACCTCAATAGCTCCAATTCCTCCAATACCTGCAGCATGATGAATAATATCTATTTCATCAGAATACATTCTAGTTGCAATACTTCTACCAACCTCAGCGTCAGTAAAATTACCAATGAACTGAGTAGATATCTTTATATCTTTATTAGCATACTTTGCACCAGCTTCATAGCCATACCTGAATGCATTTACTATCTCACTTTCTATTCCTCCCAAAAATCCAATTTTACCTGTTTTAGAAAGTTTTGCAGCAATATAACCTGTTAAAAATGCACCCTCTTGAGCTCTAAAGGTCATGCCCGCCAAATTTTCAGGAATAAGCTCGTTAGAATAAACAGGATCAATAATTGCATATTTCATATCAGAATTTTGAAGAGCGGCGGCCATGGCCACATCGCTAAATCTATACCCTATAAGCCAAATTAAATCTGAACCTGCATCCTTAAGCCCTTCAAGATCAGATAAATAAGAATTTGATGAGGATTCTTTTAAAACAATCTCAATCTTAAATTCTTCTTTAACTTTTTTTATTCCATTTAAAGCACCCTCATTAAATCCTTTATCATCAAAAGTACCATCAATCATTAAAGATACTTTAGGAATTTCGCTCTTAAGACTACTCTTACCACTACAAGATAAAAAAATAACACTCTCAAACAAAATCAACAACAACAATTTATTCATAAACTATTCCCCCTTTACAAATAAAGCTATACCTAAGTAGCTTATAACTAGTTTATAACTTTGATTTAAATAAATCAAATGCATATTCACTATCAGGAACAATAATTTCTCCACTTATTATTTTATTTTCTAGATCAATAACTTCATCAACTAATCTATTATTTAAAATATCAGGATCCTTAACAATTTCTATTACTCCTTCCTTTAGCCCCCGATCAATAACGATCCCACCCTTAAAAACTCCATTATTAATATACTCTGATGAAATAGAGTAAATAACCTTGCCAACATCCTTAAGTATTGAAGTAATAACATTTTGAGGCGCAATATATGATTGATCTTGATTTAACCCAATAACATAATATTTAGGTCCAAGCTCTTTAGCAGCATCATAAACTCCAAGACCAGTTATACCAGCTATTGGAAAAATAACGCCCACTTTATCCTCTTTATACATGAATAGAGCCATTGATTTGCCCCTCTCTTTATCAAAAAAAGAGGGTGCTTTTTTTGAAACTAATCTTAATTTAGGATTAGCATAAAAAATTCCGGCCTTAAAACCAAACTTAAAATCTTTTAAATGTTCGCTCATAGGCCCTGTTAAAAATCCAATTTTTTCTTTTCTGCTCATCTTAGCAGCAATATAACCAGCCAAAAATGCAGCTTCTTCATTTCTAAACTTAATAGCCAATGAATTCTTAGGAACTTGAATATCACCATAATCAAAAGCATCTATAATACCATAATAAATATCTGGACGTTCATAGGAAAGTTTAATTGATAAACCAGAAAATTCGTATCCAATCATCCAAAAAAGATTTAAAGGATTTTTTTGAACCTCATAAGCGTCCTCTGTCATTGCCTCAGCAACAGTAAGAAGTCTTTTACCCTCAATAGGATAAGGCCTTAAAGATTTAGTTATAAGTTTTATTCCAAAATTATCTCTAAGTTTTACAACACCATGATAAACGCTTTGATTGTAGCCTTTATCATAAAAGCTACCATTAGCCAAAACACCTACAATAACTTTGTCAGATTTTACAGACTTTTTATTAGATTTAAAACAAGCAAACACTAATAAAGATAAAGCAATAAAAATAAACCTTTTAAACAAAATTAATCCTCTCCTTACAAAATTTTTTTAAAAAATTTAGAATTTTTTAAAAATTAAAATATTAACTTTATTCTACTAACAAGTAGCATTCTTTATTTATAAAATAAAAATTTTAATATACCCTTTTAAAAAAATACTTCTAGAATTAATAAAAACACGATGATGGAGAAAAAACAATTTTTCCCACATCATCATAATATCCAAATTTAAACCCTTTTGCAAGATTACTTTAAATTAAAACTTACAATAATTAAAAAAATCTATAAAATATCTTTAAAAAATTAAAAAGATTTCTCACAAACCAACTCAATAAAAATCAAGCTAATTTTCCATTTGCAAAACAAAGTTATCATAAGATACCTTGTCATAGGGCACTTTTATTATGCCATTCATTATACTTTGTCTGATTTTCAATGATTTGTTATAAATCTCAGAATAATTTGATTTTAAGTTTTCATTTAAGACCAAACCAAGTCCATCTTCTTTAAGTCCAAAAGTAATGGTCTTGCCCCCATCCAAAACTCCAGTTTCTAAATACTTTTTTGTTAAACTATACATCAATGAATCAACTTTCTTTACAGCAGAAACAATAACATTATTAGGAGCAAGATATGATTGATCCTGATCGACTCCAATAATATAATGATCGGGCCCCAACTCTTTTGCGGACTCAATTACCCCTATACCAGAAAGTCCTGCAGCTGCAAATATAATATCAACTCCATCTCGATACATATTAGATGCTGTTGAGCGACCAAGTCCAAAGTCTCCAAATGTACCAACGTATTGAGAAACCACTTTAATATTAGAGTTTGCATACTTAGCACCAGCTTCATATCCGTACATAAAAGATTCTAAAACTTTTCCCCTCACTCCTCCAATAAATCCAATCTTACCGGTTTTAGAAGCCTTTGACGCAAAGTATCCTGCTAAAAAAGCCCCCTCTTCAGATCTGAAATTAATATTAAGAAGATTTTTGGGTATTTGAATTTCATCATAAACTCCTTCTATGATTGCATAATCAATAGAAACATTCTCGCTGGCTCTTTGAAAAAGAATGTTTGACAATCTAAAACCAACTCCCCAAATCAAATTTGAATTACCATCTTCTAAATTTGCAATATCTCCTAAATAAGAATTGCCTGTGGAAGCTTTTTCAATTATATTTATATTTAAATCTGCCTTTAATTTTCTTATCGCCTTAGAAGAACTTTCATTAAATCCTTTATCATCAAAAGTACCATCAACCATAAGCGAAACCGTTTTTGTCCCCGACTTACCATCATTAAAGCCAGAGCAAGCAACAATAAATAAAAAAAATAAAAAATAATAAACTTTTTTTAACACAAAAATATCCTCCTTACTTTTAATATTAATAAAAAAATATAAAAAATAGTTATCATAATACACAGCATATAAACAAAAAAGACACCTTAAAAAGGTGTCTTTTTACCATCTATAATGAGTAAAAGCTTTATTTGCTTCAGCCATTCTATGAGTATCTTCTTTCTTCTTAAAAGCAGCTCCAGTAGAATTATATGCATTTAAAAGTTCGTTTGATAACTTTTCTTTCATAGACCTACCGCTAGACTTTCTAGCAGCAAAAATAATCCACTTCATAGCCAAAGCCTCTCTTCTCTCTTCTCTAACTTCAACAGGAACTTGATATGTAGCACCTCCCACCCGCCTACTTCTTACTTCTACTAGTGGCTTAATATTATCTAAAGCTTTATAAAAAACAGCCATCTTGTCGCTTTCTTCAAGCTTATCGGCAAGTAAATCGATTGAACTATAAAGTATACTCTCGCTTATTGATTTTTTTCCATCATACATCATTCTGTTTGCAAATTTTGCAACAATTCTAGAATTATATCTGGTATCAACAAAAACTTTCTTTTTAATTTTTTTATTTTTTCTTGACATATTTAATATTAACCCACCTTTAAGCTAAGCCTTAGGCTTTTTTGTGCCATACTTAGATCTACCCTTTTTTCTATTATTAACACCAAGGGTATCCTTAGCTCCTCTAACAATATGGTACCTTACCCCAGGCAAATCTTTAACTCGACCACCTCTAATTAGAACCACAGAGTGTTCTTGTAAATTATGACCAATTCCTGGAATATATGCTGTTACTTCAAATCCATTTGAAAGTCTAACACGCGCTACTTTTCTTAAAGCTGAATTAGGTTTTTTGGGAGTTACAGTCATTACACGTGTACAAATCCCTCTTCTTTGAGGACAATTCTGAAGCGCAGGAGATGCGGTCTTCTCCGTTTGACTTTTTCTAGGCTTTCTAATTAACTGATTGATTGTAGGCATTTATCAACGCTCTCCTTTTCTTGAAACTATTAATAAAATGGTAACAAATATATCACTTATTTTCAAGTTAAACTTTAGAATCGATATTTTCACTAACTTTAATTTTCTTATAAAGTCCCATGCCAGTTCCAGTAGGAATTAAATGTCCAATTACAACATTTTCTTTCAATCCTCTAAGATCATCTATTTTTCCAGCAATAGAAGCATCTGTCAATACTTTTGTTGTTTCCTGGAAAGAAGCTGCGGAAATAAAAGAATCTATATTAAGAGAAGTCTTAGTTACTCCTATAAGAATTGGACTCGCTATTGCTGGCTCACCACCCTGTTCGATTACTTTTCTATTTTGCTCATAAAAAGTGTGCTTATCTACCTTTTGCCCATAAACAAAATTAGTATCACCAACCGCAACAATCTTAACTTTTTTCATCATTTGCTTAATTATCACACCAATATGTTTGTCATTAATACTAACACCCTGTTTTCGATAAACATCCTGAATTTCTGCCAACAAAAATTCTTGTAAACTAATTCCACCTAAAATTTCAAGCACATCATGGGGATTAATTCTACCATCACAAAGCATATCTCCTGCTTTAACAACATCTCCATCCCTAACTAAAAGATGTTTTCCGGCTGGAATATAATGCTTATGCTCAACACCATACTCATCTAAAATATTAATAAGTCTTTTACCTTTTTGAATTGATTTAAATTGCACAATTCCACTTACTTTAGCCATTTCAGTCAAATTCTTGGGAATTCTTGTTTCAAAAAGATCATTAACACGGGGTAACCCCCCTGTAATATCTTGGGTTTTTTCAGAACCTTTAGAAAGTTTCGCAATAACATCTCCTATGTTAATACTCTGGCCATCTTCAACTTGAAGATAAGCATCACCCGGTAATACATAAGATGCAACCTCCATGCCACTGCTATCAATAATAAAAATTCTAGGATCAAGAGACTCAAAAACATTATCTGTAATTCTTTTTTCAACATTGCCTGTTTCAGTATTTATCTCCTCTTTAAGAGTGGTTCCTAAAATAATATCTTTAAATTTAATTTTACCCTCAACCTCTGCAATAATAGGCTCTGCAAATGGATCAAATGTACCAATAACCTTGCCTGATTCAACATAATCACCAACTTCTATTTCAAGCGTTGTTCCCGCTTTCAAGGCAACTTCTTGCTCTTCTGATACTATGAAAAAATTATCGTCTCTTAATTTGACATAACCGATGTAAGAAGAGAGAATCTCTACGCCCTTTTTATCAACAAACAAAGGGATTCCTTTTATTACTCTTTGAGAATCTAAAACTTTAATCTCTTTTATGTTCTTAATTTTTTCCTCATAAAAAACATTGATTATTTTTAAAGTTCCTTTTCTTGTGAAAAGAATTCCGTCGTCAACTCTAACATTAAAACCTTCTATGCCATTAAGTATAAAAGCATTCTTTAAGGATATTTTATCATCCTCACTACCAGCCTGAGCAACTCCACCAATATGAAAAGTTCTCATGGTTAATTGGGTGCCGGGTTGACCTATAGACTGAGCAGCAATTATTCCTACAGCCTCACCAATGTTAACAGGTTTATTCTTAGAAAAATCTCTACCATAACATTTTTGACAAACGCCATGCTCAGCTTCACACGTTAAAACAGATCTAATCACAAGTTTTTCAATACCAATTTTCTCTAATAACTCTATTTTGGCTTCCGAAATTTCTTCATTTGCATCTAAAACAATCTCGCCGGTAATTGGATTTTTTATTCTTTCAATAGAATAACTTCCAACGGCTTTTTCCTTCAAAGATTCTAATATTTCTTCACCATTTTTTACAGTCTCAACTTTTATTCCGTTTATAGTTCCACAATCTTCTATTCTAACAACAACATCTTGAGCAATGTCTACCAATCTTCGAGTTAAATATCCAGCATCAGCAGTCTTAAGCGCGGTATCTGCTAGACCTTTTCTTGCTCCATTTGTAGATATAAAAAACTCTATTACAGAAAGACCTTCTTTAAAGTTAGAAATAATTGGAAGCTCAATAATATCACCAGAAGTTTTTGCCATTAATCCTCTCATGCCGGCAAGTTGTCTTATTTGATTTCTACTACCCCTAGCACCAGAATCTGCCATCATGTATATAACATTAAATCCATCTCTGTCTCTCTTTAAAATTTCCATCATCTTATTGGTAAGCTCTTCATTAGTCTTTAACCAAACAGAAACCACATTGTTATATCTCTCTTCACCAGTAATAACGCCTTTGGCATAATCATTTTGAATTTTAGCAATTTCTTTATTAGCCCTTTCTACATAAGTTCTTTTTTCATCAGGAACAATAATATCGCTCATGCTAATTGTACACCCAAACTTAGTGGCATACCTAAAGCCAAGCTCCTTGATGATGTCAAGCATTTCAATTACGGCAGAAGAACCATGAACTACATAAACTTTTGATATTAAAATTTGTAACTCCAAATCACTAAGAGTTTTATTTACAAATTCAATTCCCTTGGGTAAGGCCTCATTAAATATAACCCTACCGGCTGTAGTTTTTTTGTACTCGCCATCAATTTTTACATAAATAGAAGCATTGTAATCTAGACTCCTATTATTTATGGCAAGAATAACATTACTAAAGTTTAAAAACTTTTTACCTTCTCCAACAACACTCTTTTTTTCCATAGTCAAATAATACAGACCCAAAACAATATCTTGGGATGGAAAAACAATAGGGTGCCCATTAGCGGGATTTAAAAGATTGTTTGTTGAAAGCATTAAGGCCCAACTTTCAGCTTGTGCTGCTGGAGTAAGGGGCACATGTACTGCCATTTGATCGCCATCAAAATCCGCATTATATGCATGACAAACTAGGGGATGTAATTTTATTGCCTTGCCCTCAACTAACACAGGTTCAAAAGCTTGAATCCCAAGTCTATGAAGAGTAGGTGCCCTATTTAAAAGAATGGGATGCTCTTTAATAACAAGATCTAAAATTTGCCACACCTCGTCAACTTCTTGCTCTATTAAATTCTTTGCTCTTTTAATATTAAAAACAGCTTCACTCTCAATCAGTCTCCTTATCACAAAGGGCTTAAAAAGTTCAAGAGCCATTTTTGCCGGCAATCCACATTGATGTAGCTTTAGCTCAGGACCAACAACAATAACAGAACGACCAGAATAATCTACTCTTTTGCCAAGAAGATTTTGTCTAAACCTTCCCTGCTTACCTTTTAATGCATCGGAAAGCGACTTTAGGGGTCTACTAGATGAGCCTTTGACAACCTTTCTTTTGTGAGAATTGTCAAAAAGAGAGTCTACTGATTCTTGAAGCATTCTTTTTTCGTTTCTCACAATAATCTCTGGCGCATTAAGAAGAAGCAATTTTCTTAAGCGATTATTTCTATTTATAACTCTTCTGTAAAGATCATTAAGATCAGATGTTGCAAATCGCCCTCCATCAAGCTGAACCATTGGCCTAATCTCTGGAGGAATAACAGGAAGGACTTCCATAATCATCCATTCTGGCTTATTACCAGAAATTTTAAAATTTTCAATAATTTCAAGACGCCGTAAGAGTTTCTTATCGGTTTTATCATCTTTATCTATCATTTGAATCCTAAGTTTAGATGAAAGCTCATCAAGATCAAGATTTTCAAGAAGAGTTTTAATAGCTTCAGCTCCCATTGAAGCATTAAAAGACATACCATATCGCTCTCTAGCCTCTATGTACTCATCTTCATTTAAAAGCTGCATTTTTTTAAGATCAGTATCGCCCGGTTCAATTACTACATATTTTTCATAATAAAGAATAGAATTTAAACTAGATGCCGTAACATCAAGCAAAAGCCCAATCCTAGAAGGTATATATTTGTAATACCAAATATGGGCAACTGGAGCTGCTAGCTCAATATGCCCCATTCTTTCACGTCTAACCTTAAAATGGGTAACCTCAACATTACAACGATCACAAATAATACCTTTGTATCTAATCGATTTAAATTTACCACAATAACATTCCCATTCCTTTGTAGTACCAAAAATCCTTTCACAAAAAAGCCCATCTTTTTCGGGTCTTAAAGTTCTATAATTAATAGTCTCGGACTTTTTAACTTCTCCATAAGACCAATTTCTAATTTGGTCAGGAGATGCTATTTTAATTTTTATTCTTTCAAAATCTTTTATCTCTTTCATAAAAACTCCAAAAACCTAGCTTTTATTAATCAATTCTTCTTCTTTTTCTGTCAAAGGAACTTGATTTCCAGCATCATCATAAATCGATAAATCAAGTCCAAGTCCTCTAAGTTCTTGCATTAGAACATTAAAAGACTCAGGAATCCCTGATACATTAGTAGGAACACCTTTTACTATATTTTCATATATTTTGACTCTGCCTGACATGTCATCAGATTTAACTGTTAAAAGTTCTTGAAGAGTGTGAGCTGCACCATAAGCTTCAAGAGCCCAAACCTCCATTTCTCCAAGTCTTTGCCCACCAAATTGAGCTTTTCCTCCAAGAGGTTGTTGAGAAACAAGAGAATATGGACCCGTCGATCTTGCGTGCATTTTATCATCAACAAGGTGATGTAGTTTAAGCATGTAAATTACCCCAACCATTACTTCATTTTCGAATGGCTCTCCTGTATAACCATCATATAAAATTTCTTTAGAAGTTGGATTAAATCTAGCTTTTTTTAATTTTTCCTGAATTTGTTCATTTGTAGCAGATTCAAAAACAGGAACATTATAAGATTCACCAAGATATTTACCAGCAAGACCTAATTGAGATTCCATTAACTGTCCAATATTCATTCTAGATGGAACTCCCAAAGGATTTAAGCATATATCAAGAGGAGTTCCGTCTGCAAGATAAGGCATATCTTCAACAGGAAGAATCTTTGCAACAACGCCCTTATTACCATGTCGTCCAGCCATTTTATCGCCCTCTTTAAGCTTTCTTTTTTTGGCAACATAAACTTTAAGTATCTCTTCAACTCCGGGAGAAAGATTACCAACATCCTCTTTGGTAATCCTTTGAACATCAATAACTGTACCTTCGGTACCATGAGGAACTTTTAATGAATTATTTTTAACATCTTTTGCTTTTTCTCCAAAAATGGAAGTCAACAGTCTAAATTCAGGAGTAATGTCTCCTTCTGACTTTGGAGTAACTTTGCCAACAAGAATATCGCCTGGCTTTACATAGGTTCCTATCCGTATAATTCCATTTTCATCCAATTTGTTTAGTATCTTTTCACTGACATTAGGTATGTCTCCCGTAACTTTTTCAGGACCAAGTTTAGTTTCTCTTACCTCTATGCTAAACTCCTTGATATGAATAGATGTATAAAGATCTTCCTTTACAATTCTATCGGAAATCAATATAGCATCCTCATAATTAAATCCATTCCAAGGAATAACTCCTAGTAATAAATTATTACCAAGAGCAAGTTCTCCAAATCTAGTAGCAGGACCGTCAGCTATTATCTCTCCCTTTTCAACCTTTTGACCCTCTTTAACTAAAATGGATTGATTAAAACAGGTATCTTGATTTGTCCTTTCATACTTAACAATATGATATTCATCCAAATCTTTAGCATTCTCTGCCTCAAAAGGTTTAACAACTATCTTGCTACTTGTTGCAAGAATAACTTTCCCACTTCTTTTGGCCTTAACAACTACTCCTGAATCCTTTGCAACAACGCTTTCCATACCCGTACCAACAATAGGAGGTTTAGGAAAAAGCAAGGGTACTGCTTGCCTTTGCATATTAGAACCCATAAGAGCCCGATTTGCATCATTGTGTTCAAGAAAAGGAATTAACGCCGAAGATACTGAAATTAACTGCCTAGGAGAAACGTCCATGTAGTCTATATTTGCAGGGCTTGTTGTAGTATAATCACCAGAAATTCTAACAGAAACCAAATCTTCAAGATACTTTCCATTAGAATTAAAGGCAGCGTTGGCCTGAGCAATGCACTTTTTCTCTTCGTCAATAGCAGATAAATATTCTAATTGATCAGTCACCTCTCCATTAACAACTTTCCTATAAGGAGTTTCTAAAAACCCATAATCATTAACTCTAGAATAAGTTGCCAAAGAAACAATAAGTCCAATATTTGGTCCTTCAGGAGTTTCAATAGGACACATTCTACCATAATGAGTATAATGTACGTCTCTTACTTCAAATCCTGCCCTATCTCTTGAAAGTCCCCCTGGACCAAGAGCATTAAGACGCCTTTTGTGAGTAAGCTCAGCCAAAGGATTGACCTGATCCATAAACTGTGAAAGCTGGCTGGTTGCAAAAAATTCCTTAACAGCAGATACAATGGGTTTAACGCTTATTAATTCTTGGGGCTTTAGATTAAAAACTTCCTTGTTAGACATTCTATCTTTAGCAATTTTTTCAACCCTTGACATCGCACCTTTATATATATTAGTAAGAAGCTCGCCAACAGAACGAACCCTTCTATTTCCTAAATGGTCAATATCATCAAGAATATCATGGCCTTCATATATTCTTAAAAGATGAGATATGGTGTTAACAATATCATCCATAGTTAAAACCGATGTAGTTAAATCATCAAATCCAAATTTCTTAGATAGTTTATAACGCCCCACACGTCCAAGATCATATCTTCTTTCAGAAAAGAATATAGTTTTTAAATCATTTTCAGCATTATCAATTGATATTGGCTCACCAGGAAAAAGGGAGCCATAAACAGCCAGCATAACTGATTCTCTTGGAAGCTCTTTAGAACCATCTTTTAAAGCAAAAAAAGCATCCTCTTTTTCAAGGCAATTTAAAATAACATTCGAACTTACAAAGCGCTTTCCAGAAACATCGTCATAACCATCAAAATCAACAAGCTCTATTTCATTTACTCCATTTTGTAAAAAATCTTCCACATCTTGCAGAGTAATTTTATCTCCTGCTCGATAATACATATTCTCTCTTATGTTAATACTCTTAGCTAAATATTGCCCTGGAAGATCTCTTTTTGTACCGTCTTCAACTTTAATTTTTTTAATATTATAAAAAGTCTCTATTATTTTTTCTCTCGTATCAAATCCCAAAGCTCTTAAAAAAAGAGTTATAAGTATTCTTTTTTTTCTATCTATTTTTACATAAAGATAATCTTTTTTAGAATCAATCTCAAATTCTAACCAAGAACCGCGATAAGGAATTATTCTAGCAGAATACAAATCTTTTTCTTTATAAAAAACAACTCCTGGGGATCTGTGAATCTGAGAAACAACAACCCTCTCAGCCCCATTAATAATAAAAGTGCCTCTTTCTGTCATTAAAGGAATAGTTCCCATGTATACGTCTTTCTGCCTTATTTCCCCAGTAGTCAAAAATTGCAAATTCAGTCTTACTTTTAAAACAGCCTCATAACTTTGCCCCTTTCTTTTACATTCTTTTTCTGTAAAATTAAGGGCATCATTTTCTATATAGTATCTCTCATACTCAAGAGCAACATCACCATTTCCACTTTTAATGGGAAATATATTTCTAAAAACAGACTCAAGGCCCTCATTAAGTAGGGGTTTTTTATTTTTTAATTTATCAAGTTGTAAAAATTTTTCATAAGAATTTAATTGTATTTCTATCAGGTTAGGTAGGTCTAAAATTTCATCAGCTCTTCCTTGTCCCAGATGAACTCTTTTTACCATTAAAAGACTCCTTTTTTAAGACATAACAAGCCGCACATCACAACGACATGCGGAATAACAACTTTGATATATTTTTAATTTTTTATTTAACTTCAACTTTTGCGCCAACTGCCTCAAGCTTCTTTTTTAATTCCTCAGCATCTGACTTAGAAAGACCTTCTTTAATAGCTTTAGGAGCAGCTTCAACTAATGCCTTAGCTTCTCCAAGACCAAGTCCTGTAATAGCTCTAACCTCTTTTATAACATTTATCTTGCTATCACCAAAAGACATAAGAATTACATCAAATTCGGTTTGTTCTTCAGAATCAGCCGAACCTACTGAAACAGCTCCACCTACACCAGCAGAAACAGCAGCAGTTACTCCAAACTTTTCCTCAATAGCTGTTACAAGGTCAACAACTTCCATAGTTTTTGCACCTTCAAGCCAGGTTAAAATATCTTCTTTATTTAGTGCCATATTAACTCCTTATATATTTTTATTTTACAGTGATAGCATGCAATCAAAAATTAAGACTAACACTGCCATGTTAATTTTTAACATCAGCCAAAGCTTTCAATGTTCTTGCAAGCTTAGAAACTGACGCTTTTATCACGCTAGCAAATAAAGAAATAGACTCTTTTTTGGTAGGAAGCTTGCTATAAGCTTGAACTTTAGCCTCATCATAAAACTCTCCTAATACAAAGCCGCCCTTTACTTTCAAAGTACTACTTTTTACAAAATCATAAAAAATTTTTGCTATTACATTAGCTTCTTCTAATGCAGTAACAACAACTGTAGGGCCAACCAAACAAGAATCAACAACATTAATATTCTTTTCTTTTAAAACCATCTTCATTATATTATTTTTAACAACTTTTAATGCTCCATGTTCGTCTTCTATTTTATTGCGAAGCTCTGTCAACTGAGCTACATTTAAGCCTCTATAATCTAAGAAAAAAAGATTCTGTTTACTATCTACAAACTGTTTTAATAAATCAAACATTTCCAACTTTTTAGAATTTATCTTTGCACTCATAACGTTACCTCCAAACAAAATTAACTTTTATAGAAGGCCCCATAGTAGATGAAACATAAATACTATCTATAAAAGCTCCCTTTAAATCACTAGGTCTTTTTTTAACAACTTCCTTAATAAATTCCTCATAATTTTCTTTTATCTTTTCATTGTCCATAGAAGATTTTCCAAAAGGAAAGCTTATTACACCATTTTTATTTGCTCTAAATTCTGTTCGACCCTTTTTAAGACTATTGATTGCATCTTTGAGATTATTTGTGACTGTTTGGGTCTTTGGATTGGGCATTAAGCCCCTTTTCCCTAAAATAGGACCAAGCCTTCCAACATCTTTCATCATATCAGGAGTTGCAACAACAATATCAAATTCATCCCAACCACTTTTAATCTTGTTTATAAGATCCTCATCGCCAACATAAGTTGCACCAAAAGCTCTAGCTTCATCTGCTCGATCACCTTTTGCAAAAACAAGTATTCTTTTTGGCTTCATAAACTGATTTGGCAAAACTATAGTGTCTCTAACGGTATGATTCTTTTTTAAATTAAGGTTAATAGATATATCTATAGTTTCATCAAATTTGGCAAATTTGATTTCTTTCAACAATGAAATTGCATCTTCAATGTTATAAAATTTATTCTTATCTACTTTAGAAAAAGCTTCAATATATTTTTTACCCTTTTTTGACATTATTTTTCCACCTCAACACCCATTGAACGTGCGCTTCCTGCAATAATTTTAAACGCTGCTGATTCTGACTTTGCATTTAAATCGGGCATTTTAATTCTTACTATCTCCATCAACTTTTCTTTTGATATAGTTCCAACTTTAGCTGTATTGGATTTTTTAGATCCTGATTCTATTCCAATAGCTTTTTTAATTAGAATCGAAGCTGGCGGGGTCTTTACAATAAAAGAAAAACTTTTGTCACTATAAACAGTAATAATAACAGGAACCACAATGCCGGGATCCATCTTTGCGGTTCTCTCATTAAATTCCTTTACAAACTGAGGACCACTAACTCCATGAGGTCCAAGCGCTTGCCCTATTTTAGCTCCTGGAACCGCTTGAGCAGCCGGAACCTGCAATTTAATCCAAGAAATTGCTTTTTTTTTTGCCATATCATCTCCTTATGGTAATAACGCCTTCAAAGCTCCCATTAGTATTAAATTTTAAATCTTTTCTATATGCTGGAAATCAACTTCAACGGGCGTTGATCTTCCAAAAATTTGAACTGCAACTTTTAATTTCTTTCTTTCATAATCAATAGAGCTAATAAGCCCCTCAAAAGAGTCAAAAGGTCCGCCTTTAATTCTAACTCTTTCTCCTTCTTCAAAGTCATAAAGCATAAAAATAGATTTATTTGCTTTAATCTCACCAGTAAGCATAAAAACACTTTTTACTTCTTCATCATTAATGGGAATAGGCCTTTGCCCCTTACTAACACCAACAAAATTAATAACACCCTGAACTTTGATAATATTAGCAATAATATCTTTCCAGCCTACTTCTGGAAGATCTAACTCAATAAGAATATAGCCTGGCCATATTTTTCTCTCTCTTATTCTTTTCTTGCCATTTCTTATCTCTTCTACTTTTTCAATAGGAGCTTTAACATCTAATACTACACCACCAAAAATACCTTCATTTATTAAAAGTCTTATGTCTTGCTCTATCTTTTTCTCATATTGAGAATAAGTTTGAACTACATACCAAGCTCTAGGCATAATTTACCCTTCTTCCAATAAAACTAAAATACATAAGTTACAACAAGAAACATGAGATAATCGACTATACCCAAGAAAATTGAAACAAATAATACAAGCCAAAAAACTTGCTTTCCATTTCCAACAACTTCATTATACTTAGGCCACGTTACCTTCTTAAGCTCTAATATACTATCTTTGATAAACCTAAACACTTTAAAGCCTCGCTTTAATTCTAACAACAGGTCAGGAGGGATTCGAACCCCCAGCATACAGTTTTGGAGACTGTCGTTCTACCATTGGAACTACTGACCTATTATTTATTATTTTATTTTTCCTTCTTTATGAAGAGTGTGTTTTCGCAATTTTGGACAATACTTCATCAATTCTAACTTTTCTTGCTTATTGCGTCTATTCTTAGTGGTGGTATAATTTCTAATTCCCGTCTCTTCACAAATCAAAGATATAAGCTCAACAGCTCCCTTGCCCTTCTTTTTACCCATATAACAAAACTCCTAACTACCAACAAAAGCCCTCAATCGGACTTGAACCGACGACCCCCACCTTACCATGGTGGTGCTCTACCAACTGAGCTATAAGGGCACTAATTCCCTACAAACTCTTTATTATCTTAGTTGATTGTTTGGAAAAAAACAAGTACTAAGTTTAATTTTATTACTTTATTAAAACAAGTTTTCCATCTTGCAAAAGTTTAATGTTGTTACTATTTGAAAACAATTTATTAATAGAATATTCATCAAGTATAATATCTGTATTATTTTTACCATAAATACTTTTGGCAACCAATTTTAAAGGACGATGTCCAATCCTATTTTTATTATTATAAAGAACATTATTGCTATATTCAAGCATTCCCCATTTTTTCAAAGCCTCTGAAGAAACCATTCTCTTATCAAAATATGGTCTAATATTTTCATCATAAATTTTGATAAAAAAAGAGTCTTCTAATTTTTTAGAACCAGAAATATTATTGTAAACTTCGCCTACATAAATCACAATTCCTGTATAATCGGTTTTATCAACATCAGAATTTATCAATGGATAAAAAGCTTTATAAGGCGTTTCGTGTGAAAAAAACAAATTTATAAAATCGGGAAAAAGACTAAGTTCATACCTAACAGTAAGACTTCTTAAATCTTCTGAATATTTTATATAAGACCTCTTCAAAATACTGTTAGGACCTGAAAAATTTAGTATTAAACTGGGATTCAGGTCAAAATAATCCTTAAAAGTATTTTCAGAATCCATAATTATCTTAAAAAGAGATTCTCTTATTAACGTGTCTTTAAAATCATTAATGGTTGCTATTAATTTAGACGCTGTATTTAAGCCTACTGGTCTAAATTCATTTTCATTAATTTCCTTAACAATATCAAAACAAATAACCTTTCTATCCCAATCGATTATTCTGTGCACACTTGTCTCAGCAGCTTCATCTTTTATTATAGAAACATTAGAATAAAGCAGAAATAAACAACTAAAAAGAAACTTAAAAAAATGCATTATCTCCTTCCTATTATTTTTTACCTAAATATACACCTATCCAAGTCCAGCCATTATTAATTTCTGGATCTTTAGGATAAACAATTCTTTTAAAAACAAAATACCATTCCCGAATATGGTCCCAGCCCCTTGATTCAAGATAAGATATATCGTCACTAGAATCTGCTTCAAGATGCTTTGCAAATTGTATTCCGTTTTTTCTTCTCCCTCCAAGCCTAATCATCGTAGTTAAAAAGCTATTAGTATTAATAGAATTGCTCTTTCCGCCCTTTTGATCCCAGCTTTGAATAAAAAAATTATTTTTATCTCTTATATTAAGCAATTTAGTAGTATCCCCAGAAAGAACAAAATTTTTAACATCCTGAATTAAATCTCCCAAATTTCTATAAACAACAAACTCTGGATTATTAAAGTAATTAATTTTTGTAACAACATTAAAATAGTCTCTAGAATCTATTTTTAAATTCGACCTTGGAATTGAAAGAAATTTTTTATAATAAAAATAAGATTCGTCATAATCTTGAACATCTTCCAAACTTAGTGCAAGATTATAAAAATAATTACCCTTTTCTTCATTATTTAAATTACCGATTCCCTCAATCCCTTTATTTAATATAAATTTGTAATAATTAATTTTATCAATTGAATCAATATTTAAATTGACAATCTTTTTAGCCACCCTTATTTTCATTGAACAGTTTTCATAAACATAATCATCAAAATTATCAACAATACGTTTGTAAATACTAAAAGCTACAAAATCTTCTCCCATGGAATCATAAATATTACCCATTAAATAAAGATACAAAGGATAATATTCTCTAGATTCATCATCAATAATTCCACTATTTACAATTTCTAAAGCAGCTCCATAATTTTTATTTGCAATATATATATTAACAACTCTATCAATAATAAGAAATTTATCTAATCTATTCTTGTTAGAAAATTTTAAAAGATGAATAAGATTGTGAATCTCGCTTTGTTTTTGATTGCAAGAAGCAAATAAAAACAAAATCAAAATAAATTTAGCAATTCTGATCAATAGATTCATATGAGTATTTTACAATATAAACTATACATAATAAAATGCACATCTCAATTAGAAGGGTGTCAAAATTTTTATAAATACCAACTTAACATAACAACATTTTACATTAACACCAATACAAAAACATCAAAACAATAGAACTAAAGCCTAAATTTAAAATTTAATATAAAACTCTAATATTTTAAAAATAGTAAAAATAATTGCACAACTAACAATTATAAACACAAAAACATTGAAAAATAATCTTATAATGCCCTATAATAAATGTCAATTTAATACCTATTTAAAAAAGCAATCGTCTAAAATTAAACACTTTATTAAAGGAATATAAAATCCACAAAAGATGAAAAAAGAAGTCATTATAATTTTAATGCTATTACAAGCAATAATGCATTTAAACTCAATAAATACTAATACAAATGTTTCAATAGTAAAAGAATTGCAAAAAAATTTATATGTTTTCAATAGCAAGGAATATCAAAAAGATAAAGACACTTTAAATGAATTTATAAATTCAATAAATATAAACAACAAAGAAATCTTACAAAGTTTGAAAAAAATTAAAAATGAACTTTTTATAGTATCTGTTTTTTTTAATAATAAAAAGGGGGTTTTAATTGCACTAAATCTTGGAGCAGAAATAAACTTTAAATATAAAATATCTCCAATTTCAATTTCAATAATAAACAATGAATTTGAAATCACAAAAATATTGATAGATTACGGAATAAGTCTTAACCAAATAGATGATACCAGCTATTCTCCAATATTTTGGGCAATATATACTAATAACGAAAAAGTATTTGAATTTTTAAAAGAAGGAGGAGCTGATTTAAGCTTCACACTTAAAAATAGAAAAACACCAATGCAAGCCGCAATAGAAACAGAAAACATAAAACTAATTAAATCTCTAGAAAAGAAAAAAATTCACATTGACGATAATTATAAAAAAGAACTTAAAACGCTTAAAAACAAAGAAATAGTTCGAATTTTAGTAAAATAGAAAATGAATTTAATATCCATCAGATACTTGGATATTTTTATCTTTATCAATAAGATCCTTGTATATAAAAGATTTTTTAGCAAGTGCCTCTTTTAAATTCTTAGAAAAGGGTAAATTCCTCCACATTATACCACGTACCAATTTCTCAAGTTTTTGAATTCCTTTACTTTCTTTTTCTATCCAAAGAAAATAATCCTCTAGAAAAAAATTTTTAACATTTCCCTTCTTAATAAATTTAACATAATAATCGTAATATTGACCTGTAATGCCTGTTTCCATCCATCTAAAAGAAGCTTGTTCTTTTGCAAGTTCCCAAACAAAATCACCAACACCTAAAATAACCGCTTTCCTTAAGTTTTTAGCATACATAGGTATTAATATTTTACCCCTGCCATTTGCTCTGTTTTTAACATCAATTGCTTCCCAGCAAATTCCTTTATCTCCATAAGAAGGTATTAATATAAAATAAGGAACTACTCTGAGCAAATCTCCTCTATATGCTTTTTGAAAAAGTCTAGGCTGAATATCTTCGATTTCCCAAACAAGCTGCATAATTCTTTCTCTACTTCCAAAAAATTGAGGGTTGGCAACTACATTATTTTTTAAAAGAATAGGAAAATGATTACCTCTTGGCCCTATTGTAAGTTTATTAGCGCTTCTGATAACTTCAACTTCATCATGTGCAATAGTTGATTCAACAGACATCCCAATATTATTCATTTTATTTTGAATTTCAAAAAGCTCTCTGTTAGTATCTTCAATTTTATTAATAAAAATATTAATATCCCGATTTGATTTAATAAGATCATCAACATAATTACTAGCAAAATTTAAAGGCTTTAAAATCGAATTGGGATAAGAACTCTGCACTCCGTATTCGGTCATATAAGTTAAATTGCTTTGACTATTGTTTAAAAATAAAAATTCAAACATACTTCTTAACTTACTAAGAGCCTCTTCCCTGATCTTATCAGTTCTCTTAAGGCTGCTTTTTGCAAAATCAATATTTGCCAAAAGTTTTTCTTTCTTATTAAGTAAAATTTTTTTCATATCTTCTTCTTTAAAATTATCCGTTGGCAAATCAATTGCTAATCTGCTAAGCTTAAAACTATTAACCCCATAAAGCCACTCATCAAAATAAATAAAAGACTCATTATAATGATTGTCCCAAATAGTTTTTGAAATTAATAGCTGAATTTCAGGTCCAAGTGCATTGGGAATAAGGGCAGCAAATCTAAATAAAATTTTCTGCTCCATAGTCAATTTTGAAATGTTTTTTGCAATTGATTTGAGAAAAGACCAATAAATGTTAATCACTTGATTATATCTTAAAACCCTATCAACCTCTTCTGACTGCGGATTTAAATAATCTACTAAAACTTTATGAAGCTTAAAGCCAATTTCTTTACTACTTGAAATAAGATTTTTATAAAAATCTTTAGTAAAAAATTGCTTATCATGCTCTTCTAAAGTTAAAACATTTGGCAATCGCGAATCTAAATCTGTATCTACAGAATCAGGATACTTATACAAACAACCCCCAAAAACACCCACAAGCAACATAGCAACACAAGTACAATTGTAACTCTAAAGTTTATATTTACAAAAAAATTTAGTACTATTTATTATAAACAATGTACCTTAAATCTCTGAAAGGAAAAGTCGTATGAATATAAAAATCAATTTTTTTTTCACTCTGCCTATTGGAATCTTTTTAGGATTATTTTTCCCTCTTGGGATTTATAGCTCTTTGTCACATGCTTTTATAAGATTATCATACTTATCCCTTATTCCCTTTTTAATATTTTCAATTCCATTAGGAATTGAAAATATTATTGAAAATAAAAACTTTAAAAAGCTTTTTGGTAAAACCATTTATTATGGAATTTTAACCAACCTATCTGGAGTTGCCGTATCAATAATAGCTGCGACAATATATCTTCCGCAAAGAATTCCAATACTAGAAAAAACAATACAAAATACATATTTTTTTGAAAAAGAAGCTTTATTAGAAACATTTTTTCCAAAAAATATTTTCAAAATATTTACATCTAGTAATCCAAATCTACTAAGCATCTATATGATTTCAATAATAATAGGAACGAGCTTTTATTATGCAAAACAAAAAGGCAGAATAGCTAGAGAACTGATGCTAAGCGCATCCAATCTTTTTTATCATGCAAATGGATTTATTGTAAACATATTAAATATAGGAATCATTTTTATAACAGCAGATTACGCTACAAACTTAAAAAATTTCAAAGATTACCAAAATTACACAAACAGCATAACTTTCTTTTTGGTATGGACAATTATAATTTTATTCATAATATTGCCAACAATTAGTTATAGGTTAACAAAAAGCTTTAAAATGATATATAAAGGAATCTTTGTATCATTACAAAACATAATATTTTCAGGACTTGCAAAAGATTCTTATTCTCCCTATGCGATATTAATAGAAGACATTAAAAATGAAAGAATAAATATAAAAAAATCCATAATTACAAACATACCTTTAATAAATTTTGTATCTAAATTTGGTACTATTTTTATTTCAGTAATATCATTTTTTATAATTTTAAAATCATACTCTAGCTTGCCTATTTCTATCTATGAAATAAGCTATATGAGCACTTTATCATTTTTTTTTGTCTTTGCATTTCCTCATATGCCAAATAGTTTAATTTATGCAATTACAATGCTTTGCTCTACCTATACAAAAGGAATAGAGCTAAATGTTTCTAACATAACGCCAATGCTGCCAATATTAATCTCTTTGGCTTTACTAATCGACTTTGCTTTTAACATTGCAATCATTCATATAATAAATTTCAAAGAATTAAAAAATCAAGAAAAAATTAATTAAAGTTAAATAAATCAATAAGATTTGGCAAATAAAACAAAATATTTAGCCTTAGAAGAACAATAAATACAAGTCATACCCGTTAAATCCCTGGCTTTAAAATCATCAGGAATGCATCTGATTGTAGCTTTAGTTTCATTTTTAATAATATTTTCACAAGTCAACCCGCCACACCAACAAGAAAGCACAAATCCAGAATAATCATTCATATAAGCTTTAAATGTCTCATAACTATCCTTACTGCTTCTAAAAATCTCCTTAGTATTTAAGGTCCTAAAATTTAATGCTTTTTTAAATAAATCTTTTTGCATCAAATCAAGTTCTACCTTAACCTTACTTACAAGAGAATCAAGTGATATTTGATACTTAAATTTTCTGTCCTTATCTCTTCTTGAAATAGTAACAGAATTTAAAAGAACATCATTTATCCCTACTTCAAGGCGTATTGGAATTCCTTTAAACTCGGCAGATGAAAATCTAAATCCTGGAGAGCTTCTAATATCCTTATCAATTTCAACCCTAAATTTTGCTTTTTTTAAAGTATCCACAATACAACAAGAATAGTCCAAAATTTTTTCATTAATCTCGTCTTCTTTTTTAAAAATAGGAATAACAATAATTTCTATTGGAGCAATGTGGGGCGGTAAAACTAAACCTTTCTCATCAGAATGAACCATAATTAAAGCGCCAATCAACCTAGTAGAAACACCCCAGCTACTAGCAAATACATACTGCATCTTGCCATCTTTGTCTTGAAATTTTACATCAAATGCCTTTGCAAAATTTAAACCTAAATAATGAGATGTGGCGGCTTGAAGCGCTTTTTTATCTTGCATTAATGCCTCAATTGAATAAGTAGAAACAGCCCCCGCAAATTTTTCCTTTTCAGATTTTTTACCACAAAAAACCGGAATGGCTAAATAATCTTCAATAAATCTTTTATATACATCTAAAATAAGCAAGGTTTCTTCTAATGCCTCCTCTTCAGTAGCATGAGCAGTGTGTCCTTCTTGCCATAGAAATTCGGTAGTGCGCAAAAAAGGCCTTGTTCTTTTTTCCCAGCGAACAACATTTGCCCATTGATTAATTTTAAGAGGAAGATCTCTATAAGACTTAATCCACTTACTATACATATTCCAAATAATTGTCTCAGAAGTAGGTCTTAAAACCAAAGGCTCTGCCAAACTCTCCCCACCAGCATTCTTAATAATAACAAACTCAGGAGAAAATCCATCAATATGATCCTTTTCTCTTTCTAAAAAACTATACGGAATAAGCATAGGAAAATATGCATTCTCGTGCCCTGTCTCTTTAAATTTTTTATCAAGTATACTCTGAATTTTACTCCAAATAGAATACCCATAAGGCATAATTACCATACATCCTTTTACGGGGCTGTAATCAGCAAGTTTTGCTTTCTGAACTATATCTAAATACCATTTAGAATAATCATCTTCTTTTGATGCTATAAAATCACTCATACATTATCCTTAATAAAGCACTACACTTCTTTAAAAAACTAAATTAATTATACTCAATATTTTTTAACTTCAACCATAAACCGTTTATACTTATTTCCATAAGAATTTAACATAATTTTTTCCAAAACAAAAACAATTCCATCTTCATTTGGAAATAAAACAATCTCTCTTATTCTGTAATCAATAACATTCTTTCTATAATAATTCCCTCTTCCAACAATCAGATGTTTTTCTAGAAATGAATTACAATATCTAATAGATAAAAAAATATTAAAAGAAGAAGAAAGTTCTTGGGAGTTGATATCCTTATTTACAAAAACTTGATATTCGTTTCCTGTTTTAAAATCAACAAAATTTAAAAAATCTGTTTCTGGAATTTCACTATTTACATAAAAATAAATTTCACGTCCTCTTCTTAAATGATTAATTTTAAATTCTTTAACTTTGAAATTAATTATCTTTAAAAGCTCATAAAGACTTTTATCATAACTGTCTGAATACTCAATGTACTCCTTAAAAATCTTAGAATGTACTCCAGAGTTTGCAAAATTATTTTTAACAACATCAACAAAGTATGCAGCAGAGTAATAATGTCCATTTTCAAAACCATATTCGCCAAACATGAAATATCGATCATTATTAGAAAATCCTAAATTTTTAAAAAAAATATTTTCTGGAAATCCCAATAAAAAGGAAAAAAAATAAAAAAAAACGACATATAGTTTAATCATAAGCTTTATATAAGTTTAATAACAATAATTATATGTATTAAATCTTATTTATAATTAATTTACTCTTACTTAAAATAATATCAAAACAGCATTTCAAATTCAAAACTTTGATATACTATTTGTTTATAGATTAAAAACTTAATATTCAAATTTTTGGGATAAATTTTTGAAAAAAAGAATTAATGGCCTAAAATTAGCTTTAAAAAGCTTGGAACAAATAAAGTTTTTTTGCAAGAGTTTTAAAATAAAGCATTGCAATAAAAATTGTTTATTACAAATTTATAAATTTATATTTTTTTCAAAGGCCAAAAAATCAACACAAAAATATATTTCCAAAAATCCTATACAAACAAACAATATTAACATCGATATACAGTCAAGTAGTATAATAATACCTGTATTTGTGATTAAAAATTTTTTGATAACCAAAGCTTTGATAAACAAAACAATAAAAAATTCAACAATAAAGTTTTACTATCAAAATAAGCAAATAAATATCGATATTTTTAATTTTTTATGCTTTATTAAAAATATCGTAAAAATAAAATTATCTAAAATTGAAAAATAAAAAAGGAGAATTTCAATGAGAATGCTATTAGCAACAATAATACTTATATTAACAACGGGCTTATTAACTGCCCAATCCAAAAGCAAAAGTATGTCTGAAGATGACTTTGATTTTGATAAACTTCTTGCAAAAGAAGAGTCTGTGAGCCGCTTATTTGGCATAGGTTTTGGAATTGGATATCCACTGACAAACATTACAATATCTGTTCCATATGTAGATATAGATCTTGGGTACGGAGGATTCGTAGGACTTAACCCCAACAATTTCTTGCCCTATGTTGTGGTGGGCGTAGATCTTTTATTTAAAGATGAAATACATAAAAACACTATGATTTCTGGCGGCATTGGAATAGGTGCAGATTGGTCAAAAGGAAGCCCTGAAAAATCGAATGAAAAACTTGAAGAAGAAGATGAAAATGAAGTACAACAAGTAGCTTCTCCGCAAAACAGAATAGGGGTTGTAATAAGGTTACCTTTGGTAATAGAGTATAGCTTTCTTAAAAATATTGTGATTGGATTTAAAGCTGTTGCTACTATTGGAACAACTATGCTACTTGGCAGCCCAATGTCATTTGAAGGGGCTAGATTTAATTTCTTAGGCTCAGGCTTTATAAAAATATATATATAATGGAGAATAAATGATAAAAAATTTTAAAAAAATACATATTTTAACACTAGTATTAGGTGTGGTACACCTTTCTTTTGCATCTGACAATTATATGGTCAGATGCAGCAAGGAAGAAGATTCAACCACCTGTATCGCAAAACTTAAAGAAATAAAAGAAAAGAAAAATTATGACTTATTTTCAATGGGAATTGGAATAGGCAATCCTATTGCAAACATTATGATTACAATTCCTTATATAAATATTGATGTTGGATATGGAGGTTTTATTGGCCTTAAGTCAAACAATTTTGAAAATTATCTAAATGGGGGAATAGACGTTATTTTTAAAAAGCAAATTGGACAATATATGAAAGTTGGCGGCGGCATTGGAATAGGCGCAGATTGGTCAAAAGCATCCCTTATACCTCCTAATGAAGAGAAAGAAACTGATTATGATAGAATAGGTGCTGTTATAAGAATTCCTTTTATAATGGAATATAATTTTGCAAAAAATTTATCTATAGGATTTAAAATTTATCCTGCAGTAGGACCAACAATATTGCTAACAAAACCAAGCATTTTATTTGAAGGAATTAAATTCAATTTTTTTGGATTTGGATTCATAAAATTTGCATTTAATTAACCAAATAATCTAATTGGCAATTAAAATTAAGCTTACTTATGTAAACTTAATTTTAATTAAAACCAGCAATAAAAGCTTCACCATCCCCATCAATAAATAAGTTTTCAGATTTTCTGCCTATAAATAGGCTATCACCTTTCTTAAGATTTAAGGATTTATTTATAATCACACACCCATCTAAAACTAGCAAAATCATTGCACTATTTCTATTAATACAAATGCTATCATTTATTTTTTTTTGAATCAGTTTCAAATTAGTATTCGGAAGTCTAAATACGCTAAAATTATCTTGAAAATCGGGATTTAAAAATGATAACTTTCCTTCTTCAAATTGACCAACTCTCAACATCTCTTCTTTATCAATATACTTTCTAGTAAGCCCAGCCCTAATAACATTGTCGGAATTGGTCATAAGCTCAATGCAGTCTCCCTTAAGATATGCATGTACCTCCTGACTATTTGTATAAACAACTTCTCCTGGCTTTAGCTTTAAAATATTCATGCCCAAAAACACTAAAAGACCCACATCTACACCGTAAATATTGTAAATTTCATTAAACCAATGGCCCCTAAAATTATCAATAAGATCCAAATTTTTTAAAATTTTTTCAATAATCTCCTTAAGTTCATAAGTTTGTAAATCAAAAATGGTCTTTACAAAGTCTTTATGTGATTGAAAGTCAAAATTTAATTTCAGAATTTCACAAATTGTTTTAATCTCATCCAAAGGCAAAAAGCCCTTAAGAGCATAAAAATCGCTCAAGGCATATATAAGTTCAATTTTAGGATTTTTATCTTTATATGTCCTTTTAGGATCATTAATATCTATCCCTTTATCATTTTCTGATTCATACCCTTTTAAAGCAATATCTTTAGAAGGATGAATCTGAATAGATAAAGGTTTATTTGCAGACAATACCTTAAATAAAAAAGGAAATTCATCATTACAGCCTAAAAGCTCTTTATGGTCTTCTAAAAAATCGCTTAAAAGCACATATTTATTTTTATATAAAATCTTACTGGAAAATGTTTTATGTGCTCCAAGCCACATTTCAGCCTTAGGCCTTCCATCAATCTTATCGCCTAAAAGATTGGGAATAAAATTAATTCCTCCCCAATCATATTCTTTAATATTGTTTTTCATTAAAAAAATATTATCTTCATTATTCATTCAGATTCCTTTAATTTTAAAGATTTCAAAAAAATTACCAAAGCTGTTGCAACTGCAACTCCAACAGCAATTGCAATAATAAACTCAAATTTATTATCAACAACAGGAAGTACTATTGGCCCTCCGTGTGGAGCATGATTAGCAACACCTAAAAAAGCAGCAATAATGCTTGACACAGCTCCTCCTACCACTATAGAAGGAATTACCCGCCCAGGATCACTAGCAGCAAAAGGAATAGCTCCCTCGCTAATACCAATAAATGAAATTAAAAAGGCTATTTTACCAGATTCTTTTTCTTCATTTTCAAATAATTTAGGTGCCAAAAAAGTTGCAAGCCCCATAGCCATAGGAGGAACAGGAATTGCTGCTGCTACCATTCCCATTATTTCTGGCACTTGGGGAATTAAACCTACACCAAAAAGAAATGCTACTTTATTAAAAGGTCCACCCATATCAATAGTAATCATTGAACCTAATACTAAACCTAAGAAAATCTTACCCAACACATCAAACGTTTCTGAATTGCTCTGCAAAGATTTAAGCCCACTCTCAAGTACCCCCATAAATTCTCCAACATAAACACCAATATACAACATAAAAAAACCAACAATAATGGTGCTTATTAGTGGAATTACAAATATAGGCATAACGGGTCTTAACCACTCAGGAACAGATCTTCTTGCTAAAAACCTTGCAACATAGCCTGCAAGAAATCCTGAAAATATTGCACCCAAAAACCCTGCTTTTACATTTCCAGACATTACTCCACCAACAAGACCGGGTGCAAGACCAGGCTTATCAGCAATTGCCATTGAAATAAAACCAGCAAGCACGGGCAGCATCATACCAAAAGCAACAGATCCAATATCTGCAATCTGCTTATAAAATGGATGCTCAGAAAAATTAGGCCCATCGGGTCCAATCCCAACAAAAGCAATACTAAGAGCAATTAAAATTCCTCCACTTGCAACAACAGGAATCATTGGAGATACTCCACTCATTAAATATTTATAAAAGCTACTTTTGCCTGTTGCGGCCGAAGCTTTAGGAGCGCTATTAGCACCAAAGTCTTTGCTTTTAAATATTGGAGCATTAAAAGCTTCCTTAATAATATTTTCTGTATTGTTTATCGCTTTTACAGTTGAAACTTTATAAACTCTCTTGCCTTCAAATCTCTTTTCATCAATGTCCTTATCAACAGCAAGTATTACAGCGGATGCATTCCTAATTTCCTCTTCGGTTAAGGCATTTTCAATACCAATAGATCCTTGAGTTTCTACTCTAATGCTATAACCCTGCTTTTTGGCTTCATTTTCAATTTTCTTCGCTGCAATATATGTATGAGCAACTCCAACAGGACACGCAGTTACAGCCACTATTTTTTCTGCTTTTGTAGCTCCAAAAACCTCTTCTTTGGCCTGTCTTTGAACATTCTCAATATAATAATAAATGTCATCAGTAGTAACAAACCCACTTAAAGCATTTTGAAAAGCATCATCTTCAAATAGTTTAGCTATAAAAGCAATTGCCTTAAGATGCTCATTGCCTTGTTGCTTTTTTGACATACAAATCAAAAATATTAAATTAACAGGAGGATTTTCTTCAGACCACTTAACACCAGCACCTTTAATGTAAAGCAATGAAATAAAACTAGTTTTAACAATATCTCCTATGAAATGAGGAATTGCAACCCCATTTTCCCAAGAAGTGTCACCTATCTTTTCTCTATCAAAAATTCCTTGAAGAAACTCTTTTTTATTATCTATATATCCCTTATCATTGATTTTTTCAACTAAAAAATCAATTACATCTTCTTTTGAATTTACTTCTGGCAAAATAAATACAAGATCTTTTTTCAAAAAATTAAACAACATAACTGTGGCCTCCTAGCAATTATACATATTGTATAATATACAATAAAATAACATACTACAGCCACTTAATATAAAAAATATTTTTTAAACCAAACAGGTTAATTTTCTCTAAATACATATCGCAACATTGAAAAGGTAAAACAATTTTTATATTATTTAAAATAATCTGTTTATGAAAAAAACTCCAAACACTTGTATTTTCTTAACATTGCTTATCATTTCAAATTTAAATGCACTTGCAAATGAAGAAAGAAATACTAATAAAAAAATTGATCAACCCAATCAAAGCTCTAATTTTTTTAGCCCAGAAAGGGGATTCACATATTCAACAGGAATTGGAATTGGAATTGGATTTTTCCTAAATTCAAATATTAAACACCTTATTTATAGGCCTTATTATACATTCTCCAATAATACTTTTGATTTTTTAATCATTGCTATGATATTAACAAAAGAAAACCTTAATATCCCTAAAAAAATGCAATACTTTAAATCTTATATTGGAGGAGGAATAAACTGGCACATTGCAAACCTAATTAAAAAAACAAAATATTTTTCTGCTACCATTGGCATAGGTGGTCGTTTTTACCTATCCACAAACTTTATAGGAGACATTCGATTTTACGAAAAATTGCCTTATGTGATAGAACCTTATATGTTTATTGAAATTTATTCTAAAAAAGCAACCCCTTTAATGGGGCTGGACTTTAAAATTGATTTTTTATTTTTAGATACATTTAGCATTTCTTTTAATTTCACTATTAGATATAATTTTAAGGACGAAAACGAGATGGAAACATGAAAAAAGGGTCAAAATTTTTTCTTTACTGCTATATTTTATGCCTAACAGTATTTTTATTTTTTTCCTTAAATCCAAAAGCCCTAAAACAAATTAAACACAAAATTTATGACTATTTAGAAATAATAGAAAATAAATACATTAGCATTACAAAATCTATTCCAATAAAAGAATCTCAATTAATACCAAAAGGATATCTTACTACCCAAATAATAAGCAAAAAACACTATACCTTAGGATATGCTGAAAGTGCAAGACAATCTGAATGGGCTGCTTATCCGCTTAAAAGAGAAATGGTAGAACTAGCATTAACTTTGTTAAAATCAAAAAAAATTAAAAGGAGTACCAAATTCTTTGAAGACACCAACATCAGGGGCACTTTTCCAAAACTTGAAGATTACTTTAAAAGCGGTTATGATAGAGGACACATAGTAAGTTCTGCAGACATGTCCTTTTCTGAAAATGCAATGAAAGATACATATTTTTTGTCAAATATGTCACCCCAAAAAAGCGAATTTAATTCTGGAATTTGGCTAAAACTTGAAAAATTAGTAAGAGAATGGGCAATCTCAAAAGGATATATATATATCATTAGCGCTGGAATTTTAACAGAAAATAAAGGATTTATCGGTAAAAACAAAATTTTGATACCTAAAAATTTTTATAAAATAGTGCTAGCAATTAATAATAACAATTATTATGAAATAATCTCTTTTATTATTCCAAATGAAAAAGCAAAAGACCTAGATTTAAAAAATTATGTTGTTAGCGTTGATTCAATTGAAAAAAAAACAAAGATAGATTTTTTTGAAAAACTTGATCCCAAAATTAAAAAAAATATTAAAAAAATACAAAACACACATTCTTGGAAATTTAAATGAAATCAATGTTTACAAAGTTAAGCTCTTCTATTAATTTCTTTCTTTTTATAATTTTTATTTTAGCAACACTAGTTATACTGACTTTCTCTTATAAAATAAAATATAATGAAAATTATCAAAATTATATTCTAGAAATATACAATAATAATTTTATAATATTGATTAATAAATTAACCATCTTTATTGCTGGAATCATAGGTTCGCTGTGGTCATATATTAACTACAAAAGAACCAACAATATACAATTTATACTTTTCTATTGCTTTATTAGCTCATATACATTAGAACCCATTTTGGTCTCTGAAGATTTTTTTTTAAAAAACAATCTAAATTCAAGTTATTATTTATTTACAAAATTTATCCTTTTTGTAAATACTTTTTCATTATTAAATTTATTTTTTCTAAGTTTATATATATGCGATTTCAAGATAAAATCAATACATTATACAATTTACATTATTTTAATCTTTGCCTGCATATATAGTTATACAATGCCTATTAATTCGTACGAAAATAGTCAAAACTACAGCATTCTTAAAATCAAAAGTACAAAATTTTATATAGACGCATTTTTGCTGCTTATTTTAACAAACTTTATAGTGGCATTTTTAAGAAAAAAAAGCTTTGACTATTTTTTTCTTTTTGTTTCAATGCTTTTAATATTAAGTGGAATTTACTTGAATTTACTAAAAATACCTTATGCCTTTCTTCCAATCTCAATTGGCATACCAATCTACTTAAAAAAATCGGGAAAAATTTTCTTTTACTGGCTATAAAAAAAAAGAAGTTAACAAATAGGATGAAGCCGAAACAACAAGTGGTAAAAATAAATTGTCAAAATTAGCAGCATCAAAAAGCTCTACCGATACTGCTAAAATTCCAAGAATTAAAGCTACTATTAAACATGGAAAAAAATAATAATATGAAAAAAAAGTAACACAAAATACAACAAGGCTGCCAGAAATCGTTTTGTCGTTTACAAACTTAAAAAAGGAATTAGCTTTCCCAATAAGACTTGCAAATCCATCACCAAGACATACCGAAAATATTCCAATATAATTAAAAGCATGCATAGCCAAACAATATGATATCAATATACCTATAAACAAAAAGACAGAGGGAAAAGATACTTTATTGGGCAATATTTTCTTTGATTTTAATATTATGTTTGAAATATTTTTAAATAAAAGTATTTTTTTTTAGTAATCCTAAAAATTTCAGAACTTAAGTATAAAATTATAAAAAGTATATTTAAAACAAGTCCTATCCAAAAATTTATTCTATAAAAAATCAAAACTATTAAGCTAAAAACATGAAAAAATTTTCTCAAAATTGCATACTTAATATCTTCTCTAAGAATTATTATTTTAACCCAAAACACCATCTAATCTTTTTTAAATGCATATTAAATTGACATTTGCAAATATCTTTTCCAAAATCCATTAAATTCCCCATTTATTACTTTAAATAAAGTAAAATAAACAAAAACTTTTTTATAAACTTATAACTTATAATAAAATTACTTATAGTAATTTTACAATTTTTTTCAAAAAAAATATTCTTACCTAGAGATTTATTATAAATAGGTAATACTTATTTATAAAGTAAGAATTAAGCAGGTTTCCCAAAAATGCTAGAAATTGAAGATAAACTATTTTTAAAATTTTGCGATTTTATATATAACAACAGTGGAATTCGTTTTGATGAAAAAAATAAATTTGTTCTTCAAAGCAGAGTGAATGAAGCAGTACGAGCTCTTGCTCTTAAAACTCCAGCACAACTTTACAATTTAATAATTAGTGAAAAATTAAAAAAAGAATATTTCTTGGATTTAATCACAACTAATTTAACAAGATTTTTTAGAAATTCACTACATTTCCAAACTTTTGAAAAATTTGTAATTCCTAATTTAATTAATATTAAAAACATAGAAGGAAAAAATAGGATTATTATCTGGTCTGCAGGATGTTCAACAGGAGAAGAGCCTTATTCATTGGCATTTGTACTCAAATCAAAGCTTCCAAAAGAAATGGATTTTGTTATTATTGCTTCTGATTTAAGCTTAAAATCTTTAATGATAGCAAAAGAGGGATATTACTCATCAAATAAATGTGAAAATATTCCTAAAGAATACCGTCACTATCTATATTCTCATTCAAACGGATATAAAATTAAAAATGAAATTAAAAATCATATAAGATTTGACTATCATAACCTAAACTTTGAAAGTAATTTTTCACAAATTGATGTTATTTTTTGTAGAAATGTATTAATATACTTTGATGAAAAATCAAAAATTAAAGTACTTAAAAAATTTTACAACAACATGTCTAAAAACAGCTATTTATTTATAGGGCACTCAGAATCACTTTTTGGACTTAACCTTCCTTTTAAATTTTTAAAAACACCTTGGGCAATAATATATGAAAAAAAAGATACTGACTCTCAAAAAGAAAAATTCAAATCACAAAATAAATATAAGTTATAATTTAACAAAAATAAAATGGGAAAAAAATAACAGTGGAAACAAAAATTTCTGTACTTATCATAGAATACTTTGCTGTAAAGAGAAAACTTATATCGGACCTTATCAATTCGTCTCCAAAACTCCAAGTCATTGCAACTGCCTCTAATGGCAAATTTGCAACAAATAAACTTAAAAAACATAACCCTGAAGTAATATTAATGAATTTAGAAGAAAACAATATTAAAGACATTCTATTTTTGGATAAAAAAAACAATTTAAACAAAACAATACCAGTTGTAGTCATATCTTCAAATCAAAACATAATAAATATTGCTGCTTTAAAGGGCGCCAATGATCTTATATTAGTATCTAAAAACAAAAAATCATATGAAATCAAAAAAGAACAAATTATTAATTCTCTTTTGACCTATGGATCGATATCTATAAAAAACAAAATTGTCTGCAATAAGGATATGAAAACAAAAAACTACAAAAGAGCTAATTTTATTTTAAATTACAAAAATGGCATCTCTTCATTAACTCAACTTGAAGAACATGCAAAAGAAAAAATACTAAATGAAAAAGAAATAAAAAAACTTAAACTGAGAAAATTTGACATAATAGCAATTGGAGTATCAGCGGGAGGCCCCGTAGCCTTGAAATCAATATTGCCAGAAATACCTGAAAGCTTTCCGCCAATAATAATTGTTCAACACATGCCCAAAGGATTTACAGAAGAATTTGCTAAAAATCTTAATAATCTATGCAAAATAAACGTAAAAGAAACCACTAATAACGATATATTAAAGCAAGGACATGCATACATTAGCTCGGGTGGATATCATACAAAAATCAAAAAAATCGATGGTAACTATCAAATAAAAATCCTCGATGGCAAACATATAAATGGTCACAAACCATCTATTGGGTTATTATTTCAATCTATTGCAGAAATTGCAAAAGATAAAGCAATTGCAATAATAATGACTGGAATGGGAAATGACGGATCAAGAGAAATTGGAGATATAAAAAAAGCTGGGGGACTAACTATTGCGCAAGATAAAGAAAGTTCTATAGTTTTTGGAATGGCAAAAATAGCAATAAAGGAAAACAATATAGACTATATAGTTCCACTAGACCATATGGTAAAATTATTAAAAGCTATACTAATTAATAGCTAAATTTTTCAAACAAGGAATATTTTTTGGACAATAAAAAAGAAAACACCCAGAAAGAAAACTGTTTTTCTCATGTAAGTAAATTTAATATACACAATAAAACAATATATATACTTGGAACTGCTCACGTATCAAAAAAAAGCTCAGAAGATACTGCAAATTTAATAGAAATCTTAAAGCCAGACTATATTGCTGTTGAACTTGATGAAGCCCGCTACCATTCGATCTTAAATACTAATGAGAATGAAAAATGGAGAAACTTAGATATAGATAAAGCACTAAAACAAGGAAAAGCCTTCTTTCTCATAATAAACATAATACTTAGTAATTTTCAAAAAAAATTAGCAAAAGAACAGGGAATAAAACCCGGTGAAGAAATGAAAACGGCTATTTTAAAAGCTAAAAAACACAATATTCCACTAATTCTTGCTGACAGAAAAATTGAAACAACCCTAAAAAGAGCTTGGATATCTATTCCAATATTTGAAAAAGCAAAAATAATCTCAAGCCTTTTTTCCCTAACAGATGCAAAAATCACAAAAGATGAAATTGAAAAACTCAAAGAACAGGATGCTCTTTCAAAAATAATGGAAGAACTTTCCAAAGAAATACCTAAAGTCAAAAAAGCTTTAATTGACGAAAGAGATGAATTTATTACAAACAAAATACTTGAAGGAGAGGGCATTATTCTTGCAGTTGTGGGTGCAGGCCATGTAAGCGGAATAATGAGAACTTTAAAAGAAATAAGTCAAAACAAAAAAATAATAAACACTGAAGAACTTGAAAAAATACCTAAAAAACATTTTTCATTTAGCAAAGTTCTATCTTACTTGATTGCAATTTCAATCATTTTACTAATAGTAAGCTCTTTTTACTTTAAAGGATTTGATTTTGCTTACAAAAATTTAAAGCTTTGGATAATATCTAACTCTCTTTTTTCAGGCATGGCATCAATTTTATTAAAGTCCAATCCTTTAACAATTTTAACAGCTATTTTAGGTTCTCCAATATTCTCCGTAATACCATTCATAGGAACAGGAATGGTAGCAGGACTTGTTGAAGCTTATATAAACAAACCAAAGGTCAAAGATTTTGAAAATCTACAAGAAGAATTATCGACAATAAAAGGATATTTCAAAAATAAAGTTACAAGAATTCTATTAATAGTGCTTTTTGTAAACCTTGGATCTACAATTGGAACAATTGTGGGACTTAAATTTTTATTAAATGTTTTCAAATAAACCCTTAAAATAACAAATATTTACACAGGAGTATATATGGGGCTTGTATTTTTAGGTCCTCCAGGTTCTGGAAAGGGGACTATTTCAAAAATTATTTCTAATGAATTTAAATACCAACACATTTCAACAGGAGACTTATTTAGAGAAAATATTTTAAATTCTACGGCTCTTGGAAAAGAAATAAAAAAAATTGTTGAAAGGGGAGAACTGGTCCCTGATCTAATTACAATCAAAATAGTAGAAGATAAAATTAAAGCTATTAAAAAGAACAAAGATTTTATTTTAGATGGATTTCCGCGCAATATTTGTCAAGCCGAAGCTCTTGATAAATTTTTGCCAAATGTAAAAATAATAAACTTTTTAATTGATGAAGAGTTAGTAATAAAAAGACTCTCGGGAAGAAGAATTTGTAAATCTTGCAATAACATTTTTAATATATATACCCTAGCAACAAAAAACATTGGCATTTGCGACGTTTGCGGAGAAGATCTTTACCAACGAGAAGATGATAAAGAAGAATGCTTAAAAACAAGACTTAAAGAATATAGATTACAAACAAAACCACTAATAGAATTTTACTCAAAATGCTCTAGACTTAACAATATTGATGCATCAGTTAAGATTGATGAAATAAGAAAAAAAATAATTGAAATAATATTGAAAAAAATAAATGGAAAAAATGTTTAAAATAAAAAAAATTTGCTTTTGTTTGTTGCTTTTGCAAGCAAAAATAATTCTTGCCCAAGATCAACAAAACTTAGAATTCAATAATGAATATTTTTACTTTAATTTCAAATCTGCTTATTATCCTCCCCACGAGCTGGGCACAAATGGAAGCATCTTTTCACAAAGCTTTAAACGTCCTAACTTCCAAAATATTGAACCAAGTTTAAAAATTCCAGTCAATTATTGGGGAGGAATAAAACTAATATCATATTTAGGTTACTATAAAAATTTTAAAGCTTTACACAATCCTAATTCTATATTTTTTAAAAAAAATGGCATAGACATAGATTTAAATATAGGATTATCTCCTGTAAGCGTCTCATTTAAAAGCACAATAAGCTTTACTCCTATTGCTTTTTTAAATTTATATGCATCAAATGAACTTGGTATAGGTTGGCAAGCTTTTGGATTCAAAGGAGTTGGTGTACACATTGAAAATGGAAAATATTCAAATGATGTTGAATTTTATTCAGAAATAACAGCGGGTGGGCGATTCCAATTTGACCTAAACGCTATTCTCCAAGGTGAATGGACACATATTATTACAGCTATTGGGAATGATTTTATATACTTAATTAATCCCCACGCAAAAAAATATCAACTTTGGAAATATAAAGCAGATGCTGGTAAAAATATAAATGGCATGCTAATAAAACCTTACGTTCTTTTAGCTTACAAAATGCCAATACCTCTTAACACCATAGGCTTACTTTATGAAGGAAAAACACAAATTGGTAAAGAAAGAAACATAGGCTCTTGGAAAAACAAAGGCTGGGGAAGCGATTTTTTTTATCACAATATTTCTATTGTTGCTAATTTTGAAATTATCAAACCTTTAACAATTGGCCTACAATTTAAATTGTCTACAAATCCCACATACACAAGTAACACAGCCGGACTGGCTGATATTTCAAAAAGAATAGCAACTGGCAATTCTTATTTTTATTACAATTCTATTGGGATATCTATAGCTTATAAATACCAAAGTCTATTAAATTAATTTAATACCTAAACTGATTTCTTCCAGAAACTTTAGCTTCATAAAGCTTTCGATCAGCAAGCTTTATGATATTGGTAAAATTGTTATCAATAGGAATTTCTTGAGCAAGTCCAATTGAAACAGTTACAATGCTAGAAACACTACTGTGTTCATGAACTATTCTTAAGCGCTTTATATCATTAATCATTGTTTTAATAATGCCAATCATTTCATTTAGACTCTTATTGACAGAAAAAAAAATAAATTCTTCCCCGCCATATCGAGCAACATCTATTTTGTATTTTAAAGAAACCTTATATAAGGCTTTAGCAATCAATTTAAGACATTCATCGCCATTGGTGTGGCCATAATTATCATTGTAATTTTTAAAATTATCAATATCCAACATCCCAACAATTATTATTTCTTTGCTTTCTAAAGCTTTCATCCACGACTTAGAAAATTTATCCATAAAAAATCTTCTGTTTGGAATTTGAGTAAGCCCATCAATCCTAGACAAGCTTTTAAAATAATCTCTTAACCTTTTTAATTCAAGATGTGTCTTAACTCTAGCATCAATTATTCGACTATTAAAAGGCTTTAAAATATAATCTACACCACCAGCGTTAAATCCTTCAAGTTGATCATCTGTGGAGCTTCTTGAACTAATAAAAATTACAGGAATCTCTTTAGTATCAGGATCGCTTTTTAGCTTCCTACACACCTCATAGCCATTAATATCTGGTAGACCTATGTCAAGAAGTACAAGATCCGGACTATCTTTTTCAACCTGCTTTAAAGCATCAAGTCCATTTGTTGCAACCTCAATCTCATAGGCATCTTGCAATATGTTTACCAATAAATCTAAATTGGTGGGAGAATCATCCACAATTAAAAGCTTCTGATTCTCTGCTTCAAAAGCTTTATCTTTAACTATTATTTCCACTGCTAATTCTCTTATTACTAAGCATTTCAATAATCTCTTCAAGAATCTTAGAGCTCTCAGCAAATCTATATAGTCTTAAATTTCTACGAAGATCACTAAATAATACCTGAATATTATCGTCTAAAACATACTTTTCAATGCTTTCAAGAATTTCTTTGTATTCTCTTGGCTTTCTAGCCTTAATACCAATTAAAAGTTTATTGAGAAGGTTTAAAAATTGATCATTATTTTTAAAATATAGCTTATTCTTACTAACAACCTCAGACTCAAACAAAATATTTTCCTTCATATCGCTTATTAGCTGCAATAAATCATCTTTTACAAAAAAATACATTTTTTTTAACTCAGAAATTGGATCTTTGCTTGTTTCAATTTTTTGAAAATCTTTATACAATTCGCTACGCATATTAGAAAGAGCTCCAGATATTGAATGAGATATATCCTTAATTAAAGACAAATTTTCTTCATCAAAAGCTTTTTCTAAATCAATAATATTAATGGAGATAAAATCAACAAGTCCTCTGCATAATTCAGAATATAATGAATATGAAATATTTAATTCTTTTAAGGCCCTATTAACATCTAAATTGGTAAACTTAACAAGTTGATTCATATCTTTATTCTCCAAAATATCATCAACTTCAAACTGTAAGTATTTTTTTAATATTGTTTTAATCGAACTTATGTGTATTGGCTTTGAGATGTAATCATTCATACCGCTTGCAAGACATTTGTCTTTATACTCTTGCAAAGCGTGCGCTGTTACAGCGACCAAAACACAGGGCTTTAAATTATTTACCTTTTCAAATTTTCTAATTTCCTTAGCCACCGAAAATCCATCATATCTTGGCATTCGTATATCAATAAAAGAGATAGCATATTTTTTATCTTTTAAAGACTTTAAAGCCTTTACCCCATCATCTACAACATCAATAAAATTTTCATTAATACCTATTACAACAAGAATATCTTTCAACACTTTTTGATTTACCTGATTATCTTCAGCTATTAAAACATTAATGGGCTCTTTTATCCTTAAAGCACCATCTATTGGAACCAAATCTTCAAAATCCATTTCTGGATTAAACTCTTCTTTTTCATAAAGCACAGAACATATACTAAGCCCCATTAAAGGCTTTTTAACATACCTATATTTTAAATTTTTTAGAGCTTTATTATCTAAATAATAAAATAAAAAAATAATTTGTACATCAGAACTTAGTCTTTCAATATTATTGGCAAATCGAATGCTCTCTTGAATATTATCGTTATTTACATTTACATAAACAAAATTATAAAAAGGATATTCCTTGAAGACTTTATAAGCATCTTCAAAAGACGCCACATAGCGCACATTAGAAGAACATCCCAATAAAATCGAACAACGCTCAAAAATTTTAATAGATTTTTGACTTAAAAGCACATTTAATACTTTATTATCACAATTTATTGATTGAAATTTATTGATTGACAATTTTTTACTTTTAAGCTCATCGCCCAATAAAAAGGGCAACATAAATGAAAAAGTTGTACCCTCTCCTACCTTACTATCAACAGCAATGCCAAGACCACCCATTAATCTTATAAGCTCTCTAGATATTGACAACCCCAATCCAGCACCCTCATGAACCCTTGAAGAAGAATCATCCTCTTGTTTGAAGATTTCAAATATCTTAGAAAAATTCTCTCTTTCAATACCCTTGCCTGTATCTATTACTTTAAATTCAACTGTAACCAAAACCCTATTACCATCGATTCTTGTTCTATATACTTCTTCATAGTTTAAAACAATAACACCATCGTCTGTAAACTTAAAAGCATTTCCTATTAAATTAATTAAAACTTGTTTAATTTTTACAATATCACCCTTTATATAATTCTTAAAAATAGATTTAGAATAAGAGAACAAATCAATATTTTTCTTTGCACATTGAGATTGAAAAGTTTTCAAAACCACTTCCATTTCATTTTCTAAATCAATCTCTTGACTCTCAACATATAATTCATTGACATCTATTTTAGACAAATACAAAATATCATCAATTAAAGAAAGCAAAGAATCAGATGAATAATTTATCATTCTAACATAGTCCTTTTGAACATCTGTAAGAATAGTTGTGTTCAAAAGCTCAGTAGCCGCCATTATCCCGTTAATAGGAGTACGAATATCATGACTGACATTAGCTACAAAAATGGTTTTAGCAGCATTAGCAGCTTCTGCAATCTTTTTTTCATTCATAACAAAAGAATATCTTCTTTTCTGCTCAAATGATAATCTGAACATAAATATAATTACAAATGCTAAAAAAGTAAAATAAAATATAACGACCGTTAACACTAGAAATTTGAAATTTTTAAACCTGCCACCTTTGGACTTATAATAAATATCGAATTTCCAATCATTTAAATACATCTGACTGCCAACATTTGAACGCATAACAATTTTTTGAATAATTTCTTTCAAGATATAATCCTGATTATAAATAGCAAGACTCAAATCAAAATACAAATCCCTAAAAGTAGGAATTTTTTCAACATCAACAATATTTAATTCTTCAAAAACGGCAGCGGCTGTATACTCATCGCTAATAATCCCATCTACCTTTCCCCTATAAAGAAGGAGCAAGGCCTCTTTAAAGCTACTTACAAGAATAAGATTTGATTTAATATTAGAAGCTAAATTTTTACTATATAAAAAATCAAGCATAGCAAACTTTTCCAAAGATCTAGATGGAAGCACCCTTTTTTTATTTGAAAAAATATAAAGTGGAATTCGAGAATTTAATTTTATATTAAAAACATTATCCAAATTTGAATCGGTTGCATTAGTATTTAGCATATCGATTTTTCCAGATTTGATTAATTTTTCAAGATCTAAACTATTGTGTGCTTCAATTATATTAAATCTCAAACCTGAAAACATTCTAATCTTATCAAGCAAAAATTGATTTATTCCTTTATAATTATTTGTCTCAACATAATCTATTGGATACCAATTTTTAACAGCAAGATTTAATTTATTATTTTTTGATAACCAAATTTTTTCTTCTATATTAAATTTAACCTTATTCATAATTTTATAACTATTTATTCTAGAACTATTAATCTCTTCTTTATCCAACCAATTTTTATCTATTTGAAGTAAAGATTCAAATGAAATATCATCAAATATAGAATTGAGAATATATTTAATAACCTTATAAACCCTATTATCAATGGCTAATACTAAAAACCTATTTTTATTAAAAATCGAATCGTAAGATTTTAATCTACCATTATATCCATTTAATTTTAATAAATATTTTGTTGTTATTGAATTTTCTATAAACCCATATGAATTATTAACAATGTCTATAAAGTTATTAACAATATCTTTATTCTTATTTAATTGAATATTATTAAAATTAAAATCAATAAACTGAGAATTTATTGAACCAGCGTCATTGTTTAGGTCTTTAGAATAAAATTTAAAATTAAGAGGATATATTGGCTTACTTACTACATAATTAACATTTTGAAATACACTATCATTACTAATAATCCCTCCAAAAATACCTACTGACTTTCCCTCTAATGATCTCTTAATGTCCTCTTTGGGAAATCCCTTAAAAATAGGCTTAAAAACATGTTGTCTTGAGAGAAGATTCCATAAATCCACTAAAATGCCAGACAATTTTCCCTGTGAATTAATAAAACTTAAAGGGGGATAATCATTATATAAACCAACATCAACAAAACTTCCCTTAGAAGTACTATCCAAAAAAGAAACAAAAAGTTCCTCAGGCATTTTCATTAAATACGAAAACAAATCTAAATTCAAATTCTTTACTATCTCGGGAGCATTTCTACTAATAGCCAATCTATTTTTGATACTATAAAAAACATCTCCAGTAAAAATTACAAGATCTTCACTTAAAAAATGCTTTGCAATATAATGTAAAGTCTTGCAATCGCCATATATATAATCAACTTTATCGTTTTTTAAAGCCAATACTAACTCTTGAGAATTATCAGCCAAAAAAATAGTGTTAGCGCTTTTTAACCTCAAGATATCCTCATATATTGTATTTTTAATAACTCCTATATTAAAATTGGATAAAAATGTGGAATGAGTATTTTTATATTTTTTATTAGAGTTTTTAAAAAATAAAATTGAAATACTCCTAGCAAGCTCACTTTTAAAATAAAAAAAATCATTTAATTTTGTATTATAAGTCAATCCTAAATATATTGCTTCATCTTCAATTTCACTTTCATTTAAATTATCAATGTGTTCAATCCTAATATCAACATTATTATCTTTTGCCCATTTATCTAAAATGAAAAAAATAAGCCCTTCATATTCTCCTTTATTATTCTTATAGTAAAAAGGAAAAAACTGATCTACAAGCTTAAACTTAAAAATATTCTTAGAAAATAAATTGACATTGATAAAGCAAACCAAAATTAAAATTAAAAAATTAGCACCTAAAAAGTTTGCTTTCTTCATGTTGTTTTAAAATTCCCTTATTAAAATACAATAGTTTTACCGCTGTATAAAACAAATATACATAATAAAATCAAAATTTAAAGTATAAAAATAAAAACCCTGGCAATAACCTACTCTCCCGCGAACTCGCAGTACCATCAGCGAATAAGAGCTTAACTTCTGTGTTCGGAATGATAACAGGTGTTTCCTCTTTTCTTTAACCACCAGGGTTTTTATAAGGAAGATAAAAATATGGCCAAAGATACGGGTAATTAGTATTAGTCAGCTTAATATATTACTATACTTACACTTCTAACCTATCAACCTGGTATTCTTCCAGAACCCTTAAAGGATATCTCATCTTGAGGAAGGCTTCCCACTTAGATGCTTTCAGCGGTTATCCTTTCCGAACGTAGCTACCCAGCACTTACCCCTGGCAGGATAACTGGTACACTAGAGGTTCGTCCATCTCGGTCCTCTCGTACTAAAGATAGCTCCTCTCAAATATCCAACGCTTGTGGCAGATAGGGACCAAACTGTCTCACGACGTTCTGAACCCAGCTCGCGTACCGCTTTAAATGGCGAACAGCCATACCCTTAGGACCTGCTCCAGCCCTAGGATGCGATGAGCCGACATCGAGGTGCCAAACCCTTCCGTCGATGTGAACTCTTGGGAAGGATAAGCCTGTTATCCCCGGAGTACCTTTTATTCGTTAAGTGACGGCGCTTCCACTTGCCACCGCCAGATCACTAAGACCTACTTTCGTATCTGTTCGACTTGTCAGTCTTACAGTTAAGCTACCTTATGCCTTTACACTTACAAAGTGATTTCCAACCACTCTAAGGTAACCTTTGCGCACCTCCGTTACTCTTTAGGAGGCGACCGCCCCAGTCAAACTACCCACCTGGCACTCTCCTCATATTTCTATAAGTTAGAAACCTAATTAAACAAGGGTGGTATTTCAAGATTGACTCCACTACCCCTAACGAGATAGCTTCAAAGTCTCCCACCTATCCTACACATATTTAATCAAATCTCAATACCAAGCTATAGTAAAGGTTCACGGGGTCTTTCCGTCTAACCACAAGTAATCGGCATCTTCACCGATACTTCAATTTCACCGAGCTCCACGTTGAGACAGCGTCCAAATCGTTACACCATTCGTGCGGGTCGGAACTTACCCGACAAGGAATTTCGCTACCTTAGGACCGTTATAGTTACGGCCGCCGTTTACTGGGGCTTAAATTCAATGCTTCGAATAAACTAACATCTCCTCTTAACCTTCCAGCACCGGGCAGGTGTCAGTCCCTATACTTCTCTTTACAGATTTGCAGAGACCTGTGTTTTTGGTAAACAGTCGTTTGGACCATTTTTATGCTACCTAATTGCTTAGGTCGTACTTATCCCGAAGTTACGTACGTATTTTGCAGAGTTCCTTAACGTGGATTCTCTCGCGCGCCTTAGAATTTTCATCCCACCTACCTGTGTCGGTTTGCGGTACGGTCCCTTATAGCCTAACCTTAGAAGTTATTTCTTGGCACCTTGACTACCTACATTTCATGCTACCTAAATAGCACTCATCATCACATCTTAGCTCTCTTAACGGATTTTCCTATCAAGATCATCACCTTAATGCTTAAACTAGGACAACCATCGCCTAGCAGTAGTTAACCTCATGCGTCACTCCATCGAAACTATAAGAGGTACGGGAATATTAACCCGTTTCCCATCGACTACACTTTTCAGCTTTGCCTTAGGGGCCGACTAACCCTGGGAAGACGACCTTTACCCAGGAACCCTTAGGTTTTCGGCGAATGGGAATCTCACCCATTTTTTCGTTACTCATACCTGCATTCTCGCTTCTGATACCTCCATCAAACTTTCCAGTTTAACTTCTCTGGCTTACAGAACGCTCCCCTACCATCTCAACTTTCGTTAAGATCCAAAGCTTCGGTAATGTGTTTAGCCCCGTTACATTATCGGCGCTTAAGTACTCGACCAGTGAGCTATTACGCACTCTTTAAAGGTATGGCTGCTTCTAAGCCAACCTCCTGGCTGTTTACGTACCTAAACCTCCTTTTCCACTTAACACATTTTTGAGACCTTAGCTGTTGGTCTGGGTTGTTTCCCTCTCGACTATGAACCTTATCGCCCATAGTCTCACTCCTATTCATCATTTAATAGCATTCGGAGTTTAACTGAGTTTGGTACCCTTTGACAGGCCCTAGCTCAATTAGTGCTCTACCTCTATTAAACTAAAATAAGGCTGAACTTAAATCCATTTCGGGGAGAACCAGCTATCTCCGAGTTTGTTTAGCCTTTCACTCCTATTCACAGCTCATCCCTGCCTTTTTAAACAGACTAGAGTTCGGCCCTCCACTTGGTTTTACCCAAGCTTCAGCCTGGCCATAAATAGATCACTCGGCTTCGGGTCTACCACATCTAACTAAATCGCCCTTTTAAGACTCGCTTTCGCTTCGACTCCAGCACTTCCATGCTTTAATCTTGCTAGACATGATAACTCGCAGGTTCATTATGCAAAAGGCACGCCATCACCGCAATAAATTACGGCTTTGACTGCTTGTAAGTCTACGGTTTCAGTTCTATTTCACTCCCCTCCCGGGGTTCTTTTCACCTTTCCCTCACGGTACTCTTCTCTATCGGTAGCTTTTTAGTATTTAGCCTTGGAGAGTGGTCTCCCCAGCTTCAAACAAGGTTTCTCGTGCCTCGTCCTACTCAGGAACATTTTAAAAAGATATTTACATTTAAATTACAGGACTATCACCTTCTTTGGTTAAACTTTCCAGATTATTCTTCTATATAAATATTTTGTAACTTTTTTGCTTATTACAGACTAAGCCTAAACGTCCTACAACCCCCTAAATGCAACGCTCTGCAACTTGACACATTTAAAGTTTGGGCTACTCCCTTTTCGCTCGCCACTACTAAGGGAATCTCTTTGATTTCTTTTCCTCAGGGTACTTAGATGGTTCACTTCCCCTGGTATCGCCTCTATTACTTGAATAATAGATAGCTAGCATCTTGCTAGCTGGATTACTCCATTCGGTAATCTTGGGATCAATAAATGTTTGCTTCTCCCCCAAGCTTTTCGCAGCTTACCACGACCTTCTTCGCCTTAAAGCTCCTAGGCATTCACCATAGACTCTTATTACTTTGACCATATTTTTATCTTCCATCTCTATTTTGCCAATTTGTTTATGCAACATAAGATAATATATATCTTTGTTTAATCCATGTCAATATATATTTTATTTTTTATGTTATTTAAATAACACATTTAAAAACACAAATATTTAAATATACATAATAAAATCAAAATTTAAAGTATAAAAATAAAAACCCTGGCAATAACCTACTCTCCCGCGAACTCGCAGTACCATCAGCGAATAAGAGCTTAACTTCTGTGTTCGGAATGATAACAGGTGTTTCCTCTTTTCTTTAACCACCAGGGTTTTTATAAGGAAGATAAAAATATGGCCAAAGATACGGGTAATTAGTATTAGTCAGCTTAATATATTACTATACTTACACTTCTAACCTATCAACCTGGTATTCTTCCAGAACCCTTAAAGGATATCTCATCTTGAGGAAGGCTTCCCACTTAGATGCTTTCAGCGGTTATCCTTTCCGAACGTAGCTACCCAGCACTTACCCCTGGCAGGATAACTGGTACACTAGAGGTTCGTCCATCTCGGTCCTCTCGTACTAAAGATAGCTCCTCTCAAATATCCAACGCTTGTGGCAGATAGGGACCAAACTGTCTCACGACGTTCTGAACCCAGCTCGCGTACCGCTTTAAATGGCGAACAGCCATACCCTTAGGACCTGCTCCAGCCCTAGGATGCGATGAGCCGACATCGAGGTGCCAAACCCTTCCGTCGATGTGAACTCTTGGGAAGGATAAGCCTGTTATCCCCGGAGTACCTTTTATTCGTTAAGTGACGGCGCTTCCACTTGCCACCGCCAGATCACTAAGACCTACTTTCGTATCTGTTCGACTTGTCAGTCTTACAGTTAAGCTACCTTATGCCTTTACACTTACAAAGTGATTTCCAACCACTCTAAGGTAACCTTTGCGCACCTCCGTTACTCTTTAGGAGGCGACCGCCCCAGTCAAACTACCCACCTGGCACTCTCCTCATATTTCTATAAGTTAGAAACCTAATTAAACAAGGGTGGTATTTCAAGATTGACTCCACTACCCCTAACGAGATAGCTTCAAAGTCTCCCACCTATCCTACACATATTTAATCAAATCTCAATACCAAGCTATAGTAAAGGTTCACGGGGTCTTTCCGTCTAACCACAAGTAATCGGCATCTTCACCGATACTTCAATTTCACCGAGCTCCACGTTGAGACAGCGTCCAAATCGTTACACCATTCGTGCGGGTCGGAACTTACCCGACAAGGAATTTCGCTACCTTAGGACCGTTATAGTTACGGCCGCCGTTTACTGGGGCTTAAATTCAATGCTTCGAATAAACTAACATCTCCTCTTAACCTTCCAGCACCGGGCAGGTGTCAGTCCCTATACTTCTCTTTACAGATTTGCAGAGACCTGTGTTTTTGGTAAACAGTCGTTTGGACCATTTTTATGCTACCTAATTGCTTAGGTCGTACTTATCCCGAAGTTACGTACGTATTTTGCAGAGTTCCTTAACGTGGATTCTCTCGCGCGCCTTAGAATTTTCATCCCACCTACCTGTGTCGGTTTGCGGTACGGTCCCTTATAGCCTAACCTTAGAAGTTATTTCTTGGCACCTTGACTACCTACATTTCATGCTACCTAAATAGCACTCATCATCACATCTTAGCTCTCTTAACGGATTTTCCTATCAAGATCATCACCTTAATGCTTAAACTAGGACAACCATCGCCTAGCAGTAGTTAACCTCATGCGTCACTCCATCGAAACTATAAGAGGTACGGGAATATTAACCCGTTTCCCATCGACTACACTTTTCAGCTTTGCCTTAGGGGCCGACTAACCCTGGGAAGACGACCTTTACCCAGGAACCCTTAGGTTTTCGGCGAATGGGAATCTCACCCATTTTTTCGTTACTCATACCTGCATTCTCGCTTCTGATACCTCCATCAAACTTTCCAGTTTAACTTCTCTGGCTTACAGAACGCTCCCCTACCATCTCAACTTTCGTTAAGATCCAAAGCTTCGGTAATGTGTTTAGCCCCGTTACATTATCGGCGCTTAAGTACTCGACCAGTGAGCTATTACGCACTCTTTAAAGGTATGGCTGCTTCTAAGCCAACCTCCTGGCTGTTTACGTACCTAAACCTCCTTTTCCACTTAACACATTTTTGAGACCTTAGCTGTTGGTCTGGGTTGTTTCCCTCTCGACTATGAACCTTATCGCCCATAGTCTCACTCCTATTCATCATTTAATAGCATTCGGAGTTTAACTGAGTTTGGTACCCTTTGACAGGCCCTAGCTCAATTAGTGCTCTACCTCTATTAAACTAAAATAAGGCTGAACTTAAATCCATTTCGGGGAGAACCAGCTATCTCCGAGTTTGTTTAGCCTTTCACTCCTATTCACAGCTCATCCCTGCCTTTTTAAACAGACTAGAGTTCGGCCCTCCACTTGGTTTTACCCAAGCTTCAGCCTGGCCATAAATAGATCACTCGGCTTCGGGTCTACCACATCTAACTAAATCGCCCTTTTAAGACTCGCTTTCGCTTCGACTCCAGCACTTCCATGCTTTAATCTTGCTAGACATGATAACTCGCAGGTTCATTATGCAAAAGGCACGCCATCACCGCAATAAATTACGGCTTTGACTGCTTGTAAGTCTACGGTTTCAGTTCTATTTCACTCCCCTCCCGGGGTTCTTTTCACCTTTCCCTCACGGTACTCTTCTCTATCGGTAGCTTTTTAGTATTTAGCCTTGGAGAGTGGTCTCCCCAGCTTCAAACAAGGTTTCTCGTGCCTCGTCCTACTCAGGAACATTTTAAAAAGATATTTACATTTAAATTACAGGACTATCACCTTCTTTGGTTAAACTTTCCAGATTATTCTTCTATATAAATATTTTGTAACTTTTTTGCTTATTACAGACTAAGCCTAAACGTCCTACAACCCCCTAAATGCAACGCTCTGCAACTTGACACATTTAAAGTTTGGGCTACTCCCTTTTCGCTCGCCACTACTAAGGGAATCTCTTTGATTTCTTTTCCTCAGGGTACTTAGATGGTTCACTTCCCCTGGTATCGCCTCTATTACTTGAATAATAGATAGCTAGCATCTTGCTAGCTGGATTACTCCATTCGGTAATCTTGGGATCAATAAATGTTTGCTTCTCCCCCAAGCTTTTCGCAGCTTACCACGACCTTCTTCGCCTTAAAGCTCCTAGGCATTCACCATAGACTCTTATTACTTTGACCATATTTTTATCTTCCATCTCTATTTTGCCAATTTGTTTATGCAACATAAGATAATATATATCTTTGTTTAATCCATGTCAATATATATTTTATTTTTTATGTTATTTAAATAACACATTTAAAAACACAAATATTTAAATAACATAAAAATAAAATTTAAAGTATAAAAATAAAAACCCTGGCAATAACCTACTCTCCCGCGAACTCGCAGTACCATCAGCGAACAAGAGCTTAACTTCTGTGTTCGGAATGATAACAGGTGTTTCCTCTTTTCTTTAACCACCAGGGTTTTTACAAGGAAGACAAAAATATGGCCAAAGATACGGGTAATTAGTATTAGTCAGCTTAATATATTACTATACTTACACTTCTAACCTATCAACCTGGTATTCTTCCAGAACCCTTAAAGGATATCTCATCTTGAGGAAGGCTTCCCACTTAGATGCTTTCAGCGGTTATCCTTTCCGAACGTAGCTACCCAGCACTTACCCCTGGCAGGATAACTGGTACACTAGAGGTTCGTCCATCTCGGTCCTCTCGTACTAAAGATAGCTCCTCTCAAATATCCAACGCTTGTGGCAGATAGGGACCAAACTGTCTCACGACGTTCTGAACCCAGCTCGCGTACCGCTTTAAATGGCGAACAGCCATACCCTTAGGACCTGCTCCAGCCCTAGGATGCGATGAGCCGACATCGAGGTGCCAAACCCTTCCGTCGATGTGAACTCTTGGGAAGGATAAGCCTGTTATCCCCGGAGTACCTTTTATTCGTTAAGTGACGGCGCTTCCACTTGCCACCGCCAGATCACTAAGACCTACTTTCGTATCTGTTCGACTTGTCAGTCTTACAGTTAAGCTACCTTATGCCTTTACACTTACAAAGTGATTTCCAACCACTCTAAGGTAACCTTTGCGCACCTCCGTTACTCTTTAGGAGGCGACCGCCCCAGTCAAACTACCCACCTGGCACTCTCCTCATATTTCTATAAGTTAGAAACCTAATTAAACAAGGGTGGTATTTCAAGATTGACTCCACTACCCCTAACGAGATAGCTTCAAAGTCTCCCACCTATCCTACACATATTTAATCAAATCTCAATACCAAGCTATAGTAAAGGTTCACGGGGTCTTTCCGTCTAACCACAAGTAATCGGCATCTTCACCGATACTTCAATTTCACCGAGCTCCACGTTGAGACAGCGTCCAAATCGTTACACCATTCGTGCGGGTCGGAACTTACCCGACAAGGAATTTCGCTACCTTAGGACCGTTATAGTTACGGCCGCCGTTTACTGGGGCTTAAATTCAATGCTTCGAATAAACTAACATCTCCTCTTAACCTTCCAGCACCGGGCAGGTGTCAGTCCCTATACTTCTCTTTACAGATTTGCAGAGACCTGTGTTTTTGGTAAACAGTCGTTTGGACCATTTTTATGCTACCTAATTGCTTAGGTCGTACTTATCCCGAAGTTACGTACGTATTTTGCAGAGTTCCTTAACGTGGATTCTCTCGCGCGCCTTAGAATTTTCATCCCACCTACCTGTGTCGGTTTGCGGTACGGTCCCTTATAGCCTAACCTTAGAAGTTATTTCTTGGCACCTTGACTACCTACATTTCATGCTACCTAAATAGCACTCATCATCACATCTTAGCTCTCTTAACGGATTTTCCTATCAAGATCATCACCTTAATGCTTAAACTAGGACAACCATCGCCTAGCAGTAGTTAACCTCATGCGTCACTCCATCGAAACTATAAGAGGTACGGGAATATTAACCCGTTTCCCATCGACTACACTTTTCAGCTTTGCCTTAGGGGCCGACTAACCCTGGGAAGACGACCTTTACCCAGGAACCCTTAGGTTTTCGGCGAATGGGAATCTCACCCATTTTTTCGTTACTCATACCTGCATTCTCGCTTCTGATACCTCCATCAAACTTTCCAGTTTAACTTCTCTGGCTTACAGAACGCTCCCCTACCATCTCAACTTTCGTTAAGATCCAAAGCTTCGGTAATGTGTTTAGCCCCGTTACATTATCGGCGCTTAAGTACTCGACCAGTGAGCTATTACGCACTCTTTAAAGGTATGGCTGCTTCTAAGCCAACCTCCTGGCTGTTTACGTACCTAAACCTCCTTTTCCACTTAACACATTTTTGAGACCTTAGCTGTTGGTCTGGGTTGTTTCCCTCTCGACTATGAACCTTATCGCCCATAGTCTCACTCCTATTCATCATTTAATAGCATTCGGAGTTTAACTGAGTTTGGTACCCTTTGACAGGCCCTAGCTCAATTAGTGCTCTACCTCTATTAAACTAAAATAAGGCTGAACTTAAATCCATTTCGGGGAGAACCAGCTATCTCCGAGTTTGTTTAGCCTTTCACTCCTATTCACAGCTCATCCCTGCCTTTTTAAACAGACTAGAGTTCGGCCCTCCACTTGGTTTTACCCAAGCTTCAGCCTGGCCATAAATAGATCACTCGGCTTCGGGTCTACCACATCTAACTAAATCGCCCTTTTAAGACTCGCTTTCGCTTCGACTCCAGCACTTCCATGCTTTAATCTTGCTAGACATGATAACTCGCAGGTTCATTATGCAAAAGGCACGCCATCACCGCAATAAATTACGGCTTTGACTGCTTGTAAGTCTACGGTTTCAGTTCTATTTCACTCCCCTCCCGGGGTTCTTTTCACCTTTCCCTCACGGTACTCTTCTCTATCGGTAGCTTTTTAGTATTTAGCCTTGGAGAGTGGTCTCCCCAGCTTCAAACAAGGTTTCTCGTGCCTCGTCCTACTCAGGAACATTTTAAAAAGATATTTACATTTAAATTACAGGACTATCACCTTCTTTGGTTAAACTTTCCAGATTATTCTTCTATATAAATATTTTGTAACTTTTTTGCTTATTACAGACTAAGCCTAAACGTCCTACAACCCCCTAAATGCAACGCTCTGCAACTTGACACATTTAAAGTTTGGGCTACTCCCTTTTCGCTCGCCACTACTAAGGGAATCTCTTTGATTTCTTTTCCTCAGGGTACTTAGATGGTTCACTTCCCCTGGTATCGCCTCTATTACTTGAATAATAGATAGCTAGCATCTTGCTAGCTGGATTACTCCATTCGGTAATCTTGGGATCAATAAATGTTTGCTTCTCCCCCAAGCTTTTCGCAGCTTACCACGACCTTCTTCGCCTTAAAGCTCCTAGGCATTCACCATAGACTCTTATTACTTTGACCATATTTTTATCTTCCATCTCTATTTTGCCAATTTGTTTATGCAACATAAAATAATATATATCTTTGTTTAATCCATGTCAATATATATTTTATTTTTTATGTTATTTAAATAACACATTTAAAAACACAAATATTTAAATAACATAAAAATAAAATTTAAAGTATAAAAATAAAAACCCTGGCAATAACCTACTCTCCCGCGAACTCGCAGTACCATCAGCGAACAAGAGCTTAACTTCTGTGTTCGGAATGATAACAGGTGTTTCCTCTTTTCTTTAACCACCAGGGTTTTTACAAGGAAGACAAAAATATGGCCAAAGATACGGGTAATTAGTATTAGTCAGCTTAATATATTACTATACTTACACTTCTAACCTATCAACCTGGTATTCTTCCAGAACCCTTAAAGGATATCTCATCTTGAGGAAGGCTTCCCACTTAGATGCTTTCAGCGGTTATCCTTTCCGAACGTAGCTACCCAGCACTTACCCCTGGCAGGATAACTGGTACACTAGAGGTTCGTCCATCTCGGTCCTCTCGTACTAAAGATAGCTCCTCTCAAATATCCAACGCTTGTGGCAGATAGGGACCAAACTGTCTCACGACGTTCTGAACCCAGCTCGCGTACCGCTTTAAATGGCGAACAGCCATACCCTTAGGACCTGCTCCAGCCCTAGGATGCGATGAGCCGACATCGAGGTGCCAAACCCTTCCGTCGATGTGAACTCTTGGGAAGGATAAGCCTGTTATCCCCGGAGTACCTTTTATTCGTTAAGTGACGGCGCTTCCACTTGCCACCGCCAGATCACTAAGACCTACTTTCGTATCTGTTCGACTTGTCAGTCTTACAGTTAAGCTACCTTATGCCTTTACACTTACAAAGTGATTTCCAACCACTCTAAGGTAACCTTTGCGCACCTCCGTTACTCTTTAGGAGGCGACCGCCCCAGTCAAACTACCCACCTGGCACTCTCCTCATATTTCTATAAGTTAGAAACCTAATTAAACAAGGGTGGTATTTCAAGATTGACTCCACTACCCCTAACGAGATAGCTTCAAAGTCTCCCACCTATCCTACACATATTTAATCAAATCTCAATACCAAGCTATAGTAAAGGTTCACGGGGTCTTTCCGTCTAACCACAAGTAATCGGCATCTTCACCGATACTTCAATTTCACCGAGCTCCACGTTGAGACAGCGTCCAAATCGTTACACCATTCGTGCGGGTCGGAACTTACCCGACAAGGAATTTCGCTACCTTAGGACCGTTATAGTTACGGCCGCCGTTTACTGGGGCTTAAATTCAATGCTTCGAATAAACTAACATCTCCTCTTAACCTTCCAGCACCGGGCAGGTGTCAGTCCCTATACTTCTCTTTACAGATTTGCAGAGACCTGTGTTTTTGGTAAACAGTCGTTTGGACCATTTTTATGCTACCTAATTGCTTAGGTCGTACTTATCCCGAAGTTACGTACGTATTTTGCAGAGTTCCTTAACGTGGATTCTCTCGCGCGCCTTAGAATTTTCATCCCACCTACCTGTGTCGGTTTGCGGTACGGTCCCTTATAGCCTAACCTTAGAAGTTATTTCTTGGCACCTTGACTACCTACATTTCATGCTACCTAAATAGCACTCATCATCACATCTTAGCTCTCTTAACGGATTTTCCTATCAAGATCATCACCTTAATGCTTAAACTAGGACAACCATCGCCTAGCAGTAGTTAACCTCATGCGTCACTCCATCGAAACTATAAGAGGTACGGGAATATTAACCCGTTTCCCATCGACTACACTTTTCAGCTTTGCCTTAGGGGCCGACTAACCCTGGGAAGACGACCTTTACCCAGGAACCCTTAGGTTTTCGGCGAATGGGAATCTCACCCATTTTTTCGTTACTCATACCTGCATTCTCGCTTCTGATACCTCCATCAAACTTTCCAGTTTAACTTCTCTGGCTTACAGAACGCTCCCCTACCATCTCAACTTTCGTTAAGATCCAAAGCTTCGGTAATGTGTTTAGCCCCGTTACATTATCGGCGCTTAAGTACTCGACCAGTGAGCTATTACGCACTCTTTAAAGGTATGGCTGCTTCTAAGCCAACCTCCTGGCTGTTTACGTACCTAAACCTCCTTTTCCACTTAACACATTTTTGAGACCTTAGCTGTTGGTCTGGGTTGTTTCCCTCTCGACTATGAACCTTATCGCCCATAGTCTCACTCCTATTCATCATTTAATAGCATTCGGAGTTTAACTGAGTTTGGTACCCTTTGACAGGCCCTAGCTCAATTAGTGCTCTACCTCTATTAAACTAAAATAAGGCTGAACTTAAATCCATTTCGGGGAGAACCAGCTATCTCCGAGTTTGTTTAGCCTTTCACTCCTATTCACAGCTCATCCCTGCCTTTTTAAACAGACTAGAGTTCGGCCCTCCACTTGGTTTTACCCAAGCTTCAGCCTGGCCATAAATAGATCACTCGGCTTCGGGTCTACCACATCTAACTAAATCGCCCTTTTAAGACTCGCTTTCGCTTCGACTCCAGCACTTCCATGCTTTAATCTTGCTAGACATGATAACTCGCAGGTTCATTATGCAAAAGGCACGCCATCACCGCAATAAATTACGGCTTTGACTGCTTGTAAGTCTACGGTTTCAGTTCTATTTCACTCCCCTCCCGGGGTTCTTTTCACCTTTCCCTCACGGTACTCTTCTCTATCGGTAGCTTTTTAGTATTTAGCCTTGGAGAGTGGTCTCCCCAGCTTCAAACAAGGTTTCTCGTGCCTCGTCCTACTCAGGAACATTTTAAAAAGATATTTACATTTAAATTACAGGACTATCACCTTCTTTGGTTAAACTTTCCAGATTATTCTTCTATATAAATATTTTGTAACTTTTTTGCTTATTACAGACTAAGCCTAAACGTCCTACAACCCCCTAAATGCAACGCTCTGCAACTTGACACATTTAAAGTTTGGGCTACTCCCTTTTCGCTCGCCACTACTAAGGGAATCTCTTTGATTTCTTTTCCTCAGGGTACTTAGATGGTTCACTTCCCCTGGTATCGCCTCTATTACTTGAATAATAGATAGCTAGCATCTTGCTAGCTGGATTACTCCATTCGGTAATCTTGGGATCAATAAATGTTTGCTTCTCCCCCAAGCTTTTCGCAGCTTACCACGACCTTCTTCGCCTTAAAGCTCCTAGGCATTCACCATAGACTCTTATTACTTTGACCATATTTTTATCTTCCATCTCTATTTTGCCAATTTGTTTATGCAACATAAAATAATATATATCTTTGTTTAATCCATGTCAATACTTATTCTAATATTTTAATAAATAAATTCACAAATATACATTACAAGTAAAAAATTTATATTTTAAATAGAAAACCCTGCTAAAAATAAATCAAATATATTAAATATATTAAATATTAAAATATAAATTATTAATATTTAATATTAAGCTCAAAAAAATTAATTAAAAACTTAGCAACACCATCCTCATTATTGCTAAATCTTGTTATTTCATTATTTGATAAATTAATTTTAAGAAATTCATTAGCATTTTTCATTACAACTCCCTTGCCAAGATATTTGAGCATCTCATAATCATTATTATTATCTCCAAAAGCCAAAACATCACACAACGGAATGTTTTCAAAAAAAGCAATATTTTTAATAGCATTATATTTGTTGGCATTAATATTGGTAACCTCTAATAAATCTTTAGAAGAAAAGAACACTCTTATGTCCTTAAAATCTTTACTCCTAATCTCATTGTCAAGTTTATTAAGAATTGCCAAATCGTCACAATAATAAACAATCTTAGAAACAGAATCAACGTTTAGTTTAGTCAAATCTCCAATAATAACATTTAAGCCCAAATCCTTAATAAAATGTTTCATAATGGGACTTTTAACATCTGCATTAGAATACCAAGTATCAAAAGCATAAAGATTGATATCAACACTGTCTGTATATATCTTGAGAATTTTTTGTGCTAAGCCATAACTCATTGCATGTCTAAAAATTAAATTTTCTTGCAAAAACACTTCAGCCCCATTGGCCGTTACAAGATAATTTTCATTAATACCAATTTCTTTTAATTGACTCCTAATATTTTTAACTTCAATCAATCTTCTGCCGGTTGCAATAATTATTTTAAAATCTTTCTCCAAAGCCAAAAGAACCTCAAGAGTTAAAAAGGCAATCTCATGATTATTGTTCAATAAAGTGCCATCAAGGTCAAAAACTAGCATTTTATATCTTTTATAATTAGAATTCATATATAAATCTCTCTTTTAAAGTATACTATCACAAATAATTTATTCTCAGTAAATTATTCCTAAAGCATAAAATAATCAAATTTGATAATATTATTTTTTAAAAAATTTTTAAAAAAATATATTTAAATGAAAATCAACGCCCTGAAACAAATTTGTTATCTTTGATATAAAATCTCCAAAGCTTGTTTATATCACTCTCTTGTGCATAATCAATATTGATTCTTTTTGAACAAACTATATTAAAATCTAGATTCAAACCTCTTTGTAAAAAAAGTTCATTATTCCCAATAAGATCAACTTTATTAAAAGTTAAATCAATGTTTAAAAATTTTGTAAGTTTTCCAGGACCATTAGTAAGAATAGTTTTCTCTCCCAATACTGGAGAAATAGGCTCTACACTTCTGATTAAAACAGATTGGGGACTATTTTTATTCGCAGTCACAATATTAAACATATAATGCATACCATATATTATATACACATAAGAATAGCCTCCTATGCTATACATAACATTTGTGCGATTTGTTATCTTCCCACCATAAGAATGACAAGCACTATCCGTTATCCCCATATAAGCTTCCGTTTCAACGATTCTGGTAACTATTTCCTCTTTGCCAATCTTTCTGATCAACAAATTACCAAGCAATAACTTTGCAACAGTAGTGGCATCTTGCAAAAAAAAATATCGATCCATAAACTCAATTTTAAAACAATATAATAATAATAAAAATTACTACCAAAACACATATGTAAAACATAAAAGCATATTGCCCAGAATAAAAATAAAAGCTTAAATCATTTAATCAACCAATAAATACATATTTTTAATAAATTCTTGGTTGATTAATAATTTTTTTAATTAAAAAGTTGAACTAATTAAGATTAAATCGGCTTATACGAAAATGCTAATCAAATTATAAACTATTGGGCATTGATAAATATATAAAAAATTATAAACTATATGCAATATCTCTTGTATCTTGAAAAGATATAAGAGATATTGACAAAGTCATAAGATTTAAATAAAATTTGAAAAGGATTGATATGCTTAAGGGATCATAGCTCAGGTGGTTAGAGCGCAGGTCTGATAAACCTGAGGTCGGATGTTCAACTCATCCTGGTCCCAATGTATTTTATCGTTTTAAATACTGAAGTACTACTTTAAGCTATAATTAATAAAAACATCAAAATTTTATTAAATTTCTATATTAAAGCATATACTAATTACTAGCGATTCCAACTTCATAGCATCGAGTACCAGGCAAATTCAAACTGAAATCTGATTTATGGTATTTTAATTGGCTTTTTTAGACTATTGCGGCAAAAGCTTATAATCTAGGGCACAAGAAACATGCTGATTTAGCCCAAACTTGGCTTTCCTCCAACTTATAATTAACAGTCTTGTCCAGAATATCCTTACATACTGGTAAAGATAACAAGGGTGACGGCTCGCTACAATGCTTACCCCCCCAACACCACAACTGGAAATCCACATCAATTCTTAACTAAAAGCTGGTAATAAATGTAGTTCGTTTATAGAATAGGCTGTTGGAAAATATAATACTGCTCAATCCTTGTACTATAGAGCAACAAATCCGCTTGTTATCAAAAGTTTGCCTTCGCTTCTAGGCATTCTTATTAATATCAACAGGCAGATCCCAACTTTAACCCAGAAATCTTAAATTACTCTGTTTTACATTCCAATAACTACTTTAATAAAAGTACTTGAAAGCATAATGAATCACAATTCAAGACACATGCCCAATGGAGGTTAAGGGACTCGAACCCTTGACCCTCGGCTTGCAAAGCCGATGCTCTAGCCAACTGAGCTAAACCCCCAAAATGATCTAAGCTTAAGTTTAATAAAACTCTTTAATGCCAACAATAAAAAATTTAACACACAAAATTTTTTAAACTTGCAAAAATAACATTGACTTTAAAAGTCCTTTTATCAAAAGAAAAGAATAGGGAAGAGTTAATGGAATTAGCCTTAGTTTATCTTTCTCTTAGAAAGGAGGTGATCCAGCCGCACTTTCCAGTACGGCTACCTTGTTACGACTTCACCCCCCTCACTAAACATACCTTAAATACCTTCCTCCCTTACGGGTTAGAATAATAGCTTCGGGTATCCTCAACTCGGGTGGTGTGACGGGCGGTGTGTACAAGGCCCGAGAACGTATTCACCGTATCATTCTGATATACGATTACTAGCGATTCCAACTTCATGAAGTCGAGTTTCAGACTTCAATCCGGACTGAGACCTGCTTTATGCGTTTTGCTTCACATCACTGTTTCGCTTCGCTTTGTACAGGCCATTGTAGCACGTGTGTAGCCCAGGACATAAGGGCCATGATGATTTGACGTCATCCTCACCTTCCTCCGACTTATCACCGGCAGTCTTATCTGAGTCCCCACCATTACATGCTGGTAACAGATAACAAGGGTTGCGCTCGTTGCGGGACTTAACCCAACACCTCACAGCACGAGCTGACGACAACCATGCAGCACCTGTATATAGACCCCAAACGGGGAATAATTATCTCTAACTATATCCTATATATGTCAAGCCCTGGTAAGGTTCCTCGCGTATCATCGAATTAAACCACATGCTCCACCGCTTGTGCGGGCCCCCGTCAATTCCTTTGAGTTTCACTCTTGCGAGCATACTCCCCAGGCGGCACACTTAACACGTTAGCTTCGGTACTAACTTTTAGTTAACACCAAGTGTGCATCGTTTACAGCGTAGACTACCAGGGTATCTAATCCTGTTTGCTCCCTACGCTTTCGTGACTCAGCGTCAGTCTTGACCCAGAAGTTCGCCTTCGCCTCCGGTATTCTTCCTGATATCAACAGATTCCACCCTTACACCAGAAATTCTAACTTCCTCTATCAGACTCTAGACATATAGTTTCCAACATAGCTCCACAGTTGAGCTGTGGTATTTTATGCATAGACTTATATATCCGCCTACTCACCCTTTACGCCCAATAATCCCGAACAACGCTCGCCCCTTACGTATTACCGCGGCTGCTGGCACGTAATTAGCCGGGGCTTATTCATAAATTAACGTCATCACTTTGTCATTTCCTACAAAGCTTATTCCTCATTTATAAAAGAATTTTACAATCTTTCGACCTTCTTCATTCACGCAGTGTCGCTCCGTCAGGCTTTCGCCCATTGCGGAAGATTCTTAGCTGCTGCCTCCCGTAGGAGTCTGGACCGTATCTCAGTTCCAGTGTGACCGTTCACCCTCTCAGGCCGGTTACTTATCATCGCCTTGGTAGGCATTTACCCTACCAACTAGCTAATAAGACGCAGACTCATCTACAAGCGAAGCTTTAAAGGCTTCCTTTCATCAATTAACAAATTAATTGACCTCATTCGGTATTAGCTACTATTTCTAATAGTTATCCCCATCTCATAGGTAGATCATCCACGCGTTACTCACCCGTTCGCCACTGAATGTATTGCTACATCCCGTTTGACTTGCATGCTTAAGACGCACTGCCAGCGTTAGTTCTAAGCCAGGATCAAACTCTTCGTTATTCTTATATTTTTTTATTTAAAAAAATTAACAGGTTTTGTTTATTCTTTTGGCTTTTAACCTTACTTAACTCTTCCCTTCTCTCATCTTCCAATAATCATTTCAACCTTTAATACTGTAACAAAAGAAGAATCATATTGTCAATACCTTTGCATTATTTTATTAATATAAAATATAAAAAATAAATTTTTATTAATAAAGCACGATAAAAACATTAACAACCACACTTTTCATTAACAGGTAAAGTTGTAAAAATTTTTTTTAATTTATTTCCCAATTTAGCTTTTAAATAATCAAAAAAGGTTCTGAAATTTTCATTATCTCCTTTAAACTTAATCCACAATTCTTTAAAGGTTAATATTCCCTCCCCAAGGTCCTTGTAATTAGAAAAAGCAGCAGTACAATCACTATACATTAAATTATAAAAATCAGAATCTTGTTTATCTTTAAAAAAATCTATACTTGGTATTTTTTTGGCAAAGGCAAATCCTCTTTCATAGGCCGTACCTGCATCAACATAGTTAACCAAGGCTAAAACAATATCGCTACTAACTAGCTCTTTTAAATCTATTTCTCTTATCTTCTCTCTTATATCTCTATTTGCAAACCTATAATCAACCTTCTCGAGCAATCCCATCTTTTTGACAGCATGATGCTCTGGAGAAAATACATCTAAATTAAACTCTTCAAGAAATTTTAAAACCTCATCCCTTAGTTTAATTTCCTCTTCCTTAAAAAATGGAGAAGCTAAATAAATCTTCATAAAAACCCCTATCAAAATTCAAGTATAACACAATAAATCAATCGGGTAAAATCAACAATAAATAAATTTTTGAAATCTAGGTAGAAAATATTTACTATGAACGATTTCTGCTGACTAAAATAGTAAACTCTCCTTTAATCTTCTCCTTGCTCGATTCAAAATACTTTTTCAATTCTAATGGTTTGCCAATTTGATATTCTTCATAAATTTTTGTCATCTCGCGACCAATAAGAACCTTCGCATCTAAACTAACAGAAGAAATTTCAACAAGTAATTTTAAAATTCTATGACTAGATTCAAGCAGAACAAAAGCATCTCCCCTTTTGTATAGCTCAGCAATTCTTTTAAATCTTTTAAGACCTTTGTTGGGCAAAAATCCCTCAAAAAAAACTGATTTATCTCTAAAAGGATTAACACTTACAATTGTATTAAAAGAACTTACTCCAGGAATTGGACAAACTTTGTATCCATCTCTAAAAGCAGCAGCAACTAATAAGCTACCAGGATCACTAAGCCCCGGAGTACCAGCATCACTAACAAAAGCAACAGAATTTCCTTTTGACAAATAATTCAATAGCAAGTCTATCTTCTTACTTTCTGTTACGGAATTACAAGAAATCATTTTTTTATTAATTTTATATCGCAACAAAAGCTTGCTAGTGACTCTCGTATCTTCTGCAAAGATAACATTTACCGATTTTAAAACATCAATTGCTCTATAGGTAATATCTTCTAAATTGCCTATTGGCGTACCAACAATATATAACACAGCTCCCTCTAATGCCTCCAAACACAAAAATAAATAAAATATATTAAAAGCATTTTTATTAATGACAAAAGTCTAAAACCCCTTATTCATCAAATACAAGAATAAGACATAAGTTATATTGTATATGTCTATCAAAATGCTTGCTTTTGTATTACATTTAGTTATATCATTAAGTATTAACGATTAAAAGCTGAAAGAAAGGTAAAATTTATGTTTGCATTAATTAGAAAAATATTTATGATCTATTTTCTATGCATTACTCTTGCAGGTTTTGCTATGATTTTTATTGACAGCAGATTTACCGAACAACCCGATGCCAAAGAAAATCAAAGCAAAATTAATCAACATACAATCGAGCCCAATTTAATCATGTTTACATCTTCCATAGGAGGATTTTTGGGTGTTTATGCTGGAATTTGGATTTTTAATTACGATAAAAGCAATTTTTACCTAAATTGGGGAAATTTAATAATATTAATATACAACATAGCCCTAATTATCACTGTATACTCAAAGTCACATAATTAGCTAAAACATACCCAATTATTTTCATACTTTATAAATTATTAACTATAATGCCTCTTTTAATCATATACTTATAAACCTCTTCAGGATTTTCTAAGCTTTCAATCAAGCTTTCTGCCCTGTCATTTATTTTTTCTACCAATTTTTTATAAGTCACTTTTATTCCTCTGCTTTCTAAAAAATCCTTTGCTGGTTGAGAAACAACCCCGGCTTGAACATTTTGAAGCCCTATATTATAAATAATAACGGCTGCTGCCTTGCCCACGACTTTATCATAAATTTCAAGCCCTTCTTTATTCTGGATATACTTATTGATAAAATTATCTACTTCTAAAAGAGGCTTCAATCCTCTTTCCATGTTAGAATAAAGTATTTTATGATCTTTAAATAACCTTAATGTTGGATTCAAGCCTGATATCATTTTTACCTCTTTTCTGGATATCTCTAACAATCAATAATAAAAACAAACACTATTAATAATATACATAAACAATAAATACTGCAATATCTAAAAAGATAGTATACTTACGTTATATGATATTTGTGCCAAAAAACAATAATAATTCTAAAATTGAAATAAAGAAATCCATCTTTGTTTCATATATTTTTAATATTGAAAAAAAATACGATATAAATAAAACTATTAAAAAATACAAAATAAAATTTAAAAATGCTACGCACGTGGTTTATGGATTTAGAATCGGAAACAAGAATTCATTTCTAAATGGAATGAGTGATGACAGAGAGCCTAATTTAACAGCAGGGAAACCTACATTGGATGCAATAATAAACAACAATTTAACTGATACCTTAATAATCACATTACGATATTTTGGAGGAACTTTACTTGGAAGAGGGGGATTAATCAAAGCATATTACAACTCTGCCAAAGAAGTTATTAATAATACATCCATAATAGAAAAAGAGGAACTAGAAACTTTAAGCTTAAATTTAACTTACAGCCAATACAATGCACTATTAAAAATGAAAAATAGACTTGAAATAGAAATAATAGATTCAAACTTTTTAAACAAAATAAACACTTCAATTAAATTCAAAACAAAAAATAAAAAAAAAATATCGGAATTTTTTATAGAAAATGGCTTAATTCAAGAAATTTTAAATTTTAATATAGAATAATATGCATGTCAAATAATCAAATATTTAAAAACTAATTTAAAGTATTATTATTTTTATCATTTATGCTTTAAAATATAAAAACAAAACTAAATAAAAAGAGACAATTTATATGAAAATAATATCTGTAATCAATCAAAAAGGAGGCGTAGGAAAAACCACAAGCGCCATTAATATTTCTTATTCAATGACCCTGCTTGATAAAAAAATTCTTCTAATAGATATTGATTCACAAGGAAACTCTACTAGCGGCACAAACACCTCAGAGCATATAGCCGTAAACTCAAGTTATGAACTTATTAGTAAAAAAATAAAGGTTACCCCTTTAAATCATTTTAAATTAGACATAATTCCTTCTAGTATTAAATTGGCTTTGCTCGAAAAAGAATTAATAAATGAACTTTCAAGAGAAAATTTTTTAAAAAATGCATTAAAACTGTATGAAAAAGATAAATATGATTTTATTATTATCGACTGCCCTCCCGCACTTTCAATATTAACTATAAACGCCCTTATTGCAAGCAATTACTTGTTAATACCAATTGAAACGGAATTTTTTGCATTTGAGGGCATAAATCAACTAATAGATACAATAAATACTGTGAAGCAAATAAATGAAAATTTAGAGATTGCGGGTGTTTTTATAAATAAATACGACATAAGGAATAAAAGTAAAGAAAAATATGTAAGCTCGTTAAAAAAAGTTTTTAAAGAAAAGCTTTTAAATACAAAAATAAGGAAAAATATAACTATTTCGAAATCTCAAGAAGCAAAAATGCCTGTATATGAATATGATAAAGAAAGCAATGCTGCAAAAGATTTCTTAGAGCTCTCAAAAGAGATAATAAACAAAATTAAGGAATAATTATGTCTGATAATTTAGAAACTTTAATGTTTCTAATGGGTAAAAAATTAGAAACATCTTCAAACAATTCGGAAAATATTGAAAAAAAAGAAATTATTTCGATCGAAAAAAAAGAATTCGACTACAATAAACTAGATAAAGATATTTCTGAGTTCTTAAAAAAAAAGCAATATGAGATTTTCAATATTTTTAACAACACTTATACAAAAATTGGAAAAATACTCAAAGATGTTCAAGAGAAATTAAAAGGAAATAATCAATATAACGGGCTTTTTTATCGGTGGTTTAAAAGCATGGGATTTAAAAAAGATAAGGTTTACTCCTTAATATCAAGATACAATCTGCTTATCGAAAATTCCGACAAGCGGCTAACTATAGAAAAATTGCCTTTATCATTATCATATGAAATATCTAAAAAATCTTGTCCCCCTATTTTAAAAACCGAAGTTCTAAATGGAAAAATAAATTCTTTAAAAGAATTTAAAATTGTTTATAAAAAAAGTTTTAATTTAAAAGATTCACGCAAATCATTACTTAATAAAAACGAAAAATATGAAAATGACATAAAAGAAACACTGGATTTTATATTAAAAAATATAAAAGAATTTAAAAATATCGAATTTAACAAATTAAGACAAGACAACTTGAAATTATTGTTTCATTCTATTTTAGAAATAAAGAAAAAAATAAATTATATTAAAAATAATTCTATCTAAATTTATAACTGAAACAATAAGAATATATAAAATATATTCTTATTGTTTGTTTTTTAAATATTATTTTTTTGCTTTTAAATTTAACTACAAATAAAAAATATAGACTTTGTCTTTCATTTAAAGCTCAATTTTTAAAAAATTAAACAATTTTAAAACAAGTTTGAAAAATTTATGTATTGTGACAAATGCCTAGAAATAAAAACTCTTATAAAATTAAGAAAATATATTTTGCAATCTTTAAATTATAAAAATAATTTAGCTACTATGGCCAAAAAAGGAAACAATCCTTTTTAAATCACTCGAAGTAAAATACTCTATCTCTATTTTACCTTTATTTTGATTCCCTTTAATATCTATTTTTGTTTGAATTTTATCAAATAGAAATTCTTTTATAGTGTTTAAAAAAGGATCTTGTTCTAGTTCTCTTTTTTTTACTATGGATTTTGAAAAATTTTTAACATATTTTTCTGCATCCCTTACAGAAATTTTTTTTTTAAGTATCATTAAATAAAGATTATACCTGTCTTGTCTATCTTTTAAGGATAAAATAACTTTAGCATGCCCAAAAGAAATTTCTTTCCTATGTATTGCATTTAATATTTCTTGCTCAAGATCTAAAATCCTAACTAAATTTGAAATATAGGTCCTACTTTTGCCAATTTTTTCAGACAAATCCTTTTGAGTTAAAGAATATTTATTCATTACATTTTTATAGGCATAAGCCTCCTCAACAGGAGTAAAATTTTCTCTTTGAATATTTTCAACCAAGGGCATAAAATCTCTATAGGATTCTTTTATTTTAACCTCGATAACAGGAATATTTGTCATCTGAATAAGCTTAGCAGCCCTAAACCTTCTTTCTCCTACTATTATTTTATATCTATCATTTGCTTTACAAACAATCAAAGGTTGCAAAATTCCATTTTCTTTGATGGAAATACTTAGTTCTTCTAATTCAACAAGACTAACAGATTTCCTTGGCTGATCATTATCAATATCTAAAAGATGAATATCTATCATTTTAAAAACTCCATCCATATTATCAGAACCTCCTACAACACAAAATTTTACCAGGTTATAATATCGAATTACAATTTAAAAATAAAAAAAGGATGTTCCACGTGGAACATCCTTAAATAAAAAAATCAATTCTTTATTTAATAAATTTTGAAACAGAAATCAAGCTATCATTATCAAGAAATAATACTTGAATTCCTCTAGCATCTTTACCTTGTTCAGATACTTTTCCAGCTACTGTTCTTAAAGCTTTTGAACGTTTACTTACAAGCAAGATTTCATCATCCTCTGAAACTGCTATAGCATCAACAACACTACCCGCCTTTTTATCAGATTTTTTATAACTAGTATAACCAGTGGCTCCTCTTTTAAGCTCAGATATTTTAGACATACTTAACCTTTTGCCATACCCATTTTCAGAAACAATCAAAAGGTAGGGATTTTCTCTAACCGCCAAAGCTTTAACAAACAAATCACCTTCTTTTAATTTCATTCCACAAACACCTTGGGTACCTCTATTAGTAAGCCTAACATCCCTTGAATTAAATATAAATGCACTACCCTTTTTAGAAAGACAAATTACTTTTTCATCCTTAAAAACAATCTCTGCACTCGTAACAAAATCTTTATCATTAAGTTTAATAACAATAACACCTCGTGACTTTACTGCTTTAAAATCTGTAGATTCAAATCTAGCTATCTTTCCACTTGCAGTTGTAAGCAACAAATAAGCATCATCAGTAAAATCCTTACTATTCTTAATAGTTAATATTTCTTCTTGATCTCCCAAATTAATAAGATCACTAATATTTTGACCTTTTGAAGCTCTTGAAGAATCTTTTATTTCATAAGCATTGATTAAATAAAGCTTTCCTTCATTTGAAATCATAAACAAATAATCATGAGTATTGACACACAAAGCAATAACAATTTCATCTCCATCATTTAGATCAAACGAACTAAGACCTTTTCCTCCCGTACCTTGCAATTTATACTCATTTTGTGAAAGTCTTTTAAGAAAACCTTTCTTTGTAAGCATAACAACAATATTTTCTTTTTGCATTAAATCCGACATACTAGTTTTTAAAACCTCCTCATCATAAATTATTTTAGTTCGACGTTCATCGCCAAATTTCAAACCTAAATTAATAGTTTCTTCTTTTATAATATTAATAATCCTTGCTGGATTCAAGAGAATATCTTCATAATCTTTTATTAAGCCTAACAACACATTAAGCTCCTCTTCAAGCTTAAAAAGCTCAAGAGCTGTAAGTTTTTGTAACTTCATATCAAGAACTGAATTGGCCTGAATATCTGAAAGACCAAAATTTAAAACAAGCTTCTCTTTTGCATCTTTTGCTAATTTAGATGATTTAACAATCTTAATAACCTCATCTATATTATTTAAAGCAATATTTAATCCCTCAAGAACATGCGCTTTCTCTTTTGCCTTTTTTAAGTCAAATTCAATACGTCTTTCGATAATATTTTTTCTATGCTCAATAAATTCAAATAATAATTCTTCTAAATTTAACTGTTTGGGAATACCATTGACAAGAGCTAAATTATTTATACTAAAATGCTTTTTAAATTCAGTATATTCATAAAGCAAGTTCATAATAATATGAGGATCAAATCCTCTTTTGACTTCAAGAACTATTCTAATGCCTTCTCGATCAGATTCATCTCTTATGTCTAAAAGTCCTTCCAACTTTTCTTCTTTTGCTAAAAACGCAACTTTCATAAGAAGTGTAGATTTATTTACCGTATAAGGTATTTCTGTAACAATTATAGCATTTCTATCTTCTGTTCTTTCTTCAATATGATATCTTGCCCTAATGACAACACTTCCCTTGCCAGTTTTGTATGCTTTAATTAAATTATCATTATAAACAATCTCTCCAAAAGTTGGAAAATCGGGACCTTTAACTATCTTAAGCAAATCAAATATAGAGGCATTCTCGTTATCCAACATATAAACAATAGCATCACAAATTTCCCTTAAGTTATGAGGTGCCATATTAGTAGCCATTCCAACAGCAATTCCACTAGAGCCATTTACCAAAAGAAATGGAAATAATGCGGGCATAATCTCAGGCTCACTTAAAGAATCATCATAATTAGACTTAAAATTAACAGTCTCTTTGTCTATATCCTTAACAATATATTCAGTTATTTTTTCCATTTTAGCTTCAGTATATCGCATAGCAGCAGGAGGATCTCCGTCAATAGATCCAAAATTTCCCTGCCCCCGTATTACAGGATATCTAAGTGAAAAATCTTGAGCAAGTCTTACAAGAGCATCATAAATTGATTGATCTCCATGCGGATGATATTTCCCAAGAACATCTCCCACTATTCTACCAGCTTTTTTAAAAGCTTTATCAGAATGAAGTCCCATCTCATACATAGAATAAAGTATTCTCCTGTGAACTGGCTTAAGACCATCTCTTACATCTGGAAGGGCTCTGGAAACAATAACTGACATTGCATAATTTAAATAAGACGTTTTTATTTCATCTTCTATCTTAACATTTAATATTTGTTCTTTATTTTCTCCAACTGCCATTAACTCTCCAATTACACATCAAGATTAATTACATTAAGTGCATTCTGTTCAATAAATTCTTTTCTAGGCTCAACCAAATCTCCCATAAGAGTAACAAAAGTTTTTTCAGCTTCAATAGCATCATCTATATTCATCAACCTCATTTTTCTTCTAGCAGGATCCATAGTCGTTTCCCAAAGCTGCGTTGGATTCATCTCCCCAAGCCCTTTATATCTCTGAAGAGAAATACTATTGCGATTTTTAGTTTCAATAGAATCTAAAAATTTTTCTTTTTCTTTCTCTTCATAAAAATAATAAATACGATTGTCATACTTTATTTTATAAAGAGGAGGCATGGCTATATATATATATCCATTTTCAATTAAATCTCTCATATATCTAAAGAAAAAAGCTAAAAGCAAAGTTCTAATATGAGATCCATCGACATCAGCATCAGCCATAATAATGATCTTGTGATAACGAAGTTTTTTAATATCAAAAGTTTTACCAACTCCTGCACCAAGAGATGCAATTATGGGAATAAGCTTATCATTGGTAATTACCTTATCTTCTCTTGTTTTCTCAACATTAAGCATTTTCCCCCATAATGGCAAAATGGCCTGAAAAAATCTATTTCTACCCATTTTAGCACTTCCTCCTGCAGAATCACCCTCTACAATATAGATTTCTCTTTCTAAAGGATTTTTAGAGGCACAATCAGCCAATTTTCCAGGCAATGCCAAGCTTTCAAATGCATTTTTTTTTCTTTCTGATTCTCTTGCTTTTCTTGCAGCTTCACGAGCACGAGCAGCTTTTATTGCTTTTCCTAGAATAGTATCTATCTCTAAAGGATTTAAATTAATAATTTCCAATAACTGCTCATACACAACAACCTCAACTATTTTTCTTATCTCAGAATTACCAAGCTTACTCTTCGTTTGACCCTCAAATTGAGGTTCTGGAACTTTGACAGAAATAACAGCCGTAAGCCCCTCTTTAAAATCATCTCCCGTAAGATTTGGAATATCTTTTTTGCTAATTTTTGAATTTTTAAAAACTTCATTCATAGCCTTAGTAAGTCCACTTTTAAAACCCATAACATGAGTCCCCCCTTCTCTTGTATTAATATTATTAACAAAAGAAAGAATATTGTCTGAATAGCTTTCTGTCCATTTAAGTCCCACATTAACAATAACATCATTAATAAAACCGTCAATATAATAGGGTTCTGATTGAAAAACTTTACTGTCATTGGTTAAATAATCTACAAAAGATTTTATTCCACCCTCAAAATAAAATTTTGAAGATTTTTCTTTACCAATTCTTTTATCTTCAATTGAAACGTGTATTTTATCATTCAAAAAAGCAAGTTCTTTAAGCCTTTTTTCAAGAACATCAAAATTATAATCTAAAGTTTCAAAAATTTCAGAATCCGCTAAAAAAGTAACTTTGGTTCCTGTAACAGAAGATTCTCCCACAACTTCTACTTTAGAGGTTGGAATACCTTTTGAAAAAGTTTGCCTAAAAATTTTCCCATCTCTATTAACATAAACCTCTAAAAACGATGACAGCGCATTTACAACCGAAATTCCAACGCCATGAAGCCCCCCAGAAACTTTATAAGTACCTTTATTAAACTTGCCACCAGAATGTAATTTTGTTAAAACAAGTTCAAGGGCACTAATACCCTCTTCTTCATGAATATCGGTAGGAATCCCTCTCCCATTATCAATTACGGTTATAGTATTATCTAAATTTATAATAACATCTACTCTATCACAAAACCCAGCTAAAGCCTCATCAATGCTATTGTCAACCACCTCATAAACCAAATGGTGCAACCCATTAACAGAAACAGAGCCTATATACATACCAGGCCTTTTCCTAACAGCCTCAAGTCCTTTTAAAACTTGAATGTTACTAGCAACATAATTCATAAACCTTCCATTCATTTAATCAAAATCTAGACACAAATAAATTTTACATTAAAAAAAAAATAATATCTATTATATATAAAGTACTAAAAACTTTTAAAAATTCACAAACAATTTAGATAGAATCCTAATTTAACATTATACTATATAATGTTAAAAGTATAGTGCTAAAACCAACAAGGACAAAAAATGGAAAAATCGAAAAATATATGGAGCTTGATTTTAACAGAAATAAAAAAAGAACTATCAGAAGAAGAATTTTATGTCTGGTTTGAAAATTTGTACTTTTTAGAATCAACAGGAGACAATATTAAAATATCTACTCCAAATTTATTTCATAAAAATCAAATAGAAAAAAGATTTACAAAAAAAATTAAAGAAATCCTCACAAAAAATGGCTACAATAATGTAGTCATTGTATTTACAAGTCAACCACCCAAAATTCATTACAACAGACAAGAAAGCAAAAAAACGGCTTTTAACGAAACTTTTCCCAATTTCGACAAGCTCAAAGAAAAAGCACTCTCCAAAGAACCAATCCAAAGTATTCAAGATCGTATAAAAATGTACATCAAAAAAGAAGAAGAGCCAACAAATTTTAAAAACCCCTTTCTTAAAAAAAGATATACATTTGAAAATTTTATCATAGGGCAAAACAATAAGCTTGCATACAATGCCAGCTTGTCAATCTCAAAAAATCCTGGAAAAAAATATAATCCATGTCTAATTTATGGCGGGGTTGGGCTTGGAAAAACACATTTGCTTCAAAGCATAGGAAATAAAACAGAAGAACTACATCATAACCTTAAGATATTATATGTTACTGCCGAAAATTTTTTAAATGAATTTGTAGAAAGCATAAAAACACATGAAACAAAAAAATTTAAAAAAAAATACAGATATTTAGACATGCTACTTATAGACGATATTCACGACTTACAAAAAAAAGAGGGGATACAAGAAGAGCTTTTTCACACATTTAATGCTCTTTATGAAGACAATAAACAATTGGTATTTACGTGTGACCGCCCTCCTTCTGAGCTTACAAATTTTACAGATCGATTAAAAAGTAGATTCACAAGGGGACTAAATGTTGATATATCAAAACCCAATTTTGAACTCAGAGTAGCTATTGTTGAAAAAAAAGCAGAAGAGGATGGAATAAATGTCCCTAAAAATATTCTAAATTTGGTTGCTCAAAAAGTTACAACCAATGTAAGAGACCTTGAAGCTGCTGTAACAAAACTAAAAGCATATATAGATTTAGACAATATAGAAATTGACATTGACATCGTTGAAAAAATAATCAAAGAAATAATAATTTACGAAAAAGAAACAACCAATGAACAAAGTAATAAAATTAATATCGAAAATATAAAAAAAATACTCTTAAGAGAGCTGGAAATTACACACAAGGATATTGAAGGGCATAGCAAAAAACCAGAGATAACAAAAGCTCGGCATATTTATGCATACCTTTTAAGGAATTTTACAGAGCTATCAACAGTTGAAATTGGGAAAATTATTGGAGGGAAAACCCATTCAACAGTGCTTTATTCAATAAATAAAATAGATAGAGACAGAAATAATGATAAAGAAATTAACAATTTAATCACAGAACTTATGAACAAAATAAAAAAAAACTAAACTTAATTGAAAAATCAAAAATTCTTTTAAACAATTGAAACAAATAATTTATCAAAAAAATAACAAAAAACAACATATAATTAAACAAGATATTTCATTGCACTACATAATATTAAATACAATTAAACAATCAAACAAGGACTTACTACTATTACTACTATATATCTAATATCTATAAAAATTAAAAATTCAAAACCTATAAAATCTTTCAAAAACAAAATGTAATACAATATATAAGGAGGCATTATGCTACATAACACATTTTTTATTTGCGAAACAAATCAAATTATAGATGAAATAGAAAAAGCAAAGGGAATAATATTGAACAGGAATATGAATGATATTTGGAGTGCATTGTTAATGGAGGTAAAAAAATCCAATCTCATAATCAAATCAACAGACAGAAATATATTTTTTGAAAGCACAATTTCAATTGTCTCAAAAGCAGACTTTAAAGTATTAATTAATGCTTCAAATTTCTGTGACGCAGTAAAGGCATTCAGTTTTTATAAGAAAATCAAAATAATTTTTAATGAGAACAACAGTAAATTGGAAATTATGGGAGAATTAAAAGATGAAAAAGAAGAATATGAAGATTATTTAAAAGAACCCACTTTTTCATACGAAGAAATAGAGAATTATAACCATGATATGCTTAATGAAGATTACACTTTTGAAATTGAAGTAAAACAAAAATCTTTTAAAAAGGTAATAAATAGAATAGCTTTTTCAGCACATTTTGATGAATCCAAGAATGTACTAAATGGTGTTTATTTTTCAAAAGATGAAGATTCTAAATTACTGCTTGTTGCCACTAATGGTCACAGAATGTCTATTTGTAAAACGGAAGTTATAGTTGAAGAAGATATAAATTTTATAGTTCCTGTAAAAATATTTAATTTCTTAAAACATCTTATGTCAGGAGAAGGGGCAGTTAAAATAAAGTCTTCGGATAAAAAATTTTATGTTGAGTTTGATAATTATAAAATAGCTTGCAGTCTAATTAATGGTAATTATCCAGATTACAAAAGTATTATACCCAAAGAACAGAAAAATAAATCTTTAGTTTCGCTAAGCATTCTAAAAGATAGACTTGCTAGAGTAAATTTATATGTTGATAAGTCAAGAAAGTTGGTTTTAACTTTTTCTGAGCTGCAATTAAAACTTCTTGGAGAAGATTTGATTACTGGAAGAAAGGGTGAATTTTTTATTAAAGATCCTAACTATCTGTATGATGGAGAAAATGAGGTCATGGCTATTAATATTTCGTATTTTGTTGAAGCTATTAGCGTTTTTGAAACTTCAAAGATAGAAATACAATTTAATTCGGGCAATGTATTAAAATTGAGTGAACCTGAAAATTTTAATTTTACGCACTTGATAATGCCGATGTCTTTAGGTTAAGGTGAATTATTGATGCTATTTTGAATATTAAAATAAGCTTTTCCAGGTTTATTTAATATTGTTTTTTGCATTGTGATATAAGAAATTGTTATGAATGATTCCACTTTTAAAAAAATGGGCAATCTTCTTAAAGATTATTTAGAATCTAATTTGCTTGCTAATAAAAAAATAAGTTCAAAATTATTGATTGCTGATAAATGGAATCAGGTTTTTGAGGATTTATCAGACGATGTAAAATTTTTAGATTTTAAAAATGAGAAAATCCTTTTTCTTGAGGTCAGCAATTCAAGTATTTTGTATAGTATATCAATCAACAAATCAAAGATAATAAATTTAATAAAAGAATTAACAGGCATTAAAATAATAGATATAAAGGTTTTGGTAAGGTAATTATTATTGACAATTGCATTTATATGCTATACCATGGTATTGTTCAATTTGTAGCTTGGCAGCATAAAATTGTTTTTAATGGAGGAGCTTTTTGAAAAGAACTTATCAACCTAGCCGTGTTAAAAGAAATAGAAAATTTGGTTTTAGAACTAGAATGAAAACTAAAGGTGGAAGACTTGTTCTTTCAAGGCGAAGGGCAAAAGGAAGAATGAAATTAACTGTTTCTGATGAGAAAAAGAAATATTAGTTTAAAATCAAAAATAGAAATTCAAAAAATTTTCAAAGAAGGCAATCTGATTAGGTTTAGCAATCTTAATCTTAAAATGTTCTATAAATCAAATCATTTGGTTTATTCTAGAATTCTTGTTACCTTTTCTAAAGGTTTTAGAGGATCTGTTAAAAGGAATCGCATTAGAAGACTTTTTAAAGAAGCTTTTAGAAAAAGATTAGAATTGTTAGAAGGTGTCGCTTTGGATATTATTTTTGTAGTTTCTTACGGCAAGTTAACTTTGACTTATTTTGGTATTGAATCTCTTATGAAAAGTTTGGTTTTAAGGTGTGAAAGGGGCATAAGTGAATCAAAGTAGAAGAATTTTAAGGACAGTTTATTTGTCTTTATTTTTAATAGGTCTTTTTATGCTTATTAATGATATTTTTTCTTCAAACATTTTAAGTTCTAAGTCTTCTGACATGGAAGTGCAGTTTGATTTAAACAAAAGTTTTGATGATAATGAGATGTTGTCAAGTAAAAGCAATAGCTTTAATTTGATTAATAAGTCTCAAAATATTGTTGTAGAAACAGGGATATATGTTGTTACTTTTTCTACATTTAGAGGAAATTTGGTTTCATTAAAGCTTAAAAATCATTTAAATTTGGAAAAAAATCCTACAGATTTGATTAATATTGATTACAAAAATGAAACTTTTTTTGATGTTAGTTTTGACTATTTAGTAGAGGATTTGTTTTTATATAAAAAGATAGATGATTTTAATCATGAATTTAAAGCTTATTTTAAAAATAATGGTAAAACTTATGAATATGTAAAGAAATATACATTTTCGAAAAAAAATGAGTACTTGATTAAATTTAAAGTTACTGTAAATGGTATTGAGGATTATAACTTATTTGACGTTGATTCTTATAAAATTATTTTTAGCTCTGAAATTGAAAGGCTGAGCGATAAAGCAAAGCTACAATATAATAATTATTTGTCTCAAATAATTTATTATGATAATAAGCTTAAATATGGTAAAGATGGTCTAAGGATTAGCAATCCTAGATGGATTGGTTCTAGTACTAAGTATTTTGGAGTGTTAGTTTTTAAAGAAAATATGGAAGTTGAATTTAAGAAGGAAAGAGGAATTCTTAAATCGTTTATTATTAATAATGTTAGAAATAAAAAAAATATTAACGACGAGGTTTTTATTTACGCTGGGCCTAGGGATAATAGGTATCTAGACGTTTTTGACAAGAGCAGTGACAATACCTTTGGTTTATCTGATATTTCTTTTGGAATGTCAGTGGAAAAGAGTTTGTGGTATTTGATCCAAGTTCCCATGCAAATGGTAATGCAAGTTTTTTATGATGTTATACCTAATTGGGGACTTTCAATTATTTTTTTGACAATTGTTGTTAGGATACTTATATTTCCTTTGACATTTAAGGGATTTAGAGCCACTGCAGAGCTTTCCAAGCTTCAACCTAAGATGAAGGAGCTTCAAGTAAAGTTTAAGCATAATCCTAAAAAGTTGAATGAAGAGATGGGAAGGCTTTATAAGGAAGAAGGAGTTAATCCTCTTGGGGGGTGTTTTCCTGTGATTTTACAGCTTCCTATATTTTTTGCTCTTTATTCACTTGTAAATAATTTATTTTTATTAAGAGGAGCTAGTTTTATCCCAGGATGGATTGATGATTTATCTATCGGTGACAGTGTATATCATTTTGGATATAAGCTTTATTTTGTTTCTTGGACCGATATTAGAATTTTGCCTTTTATTATGATGTTTACTCAATTGGGATCTACAATTGTTAGTTCTAATATGGATTTAAAAAATCTTGGAGCGCAGCAGAAGTTTTTATATTTTGGAATGCCTATTATGTTTTTTTTCATACTTTACAATATGCCATCAGGGCTTTTAATATATTGGATTACAACAAATATTTTTACTATTTTGCAACAATACTATATAAAGATGCATTTGTCTTAAAGGGGGAATAATTATGAGCTATGAATTTTACGGAAAAACCGAACAAGAAGCAATAAAGAAAGCAATGAGAGATCTAGAATTAAAAGAAGGTGAGTTTGATGTAGAAATTTTAGATAAAGAAAGGGTTGGATTTTTATTTAAGAAAGAAATGATTAAAATAAGAGTTTCTCCTCATGTAAAGGAGGTTAAAAAAGGCGGTTTTGAAATTAAAATTGGTGATGAAATTTGTGATAAAATTTTGGAATTTGTAAAAAAAATGCTAATTAAAATGGGATATTCTGTACATTTGACAATAGAGCCCAAAGAGGGTGGATATGTTAAGGTTTCTATTGAAACAGATAGTCCAAATATTTTGATTGGACGAGAGGGTAAAAATTTAGATTCTTTGCAGCTTTTAACAAATGTTTATGCCTCTAAGCTTATTGGTGAAAATGGTGCTTCTAATAGGGTTATATTGGATATTGGAGACTATAGAGAACGATTTAAATCTAGGTTTATTAATTTGGCAATAAATTCTTTTCATAAGGTCAAAAGAACCAGGCGCTCTATTTTGTTGCCATCAATGAATCCTTTTGAAAGGAGGATTGTTCATACAACTTTAAATCGTTATAGTGACATAAAAACTGAAAGTGAGGGAGATGGAAATATGAAAAGAATAAGAGTTTCTTATGTTAGAAATAATAAGTGTAGTATCAACAATTCTCGCAGTTATCAGAGAAGAGATATTGGTTTTAAAAAATAGATTAATGGTGTTACTTTGTATTGAATTTTAAAAGAGGAATAATAGTATGAAGATTTTTTTAACCGGAATTGCGGGGTTTATTGGATTTCATGTAGCTAAAAAGCTTGTAGAAGAAGGGCATGAAGTTTTGGGTATAGACGTATTAAATGATTATTATGATCCCAAATTTAAGCATGAAAGGTTAGAAGCTTTAGGGTTTTGCTCTAAGGATGTCAAAACTCCTAATAAGATTATTAAGAGTGGAAAATATAATAATTTATCTTTCGCTTATATTGATATCCTAAATAAGGACAAGCTACTAGAACTTTTTAAAGATCATAAGTTTACACATGTTTGCCATTTGGCCGCTCAAGCGGGCATTAGAGATAGTCTTGAAAATCCTGATAGCTATGTTTCAATAAATATTGTTGGGTTTTTTAATGTTTTGGATGTATGTAGAGTTTATAAAGAAAATATTGAGCATTTTGTTTATGCTTCAACGTCATCGGTTTATGGCATAAATGAAAATATGCCGTCTAGTGAAGATTCTATTACTGATCACCCTTTAAATTTATATGCAGCTAGTAAAAAATCTAATGAGATGATGGCTCATGCTTATAGCGCATCTTTTAATATTCCCACAACAGGGCTTAGATTTTTTACAGTTTATGGGACTTATGGAAGACCCGATATGGCTTTATATTTATTTTCAGATGGAATTAAAAATGGCAAATCCATTAATATTTTTAACAATGGTAATATGGCTAGAGATTTTACATATGTGAGTGACATTGCGGACGGTGTTTATAAAGTTTTAAAAAATCCGGCTAAGAGTGATTGTCGCTTTGACGTTAAAAATCCAAATTCGTCAACCTCTTCTTTTCCTTACAGAATATACAATATAGGAACCGGACACGCAACTAAACTACTAGATTTTATTAGCGAGCTTGAATCAAATTTTGATAAAAAGGCCTTAAAAAATTATATGCCTATGCAAAAAGCAGATGTTGTAGAAAGTTGTTGTGATATTTTGAAGCTTAAAAATGACGTTGGATATGAAGCTAAAATTTCTATTAAAGAAGGAATAAAAGAATTTTCACAGTGGTATAAAATGTTAGAGTCTACCAAGAATGTTTGATTTTAAACTTTTTATGCAAAATAATAGATTTTTAATAAATTTTATGTTTATTTTGGGGTTTAATATTTATTTATTGATTTAAATTCAATTCAACTTCTTAGGTGTATAATTTATTATAGGCATTTGATAAAAAAGAAAAAATAAAATGGAAAGGAGTGATATAAATGGGTGTTTTAGATAAGATTAAGCCGGGTGTAGTTTACGGAAAGGAGCTACATTTTTTATATGAAATATGTAAAAAGGAAGGATTTGCTATACCTTCTATTAATTGTATAGGAACAAATTCTATTAATGCAGTTTTGGAGGCAGCAAAAGAAATTAATTCTCCTATTATGATACAATTTTCTAATAGTGGTTCTGCTTTTATTTCTGGAAAAGGATTAAAGATGGAAAAACCACAAGAAGTTTCAATAGTTGGAGCTATTTCTGGTGCTATGCATGTTCATTTAATGGCAGAGCATTATGGTGTTCCTGTTGTTCTTCATACTGATCACTGTGCTAAAAATTTACTTCCTTGGGTTGAGGGGCTTTTAGAGTGTGGAGAGAAATACTATAGTCAGCACAAAAAACCACTATTTTCTTCACATATGTTAGATTTATCAGAAGAACCTATTAAAGAAAATATTGAAATTTCTAAAAAATTCTTAAAAAGAATGGCAAACATTGAAATGTTTTTAGAAATAGAGCTTGGAATTACGGGTGGAGAAGAGGATGGAGTTGATAATTCAGATAGAGCTTTGCATGAACTATTTTCTACTCCTGAGGATATTTATTATGGATATTCAGAACTTTTAAAAGTTAGCCCAAATTTTCAGATCGCAGCAGCTTTTGGAAATGTTCATGGAGTATATAAACCGGGTAATGTTAAGCTTACTCCAAAAGTTTTAAAAGATGGTCAAGATTATGTAATATCAAAAACAGGAGTAAATGTTGCTAAGCCAGTTTCTTATGTTTTTCATGGAGGATCTGGATCTACAATTGATGAGATTAATGAGGCACTTTCTTATGGCGTTGTAAAGATGAATATTGATACAGATACGCAGTGGGCTGCTTGGGAGGGTGTTCTAAATTATTACAAAAAAAATGAAAATCGTTTACAAGGGCAATTAGGAGATGGCAAGAATATTGATATTCCAAATAAGAAATTTTACGATCCAAGAGTTTGGTTAAGAGAAGCTGAGGTTTCTATGAAAGACCGTGTGAAGATTGCATGCAAAAATCTTAATAATATTAATAGGAATTAAATAAAAATTCACTAATTTTTATTTGCAAGCTGCTTTTTGAGCGGCTTTTTTATTATTCTAATAATATTTTAGATATTTAATTATAATAATTATTGATTGATATATTTTTTACTATTTATTAGGTATGTTTTTTGTTATTTTTTGTTTGTTTTTCAAAATTTGAATTATATAATAATTTTTTTTAAAAATTATTATATAATGCTGTGTTTATGAAATTGTTTTGATTGAAGAAGTAAGTAATTAATAAGATTGTTTTTAAATTTTAAAAAAGCATTTTGTTTTGGATTGACTTTATGTGTTTTTATATAAATTAAGTGTCATCAGCAACAATATTGATTCCCAGTTCTTCAAGTTGTTCATTTGAGATTTTAGAGGGAGAATGATCAAGAGGGCTTGCTGCAAAAGAATTTTTAGGAAATAGTATTACATCTTTTATTGAAGTTGATTTTGTCATCAGCATTATCAACCTATCAATGCCAATAGCAATACCGCCATGATTAGGAGCCCCATATTCTAATGCTTTTAGAAAAAATCCAAATCTATCTTCTGATTTTTCTTTTTTAAATCCTATCATGTTGAAAATTTTTTGCTGAAGCTCTTTATTGTGTATTCTAATTGAACCTGAGCCAAGTTCTACACCATTTAAAACAAGATCGTAAATTTCACCTATAACTTTTTTGGGATTTTTTTCTAAATTGTCAATATATTGTTTTTTGGGAAGCGAGAACATGTGATGAGCTGGTGCATAGGTTTTTGTATTTTCGTCATATTCAAATAGTGGAAAATCGTAGATCCATAGAAATTCAAATTTATTTTCATCTATTAGCCCAAGATCATTTGCAATTTTTATTCTAATTTGACCCATTGCTTTACATGCAGTTTCCCAATTATTATTGGCTGTAAAGAAAATTATGTCATTATTTTTTAAAGAATGGGTTTTTATTAATTGTTGTTCTTCTGTTTTTAGAAATTTTGCAATTCCTCCAGAAAATTTATTGTTTTCAATTTTTGTAAAATAAAGCCCTTGCACCTTGTAAAGCTTTGCAATTTCTTCTAAATTATTTATTTTTGTTCTTGAAAACTTATCAGCCCTATCTTTTACTATTAAAATTTTAATTGCCCCTTTGTTTTTTAGAGTATCTTTGAATATATTGAATTCTAAATTTTTTAGATTGCGACTTATATCTTGTAATTCAAGTTCAAATCTAGTATCTGGTTTATCGCTTCCATATTTATTCATTGCCGTTTTGTATGTTATTTTTTTGAATTTTTTAGGTAAGTTGATATTAAGGCAATTTTTAAATATTAAAAAAAGCATATTTTCTATTAATTTAAAAATATTTTCTTTTTTGACAAAGCTCATTTCAATATCAAGCTGAGTGAATTCTGGTTGCCTATCTCCTCTTGAATCTTCGTCTCTATAGCAACGGGCTATCTGAAAGTATTTGTCAAATCCCGCTATCATTATGAGTTGTTTGTAAAGTTGTGGAGATTGAGGTAATGCATAAAAAGATCCTTTGTGAATCCTTGATGGGATTACAAAATCTCTTGCGCCCTCTGGTGTTGATTTGACAAAAGTTGGAGTTTCTAGTTCTAAAAATTTTCTTTTTACTAAAAAATTTCTAATAAGGTGGGTAGCCTGACATCGTAAAATGATTTTATTTTTCAATGAATCTCTTCTTAAATCTAAGTATCTATATTCAAGTTTTGAGTTTTCACTTGCATTGTTGTCATCTTCTATTATAAACGGCAATTCATTACACTTTGAAATAATTTCAATGTTTTTTGCCAATATTTCAAAATGTCCTGTTTTCATATTTGCATTTATCATGTTAGGAGGTCTTTTGATCAACAATCCTTGAATTTTAATGCAATATTCAAGTTTTATTTTTTCTGCTATCTTTAAAAGGTATTCTTCATTTACCAGAACTTGAGCTTTTTCATATCTGTCTCTTATATTTATAAAGATAAATTTTCCGTGGTGTCTAATTTTTTTTACCCAAGCATTTATTTCAACTTTTTTGTTTATCAATTTTTCATTCAATTCATTACATTTGATAACTTTAAACATAATTCAACTCACTATTATATTATAAATTTCTTTATCTGTTTTTGCATTTAAAATTTCTTTTTTATACAGATCAACTTTGCCCACAACAGATGCTAAAATTCTAGGGTAACTAACGTAATCTTTTGCCGGACACAGTATTAATATAAAAACATGACTTAAATTTTTGTCAAGAGCATTAAAGTCAATTCCTTCATGGCTTATTCCTATTGCAATATGTATTTTTGATATTAAATTTGTTTTTAAATGAGGAATGGCAAAGCCTTCTTTTAGTGCAGTAGTAATTAACTTTTCTCTTTCCATTAAATCTTGGAATATTCTTTCTTTGTCGATTTCAATGTTTATTACGCTTAGAAGCTCTCTTATTACATCCGCCTTATTGCTTGATTTTAATTCTAGAATAATATTTTCCTTTTTTATTCTTTTATTTAGATTGATATTTCTAAGGATTTTATCGCAATTTATTGAGTAATCTAGTTTTTTTGCCCTTAAAGAGACTGTTTCAACTTCTTTGGTTATTTTTTCTAGGTTTAAGATTGTTTCTCTAAAAAGATCTTGTATTATAATTAAATGATTATTTGGGCATTCGAATGTGATTTTACTACCTTCTCGTTTTATTGAGAAGGATATATTGTTTTTTCTTGCATTAATATATTGTGAAGAATCATTTTTAATTTGTTGCGTAAAAAATCCTTCTTTTCTTAATTCATTTTTAAAGTCCCATATAAGAATTTTGGCTAAATTGTCATATTCGAATGATACGCATATGTGTGTATTTTGATCTATTGGTAGTTCTTTTTTAAGTCCACTTTTATTTATTTTAAATAAAAAGTTTATTATGGGTGTTGCAACGATTGTTGGCAGAAATACCATTATTATTATGATTCCAAATATTTTTTGGCTAATAAATCCCGAAGATAGTGCTACATTGGCCATAATAAGTGAAACTTCTCCTCTTGGAACCATTCCAGTTGCAATTTTTAAGGCTCCAAGTTTATTAAATCCTAAAAAGAGTGCTGGGATAAAGCAAAATATACTTTTAGTAATTATTGCTATTGCGCTAATTACTAATCCCAAAATAAGAACTTCTTTTGAGAGTATTTCATTAATATCTGACATAAGTCCGATTGATGTAAAAAAGATCGGGATAAAAAATCTTTCAAAGATTGTTAGTTTATCTTGAATTACGTATACGATGTCTGTTTTTGACATAGCAAGTCCAAATACATAGGCCCCAACAACAAAAGACATTCCTAAATTTTGAAAAATGCTTGCAATAGTAAGGGCTAGAGAGAGTGTTATTACGGTTGCTAAGGTGACACTGTTTAATTTTTTCAACAGCTTTGAGAGTGTTTCTGATATATATATTAAAGAGAAAGTTAAGCATAGCCAAATTACTATGTTTTGAATGATGGTTTTTATCGAGCTTGCTATATTAAGATCTGATATGGATCTTGATATAGTTATTACACTTGTAAGCATAAGCATTGAAAGTACATCATCAATAATTGAAGTTGAGATTATTGTCACTCCTTCTGAGGTGCTCATTTTTTTCTTTGCCGAGAGTATGCTTGCTGCGATTCCCGCTGATGTTGGTGTTCCAATGATTCCAATAAAAAGTGATGTTGGACTTATTAGGGGAACGTTAAAAATTATGCTTGCCATTAGTGCAAAACTTGTGAAGGTTCCAACAACCTCTGTTATTCCAATAATTCCTCCTCGGGGCAAAAATTTGATAAACAATTTTAAGTCAGTTTCAAGTCCTGCTGTGAAAAGCAATATTATTGAAGCTATGGTAGAGATTGCAAATATTTTTTCATTTATTAAATAATTTTCTCCAATTTGAGTTATCCCTAATGGGAATAACAAAGGTATTTGAATTTTTCCAAAGGCATTTGGACTTAGAATTATTCCTGCCGTTATTTGTCCTATTACTTTTGGAATTCCTATTTTAGCTACTAGATTGCCTATTGAAATAGATGAGATTACTATGATTGCTAGACTCATGACAAAAGCCGACATTTTCACTTCAATGTCGTATTTTGTTGAGTATGGAAATAGAAGATTAGGCAAGTGTAGTAGTATTGTTATGTAAAAAATTTTTTTGTTCATTTTTCAAGCTCTTTTGAAAAATTGTATTTTAGCAAATTTAACAAATTTTTAATTGCCAATTTTTCTTTTTTCCCTACAACTGTTATTTTTATTTTTTCTTTGTAAATTATTCTTAATATAATAATTTCGATTGTAGACTTTGCATCAGCTTTTCTGCCATCTTTTATTGTTATTTTTATGTCGCACGAAGGGTGTTTATTTGCAAATTCGGCAATGCTGTTTGCCGATCTTGAATGTATTTCATCTTTATTTATTATCTCAAATTTTACTTCTTGCATTTTTTACTTATCTTATTTGTTTTTTTTCTCTTTCTCTTTAGTTGCTGTTTTGTAAAGTCTTGCTATTGCGCCATCAATAAGATTGAGAAGTATTTTGCCATCTTCTCTTATATGTATTATTTTCCCCCAATTAAAGTGAATATGTGCGTCCAATTCAAAAAGCTCATGTTCTTTTTTAATTGTAATTTTTAAATTATCAACATGTTTTTTGATATGAGTATCAAATTTTTCTAGCTTTTTAAGAATAAAATTTTTTTCATTCTCATTTAAGCTGTAATTAACCGTTTGAATTTTAGGTTCCATAATATGTTCTCCCTTTCTCAGATTTCAATTCATTTCTATACTTGTTCACTGTTCTTCTAGAAATAGAGATTCCTTTGGATTTCAGTATAGCAGAAATCGCTTTATCTGACATCTTTTTATTTGCTTCTAACAACTTTTTGACTGTTATTTTAATGCTTAATTTTGAAAATTCATTTGTTTTTGCTCCACCAACAGAGCTAAAAAGCTCTTTGATTAATATTGTACCCCATTCGCATTTTAAGTATTTATTTTTTATTGCTCTTGATATTGTTGATTTTGATACATTGATTTTTTCTGACAGAATGCTCAAGTTCATTGGTCTTAAGCTTTTAAAACCCCTTCTTAGAAATTCTTTTTGTAATGTATATATAGCTATTCCTATTTTTGCAAGTATTTCGTCCCTATATCGTAAGGATTCGATTAACCACTTTGCTTTTTTTTGTTTTTGGGGATTTTCGCCTGTCCTTTTAAGTTCTTTTTTAAAGATGCTAACTTCTTTGATTTTAATTTTAAATTTGTTATTGTGATTTATTATTAATATATCTGGATCGACATAGAAATTGGTGTCGTCTGAGTCTTTAAATTCGAGCGTTGGGTTGGGGTTAAGTTTTTGTCTAATAATTTCTAAAGCCGTGTTAAACTCTTTGTTTCTTATTTTGAGCTCTTCTTTTAACTTTTCTTGAGTTTTTTCAAGAAGCTCTGCTTTTTCAAGAATTTTAATAATATTATTTTCTAATTTTTGATGCTTTGCTTGCAAAATTAACGATTCTATTATGTTGGGGACACAAATTCCAATTGGATCAAATTTTTGAATAAGTTCAATTATTTTTTTTACTTTTTCTTTTTCTTCCTTTTTAAAAAGATCATAAGGGTTTATTATATGAAAACCTTTGCTGTTTAGATTGTTTATGAGTATTTCGCCTATTTTAATTTCATCTTCATTTATTCTTTGAATTCTTAATTGTAGCAATAGGTGTTCTTTTAAAGAATTATTTGTTTGTGTTTTTTCAAGAGCTATGTCGTGTTGGTTTTTTATCACAGCATCTTCTTTGTAAAAAATTTTTTTAAACCTATATGTTTTTAATGTTTCAAAAAATATTTTATTTGAGTCTATTTCTAGGCATTCGTTATTTTCGCTTTCTTCTAGTATAAGTTTTGTTAATTCTTTTTGATTAAGGCCTAATATTTTTATTGTTTGTATTTGAATTGAATTTAAATTTTGGGATAATTTTAATTTTTGTTTAATCATATTTATATTAATATATAAAAAAATCCACTAAGTATAATTACTAATGCTGGACTTATTTTATTATAAAAAAATAAAATAAAAAAATTAATTCCCACAATAGCCAGGGTTCTCAAAAGCTCTGTTTTGTTGTTTTCTATCTTTAAATATGTATTTTCAAGCAAAATGATTATTGTAATTATCCACAGCGCAACAATAATAGGTTTTAGATTATCTAGGCAATAATTTAAAAAGACGATTTTGTGTAGTATTAGGAGGATTATAATCATTATTATTATTGGAGCTGTTATTAATGATACTGTAGCAATTATTGCTCCTGCAATTCCTGCGGTTTTCATTCCAACGTATGTTGCTATGTTTGTTGCAATAGGCCCGGGGGTTATTCTTGATATTGTAATCATATTGACAAATTCTTCTTTTGTTATCCAATGTTTATTATTAATTATTTCGTTGTTTATTATTGCTGCAATTCCATTGCCGCCTCCGAAATTTAATAATCCAATTTTTAAAAATGTAATGAATAAATTTATTAAAGTCAATTGACATCCTTTTTCTATTTAGTTAATATTTTTTTTATTGTTATATATTTAAGTGTGTATATTAAAAAGAAAATTAACAATATATATGATATTCTTATTTTTAATTTAAAAATTGCAAAAATTACAAGAAAACATATTGTCCATTTTATTATAGAGTTATTCAACATTTTTTTGGAAAATTTTAAAACAACGGTTATCATTATGACAATTGAAGATATTTTTGCACCTTCGAGAAATTTTTCAACATGTATGCTATCTGGTACTAATTTTAGGTAAAGAAAAACCATTATTATTGCAATAATGGAAGGCAAAATTCCTGCAACAACTAGCAAAATTGCGCATGGGAAACCTCCAAATTTTCTTCCTACTAGGAACACAAAATTAATTGCTGTAACTCCAGGAATAACATTTGATGTTGCTAGTATTTTGTTAAAATCGTCCTCAGATATTATTTTTCTTTTTTTAACAAATATTTTTTTAAGCTCAGATATAATTATTAATCCTCCGCCAATTGTAAGTGTTGTTGTTTTAAAGACAAGTAAAAACAAGTCTAGAATTTTATATAGTTTTTTTTGTTTCTTTTTATACATTTGTTTTGTCAAATTTAGTAAAAACCTTTGGATAATAATTCTATCACAAATATTGTTGTAATGTTCATTTTGTTGTTGGGCGGTATTGATGAAAACATGCTTTATTATGGTTTTAAAATATTGATCCATTTGTCATTGACTCATTGGTTTTATTGGGATTTTATTGGAAGGCTTGTTTGTTTTTTGTGCTATAATTCAATTAATTTATGTAAAGCTTGGAAGGAAAGTTTAATTTGTTTAAGGAGTTTTTTATATTTCAAGATTATTTTAATTATATTGTCGAGGGTGTGGTAGGCTATGGTTTAAAAGTTTCGATTGCTATAGTGCTGTGGTATTTTTTAAAGTTAATAGTTAATAAAATGGGAAAAATTTTATTTAAGACTTTAGAAAAGTCCAGATTAGAGGAGAAGTTAGAGGTTACAGTTTTTAACTTTTTAAAATCTTTTTTCAAAATATTAACAGACTTTGTTATTGTTTTAATAATATTGCCATATCTTGGAGTGCCTACAACATCTATTGTTGCTGTATTTGGATCATTAGGGCTTGCCATTGGGCTTGCTGCTCAGGGTATTTTATCTAATTTTGTTAGTGGATTTATTGTTTTAAATTCTAAGTTTTTTAAGTGTGGAGATCATATTCAATGTGGAGATGTTGAAGGCTTGGTTGAGGATGTCCAAATTTTTTTTACTACACTTAAAACATTTGACGAAGAAATTATTAAAATTCCAAACAGCAAGCTTACATCCAATTTTGTTGTTAATTTTTCAGCAAGTCCCAGAAGAAGGGTTGTGTTTTCATTTCAAGTTCCCTATGATACAAATATTGGTTTATTAAAAGATAAAATAGAGGATATAATGATTTTCAATAATAAAAAATTTGATGTTCAGATTTGTTCTCCTACTCTTATTGTCAAAAAGTATACTCCCTATTATATGGTTTTGCAAGTTCGATTTTTTGTTAATACAGAGGTTTTTTGGGATTTTAAATATTTTATTGGGGAGTCTATTAAAAATGTTTTATTGGATATGAAAATTAAGTTCCCAATTTGTTTTGTGCCTTTTGATTAGCTATATTAATGATTTTTTTTTGCAATAATTTCTGAATAATAGTTTTCAATTTTTTTTGTGAAAAAATAGCTTGAAAATTTAGTGGAATATTTTTTTGCATTTTGTTTAAATGTTTTTAGTATTTCATCATCTTTTATTACTTTGTCTATGTACTTAGATAAGTTCTCGTATTTTTTTATTAAGAATCCGTTTATTCCCTCTTTTATTACGTCTTTATATATATAATCCTTTATTAAAATAGCAGGTATTCCAGCAGTTAATGCTTCTATTACTGTCATTGGATATACTTCACTTTTTGATAGGCTGGCAAAAATATCAGAAATTTTGTAGTAATAGCATATTTCTTCCCATGGAATTGTTCCTATTAACAATATTTGTTTTTCAAGTCCATGTTTGATGCTAAAATTTTTTATTTCCTTTTCTTCACTTCCTTTGCCAATAATGATAAGCTTATAGTTTTTGTTTTGCAATAAAAGATCTTTTAAGTGTGTTACTAATAAATTTATGTTTTTTTCTTTATTTATTCTTCCAACAAATATTATTATTTTGTCTGTTTGCTTTATATTGTGCTTTTTCAAAATTTCATCTTTTTTTTCTTTGCTTAGATTTTTTATAAAAAGCTTTCTGTCAACTCCATTTGGAATTATTTTATAGCTAGAAGAATTGTTTGAAAGTTTGAAATACCTTTCTTTTGCTTTACTTGATGGGTAAATAAAATATTTTATTTTATTGTAATGTTTCCGCATCATTTTGTCGGGTTTAATAAAATATTTAAAAATTCCTAAGTAATGCAAGTAATAATCCCACATTGTATGGCTTGTATGAACTATTGGTATGTTTTGTTTTAATGCAATTTGTTTTCCAATTTTTCCCATAGAAAACTCGGAGTGAGTATGAATGATGTCTGGTTTATAGTTTTTTATTATTTTGGATATTTTTCTTTTATTGGGAAAAGCTATCACAGCATCAAGTTTTTTATTTATTTGAATAGATGGGCATCTGTAAACGTTTTTCTCGTTTAAAGATGTTTTGGATTTTGGACAAAATATGTAAACTTCATAGCCAGTTTTTTCAAATCCCTCTTTAATTTGTTTTATTGACGTTGCCACTCCATTTTTTTCTGGGATATACGTATCTGTAAATATTGCAACTTTCATATTCTCCTCCTAGCTTAAGTATAATATATTTGGCACTTGGATTATAATTTACTTTGATGGAAGCGGTTTATTTATTGTTGGGTAATGAGCAGGGTTTAAAAGAGGCTTATTTAAAAGAGCTGTTAATCAAGATGGGTGCTTTTAAGTCCAAAGTTTCAGTTACTAAAATTTTTTTGTCAGAACTATCAGCTTTAGAATTCGCTGAGAAACTATTTTCTAATTCTTTTTTTTCAAAAAAAGAAATTTTTATTGTGTATGAGTCTGAACTTTTAAAAGCAGGAAAAGATTTAGAGCTAGTATTTAATGCAATTTTAAAGTCTAGTAATAAAACCGTTATTTTTATTTCTAATAGCAATACATGTAATATTGATTTTAAAAATAAGCTTAAGTTTATAAAAAAAGTTTTTTATGAGATTCCTGATGATGATAAATTTACATTTGTGAGAAGAAATTTTTTTAATCTTAATATTAAAATTACAGATTCTGCAATAAATTTAATGCTTTTAATGTTAAATTCAGATACTAAAATTTTGAAATTTTATATAGATTCTTTTGCACTTTTTGCCAAGAATAATACCATTGATGAGGAAGATATAACTTCTTGGATTAGTTTTATTCGCTTTGAAAACACCTTTTCTTTATTTAATTCAATTTTGAGAAAAGATATAACCCATTCTTTGATTAAGATTAAATCTATTTTGGATCAAGGAGAAGATTTGCTTAATGTTTTAATGAGTCTTATTTGGCAATTTAAAAGATTATTAAAGGTGCAAATAGATTATAATGCATGTGGGAGCTTGCAGAGTGCATTGAATAAGAATAAAATCTTTTTTTCATTAAATAAAATTTATAGAGTGGGGATTAAAAATTATTCAATTCCAGAAATTAAAATTGTTTTGAAAATTTTATATAAGTTTGATTTATATTTGAGAATTTATTCTAAAAATATTCATCAAAATTTGTCATATTTTTTAATATTTTCAATTTTAAAGCCCAATAATAATTTTTTAATGCATTTTTCTACAAAATCAAAGTTTAATTTTTAATATATGAAGCAAAAATTAAATTGGATTTTATTGTTTTGTTTTTTGTCTTGTAGATCTGAAACTAGATTGGCAGAAATTGTTTTAATAGAGTTTTTTGATTCTATTAAAAATTTTCAAAGCAGTCCTGAAATATTTTTTAATTATTTGAATATTCCAAACGATGATGATCTGATAGCAAAAATTAGTGGGTTAAAATCTCAGGCAAAGGACGATTTTATTTTTTATCCTTTATTTTTTAATAATCTAAGATATGAGATAATAGGTAGAAAAAATATTTCTAAGGGTTTTGAATTTGAAGTTGTTATTAAAAATATTAACTTTCAAAACGGTATAGAAAAATTTTTGGCCAAATTGAATAAAATTGAAGGGAGATCTTTAAATATTAAAAATTTAGAAAAAAAAGAGCGTAAAAAAATATTTGACAATTTAATAAATGAAGTTATTTCAGAGCTAGATGATTTTGATTACACAGAGTTCATTCATTTTTTTAGAGTAGTTAAGAGTTCTTCTGAAGATTATAAAATAGAGCTTTTGGGAGATGTTTTAAATATACAGGTTAGAAATAAACTTATTAATGATCTTTTTTTAGTTTTATCACCTGGAATTTCAAATAGTGTTTTATTTTAAAAAAATATTAATAAATAATAATCTAGTTTAAAGTTTTGTAATTTTACCGTTAATTTATAGGTTATATAAAATTTTAATTAAATTTAAAATTTATTTATCTTGATTATAATTTTTTATTGAGTTTTCTTTTATTGCAAATTCTTTTATTCTTTTTGCAAGTTGAATACTTACTTTTATTTTTTTCGAAATTTCATTTTTATTTAAAGGTAATATATCCCTATAGGTTCCAATTGATTTTAATATTTTCTGGGCTGTTTTTTCTCCAATTCCGTGTATTTTTGTATACAATAGGGCTGTTTTTTCTCTTCTTTTTTTGTTAAATCCGTTGGCTTTTCTATGTGCTTCATCTCTTACATTTTGCAGTATCCTAAGGGCAGGATGTCCTTGGGGCAGAGTTATTCCTTTTTTGCTGGTTGTTAAGAATATTGTTTCTTGTTTTTTTGCCAACGAACAGACCTTAACTTTGCTTTCTATTTTTAAGCCCTTTAAGATAGAAAGAGCAGCATTTAATTGTCCTTTGCCTCCGTCAATTAAAATTAAATTCGGTAGTTCTAAGTTGTTGTTAATTATTTCTGAATATCTTCTTGATATTACTTCTTTTGTTGCCTTAAAGTCGTCAATTTCTCCTTTTAATAGTGAGTTTAGTTTGTAAAGTCTGTAGTTTTCTTTAAGGGGTATTCCCATTTTAAAAGTAACCATAGAAGCTACTGTTTCTTGACCGTTAAGATGAGCAATGTCAAATCCTTCAATTATTTTGGGAAGTTTGTCCATTTCTAAAACAATTTTCAAACTCTCAAGTGCTTTGTTGTTTTTATTTTCATATTCTCTTAAAGATAATTCAGCATTAGATATGGCCATTTCCATTATTTTTAAAATTTCTTCTGTTTCTTTGTAAATAATTTCTGTTTTTATATTTTTAATTTCATTTATTAGTTTTTCAACATTTTTAGTGTCGATATCTTTGAGAAAAATATGAATTTTGTCTGGTACTATCATATTAATAGATGTGTAATATTGAATCAAAAATTGTAAAATCAGTTCATTTTCTTTGCATATACTCTCATCAAAGTTTACATCTCTTTCAACTAATTTCCCATTTCTATATTTTAATACTATTATTGTATTTACATTTTCTCCTGGATGAACATGTACATAGTCTATGTTTAAATTATTGCTTTTTGTAACGATTTGGATTTGATTTATTTCTATTAAAGAACTTTTAATTTCTTTTAATTTGATAGCGGTTTCAAAATCTTCTTTTTGTATGGCAAGTTTTAATTTTACATCAATTTGACTTAATATTTCGGATATATTTCCACTTAATATGGATTTTGCCTTATCTAGCTCTTTTTGATATTCTTTTTCAAGGTTTTCCTTGTAGCATACTCCAAGGCATTGCCCCATATGGTAATATAGGCAGGGAGCACTGGATTTTTTTTTACACTTTCTAATCTTAAATGTTTTGTTAATAAAATCTAGTACTTGGTCTAATTTTTTTACATTGGTAAACGGTCCAAAATATTCGCTTTGGTCATTAATTATTTTTCTGGTTTTAAAAATTCTTGGGTACTTTTCGTGGGTTATTCTTACCATGGGATAACCTTTTCCATCTTTTAATTTTACATTGTAATCAGGTTTGTGGGTTTTAATTAGATTACACTCTAGAAGCAATGCTTCGTATTCGCTATTTGTTGTAATAACTTCTATTGATTTTACATTTTTCATTAATATTTGGATTTTGTGACTATTTTTTTCTAAAAAATAACTTTTTACTCTTGATCTTAGATTTTTTGCTTTTCCAATATAGAGTATTTTTTTATTTTCATTGAGCATTTTATAGCAACCGCTTGTGGTTGGTAATTTTATTACTTTTTCGAATAAACTTGTTAGATTCTCTTTCATAACGTTAGGTAGTTTTTAGATTTTAAAAATTATCTTATGATATAATATTGTAACATAAGGCAGCTTGTTTTATGTTTTGAGGCATTTAAAAAAAATGAATAATAACAAATAAAAGGTCAAAAATGAGATTGATTTTAATACTCTTGCTATCTTTTTTGTGCTTTTCTATTCTTTTATCTCAAGAATTGAAGTTAATACTTGATTCGAAAAAAAATTTTAAATTTATTCAAGATTCTAGCAATGTTACTTTTGAAAGGGATATGAGGGGGTTACTTGGTATTTATTTGGATAGATATAAAGCTGTTTTAGATTTGAATAATATTGATTTACGCTTAGAAATAGGAAGAGATAATAAATTAAAAGACACTTCTTCAAATTATTTAGTTAGTGCAAAAAGTTCAAGAGTTTCAAATGAATTTCGTAATGTTTCTAATGGCTCTTTAATTTTTTATTCCAATCAAAATTCCGTTAAGTTTAAGCCGCTGACAGAAAAAGCTTTCTTTTTTTCAGGCAATACTGTTTCTGATTTTACTATTAAGTTTTGGGTATATCGAACAACTTCTGTTACAGGAGAAATTATTTTTAGTTGGGATGGTTATAAAAAGATTAATAATTTGTGGGTAGATCAGTCTATTAGATTGGAAAGCGATGAGGGAAATTTTGTTTGGGTTTTAAATAATGTATTTTTAAAAGACAATAAAAACCCTATCAAAATTAGAATGAAAAGTCATGATGATTTTATTCCAAAGAAATGGCATTTACATACTTTAAGATATAGGCAAAAAGATGGCATACTTGAATATTTAATAGATTCTAAGCCTCAGGCAATAGAATATGTAACAGATGATAAGAAGGAAGGATCGGGGTATTTATTAAGTATTGGTAATTTTATTGATTTTACTTTGGGAACTTATTTTACTGGTGCGGTTGAGAATTTAGAAATACATAAAAGCTTTGAAGAGGTTAGTAATGCTTTTTTTTCAAAGAATATGGGATATATTATTACAGAGCCTATTAAGCTTTCTAAATATTATTCTCAAGTATTGTCCTTTGATGTTGATTCCAATGTTCCTAAAGATACAGAGATTGTTTATTATTATAGATTAGATAATAAGGTATTTTATGATACAGATAGTCATGGGAATATTAAAAAAAATTTAACTGGAGCGTGGATTTATTTTGATCCTAAAAAAGATTTTCCAGATTCAAAGATATCAAAATATATTCAAATAAAAGTTGAATTTTATCCCAGTGGGGATTCTGTAAGCAGTCCTTCTCTTTATAGTATGTCAATTACTTACGTTCCTGAAGCAGCTCCATTTCCTCCTGTGATAACAAAAGTTATTCCAGGCTCTAGGGAAGTTTTTATTGAATGGATTCCTGTTGTTAATAATAGCGTTGAGGGGTATTACATTTATATTGGCGTTGCTTCTGGTAATTATCATGGAAAAACCAATGGTGTTTTAACTTCTCCTATTGATGTTGGGAATCAAACTTCTTTTAAGATTACAGGGCTTGAAGACGGAAGACTTTATTATATTAGTATTGCTGCTTATAATTTGGATAAAAGTGTTAATAAGACTTCTTTTTCAAAGGAAATTTCTGTAAGGCCTATGGAGATTTTTAAAAAATATGAATAACTTTAGTTTTGAGAAGGCTTTAAATTTTTATAAAAATGGTGATTTTAAAAGTTCTCTTGATAATTTAGATGTTTTTGATGAGAAGTTTGATTCTCTTTCACTTAAAGCTCTTATATATTTCAAGCAAAAGGATTATAAGGCTCTTTTATATGTTTTAAATACTTATCCTGTTGTTTTAAGTGAATATAATTTTTTAATTAAACTTATAAATTATGGTAAAATTGAAAAAAATAAAGATGATCTAGGTCCTTTTGAGAATTATAATTTAGGCGTTTTTTATTTCAATTTAAAAGAATATAAACTTGCTTTAAGTTGTTTTTTAAAAGCTAAAGAGCAAAAATCTGATTTTGTACAAGCTTTAAACAATAGCGCCGTTTTATTTGAAATTTTGGGCAATAAGGACGAGGCTTTAAAATTATTTTTTGAGGCGAGAGATTTGGATCAAAACAATTCTATAGTTAAGCTTAATATTTGGATTTTAAAAAACAGTGAATCCCTTCAGGCAGCAAACTTTTTAAAAGTAGATAAAATTTTTTTTGATGCCAATCTTGCTCTTGTTGTTAACTATTTAATGTATTATTTTTATTCTATTGGGGAAATAAGCAGAGCAATTAGGCTTTCTGAGAAATTTTTAACAGATTCTCATTATTCCAAATATATTTGGCACAATAGGGCAACTATTTTTCATAAAATAGGCAACATGACTCAAGCCACAACATCCTATGTTAAAGCCATTTTAAATTTTCCGAATATTTATACAATCTACAATATGCATATTGCAACAGTTGAGCTTTTAAAATTTTCTCCCAAAAAGTCTATTGAGAGAATGGTTAATGATTATTCTAATCTAGATTTGATATATTTCTATGCAACCTTATTTTTTCTTAGAAATCGCGATCTTGAGGATGCCTATTTTTATATGAAAAAACTTTGTGAACTTAATCCAGACCCTTATTCAAAATTTTTAAAATTGCTTGAGTCTAGCGAGGATATGTTAATTGAAGCTCTGCTTGAAGAATTTGCAGTATCTTTAAAAGTAAATTGGTATTTAGAGTATTTATTTTTTATTGACAATTCTTTAAATTTGAGAGATCCTATTTTTGTTTTTGATCACAATATAAGAGTAAATACGTATATTTGGAGAATTAAAGATGAGTGTATTGAATTAAAATTTAGCAACAATGAGGAAAAAATGGTTAAAGAAATCTTACATGAAGAATGTATTTTGCCCGAAACTGACATTTCTATTGGGGATTTCCAAAATTTAATAGAAGCTTATAAAGAGTTTAGAATAAATTACTAATATTTATAATTTATTCGGTTGACAATAATAATATCTCTAAGATAATATGTATTAATGTTATAGGAGAGATGCCAGAGTGGCCGAATGGGGCTTCCTGCTAAGAAGTTGTCCTTTTAAAAGGGGACCATGGGTTCGAATCCCATTCTCTCCGTAATTATTTAAATCTTGACAGCGTTGTACTTTATTTATTAAAATTTGTTTTAACTCTGGAGAGGTGGCAGAGTGGTTTAATGCTACGGTCTTGAAAACCGTTGTAGGTGCAAGCCTACCGTGAGTTCGAATCTCACCCTCTCCGTAATTATCATTTAATTTTAAGTATTAAGATTGGGAATGAAGGCTTTTGTTTGGTTAATATTCATTTTCTGTGTTTTCATGTATGGGAAATTGAAACTCAATTTTATCGCAACCATTACAATCATTTGAGAATGGATCATAAAAAACTATAATTTGGTTATTTTTAAAGTAATATTTATATCTTGGAAAGATTGTTGTTAATTTTTTTTCCAATTCTTTTGAACTGTGTTTTTCTTTGACATAAAAATCTTTAATTCTACTTTTTAGTTGTTCTTTTAATACATTTATTAAAGAGTCTAGCTGATCTTTTGATATTATTTCTGAAATTTCTATTTTTTTGTTTCCTTTTAAGTTTAAAGAATAATATTTCAAGAAGGTGCTTGATTCTTTTTCTCTAAAAGATTCTTTGTATAAAATAGATGTAATGCCAATATTTTCATTTTTAAATATTGTAAAGTTGGAAAAATAAAAATATTCATTTTTTGAGTTTTCGGTTTTTGATATTTTATTTTCGATGTATTTTTTCCATTTTTTTATTAGGTTTTCAAATTCAAAGTTTGCATTTTCCATAAAAGGAATTTTTGCATCTATGTGGAGAATATTATTGTTTTTTAGTATTTCGTTTTCTTTGATATTTTTAGTTTTTATTGTTAAGTTAGAATTAACTTCACTTGAGACTGTTTTAGAGCATGACAGAATAGATAATATTGAAAGAAAAATGATTATTTTAGTTTTCACAATTTCTCCATTTTCCGGCGAATGTTTTTATTGTAATAAATAGCAATTTTTATTACAATAAAAATTAATTGTTTGTGTCCATAGCTCAGTTGGATAGAGCGTTAGATTGCGATTCTTAAGGTCGGAGGTTCAAGTCCTCTTGGACACGGAAAAGTTTGTTAGTCTGGAGAGATGGCCGAGTGGCTTAAGGCGCGCGCTTGGAAAGCGTGTATACAGTAAAATGTATCATGGGTTCGAATCCCATTCTCTCCGATTCCTAGGACCCGTACTATCAAGTATTGCTGAATCCCGTCAGGACTGGAAGGTAGCAGCGGTAAGCAATTTTTTTGATGAGTACGTAAGTCTTAGGTTTAATTTTGAGCCCAAATGTAATGCTTTGCTTTATGTTAGGATGTGGATTTGTCTTTTTGAAGCTTTCAATTTTATTATATTTTTAGGAAGCCTGTTTTGTTAGATATTTTTTTATGTTTCATAAAATTCTTTGATAATTCTTTTAAAGCGTAGTTCTGAGATATAAATATGTTATATAGTATATACTTACTAATATTTTACTTATTAAAGCACGGGGAGGTAAAAAGTTAATGGCGTCTTCAAGAGGCACTGCTCTTAAGAAACGTCCCAGAGATTTCAACTCTCTTGAAGGGCAAGACTTTGTTGTTGAAACTTTAAAGCATTCTATAGAGAAAAATAAAATAGCTAATGCCTATATCTTTTCAGGACCAAGAGGCGTTGGTAAAACTTCATCAGCCAGGGCTTTTGCAAGATGCTTAAATTGCAGGAATGGTCCGACAGTTATGCCATGTGGGGAGTGCAGCAATTGTAAATCTATTGAGAATGACAGCAGTCTTGATGTTGTTGAAATTGATGGTGCTTCAAACACTTCGGTCCAAGATATTAGACAAATTAAAGAAGAGATAATGTTTCCTCCTGCAATTTCTAAATATAGAATATATATTATTGATGAAGTTCATATGCTTTCCAATTCTGCTTTTAATGCTCTTTTAAAGACAATTGAAGAACCTCCAAGTTATATTGTTTTTATTTTTGCCACTACAGAGTCACACAAGCTTCCAGAGACAATAAAAAGTAGATGTCAACATTTTAGTTTTAAACTTTTATCTTTAGAAAAGATTTATAATATGCTTAAAAAGGTTTGCTTAGAGGATCATATTAAATATGAAGATGAGGCTTTAAAATGGATTGCATATAAAAGTAGCGGTAGCGTAAGAGATGCCTATACCCTTTTTGATCAGATAGTTTCTTTTAGTGATTCTAACATTAAATTAGATCAAATAAGATCCAAGATGGGCTTAACCAATGATGAATTTTTGGAAAAGTTGTCAGTTAGCATTCTTGGTGAAGATGTAAAAGAGCTGATTTGTGTTCTTGATTCTATTTTTTTATCTGGAGTGTCTTATGAGCAATTTCTTTTAGATTCAATTGAATTTTTTAGAGAGGCATTATTTTTAAAGATAGGTATTAAAAATTTTGAGTTTATTGGAATCAAATCTGAAAATTTGAGAAAAAAATTAATTGAGTTTGATTTGAACTACCTTGAAAGAATTATTGTTGTTTTGCTTGAAACTTACAGAGATTTGCAATTTTCGGTTAATCCAAAATATGAGCTTGAGATTAATTTTATTAAAATTTTAAGACTTAAAAATTATATTCCAAATCATGTTTTAATAAAGCAAATCCAAAATCTTGAAGACAATTTGTTAGCAAATATTGCCGTAGATTCAAATAATTTGGATGTTTTATCAAATAATAAGGGCGAAGATGATTTGGCTTTTATTCCATCCAAATCTAGCTTTAAATGTGAATTTCCCGAAATCAAATCTTTAGAAAAAGAGGAAGCCGATCGTGATGAAAATTTGTCAACAAAAATTGATAGAAATATTTTAGAGACTAGTAACATTGACGAGATTGATGAAATTTTTATTGAAGATGATAATTCGAGTAATTTAAATGATTTTATTGATATAAGAGATAAATTTATTTATATTGTTTCAAGGTATGTTCAAACCTTAGTTCATTCAGGCGAAGTTGCTATTGATAACAATGTTCTTTATTATAAGGTGTTTAGCGAGTTTGAGTATAATGAGCTTCAAAATTATAAAGGTGAGATAAGATCTGAATTTTATAAAGAATTTCCCAATTTAAGCATTGTGTTTCAGAAAAATTTTCAAAACTCTGAAAAGGATTTTGAAAAATTAGAAACTGTAAAAAATATTTTTGGAGCAAGTGAAGTTCTGGAGGGATAAAAATATGGCAGTAAATCCGTTAGATTTTTTGAAAAATATGTCTAGTGTTAAGGATAATATTGACAATATTAAAAAGGAAATTTCTAAAATTACGGTTTGTGGTAAAGCAGGTAGTAATATTGTTGCTATTGAAATGGATGGCGAATTTAATATTAAAAAAGTTTCAATTAATAAGGAATTTTTTGATGATTTAGACAATGATGCTTTTGAGCAAATGGTTAAATCTGCTTTAAATGATGCTGTTTCTAAAGTTAAAGAAGAGATAAAATTAAAAACTATGGGAGTTCTTCCTTTTGGAATGTAGTTTTTAATTTTGTAAAAGTTATATTTTGATTTTTAAATATAATGTTAGGTGCTTTATAACTTGTAGTATTCCATATAAATATAATGAATCATATATAATTTTGTATTAAATAATTATTTTTATTTATTTAATTATTTTTAAGTACATGTCCTAAATTTTAGGAGGATTTATGTCAATGTTATTACAAAAAACTTTATGTATTATTAAGCCAGATGGAGTTAGAAGGGGGTTAATTGGCGATGTAGTTTCTAGATTTGAAAGAGTAGGTTTAAAAATGGTGGCTGCTAAAATGCTTATTGTTGATGAGAGTTTAGCAAAAAAACATTATTTATACGATGATATTGCCTTTAGACATAGTGAGGCAGTTTGGAATTCTTTAATTAAATTTATTTCAAATTCTCCTGTTTTTGCATTTGTTATTGAAGGGGTTGAAAGTATTGAGGTTGTTAGGAAGCTTTGTGGTGCTACTGAGCCAAAATTAGCTGTTCCTGGAACAATACGGGGAGATTTTTCTTATCATAGTTTTAATTATTCAAATGAAAAAGGTTTTTCAATTTACAATGTGATTCATGCATCTGCAAATGAGGTAGATGCGATTCGTGAAATACCAATTTGGTTTAAAGACAATGAAATTTTAAGCTACAAAAGAGATGATGAATGTGAACATTATTATTGTTAATTTTTATAAGTCTATTTCCTTTCAAAGGAATAAGGTGTAAATTGCCCTTATCCTAATTCTAAAATAAGAGCAATTTTTGAATTTTTAGGAGAATTCTTATATAAAAGATTGCTCTTAAGAGCAGTGTTTTTATCTTGGTTTTATGTTTTACATTATAATTGATTATATAAATAAATTTTGTTTGATAAAGTTTATAATGTTGCGTTGTTATGTTTAATGGATTTTCAATTAAAATAGAAAAAATTTCTAATCTTGTAAAAAATATTTATGAAAATACTTAGGCTTTATTTATTATTTTTGTTTTTTGCTTGTACTTTCAATTATGATGAATATTCTAGTAGATCTGATATGGTCAAAAAGTTTCCTTCAATACAAATATTAGGAATCAAGTATTATAACGTTGTATACAATAAAGAGCAAACCGTTTTAAATTCTTTGAGTTTTAGTTATTTTAATGACTATAAAATTTATAAGGCAGAAAATGGAAACTTTTTATATCATTCACTAAATAATGAAATTTCAGGGAAGTTTAATAATTTGGAAGGTTCTTATATCACAAAGGATTTGGATATGAGAGATTCTGTAGAATTTAAAATAGAAGATAAAAATAATTATTATTTGCTTAATTCGAATAGGCTTTTATGGAAGAACAAAGACAAGAAGTTGCAATCTCCTCCAAATGAGCTAGTATTAATTAGGTTTAATGATAGCAAAATAAAAGGAAAAGGATTTTCTTATTTTTTAAAGAGCAATGTTTTTTATTTTGATTCTGGAGTTGAAGGAATCATGAATTGAGGGATTTAATTTTAATATGGATTTTTATTATTTTTGTTAACAATATTCAAGCAACGCAAATAGAATCCAGTCTTAAATCTGAAAGGCTTAAGGGAGATGATGAGAAAAACACTAATTTTACCTTTAAGTCAGATTTTGCACAAGGAGTAGCGTCTTCTTTTTATAAAAAAATTGTATTAAAAGGAAATTCAGAGGTCATTTCTTCAAATTTTAATCTTAGAGCAGATGAAATTGAAATTTATGGAGACAATGGCTCTTATCTTGAAGCTAGAGGCAATGTTTTTTATAAAGATTATAAGAATAAGATGAATGTTAAAGCCCAATTTTTGTTTTTTAATAGAAAGTTGGACAATTTTTATCTTCAAAAAGGGGTTGAGCTTGAAGACTTAGAAAATAATATGCTTGTTAAAGCAGAAAGAATTGAAGGTAGCAATAAAGCCAATGTTTATATTATGCAATATTCTGTTAAAATATATAAGGATGATACTTTTGCAAGAGCTGAAAATGGGACTTATAATAAAGAAGAAAAAGAAATGATTCTTGAGGGAGTTCCAGTAATTTATCAGAAAGACAACTATTATTCTGCTTCAAGAATAATTTTCAATACAAAAACTAATAGGTATAAACTTGAGGGAAGTGTTGAGGGAGAATTTACTCAAGTTGAAAATGATGTTTCTGAAGAAAAAAAATAAAATAAAAGAGATTAAGGAAAGTCTTAACCTTAATTTTGTAAATAATGTTGTCTTAAAAGCAGACAACATTATTAAAAAGTATGGCGAAAAGTTTGCTGTTAATGGTATTACAATTAACATTCATAAAGGTGAGGTTGTGGGGCTTCTTGGTCCAAATGGAGCTGGCAAAACAACAACATTTTATACTATTGTAGGTTTTATTAAGCCTAATGCAGGCAAAGTTTTAATCAATGATTATAACATTTCATCTCTTAATATGTATGAGCGCGCACGAATAGGAATTGTGTATCTTCCCCAAGATGCTTCAATTTTTAGAGAACTTACAGTTGAAGAGAATATCATGGTTGCTTTAGAGAGAAGAGAAGATCTATCTAATGCTGAGCGCAAGATAGAACTTGTGAATTTACTTAAAGAATTTGAGATAAAAAGAATACAAAGCCAAAAAGCGTATACTCTTTCTGGTGGAGAGAGAAGGCGGGCAGAAATAGCAAGAGCTTTGGCTGTAAATCCCTATTTTTTACTCCTAGATGAACCTTTTGCTGGTATTGATCCTATTGCAATTGGGGATATAAAGAATATAATAAAAATTTTAAAAGAGAGAAATATAGGAGTTCTTATTACTGATCATAATGTAAGAGATGCTTTTGATATAATCGATAGAGCTTATATTGTTTATCAGGGGCAAGTGCTTGATGAGGGTGGTGTTGATTATATAATAAGCAGCGAAAAAGCCAAGAAGCTTTATTTGGGAGAAGAATTTAGATTATGAAAACAATAGAGCATGAACTTTATTATGAATTTAGAATAGCTGATGATGTTAAAATGATTTATACCAAAAAACCTTTTAATATAAATTTAAAAGAACTTAGTAATGATAATTTTAACTTTGTTCCTAAGTCTAAGAAAATAAAATATTTAAAGCAATTGCATACAGATATTATTTATAAGGTCGAAGATAATTTTATTAATTTTCAAAAAGGGGATGGTCTTATATCTAGCTCTTTAGATGTAGCCCTTGTTGCTTACTTTGCAGATTGTCTTCCGATATATTTGTATGATTCAGTGAAAAAAATTATAGGGCTTATTCACAGTGGATATAAAGGAAGCTTTAATTTGATTATTTTAAAAATGTTGTTTATGTTTGAAAAAATGGGATCAACTTTTAAGGATTTGAAAATTGTTTTTGGACCTTATAACAGATCTTGTTGTTATGAAGTTTCTGAAATTTTCTTAAAAGAAGTAAGTAATAAATTTAGCAAGGATTTATTAAATGCTTCTTTTGTAACAAGAGATGGTAAAATATATTTTGATAATGCTAGTTTTAATTTAAATTTACTTTCTAGTTTTAATTTAAATATTTATAATTCAAAGCTTTGTACGTATTGTTTGGAAAATCTTTATTCTTATAGAAGATTAAGAGAAAGTCAAAGTTATGCTTTAATTTGGAGAATTTAATTTGAATGTAAGGGATTTGTCTTTTAAGCTTAATTCAATTTTTGATATAAATAAGTATGAGCATATTGATAAAAATTTAAATGGGCTTCAGGTAGGAAATCTTAATGCCGAAGTTAACAAGGTTGCCTTTGCTGTTGATGCCAGCTTTTCAACTTTAAAAGAAGCAAAAGGAAATGATTTCTTAATTACCCATCACGGTATTTTTTGGTCAAAAAAAGAGCGTATTGTTTCTAATATATATGGTAAAACAAAATTTTTAATTGAAAATAATTTAGCGCTTTATTCGGTGCACTTACCTATGGATGCTCATTCTCTTTATTCGCATAGTAAAGTGCTATCAGATTTTTTAGGATTAAAAAATCCTTTTGCTTTTGCAAATTATGGTGGGTGTAATCTAGGAATTATTGCCGATTCTGTTTTTAGCTTTTCTGAAATTTTAGAAAAAATCAAAAAGGAAAATAAACATATTCTTTTTTCGAAAAAGTTCAAAGAATCGGTAAATAAGGTTGCAATTGTTAGTGGTTCTGGATACTCTTTTTTTGAAGAAGCTTTATGTCATGATGTAGATTTGTTTATAACTGGTGATACTTCTCATCAAATATATTCTTTGGCAGAAGAATTCGGCGTGAACTTGATTTTTGCAGGTCATTATTTTACTGAAACTTTTGGTTTAATTAAATTAATGGAAGATTTCAAAATTCAAGAAGATTTAGAGGTTAAATTTATTTGTAAAAATACTAATTTATAAGGATTTTTGTATGGGCGCTAAAAGTAAGCAATATTTCAATATTTTTGTATTTATTATTAGTTTAATTTTTTTTGATCAACTTTCTAAGTATTTGGTTGCAAAGTATATCAAATTGGGTTCAATATATTTTTCCTTTTTTGATGATTTTTTTAGAATAATACATGTAAGAAACACAGGTATTTTATTTTCTCTGGGCTCTAATATTCACTATAGCTTGAAAAAAATTTTTTTTCTTGCAATGCCTATTTTTATTTTAATATTTGTTTTTTATCTTTCTTTGAAAGAAAGAGATTGTATTGCCAGAATTTCACTTTTATTAATTTTTTCAGGAGGAGTTGGAAATGTTATTGATAGATTGTTTAGACCTTCTGGGGTTGTGGATTTTTTAGATTTGAAATTTTATGGAATTTTTGGACTTGATAGATGGCCTACTTTTAATTTTGCAGATAGCTATGTTGTTATAGGTATGATTTTATTTTTGGTTTATGATTTTTTTATAAAAAGAAAAGCGCTTAATAAATGAAGATTTTGGGTTTTATTTTATGCATGTTAATGAACTTATTTTTAATGTTTTTAGTTTTCTTTTTAGAGTTTTTTTTAGTTGTTAAATTTAGCATTATTGTAAAGCCTTATTTGCAATTTATATTGCTTTTTATGATGATTGTTTTTGCTGTTTTGGTAGGATATTTTGTGTCAATTTTTATTGTAAAAAGTTTTCTTATTAAGTTGTTTGAACTAGATCAATAAAAAGAGAGGATTTGTGTCTTTAAGAGTTTTAATTGCTGGCGAGGTTGTCGGCAATGCCGGGATTATTGTTATAAAATCTTTTTTATCATCCTTTAAGGTTGAAAAAAAGATTGATTTTGTAATATCTGGCAATAATTTTACTACGGGTTTAAGAGGCCTTGGCAAGAAGCATGCCTTTTTATTAAAAAAGTATGGAATTGATGTTTTAACTTTAGGTGAAAATGCGTTTGCAAGGCCTGATCTGTCTGACGATCTTGATAGGTATAATTTTATTTTAAAACCTTTAAATTGTCCTGCAAAATTAAAAGGTTATTCTTATTTTATTTATAATATTAATGGCAAAAAATTAGCTGTGATTAGAATCATAGGTCAAACAGGAATAACTAAATATAAATTTAATCATCCTTTTTATAGTTTTGATTTTTTTTATCAAAGAATCAAAATGCAAACAAATAATATTATTGTTCTTTTTGATTCAAATACTACAGCCGAAGTTAATGCTTTGTTTTTTTATCTAAAATCAAGAGTTAGTGCGTGTCTTGGAACCGGGAAAAGGATTTTAACAGCCGATTTGAGAATTTTGGATAATACCGCTATTATAACTGATTTGGGCAGAGTTGGGAGCTTGGACAGCGTTATTGGATATTCTCCTGATTTAGAGGTGGATAAATTTTTGAAAGGATTTTTAAATCAGAGATTTAATGAATCTTGGGAAGGCCTTGGTTTTAACGGTGTTTTAATTGATATCGATGAGAATGGCCATTCTTTTTCTGTAGAGACCGTTAGAGAATATATAGATTGTAAATCAAGTTTAAAAGATATGGATATTGTTTGATATTCATATCTTTAGATATTCTTTAAATTTTAATAATCTTGTCTGTGAGATTTAATTTTATTAAGTTTTTATATATAGGAGAATGGATTATGCATAGTTATATTGTAGAAGGCGGCTATAAGATAGGTGGTCAAATTACAGCTAGCGGGAACAAGAATGCTGCTTTACCTTGTATTTTGGCTGCTTTGCTTACTGATGAAGAGGTTATTTTAGAAAATATTCCCAATATTAATGATGTAAAAGTTGTTTTAGATATTTTAAGTGACATAGGAGTAAGTATTGTAAGAGAGGGAAATATTTTAAAAATAAAAGTTTTAAATATTGTAAAAACAGAAATTGATTCCTCTCTTACAGACTTAATTAGGGCTTCCATACTTTTATTAGGCCCTTTTGTTTCTAGGTTTGGGAAAATAGATATGGCACTTCCAGGAGGAGATGTGATTGGAAAGAGGCGACTTGATACTCATTTTTACGGGCTTTGCAAGCTGGGTGCCAAGTTAAGCACAAAAGATAGAAGGATTGTTTTAAAGGCCAACAAGCTTTTTGGAGCTGAAATGTTTTTAGATGAAGCTTCTGTTACAGCTACAGAAAATATCATTATGGCGGCAGTTCTTGCTGAAGGAAATACGGTTATTATGAACGCTGCTTGTGAGCCACATGTTCAAGATTTATGTAATATGTTAAATTCAATGGGTGCTAATATTTTAGGAATTGGTTCAAATGTTTTAGAAATAAAGGGCGTAAAAAAATTAAGTGGGACTGTATTTAGAATAGGGGCTGATTTCATGCAAGTTGGTTCTTTAATTAGTCTTGCTGCATTAACAGGGGGTGAGCTGGAAATTAAAAAAGCAGATCCTCAGCATTTCAGATTAATTAGATATGTATATTCAAAGCTTGGCATTAATTTTGAATATGATAGGGAAAATGTATATGTAAGAGATAAGCAAGAATTAAAAGTTAAGTTAGATTTTGGTGGACATATCCCAAAAATTGATGATGGTCCATGGCCAGCCTTTCCAACAGACCTTATGAGCATTATTATAGTCACAGCAACTCAAGTAGAGGGCACAGTTTTAGTTTTTGAGAAGATGTTTGAATCTAGGATGTTTTTTGTAGATAAATTGATAAAAATGGGTGCTCGAATTGTTCTTTGTGATCCACACCGTGTAGTAGTTACAGGTAAATCTTCCCTTAAAGGTAATGTTTTATCTTCTCCGGATGTACGAGCGGGAATGTCTCTTCTTATTGCTGCTTTTGTTGCTGAAGGGCGCAGCGAGATTCAAAATGTTTATCAAATTGAAAGAGGATACGAAGATGTGGTTAGCAAATTAATTAATTTGGGTGCAAAAATAAAGAAAGTTAAAAGTCAATAGTTTGGTGTTGAGCTTAATTATTATGTGTGATTTATGGAAAATGTTTTTAATAGAAGATAAAGATGGGGTATTAAAAGGTTGAATTATGAATGAAAATATATTACATTAATTTTTATTTCTGGAATTTTTTGTTATTTTATTTAGTTAGTATGTTTGAATTATTATTAAGGCTTTAATATTTTTAATTTTTTGATTTTATAGTTTAAAGATCTTAGTATAAGAAATAATATTGATAAATTGATAAAAATTTGCAGAGAAGTATTTCTGATTTTGAATTTTTATTTTTATAATATTAGTTATTCTTTAAAATAAAGTATTTATTTCTCTGCTTTAATTCATAAGAATGGTTTTAATTTTATTAATTACTTTTATTTATGATTAACATCAGAATTGTTAAAATTTTGTTATTTTATTATATCTGATTTTAATTTTTCTGTGTTTAGTTATGATTTTTTTGGTGTGGCAGGTTAATAGATTTTATTTATATCTTGGCCATTTAATGCATAACATGTTAATTGTTTTGATACTATATATTAATTTTTAATTTTTGAAATTAAAAATTAAAAACTTTTTTATTACTGATGAATAAATCTGATTTTAGATTTTTTATAAAAAATATTTTAGATGGGGATAAAATTTTATGTCTACAAATAAGAGCAAGACCAGGGAATTAATATTAAATGGCAATTTATATAAGGTTCTTTTTTTAATAAGTTTTCCTATTGTTATAACCAATATTATTCAAGCTTTTTATGATCTTACCGATATGTTTTATGTTGGCAAGCTTGGAGCCATGCCTTTGTCAGCGCTTTCACTTGCTGGTCCTGTAAATTTTTTTATTATGGCTATTGCCATGGGAATGGCTACAGGAAGCATTTCTTTGATGTCAAGATGCATAGGAGAGGGAAATTTTTCTCGTTTTTCAAGGTATGCAGGGCAACTTATTGTTTTAAACCTTGTTTTATCCCTATTTATTACTATTTGTGTGTTTTTTTTAATTGAGCATCTTTTAGATTTGTTGGGTGCAAAAGGGGAGCTTAAAGAACTCTCAAGGGTTTATTTTTATGTGACAATTTTTGGAATACCTATTATGTTTTTAAGTATTTCAATTACATATATTTTAAATGCTCAAGGAGAAACTATCCTTTCAATGACAATAGTTTTATTTGCTAATATTGTTAATTTTGTTCTTGATCCCATTTTAATATTTAGTTTTAATATGGGCATTGCTGGGGCTGCTTGGGCCACTTTATTTTCAAAATTATTAACCGTTGCTTTTTATTTATTTTTGACTTACAGGTTAAATTATGGATTAAAAATTCATCTAAAGGATTTGATGATAGATATAAGATCCATTAAAGAAATTGTTAATCTGGGATTGCCTTCAACTTTTGGGCAAATAATGGTTTCATTGTCTTTTTTTATTTTCAATTATATAGTTATTGAGATTAGTCCCAAATTTTTGGCAGCTTATGGACTTACAAACACCATTATTTCTTTTTTATTTCTTCCTGCTATGGGAATTGGTACCGGAATTATTTCAATTGTTGGTCAAAATCTTGGTGCTAAGAAAATCAATAGGGTGGGAGAAGTTCTTAAAAAAGGATTTTTTATTTCTTTAGCAATTTTATTGATAATAAATTCGATTGTTATTTTTAATAAACAGCTTATACTAGGGTTGTTTACCAATGATTTAGAAGTTTTAAATTATGCTAATAATTATTTATTGTTAACAACTATTGGCACTTTTGGATATGGACTCCAACAAGTATTTTTTGGAGGACTTATTGGGTCTGGCAGGACAAAAATTGCAATGATTGTTATTTTTATTAGGTTGTGGCTTATTCGTCTTCCGGTAGTTTTTATTTTTCAATATTTTGGCATAATTGAAAATTCTTTGGGTTATGCTTTTATAATTTCGAATTATTTGGCAATTATAATTTTAGTTGCTTTTACTTGCACTCGTTATTGGGCTAAGCCTATTTTAATTAAAAATACAAATAGTAATTAAGATTTGCTTTATATTTACATTTTGTCTAAAAATAGCTGATTTGTTTTTAATAAATTTAGTGTTCTTAGGCTTAAAAATAGATTTTAGATTTTTTGTTAATCTATTTTAAAGTGTAATTGTTTGTTTGCAATAAAGCTTAGTGAAGTGGAATTGATTTTAATAATTTTAGTTTTAAATCATTTCTCTTTGTCATTGTTTTTCAAAAACATATAATGTGTTTTTTCTTTTGGTGTTGATTTTAGTTTTTAAATGAAAAGTTTTTGTTTCAAGCCCATTAAGTTTTTCTCTTATTAATTCACCTGTTTTGCTGCCTTCTTTAAAAATTGCTAATGAATTTGCATTTATATCTTCTGCGCTTTTGTTTTTAAGAGTAATTATTAAATTATTTTTGCTGTCGGATTTGTAGTTTACTATTTCTACTTTTTTGTTAGTTTTTATAGCGCTAATAAGATAGGTAATTTCTTTTGCATTTTCTTTTGATTTTATTGTGTTTGTTTTCGTGCAAGACATAAAAGCAATTGAAATGCCAAAAATTGCAAGTGTTGGCAGTAATTTAATCTTAAATTTTTGAGCTTTCATTATTTTTTATTATATTTTTTATTGGGGGGAGTGTTAACCTTTTTGACAAAATAAATGCGTTTGATCAATTTAAAATAGTGTCTGGATTTCAAAAAATATTTACTATTGTTTTGAATTTTATGTTTTTGAATATATTAGTTGAGCATTGTTTATTTTAAGTGTTTGGTTTTAAAGCTTTATTGTTCAGTATTTTGTGCTTTTCTTTAATTAATGTAAAATTTATGATAATTTTTGATGCTATTATATGTGTGGTGAATTGAGTTTAAAAGTTTAAGTGTATTGACTATATTTTATAAAATGTGTAGAATTTTAAAGCTATTAAAATTTTTTAGAAAAACACGCAGTGCGGGTCAATTTCTAAAAAATTGATTTTTCATTTTTTTGATTGTTTGTAGCTATTTTCTTATTTTAATAAGAATAAATTTGTTAAAAATTTTTTAGAGAGATTAAATGTAAGTAGCTATTTAGAATGTGAAATTTAGGAGGTTAGTCATGGCAAAAGAAGTTTTTCAAAGAACAAAGCCGCACATGAATGTTGGAACAATAGGGCATGTTGATCATGGTAAAACAACATTAACAGCGGCTATTAGTATTTATTGTTCAAAAGTAAATAAAGACGCAAAAGCATTAAAGTATGAAGATATTGATAATGCGCCTGAGGAGAAAGCAAGGGGAATAACAATTAATGCTAGGCATATTGAGTACGAAACAAACAATAGACATTATGCTCACGTGGATTGCCCGGGGCATGCTGATTATATAAAAAATATGATTACAGGAGCAGCTCAAATGGATGCAGCGATACTTTTAGTTGCCGCTGATAGTGGTGCTGAGCCTCAAACAAAAGAGCATTTGCTTCTTGCTCAAAGAATGGGAATAAAGAAAATAATAGTTTTTTTAAATAAATTAGACTTAGCAGATCCTGAACTTGTTGAGCTTGTTGAAGTTGAAGTTTTAGAACTTGTTGAAAAATATGGCTTTTCAGCTGATACTCCAATAATTAAAGGCTCCGCTTTTGGGGCTATGTCAAATCCAGAAGATCCTGAATCTACAAAATGTGTTAAAGAACTTCTTGAATCTATGGATAATTATTTTGATCTTCCAGAAAGAGATATTGACAAGCCATTTTTGCTTGCTGTTGAAGATGTATTTTCTATTTCAGGAAGAGGCACTGTTGCTACTGGGCGTATTGAAAGAGGTATTATTAAAGTTGGTCAAGAAGTTGAAATAGTTGGTATTAAAGAAACCAGAAAAACCACTGTTACTGGTGTTGAAATGTTCCAAAAAATTCTTGAGCAAGGCCAAGCAGGGGATAATGTTGGACTTCTTTTAAGAGGAGTTGATAAAAAAGACATTGAGCGGGGGCAAGTTTTGTCAGCCCCAGGTACAATTACTCCACACAAGAAGTTTAAAGCTTCAATTTATTGTTTGACTAAAGAAGAGGGCGGTAGGCACAAACCATTTTTTCCAGGGTATAGACCACAGTTCTTTTTTAGAACAACCGATGTTACGGGAGTTGTTGCTTTAGAAGGCAAAGAAATGGTTATGCCTGGTGATAATGTTGATATTATTGTTGAACTGATCTCTTCAATAGCTATGGATAAGAACGTAGAATTTGCTGTTCGAGAAGGTGGAAGAACTGTTGCTTCAGGAAGAATTCTTGAGATATTGGAATAGGTTAAGACTTTAAGGATATATTTAATACTCTCTAAAGTTTAGGAGAATAAATTGATTGCTAAAGATAAGATACGCGTAAGATTATTTAGTTTTGATATTAAAATATTAGACCAGAGTGCCGAATCTATTGTGAAAGCTGTTCAGAAGGCTAAAGCTCAAATCAAGGGCCCAATCCCTTTACCGACAAAAATAAAAAAATATACTGTTTTACGTTCTCCTCATGTCAATAAAAAATCAAGAGAGCAATTTGAGATGAGAACTCATAAAAGGCTTATTGATATCTTAGAGCCCACTTCTGCTTTAATGGATTCTTTAATGAAATTAGAGCTTCCAGCAGGTGTTGAAGTAGATATTAAACAGTAAATGATATTTTAAGTATATGAATTTGAGGTGTTTTAATGTTGGGATTGATTGGAAAAAAAGTTGGCATGACTCAGATATTTCAGAAAAATGGTATTGTGGTTCCTGTTACTGTTATAGAGTTTCAGCCCAATTATATTATAGGGAAGAAAACAGTCGATAGAGATGGTTATAGCGCTCTTATAGCAGGTTCTGTTGATCTTAAGAGTTCTAAAGTTTCAAAGCCCATAAAAGGGCAATATAAAAGTTTAAAAGATATCGAGCCTAAAAGATATGTGATAGAGCTTAAGGGTCTTGACGGATATGATGCTGGTGATGAGATTAAGGTTGATGTTTTTAAGTCAGTTAAGTATGTAGATGTTACAGGTACTACTAAAGGCAAAGGTTTTCAAGGGGCTATGAAAAGGCATAATTTTAGTGGTGGGCCATCTTCTCATGGATCAAAATTTCATAGACATCTTGGTGGAACAGGACAAGCTACTACTCCTGCAAGAACATTTAAAGGGACTAAAATGGCTGGTAGAATGGGGGGAAATCAACAAACTATTCAAAATCTTGAAGTTATTTTAATCGATGAAGAAAAAAGAGCTCTTCTAGTAAAAGGGGCTGTGCCTGGTGCCAAAGGTTCTTTTGTTGTTGTTAAAAAATCTAAAAAGTAGGTATTTAGTATGGAAAGAAAAGTTTTTTCTAAAGATGGGAAAGAGATTGGAACTGTAAATTTGGATGACAGAGTTTTTAATATAGAAATTAGTCATGGGTCTATTTATAATGCTATAAAAAATGAGTTGTCTAATCTTAGGGTTGGAACATCTTCAACTAAAACCAGATCAGAGGTTAGGGGTAGCTCTAAAAAGCCCTGGAAGCAAAAAGGAACCGGTAGAGCTAGGGTTGGTACAAAGCGAAATCCGGTTTGGATTGGCGGAGGCATAGCATTAGGGCCAAAACCTAGGGATTATAGCTATAGATTGCCTAGAAAGGTAAAAAGGCTTGCATTTAAGTCTGTATTAAGTTTGCGCGCTGCTGATGAAAATGGTTTTAAAGTTGTTGAGAATTTTAATATTGAATCTGGAAAAACGAAAGATCTTGCTTTAATAATAAAGAATTTTGCAAGTTTTAATGGCAAGGTGGTTATTCTTTTGGGTAATGATGATCAGATGATAAAAAGGGCTGGCAAAAATATAAGAGATTTAAAGATTTTGTCTTTTGATAAACTTAGGGTTGTTGATTTATTTTATGCTAAGAATTTAATAGCTCTAGAATCTGCTGTTAACAAGCTCAATGAGTTTTACATTAAATAAAAAGGATGTTGAGGATAAGTATGAAGGCTTATGATATAATAATTTCACCTATGCTTACTGAAAAAACTAATACTCAAAGGGAAAGTATTAATGTTTATGTTTTTAAGGTTAATAAGAGAGCAAATAAAAAAGAGGTTAGCGCAGCAATAAAAGAACTTTTCAATATTACTCCAGTATCATGTAATTTGCTCAATATTAAAAGCAAATCCAAGGTTGTGGTGTCTCGAAAAGGGTATCCTATAGGTAAGGGAAAAACTTCTTCATGGAAGAAGGCATATGTTTATCTCAAAAAAGAAGATAAAATAGATATTTTTTAGTGGTTTTGGAGAAAAATAAATATGGGTATTAAGACTTATAAGCCAAAAACTTCTTCTTTGCGCTATAAGACGACTTTATCTTTTGATGATTTGAGTAAAGGTAATGATCCTTTGAAATCTTTAACAAAAGGTAAAAAATTGAAATCAGGCAGAGATTCTTCTGGTAGGATTAGTATTAGAAGAAGAGGTGGTGGGCATAAGAGAAAGTATAGGTTGATTGATTTTAATCGAAGAGATAAATTTAGCATTCCTGCTCGAGTTTCTTCTATTGAATATGATCCCAATAGAAGTGCTAATATAGCTTTGCTTGTTTATAAAGATGGAGAAAAAAGGTATATTATTTCTCCTAAAGGCATTAAGGTTGGAGATGTTTTGGAAAGTGGTCCTAATGCCCCAATTAAAATTGGCAATGCCTTGCCTCTTGAAAATATTCCTATTGGAAGAACTGTTCACAACATTGAGCTTAATATTGGAAAAGGTGGACAACTTATAAGAAGTGCTGGTGGATATGCTATGATACTTGCTTCTGACGGGAATTATGTCACTGTAAAATTATCATCTGGTGAGGTAAGATTGATTTTTAAAAAATGTATTGCAACAATTGGTGAAATTGGAAATGAAGATTATGCCAATATTTCTATAGGGAAAGCTGGTAAAAGTAGGTGGCTTGGTAGAAGACCCAAGGTTAGAGGTGTTGCTATGAATCCTGTTGACCATCCGCATGGTGGTGGTGAGGGGAAAACTTCTGGAGGTCGCCATCCTGTGTCTCCTTGGGGACAGCCTACTAAAGGCTATAAGACTCGCAAGAAAAAGAGATATTCAGATAAATTTATTATTAAAAGAAGGAATAAATAGGAGAGCATAGTGGCAAGATCTATTAAAAAAGGACCTTTTATAGAAAAGAGTCTTTATCAAAAAGTTTTATCATCTTTTGGAAGTGATAAGAGGGTTGTTATTAAAACCTACTCCAGATCTTCAACAATAATTCCTGAAATGGTAAGTCTTACTATATCTGTTTACAATGGCAAAACTTTTATACCTATTTATATTACTGAGGATCTTGTGGGGCACAAGCTTGGTGAGTTTTCACCTACAAGAATTTTTAGAGGGCATGCTAAGTCAGATAAAAAGGGAAGGAAGTAAGTAGTTATGTTGGTAAATAGAAGATATACAGCAAGGGGCAAAAATTTACCCTCTTCTCCAAAAAAAGTTAGGCCAATAGCTGACAATATACGGGGGGAGTCTTATATTAAGGCTATTGCAGTGCTTTGTTCTATGCCTAATAAAGGAGCTAAGCTTTTAGAAAAAGTGGTTAAATCAGCAGCATCAAATGCGATGTATCACAATAAAAATCTTTCCGAAGACATGATATTTGTTAAAACAGTTATGGTTGATGATGGGCGTCGTCGTAAAAAGATTTGGCCTAGAGCTAGGGGTAGGGCTGATAGGCTTGTTAATAGAAATTGTCATATTTTTGTTGAAGTTGATGAAAAAAAAGATATTAAAGGATAAAGCATGGGCCAAAAAGTACATCCATATAGCTTAAGGGTAAAAATTAATAGGGATTGGAAATCAAAATGGTATTTTGATAAAAAATTGTATTCTGCAATTCTTCATGAAGATTTTTTAATAAGGCGAGAAATTATGAAGTTTCTTAAAGGGATTAAATTTGATATTTCTGATATAGAAATAATTAGAAATAACCCCCAAAAAGTAACAGTAGTAATTGTTACTCCAAGGCCTGGTTCTGTGATAGGGCTTAAAGGGGCTAATCTTGAAAAGATTGGCCAATTGTTAACTAAAAAAATTTCTAAAAAGATTAGCATTAAGATTAAAGAGATTAAAAGACCAGAGCTTGATGCTCAAATTATTGCTAATGGGATTGCAAAGCAAGTAGAAAATAGAGCTTCTTATAGAAAAGTTTTAAAATCATCTCTTGCTACTTCTATGTTAAAAGGTGCTCAAGGGCTAAAAATTAAGATTGCTGGTAGACTTGGTGGGGCGGAGATTGCTCGAAGCTTTGAGGTTAAGGAGGGTCGGGTTCCTTTACACACTCTTAGGGCCAATATAGATTATGGATTTTCTGAGGCTCAAACTACTTATGGCATTATTGGAGTTAAGGTTTGGTTATTTAAAGGTGAAGTTTTGGGCAGGCAAACCAATTCTGATGCTGGCCAGATAATAAATAAAAAGTCTTTTAGAGAAAGAGGCGATGCTGTTAAAAATTTTGATAAAGCTTTAAATAATAGAGAGAAGGCTAATGAAAAGCAAACTAGGTTTTTGAATAAAAAAGATGGGCCATCTAAAGATGAATTAGATCTTTTAAATAAAAAAAAACCTAGTGTGTCTTTTTCTAAAGAAAGAATCAATTCTAATGAGCAGGATATTGGAGGATAATTAGATGTTAAGTCCAAAAAAGGTTAAATATAGAAAGAAGCAAAGAGGAAGATTGTCTGGAGAAGCCCAGAAAGGCAATAAAATTTCTTTTGGTGAATATGGACTTGTTTCTTTGGAAACAAATTTTATTACTGCTCGTCAAATTGAGTCTGCTCGTATTGCAATGACTCGTAAAATAAAAAGAGGTGGAAGGGTTTGGATAAGAATATTTCCTGATATTCCTTATACTAAAAAACCAGCTGAAACTAGAATGGGCAAGGGTAAAGGGGGTGTTGATCATTGGAATGCTCCTGTTAAGCTTGGTACTGTTATGTTTGAAATGTCAGGAGTTGTGGAGGAGCTTGCTCAAGAGGCCATGTCACTTGCAAGCTCTAAGCTTCCAGTAAAAACCATGTTTGTTGTAAGGCGAGATTTGAGGTAGTTATGTTGAAAAATTTTAAAAATTTTACTCTTGAGGACATGAAGGCTAAAAGGCTAGAATTAAAGAAAGAATATTTAGATTTAAGATTTAAATCTGTTGTTGGTCATGTTGAAAATCCTTTAAAGAAAAGAGAGATTAGACGTGATATTGCAAGGCTTAATACAATGATTTATGAATATGAATTAGGTATTAGAAAGGTTTAGATATGGCAAGAGAAAATAAAAAAGAATTAATTGGCAAAGTCGTTAGTGATAAGATGTCTAAGACTATAGTAGTAGAAATTGTTCAAAGAAAGATGCATCCAATTTATCATAAGTATTTAAAGGTTAGTAAAAAAGTTAAAGCTCATGATGAAAAAGAAGTTTCAAAGGTTGGCGATAAGGTAAAAATTATTGAGGTTCGACCTATTAGTAAAGATAAAAGATGGTCTCTTGTTGAGGTTTTAGAAAAATTAAAATAGTTTTGATTTTTCTAAAGGAGGTTGATAATGATTCAGATGCAAACGTATTTAACAATTGCGGATAATACTGGTGGCAAGGTGGCTCAATGCATTAAGGTGCTTGGTGGCAGTAAAAGGCGTTATGCCAAAATTGGGGATATAATAACTATTGCAGTAAAACAAGCAATTCCTAATTCTTCCGTTAAAAAAGGAGATGTTTATAAAGCTGTAATTGTTAGAACTTCTAAAGAAGTAAGACGGAAGAATGGAACTTATGTTAGATTTGATGATAATGCTTGTGTGATACTTGATGCTAATTTAAGCCCTAGGGGCAAAAGGGTATTTGGACCTGTTGCAAGAGAACTTAGAGATGCTAATTTTATGAAAGTAGTATCATTAGCTTCAGAGGTTATATAGCAAAAGGGGGATTTTGTGAAGACAAAGTTGAAGATAGGTGATAGCGTGAAAATTCTTTCTGGAAAAGATAGGGGTAGAATAGGCAAGATTGCTATTATAAATAGAAAAAAAAATAAAGTTATTGTTGAATCTTGCAATATGGTTAAAAAAGTCATTAAAGCTAGGACACCCCAAGAAAAAGGTAGAATAATAGATAAGGAGGCCGCTATAGATATTTCAAATGTTATGATATTTGTCAAGGGAACTCCTTCAAGATTGGGGATTAGGTTTGAAAATAATGAGAAAATAAGGTATCTTAAAAAAAATGGACAGAGGATATAGAGTTTATGAATTATGTTCCTGAATTGAAAAGATATTATAAAGATATCGTTACAAAAGAGCTTGTTAAGGAATTTGAATATAAATCTATAATGCAAGTTCCCAAGCTTGAGAAAATAGTAATTTCTGTAGGCGTTGGAGAGGCTGTTAGGAATAAAAAGCTATTGGATTCTTCTGTTTTAGAGCTTGCTCAGATCACTGGGCAGAAAGCTGTAAAGACAAAAGCAAAAAAAGCAATCGCCGGGTTTAAAATTAGACAAGGGCAAGAAATAGGTGCCAAAGTTACACTTAGAGGTAATGCAATGTATGAATTTTTATATAAGCTTATTCATTTAGCATTGCCAAGGGTTAAGGATTTTAGGGGAATCAATGGGAATGCTTTTGATGGTAATGGAAATTATTCTTTTGGAGTGACGGAGCAAATAATATTTTCTGAAATAGACTATGATAAAATAGAAAGAATATCTGGCTTGAATATTACGATTGTGACAACAGCTTCAAATGATAAAGAAAGCAAAGCTTTGCTTTTGAAATTTGGAATGCCGTTTAGTAATTAGGGGATTTATAAGGTATATGGCAAAAAAATCAATGATTATTAGGGCTTTAAGAAAGCCCAAGTATAAAACAAGGCAAAATAATAGATGTAAGTTGTGTGGTCGTCCAAGAGGATATTTAAGAGATTTTTGTATGTGTCGAATATGTTTTAGAAAGTATGCGTCTGAAGGATTAATTCCTGGCGTTTCAAAATCAAGTTGGTAAGGGAATTTTATGGCGATTACTTATTCAGTAGGAGATATGCTAACTAAATTAAGAAATGCAAGCAGAGTTAGGCATGGATCTGTAGATTTAAAGATGTCCAATATGAATAAATCAATATTAAACATTCTTAAAGAAGAGGGTTATATTAAGGATTTTAATTTTTTAGAAAAGGAAGGAATTGCTTTTATTAGGGTTTTGCTAAAGTATGACAGCAAAAGAAATCCTGTTATAAATAAAATAGATGCCATTTCCACTCCCGGTAGAAAAATTTATTCTTCATATAAAAATATGCCAAGAATAAAGAATGGATATGGAATATTAATTATATCTTCTTCTCAAGGTGTTATTACTGGCAAGGAAGCTAAAGATAAAAAAATAGGTGGTGAGTTGATTTGCTCAGTTTGGTAGTTTAATAGGGGGATGTATGTCACGTATTGGAAGACTTCCAATAAAGATTCCAGATGCTGTTAAGGTTGATGTTAAAGACAACTTAGTGATAGTTGAAGGCACTAAAGGAAGATTAATTCAAGATATAAAAGACAGTATTAATGTTAAAGTTGAGAATGGCAGTATTGTTGTTGATCGGGTTTTTAATGATAAAAAAGCAAAAGCTTACCATGGTCTTTACAGAAGTTTGATTTTTAATATGGTAAAAGGAGTGACTGAGGGATTTTCTAAGTCTCTTACTATAAATGGTATAGGGTATAGAGTAGAGCAACAAGGTAATAGCCTTTTTTTAAGCCTTGGTTATTCAACTCAGTTTGAATATGTTATTCCAGATGGTATTAGTGTAAAGCTTGATGGAAATACTAAAATTTCTGTTGAAGGAATAGATAAATTTAAGGTTGGTCAAGTTGCTGCTGAGATTAGAAGTTTAAAAAAACCAGAGCCGTATAAAGGAAAAGGTATTAAGTATGATAATGAAGTTATTAGAAGAAAAGTCGGAAAATCTGGTGTAAAAAAATAAATTTTGGGTTAATAATTATGAAAAAAATAAAAGAAGCAGAACAGAGAAAGCTTAGACGTAAAAAAAGAATAAAGGATAAAATAGGGCGAGGAGTAGCTAGTAGGCCACGAATTACCATATTTAAATCTAATAGGTATTTTTATGCGCAAGTTATAGATGATAGTAAGGGACATACTGTTGTAAGTATTTCTACTATTGAAAAAAGTCTTAATTTAGGCAAGAATATTGATGATATAAAAAAACTTGGAGAAGTTCTTGCTAAAAGGCTTAAGGAGAAAAATATAAATAATCTTATTTTTGATAGAAATGGTTATAAGTATCATGGACTTATTGCAAGTTTTGCAACTTCTTTGAGAGAGTTTGGTATTAATATTTAAGTTTAAGGGAGTGTATTTATGGTAGATGTTCAGGCTCAGAGAAAGCAGATAGAAAAATTAATATCACTCAACAGAGTTACTAAGGTCGTTAAGGGCGGGAGAAGATTCTCTTTTGCTGCTTTCATGGTTGTTGGAGATGGGGAAGGACATGTTGGTTGGGGCTTTGGTAAAGCTAATGATGCTAGTGATGCAATAAAAAAAAGTTTAACAAGTGCTAGGAAAAATTTAAGATTTGTTCCTATTCGAAAAGGAACATTGCCACATGAGGTTATTGGTTGCTTTAAAAAAGCCAAAGTTTTTATCAAACCAGCTACTCATGGTACTGGTGTTATTGCAGGGGGGCCCGTTCGTGCTGTAATGGAGGCTTTAGGAGTGCATGATATTTTGAGCAAATCTCTTGGTTCTAATAATTCTATGAATGTAGTAAAGGCAACCTTTAAGGCATTTGATTTAGTTTTGAATGCTGAAAAAGTGGCAGAAATGCGAGGGAAAACTTTGAAAACTTTATGGGGTTAATATATGATTAAAAGGAAATTAAGATTACAACTAAAGAAAGCTAGGTTTAATGCTTCAAGGTCTAGGTCTAAGAATAAATGTTTTATTAGAAGAATGGAAAATAATAGAAAAATTATTTCTAAAAACAATATTAATGTACAAGTTTTTCTTGTAAGAAGTCTTATTGGGAAATTAAATAAAAAGGTCAAAGTTTTAAAAGCATTAGGTTTAAATAAAATAGGCGATAAAAAGGTGCATTTTTTAAATGAATCTATTAAGGGCATGCTTAACGAGACTATTAATATGATTTTATTAAGCGAGGTAATGTAATGTTTAACCTGTTAAAGCCTAAGGGGGCGAGTAAGCGACGTAAAATTGTTGGCAGAGGCCCGGGTTCAGGGCTTGGTAAAACTTCTGGAAGAGGTCAAAAGGGGCAAAAAGCAAGAAATACTTCGCCAAGACTTGGATTTGAAGGTGGGCAGACTCCTCTTTATAGAAGACTGCCGAGGAAAGGTTTTTCTAATAGCGATTATAAATTGGAATATGCGATTGTTAATCTTGGAGATATAGATAAAAAATTTCAGGATGGACAAGTTGTCAATTATGATACTTTACTTGAAAATAAACTTATAAAAAAGAAAAATAAAAAAATTAAGATTTTATCTAATGGCAAGTTTACAAAAAAAGTTTCTTTTGAGGTTTCTAAAATTTCTAAATCGGCCGAAAACCTTGTAATAAAAATTGGATGTACTATTAAATTAGTTTAAAGTGGAATAAAGATGAAAGAATTGTTTTTAAGTTTATTTACCGTTAAGGATTTGAGAAATAAGTTCTTGTTTACTTTATTTGTTCTTTTTCTTTTTAGAGTTGGTTCATATTTGCCGATACCAGGAATAGATTCTATAGCGCTTAAAAGTTATTTTAAGTCGCAATCAGATTTTTCAATTGCTAATTATTTTGATTTTTTTTCAGGGGGAGCTTTTAGTAATTTTTCTATATTTATGCTTAGTATAGGACCTTACATTTCGGCATCTATTATTGTTCAGCTTCTTGTTTATTCTTTTCCTTCTTTGAAAAAAATGCAAGAAGGTGACGGAGGGAGACAAAAGACTAAAAAATATACAAAATATTTAACAATAGTTGCAGCTGTAGTTCAAGGATACGCAACAAGTCTTTATGCTAAGGGTATTCCGGGTGCTGTTACCATTCCCTTTTATAGATATATATTTATTGCTATTTTAACGGTTACTGCCGGTACATTTATCCTTTTGTGGTTTGGAGAGCAAATTAATCAAAGAGGTGTAGGCAATGGAACATCTTTGATAATTTTTTCTGGCATAGTTGTTAGACTTCAGGCGGCTTTGTTTAACTTATTCCAAAGCATGCAGGATCCTTCTCAAAATGTTAATCCTGTTTTTGTTATACTTATTATAAGTATATTTATTTTAGTTGTTATATTAATTATATATGAATATAAGGCTCAAATGCGAATTACCATTCATTATGCCAGGGCAAATTCTAATAGCACAGTTAGTTCATATTTGCCAATCAAGTTGAATCCATCGGGTGTTTTACCTGTTATTTTTGCCTCTGTTTTAATTACTCTGCCTTTACAAATTTTAAGCGGTTTTGCAGAAACTTCTTCTATAGCTAGACAAATTTTATCTTATTTAAGGCCCAATGGTTTTTATTATACTTTTCTGAATGTAATTTTGATAATTGGATTTACATATTTTTATTCTAAGATTCAATTAAGCCCCAAAGATATAAGCAATAATATTCGTAAGAATGGGGGTGTTATTCCGGGAATAAAGTCTGATGAGATGGAAAAATATTTAGATGAAATTATGAATAAAACTTTATTTTCAGGATCTATTTTTTTGTCAATTATTGCAATTATCCCATTTTTAGTGCAAAATATTTTTAGATTTCCGCATGATGTTTCTAGAATAATAGGGGGGTCTTCTTTGCTTATTATGGTAGGAGTTGCTCTTGATACATTGATTCATGTTGATGCTTATTTGAAAACTCAAGGATTTTCTCACGGAAATAAAAAGAATTATGCATTTTTGCAAAAAATTTAGGAGTGTTTGATTATGAAAGTTAGAGTAAGTGTAAAGCCAATTTGTGAAAAATGTAAGGTTATAAAAAGAAAAGGCGTATTAAGAATTATTTGTGATAATTTAAAGCATAAACAAAGACAAAAGTAAAAATTAGAGGAAATAAAATGGCTAGAATATCGGGAATAGATTTACCAAATAATAAACAATTAAAAATAGCGCTTACTTCTATTTATGGTATAGGTAGAACAAGAGCTTTGGAAGTTTGCAATAAATCAAATATTTCTCCAAGTAAAATTGCAAAAGATTTAGATAATGATGAGGTTAATCGACTTAGGAAGGCAATTGAGAGTGATTATGTTGTAGAGGGGAAACTTAGAAGTGAAGTTGCAATGTCTATTAAAAGACTTATGGATATAGCGTGTTATAGGGGCGTTAGACATAGAAAAGGATTGCCATTAAGGGGACAGAGAACTAAAACGAATGCAAGAACTAGAAAAGGAAAAAGAAAGACTGTAGCTAATAAGAAAATAGCTAGCAAGTAAAATAGTTTTTAAGATTTGGAGGGCAAGTTGAGCGCAAAATTATCAACTAATAGTAAAAAAAAAATCAAAAGAAATATCGGAGAAGGAAGGGTTTATATACAAGCTACTTTTAATAATACCATAGTTACTGTATCTGATATAAAGGGTAATGCTTTAGCCTGGGCAAGTGCTGGTGGAATGGGTTTTAAAGGGGCTAAAAAGTCGACCCCATATGCTGCTCAAATAACAGCAGAGTCTGCTTTAAATAAAGTGAGAGATTTTGGAATTAATTATGTTCATGTGTATATAAAAGGTCCGGGCATTGGTAGAGAATCTGCAATAAGGGCTATTGGTTCGATTGGTATGACTGTAAAATCAATTTCAGATATTACTCCTATTCCTCATAATGGATGCAGACCTAAAAAAACCAGACGAGTTTAACTAGAAGGAGTTATGATGCCTGTGGAAAAATTTTTGAAAGATTTTACTATACCTGAAAAAATTGAATTTTTGAAAAGTCAAGGTGATGGGTCTTATGGTAAATTTACGATATATCCTTTTGAAAGAGGCTTTGGGATTACTATAGGTAATACTTTAAGGCGTGTGTTACTTTCTTCTATTGAAGGGTATGCGATTACTGCTATGAGAGTTCAATCTAACAATAAAGACTCTTCGTCAAAGGTTGTTTCAAGTGAATTTGATTTGATTCCTGGAGTTTCTGAAGATACTCTTGAAGTTATTGCTAATATTAAAAATATCCATTTGAAACTTGGAGAAGGAGAGCAAAGAAAGACAATAAGCTTTAGTGTTAGCGGCAAAGATACCAATGTTTTGAAAGCTTCTCATTTTGAAAGAGATGGAGTTGAGGTTTTTAACAAAGATTTAGTTATAGCTACTTTATCACATGATGTGGATTTAGATCTTGAATTTCAAATTAATTATGGCAGAGGTTATGTGTCTTCTGAGCAAAATTCTAAGTATTTAGAAGAAGTTAATGTTATTGCTTTAGATTCTATATTTTCTCCTATAGAGAAAGTTTCGTATTCTGTAGAAGATACTAGAGTTGGCCAAAGGTCAGATTATGACAAGCTTGTAATGGAAATTTGGACTACGGGTGTTATATCTGCCAAAGATGCAATAAAAAAGGCCGCATCAATAGTAAGAGAGTTTTTGTTTCCCCTTGTTGATTTTGAAGACAATGTTAATACATCTTTTAATAAGTCAAAATCAGAAAGTTCTAACTTACTTGATATGGGTATTGAGAAATTGAATTTATCAGTCAGATCTTTAAATTGTTTAGCTAAAGAAAATGTTAAGACCTTAGGGGAACTTATTAGTAAAAACGCAGAAGAGCTTTCTAAAGCTAGAAATTTTGGAAAAAAAAGTTTAGAAGAGATAATCGAAAAACTTGATTCTTATCGATTATATTTAGGAATGTCTAAAGAAGATGCTCTATCTGTATTGAGTAAGAATGTTAAAATATCTGAATAAAAGGAGAGTTTAGACTGTTTCATGAAAACAAAATTAGGTTTTAATAGATTAAGTAGGAAGTCTAGTCACAGAAGAGCACTTTTAAAAAATATGGTAATTTCTTTTTTAAAGCATGAAAAAATTTCTTCTACTAAGGCAAAATTGTTCGAAGTTAAAAGATTTGCTGAAAGATTGATTACAAGAGCAAAAGTTGATACTGTGCATAATAGGCGAGAATTATCAAAATTTATACATGATAAATATATTTTAAATAAGCTATTTACCAAAATTTCTCCTGTTTTTAGACAAAGAAGTGGTGGGTATACTCGTATGATTAAATTAGGAAAAAGATATGGAGATTCGGCTGAAATGGCTATCCTAGAATTAGTTGAAAAGCCTTTAAAAGTTGAATAATTAATAATTTGGGCACACTGTTTTAAAGATTAAATTTTAAATTGCTTTTAAACAGGATAGGAGTTAAATGATATGATATATATTATTTTTTCTTCTATTTTTGCTGGCTTTATATTAGGATTTTTAGTAAGAGTTTTTTTAGGTAGATTGTCTTTATTAGATTTAGAAAAAAATCTGAAAAAATTAAGAGTAGAATCACAATTAGAGATAGAAAATGAAAGAAGGCAAATTATTGCTAATGCAAAATCTCAAATGCTTAAAGAAAAAAACCAGCAAGATAGGGATATAAGAGATCGGAAAAATGAGATTGTTAATCTAGAAAAAAGATTATTACAAAGAGAAGAAACCTTAGATAAGAGAATATCTGCTCTTGATAAGCAGCAATCTAGAGTTGATTTTAAAATTAAAGAATTTGAACAAAAAGAAAAAGTAATAAGAGAAAAAGAGGCCGATCTTGTTAAAAGATTAGAAAATATTTCTGGTCTTACAAGAGAAGACGCAAGAAAAATTGTAATTGAAAAAATTGAACATGAGTCTAAAAGAGATGCTCAAGTTATTATCAATAAAAGTGAACAGGAAGCACAACTATTAGCAGATAAGGTTGCAAAAGATATTTTAGTATCTACTATGCAGCGTATTGTTACAGAGGTAAGTTCTGAGTTTACAGTGGCTTCTGTTGAACTACCTAATGATGAGATGAAAGGTAGGATTATAGGCAAAGAAGGGCGCAATATTAGGGCTCTTGAGACTTTAATAGGAGCGGATATTATTATTGATGATACGCCTGAAGCTGTTGTTATATCTTGCTTTGATCCAATAAGAAAAGAGCTTGCTAAGAGGACTTTAGAAAGGCTTGTTACAGATGGAAGAATTCATCCTGCTAGGATTGAAGAAGTTGTGTATAATGTTACCAACGAGATAAATAGCATTATTCAAGAAGAAGGTGAGAAGGTAGTTTTTGACCTTAATATACATGGGCTTGATAAGAGACTTATTAGAGGGTTGGGAAGGCTTTACTTTAGAAGTAGTTATGGTCAAAATGTTTTAAGTCATTCTAAAGAAGCGGCTATAATAGGAGAAATTTTAGCTAAAGAGATGAAATTAGATCCTGTTGTAGTAAAAAGAGCATGTCTTTTGCATGATATTGGGAAGGGGATGGAAAGTATTTCTGATAACAGCGAAGGACATGCTATTACTGGTGCTGAACTTGCTCAAAGTTGTGGAGAGAGCGAAATTGTTGTTAATGCTATTGCTGCACATCATAATGAGGTGAAGCCCGAAAGTCTTGAGGCTATTGTGGTTCAAATAGCAGATGCTATCTCAGCATCTCGTCCTGGTGCAAGAAGGGAAAGTTTAAATAACTATATAAATAGACTTAAAAGACTTGAAGACATTGCATATGGTTTTGAGGGTGTTCAAAAATGTTATGCTATTCAAGCTGGTCGTGAAGTTAGAATTATTGTTGACAATGCCTTGATTAATGATGAAAAATCAATTTTACTCGCAAGAGATATTGCTAAGAAGATAGAAGCCGAAATGAGATATCCTGGAAAAATTAAAGTTACAATTATTCGCGAAACTAGAGTTATTGAATATGCAAGATAGCACTATTAAAACCTTGATAATTGGGGATATAATAGGCGAAAGTGGATTAAAAAAAGTTTTTTTTAATCTTAAAAACATTAAGAATAAATATAGAATAGATTTGGTAATTGCTAATGGAGAAAATTCTTCAAATGGTTTTGGAATAACTCCAGAAATAGCAAATAATCTTTTTAGGTCAGGCGTTAATGTTATTACTACCGGTAATCATGTGTATTCTAATTACAAAATAAATGATTACTTAAATAAGCAAACATATATCTTAAGGCCAAATAATTTTTCAGATTTTTTAGATGGGCATGGTTATTGTTTTTTGACTATTAAAGATGAAAAGGTTGCTGTTGTTAATGTTCAAGGGGTTTTAAATATGAATTTTATTGTTAAAAATCCTTTTGATAATACAAAAAAATTGGTTAATATGTTGAACAATAAGGCTAGAACTATTTTTGTAGATTTTCATGCTGAGAGTAATTATGAAAAAGAAAGTTTTGGATATTTTTTAAATGGTTTTGTAACAGGTGTGGTTGGTACTCATACCCATGTTATGACTCAAGATGAAAGGATATTATCAAAAGGCACAGCCTATATTAGTGATATTGGAATGACAGGCGGATTAAATTCTGTGATAGGATTTAATCCCGATATTTCTCTTAAAGGGCTCCTTGAATATACCCCTTTGAGAGCTGAAGTTGTTGAAGATGACACAATTTTACAAGGAGTTATTATTACTTCTAATTTAAAGACAGGTCGTGCTTTAAAAATTGAAAGGATTCAGAAATAATTTATTAAATTTACTTTGTAAAAGGTATCCAGAAAAAACACGAGAAGAATTAATGATCTTAATTCTAAAAGGTAATGTATATGTAAATTCTCATAAAGAAAAAAATCCTAAAATGTTGATAAACAAAACAAGCAAAATAGATTTGGTTGAGAGTTCTTGTCAAACATTTGTATCAAGAGGAGGGTACAAGCTTTTAGAGGCTCTTAAAGATTTTGAGATCAAAGTTAAAAATAAAATTTGTGTTGATGTTGGCTCTTCAACCGGCGGTTTTACCGATTGTCTATTGCAGTGTGGTGCCAATTTTGTTTATTCAATTGATGTGGGCATTAATCAACTTTCTTATAAATTAAGAATTGATCCAAGAGTTAAAGTTTTAGAGAGAACTAATATTTTTAATGTTACAGAATTTAAGATTATTCCTAATTTTGCCGTTGTAGATGTTTCTTTTAGATCATCAATAAGTATATGTGTAAATTTAATAGATAAACTTTCTGATAATTTTATTTTAGTTTTAATTAAACCTCAGTTTGAGCTTAAAGGTTTAAATTTAGATATAAAAAATTTTAATGGTGTTGTGAATGTTAATTATTTGAAGATAATTTTGCAAAGTGTGATTGAAAAATTCTATAAAAATAAATTACAAGTTAAAAATATATTAAAGGTAAAAACCAAAGGTAAAAAAGGTAACCAAGAATTCATGTTTTTAGTTGTCAAGTCAAGTGTTTTAAATATTGTAAGTTCTATGCAATTGCTTAGCGATATTGAATTTTAATATTTATCTAAAGTCTTTTTATTTAATATTCCCGAAAAATTTAAGTTTAATTCTTCAAGTATTATTGGATTATTTTCTATTGTTAAAATTATTCCATCAATTCCTTTAATTTCAAGACATGTTAAGATTATTTGAGCGATTTGATTAATTATTCCTTCAATTCCAAAACTATTTTCATAAAATTCTTTAGATAAGTTTATTTTGGCAATTCCTTCGCTTAGGCGTAAATTTAAAAGCTTGGTTTTTATAGGGATTAAACTTAAAAAATTATTTTTTAGCTCGTATTCATTTGGTCCCTTGATTAAAGATTTTAGTGTTTCTTCAAGAATGTTTTTGTCATAATATATGGCTCTTTTTACAGTTTGTCTTAAAAAATAACCTTCTGGGGTTACTTTTATAAAATAAAGTTTAATAAACTTTTTGTTTTTAAGGTTATTATTTCTTTGGTTTTTCTTAAGTTCTTCTTCAAGTTTTTTTATTTCTGGTGGTTGGATTAAAAAACTTTCATTTTTAAGTATTTTTATATTTGTATTTTTATTGGTAGTTTTTTTAGCTTCAATTAATTTATTATTCTGCGTTTGACTTGATTCGAATAAACTGTTATCGTAATTTTTTTCTTTAAAAATATGCATAATAAGTGAATTTTTGATTATTAATAGCACACTAATTATTGTTAAAACAATAGCAATTAAAATTAAAAGTATGTCTGATTTGGTTGAGCTTGAACTTTTTTTTCTTTTCAATATAAACACTCATGTGTAATTGGCATAAATACTAATATTTGCTATTATAATGGAAATATCGGAATAAATAAAGAGGTTTATTTGCTTTGATTAATTATAAAAAGGTTCTTATTGTTGGCAGACCAAATGTTGGTAAATCTGCTTTATTTAATCGAATTTTAAATACAAAAAGAAGTATAACCGAGAGTGCTTACGGTGTTACTAGGGATTTAGTTGAAGAGGTTTGTAAGGTTGATTCTTTTCATTTTAAATTAATTGATACTGGTGGGTTTACTGTCTTGAAAGATGAGATTAGTAAAATTGTTGTGCAAAAGGTTTTAAGCTCTTTAGAAAAAGTGGATTTAATTTTATTGGTTTTAGATATTCATGAAATTTTACTTGAAGATTATCAGATTATTGAAAGACTGAGAAAATATAGTAATAAGGTTGTTTTGGTCTTAAACAAAGTAGATACTAAAGATAAGGAATGTTTAGCTCATGAATTTCATAATTTAGGATTCAAGCGCTATTTTATGGTTAGTGCAGCCCATTGTCGAGGCATTACTAAGCTTAGAGATTTCTTAAAAGTAGAAGTTGGTGAATCTAATATTGAGAATGGAGTTGATATTAAGGTTGGAATTATAGGTAAGCCCAATTCAGGCAAATCTACCCTTATTAATTATTTATCTGGAAATGAAATTGCAATTGTTTCGGATCAACCTGGTACTACTAGAGATTTTATTAAAACTAAGTTTACTAAAAATGGAAAGGTTTTTGAGATTATTGATACAGCTGGTATAAGGCGAAGGGCAAGAGTAAATGAAATTGTTGAATATTATTCTGTTAATAGAGCATTAAAAGTAATTGACATGGTAGATATTGTGTTTTTGTTGATTGATGTTAAAGAAGAATTGACTTCTCAGGATAAAAAGATTGCACATTGTGCTGCTAAAAAGGGAAAAGGAATTATTATCGTGTTTAGTAAATGGGATCTTGTGGAGGAATCCAAAGGTTATTTTGAAGCCTTAAAGAGTCGTGTGAAGTTTTTTTTTCCTATTTTAAATTTTGCTCCTATATTTAGAATTTCTGTTCATAAAAAGATAGGCTTAGATTCTCTTTTTAAAGAATCTTTTAAGTTAAAAGATCAGCTTGAGCTTAAAACCAGTACTTCAGATCTAAATAAAATGTTAAATTTATGGAT
>NZ_JAJNFB010000010.1 GCF_021043605.1 Borreliella americana
ATTTTATAAATTTTTATGAAAGCTCTTTTATTACCTTTTTTAATCCCAATATGAAATTATCAATTTCTTCTTGTGTATTATAAAAATAAAAGCTAATTCTTAAAAGATGATTTTTATTTAAATTTTCTGGGAAAAATGCCACATAGGAACAAGTTTTTCCAGCTCTGGTTGCTATTCCCATTGTATCTAGATAGGTTTCAATATCGTGTGAGTGAATATTTTTTACCGTAAATGATATTATTGAATTTCTTTTAAGATTTGTATTTAGTATAAATTCAACTTCATCAAGCTCTTGTAATTTTTTTACCCCATATTCGATTAATTGTTGATCATGCTCTAAAATAAAATCCATAGAAATATTATTAATATATTTTATTGCCTCTTCAAGTCCAATAATTCCTGCAATATTTGGGGTTCCTGATTCAAATTTATTAGGAGACTTGGATGATTTAAATTTAATTTTTTCATTTTCTATAAATATTTCTTCTACAGTATTTCCTCCCAATTTTGAACTATGAAGTTTTTCGGCCATATTATTTGAAATGTATAAAATTCCTATTCCTGTTGGAGCAAGCATTTTATGTCCAGAAAATGCCAAAAAATCACAACCAATTTTTTTAACATCTATTTTTATATGAGGTGCCATTTGTGCAGCATCTACAAGAAAACATATATTGTATTTTTTTGCGATTTTTCCAATAGATTCCAAATCATTAACGGTTCCTAAGGTATTATTTACTCCTGAAATACTGATAAGTTTTGTTTTTTCTGTAATAAGTTTTTCAATTTCTTCAGGGGTAATAATTCCCATTTCATTGAATTTAGTTAATTTAATTTTTAAATTAGCTAAATTTGCAAGATTTACCCAAGGTAGTAAATTGCTGTTATGTTCAAGAGTTGTAAGAATAATTTCATCTTTTTTTTTAAAATATTTTGAGTAAAAAAATGAACTTGCAATAGTATTAATTCCATCAGTAGTTCCAGAGGTGAATATTATATTTTTTGCGGATTCTGCATTAATGAAATTTTTTACAAGTTCTCTTGTTTTTTCTATTTTTATGCTCGATTGGATTGCAAATTTATGACCGCTTCTGTGTACATTTGCGTTGTAATTTTCATAATATTTAACGTTAGAATAAATTACGTTTTTGGGCTTTTGAGAGGTTGCTGCATTGTCAAAATAAATTATATGCTTATTTTCAAACTTTTTATTTAAAATAGGAAAATCTTTTCTTAAAAATTTAACCTTTTCGACATTGCTTTTTATTTGTTTGAAATCCATAATCCTTATAAATTCCTTTGTTTTAATTTTTAGCCTTAATTATTATATCATTATTTTTTATTTCACAAAAAATTTTAAAATGATTATTAATTAATAATCATTTTTTTTAAAATCGAAATTTACTTTTGTATAAATTTTGTTTATTGGTTATGTTTTTTGATTATGATATACTCGTTTATATGAAAGAAGTAATTTATAGGTTTGAAAAAGCTGAAGATTATAAACTAGTTCCTGTTAATAATATTTATGGGAATGTAACTAATACAGGAGAAATTTTTTGCGATCTTGTTTTTGAGTCCACAGAGATTTCTGAGGAGATTGCTTACACAAAAACCAAAGAGGGTGTTTTAGAAGAGGCTTCAAAAGAATTTAAAAGTGGAGAAGAGGGGAAAATAGTATTAATCAACTCTTTTATAGGGATTTCTATTACAAAGACCACTGCTAGAAATATTGCTTATTGGCTTTTAAAAAAAGTTGATGAATTAGAAGATAATGAATAGTAAAACATCTGAAGATAGAATTAAGATTTATTTATCAAAACTTAGCAAGTATAGAAATAAAATTTTAAGCAGAAAGAATATTAAAAATATTATTGAAGTATCAGATATTTCTGATAATGATATTGAAAATATAGGACTCCATTTTAGAAGATCTTATGCAAGAGCCAAAAGATTTTTTGATATAGGCAAGATAGATGTTGCTTTTAGAGAGCTTGAATCTATCTATTTTTATTCTCTTCACGACAAATCAATGTTTAGTTTATTTTTTTTTCTTTTTAAGGAAATTGCTAATAATGTAAATACTAAAGAATCTAAAAAAAAAATAATCCATGTAACTTTACAAGCAAAAGAATTCGAAATAAGAGATGATTTAGATTTAATCGACTATTATGAATTAAAGAAATCTAAGAATAGAATGTTAATATTAGTCATAAGCTCTATCTTGATATTTTGCATTTCTTTGATTACTTACAGATCTTTTCAGAGTTTTATTAGTAATGGGCATGGTAAAATGGCTTTAAAAGAAAAATTTGATTCCTCTTTCACATCGCAAGGACTTCCTCCTGTTACTATGGCTACGGATTTAGTAGTTGAAGCTGTTAATCTTATTTCAAGTCCCAAAGATCTATATTACATAGAAATAGAGGATGCTAAAGTTTTGGTGTTTGAAGATGCACATTCGTATCAGCTTAAAGCGGGGATTGTTTCAACAATGCACCCTGTTAAAAAGATTTCCTACAGAGTTACAGTTTACGATGATCTTGGCAAATCTGTGTTTAATAGAATTTTTTCTAAAGAAAGTGATTTTTATGCAAAGTGGGGTAAAGATGTTTATATTCCAATTGATGTTATATCAAGCATACCAAGAGCTATCGATGTTAATCCTAAAAAAATAGTATTAGATATTATTGACATTGATTTTTTTGAGAATGTTGATGATAAAATTGGTGTGAATCTTGATTCAGATTCTTTTATATTAAAATTTAAGTATATTGGAAATTATTTTCAAAAATCTTTTGGGATTTCTAAGGCAAATACCGTGATAGAAGTTTTTAATTCTTCAAAAGATGTTATTAAAAATTTAGAGATTGAAATTGGTTATATTGATAAGGAGGGTAGAGTTATTAGATCTTTGAGACGCAAATTAATCTCTTCTGCCAATTCTTTTCTAAAATCTAAATCCAAACAGAGTTTTACAATTAGTACAGTTTTTCCAAATGAGATTTATCCTACAATTGAAAAGGATTTTTCTTCTATTAAAATTTATAATGTGATGATTAAATAGAATTTTATACTATCTCAATATTTCTTTTTCTTTTAGATTTGAGACAATGTTAAGTGGAATAAGTGTAGTTAAAATGTTTATTAACATATAAAGGCCAAGAAGTGTTAGGCTAAAGTTTAGGTTTAAATGTATTTGAAATTCAGATACGTAATATTCTGAGTTTAATATTTCAGAATTTTCTTCTCCAAATATTTTTAAAAAAAAGTTTAAAATATTGTCAATAAAGTTTATTAAATAAGATATTTTGAGTGTTAAATAATTTCCAATTATTATTCCAATTCCACAAAAGATAGTGCTTAAGGTGAGCGATATCAAAAGAAATATTATTTTTATGTTTAAATTATTCATTCCAATTGATTTTAGTATTGCAATTTTCTTTTTATTTTCAAAAATAAGCATTGAAAGGGACGAAGATATATTGATGCTTGCAAATATTATAATCAAAGCCATAATGAATATTAAAAGTTTTTTACTTATATCTAGATTATTGTATTTGTTTGAGTAAAGCTCATAGAATGTTTTTATTTGGAATTCTTGAAATTCGGTTTCTAAATTCTGTTTTAAGATCTCATTGTTTTTTATGGAATTGGAATTTGTTTTAAGTCCAATTATACTTTTTGAAAATTTTTTTGACATTAAATTTTCGTTTTCAAAAGAAATCAATACCAAATTATTATCAATATCTTTTAATCCGGTTTCAATTATTCCTGAGATATTAAATTTTTTTATTCTGGGCATTATTTTATCATTTTTTGTATTTGGAATCAAAATATCAATTTTTTCATTAAGATTTAAATTAAGTTTATTTTTTATTTGATTTGAAATGAGTATAGAATCCTTTTTTAAGTTTTTAGCACCTTTTATTAATTTTATTGATTTGTTTTCTAATATGAATTTATTTTCTATTGCTCTTATTAATACACCTTGTTTTTTATTATTTCCAATAATTCCATAAGTTCTTTTCTCAAAAAAATAATTTAAATCCTTGTAATTATATTTTTTTTTCAATAAACCTAATCTGTTTTTTAGATAATGAGTTTTATTTGTGTCGTTGTATTCTATTTGCATTGAAAATCCTTCACTTTCGATATATTTATTAATAGTAGAAGTCATGATGTTGCTAGACATATAGTAAACGATAATTAATGGGATCATTACTAAACTTAATGATATTCCAGAACCTATTAAAGCTATTTTATTTGTTGAATTTTTAAAAATTAAATACGCAATTTTTGTAATTTCTGAGAGCTTTAGTATCATAATTTTTTTAATGTCCTATCTTTGAATTCGTATTTTGAATCTGCTTTGTTTGCAAATTGCGGGTTGTGACTAACTAGTATTAAGGTTTTTTTAAAATTTTTTGCTGTATTGATAAGTAGATTTTCTACGGTTTTAGCCGTGCTTAAGTCTAAATTTCCCGTAGGTTCATCACACAATATTATATTAGGTTCATTGATTAATGCTCTAGCAATAGCAACTCTTTGTGATTCACCCCCCGAAAGTTCTGAAGGGTAATGATTTGCTCTGTTTTCTATTTTTAGTATTTTCATTAGATCGAAAGCTTTTTTATTTATTGTTTCTTTTGTTTTTTGGCCTGAGATAATTTGAGGTAAAATTATATTTTCAATTACACTAAATTCATTTATTAAATTGTAATTTTGAAATACTAAACCTATTTGTCTGTTTTTGTACAAACTTAATGTTTTTTCATTTGCATTTTTCAAAAATATTCCACACGATATTATCTCTCCAGAATCTATTTTATCAATCCCCGAAATCATATTAAAAAGAGTTGATTTTCCACAACCACTTTTTCCTTGAATCGAAATAAATTCACCTTTTTCTACAGTTAAGTTTAAATTTTCTATTACTTGAATTTTTGTTTTATTTTTTTTATATGCCTTGCAAAGATTTTTTATAATTAATATATTTTCCATTTTACTACCCATTAATAGTTTCAATGTTTTTTTGGCTTTCAATTTTTTTTGTTGCCCTCATGCTTGAATACATCGTAGAAAAGCATGCAAAGCAGAAAGTAAATGCTAAATCGCTTAAAAATAATTTAGGAGTAATCATATTTTTTACTATTTGTATTTTAATGTTAGCTATTTTTAAAGCCAATATTTGATTTAAAAAAATTATTGAAATGTTTACCATATTGTCAATTATTTTTAAAATTTCATTTATATTTAAGGAAATGTAAATTCCCAGCGTCAAGCCAAGAAGTCCCCCTATAGTGCAGATTATTATTGAATGAATAAAAAAAATTTGCTTTATTTTTTTTATTCTAAGTCCAATGGCCAATAGTATTAAAATAGCTTTATTTTTGTTTATTATTATTCTTTTTTGAAGATAATATGTATTAACGGCAATAACAATGAAAATGCTTGCTAAAATAATCAACATTGTATTTCGTTCTATTTTCAATATTTTATAGAATTCTTTATTGTATTCATTCCAAGTTTTTGCTATAATTTTTGGATTAACATCTTTGATCTTTTCAATTAATTTGTTACTTGGGTTTAAATTTTTTGTTTTTACTTGGTAATTAATACTAGAATTATGTAAAATTTTATTGTTAATGAAATAGTCTATGTTCATAAAAATTAAAGTTTCATTTATTTTTGCATAATTACTTTTGAAAATAGATTTTATTTTAAAGCTTTTTATATCCTTTTCTAGTGCTAAAAGTGTTTTTATTTCGTCGGTTATTATTAATTCTAGGGGATCATTTTCAAATAAGTTGAAATTGTGGGAGAGTACATTTCCAATAATGATTTCATTCTCTTTAAGATCCAGTTCATCTTTTTCAAGTCCTGTAAATGAAATGAAATTTTGGTCTTTTTTGAGATCTTTAATATCAACTGCAATGATATTTAAAATAGTTGGATAATAATAATTTTGAATTCCAATGCCTTGTGTTTCATATATTTTATTTATATGTTTTATTCCTTTGATCTTTTTAATTTCTTTGATTTCTTCTTGAGTTAGTTCATTTTCTATTTTTAAGTTTCCACTTTCTACATTTGTAATGCTAAGAAAAAAATCGTTTTGAAAACCATTCATGATTGATATTGTTAGGATAATTATTATTTCGCCTAAGGCAATGCTTAATATTATTACAATTGTAAGAGCTAGGCTATTTTTTTCTTTTAGTATTAATCTTTTAAGCAAAAAATTTCTTATACCCATTTAATTTGTTCCTATTGGTTTTTCTTCGGTAACTTTTCCGTTTTTGTGTTTTACCCTAAGAGCAGGTTTTTTATTGTAGTATATTTCTTCTTCATATTCATTATCATTGTGGTATTCTGTTTTTAGATAAATTATATCGTTCTCATAAATTTTTTTGCTTTTTAATTGATTGTTTTTGTTATATTCGTATTCAATTTTAGTATTTGTGTATTGATCATTATCCTTTTCTTTAGTGTTTTGAAAAATTATCATATCAGATTCGTTGTATTGAAAATCATTTATTTTTATAAGTTCATTATTTTTATATGTTTCTTCTTTAATTAGGTTGTTTGCCTTATAGGTAGATATGATTTTTATATTCTCTTCTTCAAAGGTATTTACTATTTTTTCTTCATCTAGATACTGGTTTTTTTCTTTGGATTTTATTTTATTATTAACAATTATTGTACTGTTTGAATTTCTTTTTTTGTCATCATATTTTATCACCTTTGTTGTTGCTTTTTTGATATCAAAATATGTAGATTTTATGTTGCCATTAATTCCATAGTTCCAAATTTGGAAATTTGATCCTGTTATTTTTAATAATTTGCCATTTTCGTCTTTAGAATAATATATTAATTTTGGTTTTTGGTTTATTGTTTTTAAATTTTTATATATTAAGTTTTCGTTTTCATAAAAGTAATTTACCGTTTCAAGAATTTTTCCTTTTTTATCATATTCAATTTCTTGTATTTTGTTATTTAAATTGTCGTAAACCTCTTCTTTCCTTTTTATATCTTTTGTATCATAACGTGTAATTTTCTTTGTGTTTTCTATGATTTGAATTGTTTTGTATTTTATTAAGTTATTATCTTTGTATAAGTAGAGCTTTTCAGTATCATCAATAGAATAATATTCAATGTAAAATCCCGTTTTTGGCTTTTCATTTAATTTTTGGTATTTATTGAAAAATACATCAGATGCAAAATAGCTTTTTGTATAAATAATTTGTGGTATAAATAGAAGAAGTATTAATTGTTTTTTTTTCATAGCAATTTATTAAGATATTCGTTGATATCAAATTCTTTAATATCTTCTAGTTTTTCTCCAAATGTAGTAAAGTATATAGGCTTTTCAAGAATTTTTGAAATATTTATTATTGTGCCTGCTCTGGAAGATGAATCAAGTTTCGTGATTATTATTCCGTCTATTTCTATTGCTTTATTAAAAATTTCTGCTTGGCTATTTGCATTTTTTCCAATAGTAGAATCTATTACAAGTATTTTTTGGTAATTGATGTTGGTGTTTTTTATTTGCTTTAATATTACATTGTTTATTTTTTGAAGTTCTTTTATTAAATTTTCTTTATTTTGCAATCTTCCGGCTGTGTCAATAATTAATGCATCGTAATTTTTAAGCTTAGCGCTTGATATGCTGTCGAATATCACAGCCGATGGATCACTTCCTTGGTTTTGAGATATTATTCTGATTCCGATTTGTTCTCCATAAATTTTCATTTGTTCAATTGCAGCTGCTCTGAATGTGTCGGCAGCCGATATTAATATATTTTTGCCCTCATTTTTTAATTTATTTGCAAGTTTTGCTATGCTTGATGTTTTTCCAATTCCATTTATGCCAACTATTAACAAAATATTTAATTTTTTATTTTCTAGAGTAAGTTTTTTTGTGTTAATATAATTACTTAAAAGTTCTTTTAGTTTTTCAATAATAGTTTTTTCGTTTTTATTTTTTTCTTTTGTTAATTTATTTATTATTTCTATTACAATCTCATTATTAATGTCAGACTCTAATAAAATGTCTTCTAAATTTTCAATAACATTTTCTTGTTGTTTGCTTTTAAATAAATTTTTTATTTTTTCTAAAATGCCCAAAAGTTTGTTCTCCTATTTTTTTGCAGATTATTAAGTCTATTCTCCCATATTTGCTTCTTTAATATATTCTACTAAATGAGTTATTAATGAGATAAAACTTCCAATAGTTAAGGTGATGCCTGTTCCAAATAGAAATGTTGCAGTCATTTGTTCTGCTTTTGCCATATAAACATCTTCTGCTGTTAATCTTTTGTTAATAAAGCGATTGCCCGTTATTTTATAAAGTGCTTCTGAATTGTTAAGTAATGTTCCTGCAAAAATGGTTCCTATTGTACTTAATGTAAAAATAGCAAGATTTACATAAAATTTATCTCTTGTGTCGATAAGTCTATTTTTATTGGTTTTTATCATTTCTATTTCTACTTGATCTTCTTCTTTATTTATTAACTTGAATTTATCTTTATATCCTTTAGATTTAAGCAAAATGATGTCTTGATTTTCTGGTTTTTCAATTTCAATTGGAGTTTCTCCTATAAATATACCCTTTTTAAAAACTTTAGATTGTACATTGCTTGTAATTGCTACTTTTTTAGAGATTGTTCTTTTTAAGTCAATATTTAATATTATTGAGTCTGCATTTTTTACCTTTTTTTTAATAGAATAGTTTTCGTAATTTGTACTTGTGATTTGTATTTCAATTTCTTTATTTGGAAGTTTAGAAATGTCAAAAATATTATCGTAGTAGATTCCTTTTGAAACAAATTTTTCATTTATATAAATTTTTGCATCTGGGTTATTTTTGACGTTAATATTGATTTTTAAAAATTCTCTGCCCAATATTTCTTTGAGGCTGTATTTTGTTATTTGATCTGCAATTTCATTAACAGAAGATGATGTTTTAAATACTGCTTTTTTAGTTTCAATTTTCTCAGAAGTGATGTTGCTAATTTCTAGCAAATAATAATTTTCTATTTTTTTTAGGTCAATATAATTAATAAAAAACAATTCTTCTCTTATGAAAAATTCTTTATTTAAATTTGATATATTTGTTTGTTCTTCGATTTTTTTATATTTTACTTTTAATTTTTTTAAATTGTTAAAATATTCTGCAAATTTTTTTTGTTTATTGTTAATATTTTGAATATTTTTTTTAAGCTCATCAATTTTGGTTTTGATGTTATGTTTTTCTTTTGCGGTTATTATATTTTGAAGTTTTTTTTTATCCATTTCTTTTTTTAATTTGCTAATTTCAAGTTTTGTTTTTATTATATCTTGATTTATATAAATGTCTTCAATGATGTTCCTATCATCATTGTTTGCTATATGTTCTGTTATTTTATCATAGATTTTGTCTAATTGTTTTTCAATTCCCTTTTTCAGGTCAATATTTTCCTTTTTTGTATTGATGATATAAGAAAAGTTGTACTCAATATTACTTTGAGAGTGTATTTTGCATATTGTACATACTAGCAATGGTATTACTAGCTTTAGTTTAAGCTTTTCCATTTTAGATACTCTTCTATGAAATTGTCTATATTGCCGTCCATAATCGAAGTGATGTTTGAATTTTCAAATTTTGTTCTGTGATCTTTTACCAAATTGTAAGGTTGAAATACGTAAGATCTTATTTGGTTGCCCCAAGAGATTTCTTTTTTTGTGTCTTGCTTGGATTTGTTTTTTTCATCTTCTTTGTTCTTATAGTATTCGTAAAGTCTTGATTTTAAAACTTTCATTGCCAAGTCTTTGTTTTTGTGTTGGCTCCTGTTGCTTTGAGATTGAGTTACTATTCCTGTTTCAATGTGAGTTATTCTTACAGCAGAAGATGTTTTGTTGACATGTTGTCCTCCGGCTCCCGATGCTCTATATGTATCAATTCTTATATCTTCTGGTTTGATTATTATTTCTATTCTGTCATCAATAACAGGATCAACAAATACTGATGCAAAAGAGGTATGTCTTTTTTTAGCAGCATCAAAAGGAGAAATTCTTATAAGACGATGTATTCCGACTTCACTTTTCAATAGCCCATAAGCATACTCACCTTTGATTTCTATTGTAACAGATTTGATTCCACCCTCTGTTTCAAGTAAATCAATAATTTCTGTTTTGTATTTTTTTCTCTCAGCGTATCTTGAATACATTCTGTAAAGCATTGCAACCCAGTCACATGCTTCAGTGCCTCCAGCTCCAGAATGAATGGTTAGAAAAGCATTATTTGTGTCAAGCTCTTCTTTGAAGTAAGAAATTGTGAGTAGATCTTTGTATTGTTTTTCAAGCGCATTAAATTCGATTTCCAAGCTGCTAGTATCTTTTTCATTTTCAACAATTTCGCACAAATCGCTTAAGTCTTTTATTTTATTTATTAGCTCTTCCCATGGAGCAATTTTGTTTTTTAAGATACTTTGAGCTTTAATTACTTCTTGAGCTCTTTTCGGATCATTCCAAAAATTTTTTTGGTTTATTTCTTTTTCATATTTTTCGATTTTATCTTGAATTTCATTTTTGTCAAAGCTTCCCCCAAATGTCTTCGGCTTGTTTGAGCAATGCATTTATTTTTTCTTTCATTTTTATTTCTCGCTATTATTGATTGTATATTAATATAATTATATTTGGAATTAAAGATAAAATAAACATTGTAAAAAAATATATTGGTTCGTTTTCCAATATATTGATTTTAGGCTTGTTATCAAAGGTTTTTTTTATTGATGTTATTAACATTAAAGCTATTAGTATGCCAAGTGCAGATAGAACAAGTATTTCTAAACCTTCAAAAAATCCGTTATTTTTATCAAGCGCAAAAAATGTTATTGCAATTAAGCTGCTATTTGAAAGCATGAAATCGTTTGAATAATTTGATTTGTTGTTGTAAACAATGATTATATCATTTAATACTTTAAATGATATAATCAATACGTAAATTAAAATTACATAAAAAATTGGCATTAAGAATAGTAAATTATTCTTTACAAACAGTTTATAGAGATAAAACGATATTGAATATATTAATAAAGAAGTAAGTGTTATTATGACGTATTTTTTTATTAGGATTATATTGTTTTTTATTTTTATGTCCTCAAGTCCAACAAAGTGTATTAAGGTTAAGTTGTTAATAATCAAGCATGTAATTAAATTATTAGTCATAATTTTATTATATCCTTTTCATTTTCAAGAGAGGTTTTGAGTGCTTTTTCTTTATTTGTTTTCAAAGCATGCATTATTTTTTTAATTTTGAAGGTTAAGCTATATTTTTTTATTAAGTTTGAGTTTATTTGTAAGATGAAAATAGATATTATAACCGATAAAGTTTCAAAAGGAATATAGCTTAATGTTAAAAAGTATATAAATGCCAATATTGATCCGTAGAGTATTTGTTCAAATTTAAAGTGAGGTGTTATTTGCAATTCTGTTGCCATTGTAAATATTAACAGCATTGGGATTGGAGAAATAAGTAATGTTAACATATCGGAGCTGATGTGGCTTAGCATTCCTATATGATGTGCTATGTATGAGATTGTCATCAAGCTTATATAAAATGACAATGGTATTAATTTGTTGATTATATATTTGCCAACTATTAATAAGAGTCCAAAATAAAGCAAGATGGGAGATATTTTTTTTTCATTATTAACTCCCAAGAGACTTTCAATATGATATCTTGTGACAATTATATTAAAAGCAGAAAAAATGTTTTGATTTACAAAGTTTTCAATTGCATCTATTTTTTTGTTTTCATATCTTGTCAAGGTATTTAAACTTTTTAAATTTTTTATGTTTGGATTTGTTTCAATTATTTCATTCCAGGTTGGAATTATTGAATTTGAGTTTTTAAGTTCCTCTTGATAGGTTTGCTTAAAACTTACTGGAAAATTTAATACAAAAAACATAAAAGAAATTAATATGGGGTTTGCTAAAAATGCTGATAGTCTGAAAAAGTAAAAGTATACTAAAAAAGTAAATAATAAGCAGGTTATTTTTAGTGTAATTTCTAAATCCAGAGGCAATATAATGCTTATTATTAAGGCGGCGTAAACAAAAAAAGACAGACATTTGTAATTAATTTTTAGCATTATAGGTATATAGATTAATACACTAATAAATATTAACAGCAAAGTGTCTGTCATGAATTTTGTGTTATTTAGGAAAGAAAATATCAGGCTGGGTGATAGCGATAGTATGATAGCAAAGTATATGTCTTTTAAATTGTTTTCAGTGTATATTGCTTCATTTGTTGGGCTTTCATTTAGAATTTTGCCTTTAATTTCTTTTTGAACCTTATGTATTTCTTCTTCTACTTCTTTGTCTGTATAGTTAAATATTTTTAATTTGCTATTATTATTTATTTTTTCATTTTTTAAGAATGAAAAAATAATATTTTCCATTTGCAATGGCGAAAAGCTGGATATAAACAATGCTTTAATTTCGTCATATATTGACTTTTTTTTTAATATGGTGAGGCTATAAATATCTCTTGTTATTGGTATGTTTAATGTATTGATTTTTATTTTATTGGCCGGATTGTTTAAAAAAATTTCATATTTTTTTGTATCAATTTTCTCATTTATTAGCTGGCTGAAAGATGTTCCAATTTTTACTTTTAGTATTCTACTTTTTATTTTTTTATTTCCATTTATAGCTACAAATTTTTCTTTATAGGGGTTGTTATTTTTTATGACAAGATTTGTGTTGTATAGATCTTCAATATTTGCCAATAAAATATTATTGTGGGGGTTTGTATCATCTTTTGTATTTTTCTTATTGTATAAGAAGTGCATTATCATTTTGTGATTTGTATAAGGATATGCATTTTCTAAAGATTTAATTTTTATTTTTCTGTTTTTAAAAATACTTAATTTTTCGAATTCTTTTTTAAGTTTGTCTTTATTTGATATTATTATTATTTCTTTGAATTTAAATATTTTGTCGATTATTTGGAATCCTGAAAAAATTTCTTCTAGTTTTTCTGCCATCAGTGCTTCTGAAATATTTGTAAATGCATCTTTTCCGTTTGTTAACAAAATCATTTTGTCTATTTTTTTGCATTTGTTTATGAATTGAAATAAAGAATTTTCGTTAAACCAAGGAATTCCCAGTTGAATTAATTTTTCCAAGGTTTTTTCTCTTGAGGCCCCTTCTTCAATTGGTGTTTTTTCGGTTTTTATTTTTCCTTGAAATTTGATTAATGCTGATTTTAATTTTTTTCCATCTGGGAAATTGGCTGTGTATATTTTTTCTACTATTCCAGATATTGGAGAGTATGTGTATAGCTCTATGTTTGAGTTTTTAGATAGAATTTGATTTTCTTCTATTTTTTGTTTTTCAATTATGTATATTATGGATTTTGAATTTTCTGTTTCAAGGGGTACTAGGGCATATTCAGGTATTTGAATCTCTTTAATGTTTACTTCGTATTTATTGTATTTTTTTAAAATTGTTTTTACTTTTTCTAAATCTAGCATTAGCTATTTATCCTTGAATATACTTTTTATAGGTTTTTTCATTTATGTTTAAAAGAATTGTAAATCTTATTGCTTTAAATAGGAATAGTAATACAAAGAAGGGTAAAGAAAAAAAGAAAAGTATTTTGTAATTTTTTTTATCTGTGTTGATATTATTTTTGTTTTCTTTATATATTAGGATTGGATTTTTATTTTTTAAAAACAGACTTGCAAGATCTTTTTTAAGAATTTCATCAATAAATGATTTGTCTACTTCGTAAACAGTTTTAGGAGTAATTTCTATTTTGTCGTTTTTGATTTCAAAATAATTTTCTTTTATATCTTTAGGAATTTTTCCATATTTAGCGGTAATATTGTATCTTAGTTCGTTTTGATAAAGAATGTGGGACAAGTACCCTATGATGTTGGGTATGTCTTTGTTGTATCCTAGCATTATATAAATATTATTAGGATTTAAATAATCAAAGTAATTTAATTTTTTACTGTAAAGGTAGTTAATGTTTCCATAAGAATTTAGCATATAGCTTGAATAAGCAAAAGGAATTAATGAGAGTGTAAATAGCAACAGATGTATTGCTATTTTTGATTTTAAAGCTTTTTTTTCTTCTATTTTTTTCTCTTTAATCTCGATTGGAAACAAGAAAGTATCTTTAAAATTGCTTTCTGTTTTGATCCAGCTGAAAATTAAGAAAATGCAAAGGGTTGGCATTGCAACAAATGCAATCAAAGTGGGATCAATGTTTGTAGTAAAAAAGGTTGTGATTGCAATGAAATATAGGGTTGTGAATATAAATAAAAATAATAAATGTTTTATTTTTGTCATTAGTGTTAAAAAATTTATTTCTTTTAAATATATGTTATTGTAATTTTTGTTAAAATTACTGATTATTGAAAATAACAAATAAGAGAGAACTGTAAATGGATAAAAATACATTATTTCTTTACTTATCATAAAAGTAAGAGATGAAATTAATAGAAAAATTAAAGTAAATATAGAATTTGCTGGGTCTAGAAAAATTAATAAAATTATTATGATTAGAAATATTATGCTTGAAATAAAATTAATTTTTGTTTTGTAATCTAGAGAATGTATGTCGGCATTAATATTGAGTTCTTTTTTTAGTTTTTTAAAATTTATAGTTTTAAACCTGTTTTCAACATAAAGAAGTTTTTTATTTTCTGTGTTGAAAAGATTGGGAAGCTTTTTTAAAAATATACTTTTTCTCAGGTCAAGATTGTTAAGTTTGTTTGCCTTATTAATTGTGATTTTTTTATTTTCGGGAAAGTCTAAAATGTCAATTTTTGTTGTGTATTCTGAGATTGTTTTGTACCCCAGCAAATTTATATATTCATTGGCGATTTTTAGATCATTTTCATTTTCAAAGTATAAAGGTTTGTAGTCTCCAAATTGAGCTATATCGCAGGAATTGATAAGTGGCATTGTTGTAATTAAATATAAAAAACCTAAAAAACGCATTATTTATTTTTTCCTATGCTAAAAATAGCACACAATATATGCAGAGATTATTCCTATTATTATGCCCGTTAGAACCTCTTTTTTTTTGTGTCCCTTGACCACTTTTATTTTTGTTGTGTCAATTTTTATTTCTTTTTTTAATTTTTCTGATAATGCATTCAAATATTCTGCTTGAACTCCAGACATATATCTTACTCCGAAAGAATCTCTTATTGTAATAAGGGCAAATGCAAGAGCTATTATAAAATTTGTATCTATTCCTTCAGTTAGTGCAATTGAGGTTGAAAGAGCAGTGACCGTTGATGAGTGACTACTTGGCATGCCTCCCGTTTCTAGAAAAATTTTTTTTAAAAGATGTGCTGGAGTTAGTTTTAAATTTCTTGTTTTTACGGTTTGGATACCATATTTAATTACTTGAGCAGAAATTCCTGATACAAGACAAGATAAAAAAAGATCATTGGTAAGTAATGCCCTTATCATTATTAAGCCTCCTTTTAGATTGCAAATTTACCGGCTTTTATTATTGTGTATTCTTTATCATTTTTGTCTACACCAATGACATTTAAGTCATCACTTCCAATCATTAAATCTGTATGTATTAATGAAACATTACATCCGTAAGTTAGTTTATCGATATCTGTCTTTAAATCTTCTTCATTGCTTAAACAAGATGGATATGCAGCTCCTAGTGCTATGTGACAACTTGCATTCTCATCATATAGTGTGCTGTAAAAAACAAGATTGCTTTGATAAATAGGAGAGCTGTTGTCAACTAATGCTACTTCTCCTATATATTTTGCTTGAATGTCGGTTTCAATGTGTGATTTTAATATTTCTTTTTGCTTCTCATCATCACAGCCAAAGTCAACGACTTTTCCGTTTTCGAATTTTAGCCATATTCCAGATATTAGTGTTTCAAGAACCATGACAGGGCGGGTAGCGCACACAATTCCAGTTGTTTTTTTATAGTTTGGAGTTGTAAAAACCTCTTCTGTTGGCATATTTGCATTGAATTCTATTTTTGTTCCTTTGATTTTTTCGCTTCCACCTGTCCATAGAGAAGTTTCAAGTAAATATACTTCCAAATTTGTTTTTTCGTTTTTAAAAATTATCTTTTCTAGGTTAAGTTCATTTAATGTTTTGCATCTTGCGTGAAGTTTTGCTCCATGGGATTCCCAACTTTTTATTGGATTTTCGCTGTCGAGTAATAATATTTTCTTTTGTATTTTGAAAAATTCTTCTAAAGTTTGACTTCCTTCTTTTTTATTTAAAACTTTGGAAGCCCATTTTGGACCTGGCGCACAAACAACGCACCAAGCTATTTCGTTACTCATTATTGCTTGCGATAAGGTTTTGCTTGCTAGATTTAAGGCTTTTTGATAAATTGACATTTTTTGACCAATGCTTTCTTTTAAGTCTTCAAAATTTTCTGTATCATCGACGTTTATTCTTGCCCATTTATCTTGAACCATTTCTTCTAAAAATCTTTTTTCGGCATTGGGAATAAACTCCAAGTTTTCTTCTTGTGAAAATTTTAATCTTGATTTTAAAATGTCAATGTCTTTAATATTTAGCTTGACATACTTAGCTCCATGTTCATAAGCTTTTTTTGCTAATATTTTCAAAAAATCATAATTGTCGATTGAACCTTGAATTAAAACACATTGATTTTTTTGTAAATTAATTCCCTTTAAAATTATAAGCTCTGCATATTTTATTAAATCTTTCTCCATTTGTTTCTCCTGAATGGTTCTTCTAAGATATTCTCATTAATGTAGTTTGCAACAGCTTCTTCATCATTTGTTCCTATTACTTCTAAGTAAGGAAGCATTGCTTTTAATCTATAATTTGCATTTCCCATTAGTAATCCCTTTTTTACATTTTCTAGCATATCAGTATCATTAAATCCATCTCCAAAAGCTATGGTTTCGCTTAAATCAATATTTATAGTTTTAAGAACTTCTTTTAATGCATTACCTTTGGAGACTTTATGATCTACAATTTCTAGTGAATTTGGAGTGGAAAGGTATGTATTTATTTCTCCTTGATATTTCTCTAAAATCATTGCTTCATATTCTATTAGGCTTTCTTCTCTGTCAGCTAGTATTATTTTTGCAACATTTTCAAAATTTTCAAGCTCGCTAAAGTCTTTAACTTCTTGAATTTTATTGAGTGGGCTAACTATTTCATGTCTGAAGATGTTGGATTTTTTTTGCAATTTCTTGCATTGATCAATTGCAATTTTAGTCTTGATGTCAATATTTAATTGGTCGTCGTTTTGATCTGCTTTATGTAAAAAATGAGGTATATGACTGAATTTTTCGTCTCTTAAATTTAAAATCTTCTTTACCACTTCAGCAGATAAATTGTGACTTTTTATTAATTCCCATTCTTGATTGTAAACTTTTGCTCCGTTTAATGTAATAAAAAATGAAACTTGCAGTTGATCTGTTTTTTTTGTAATTTGAATGATTTCATTTTTACTTCTTCCTGTTGCTATTATGAATTTCTTTTTTTCTTTTGTTAATTTTTTAATTACAAGTTCTGTAAAGGCCCCAATATAGCTTTTTGACAGTAAAAGAGTGCCATCAAGATCAGAGGCAACCGCTTTAATATTTTTCATGTTTTATCCTTTAGGAGTTAATTTTAAGCTAAATTATATCATATATCAAATATTTTTAAAATTGATAATTATTTGTTATACTAGATATTAGTAAGGTTTTATATAAAGGGGATTTTTTTGGATATTAATAAAAGATTATCTTTGCTTAGAGATCATATGAGGGATAATGGAATTGATGCTTATTTGGTGGCAGGTTATGATCCTCATTTTAGTGAATATTCTCATGAAAGGTATAGCACTCGTAAGTTTATTACAGGTTTTTCTGGTAGCTTTGGTACGGCAATTGTAACATTATCAAAAGCTGTTCTTTTTACGGATGGTAGATATTTTTTACAAGCCGAGCAAGAACTTAAGGGAACTGAAGTTGTATTAATAAGGCTTGGAGTAAAAGGATCTCCCGATGTTTTTACGTATATAAATTTGAATCTTCAAGAATTAAAGCTTGGAATTTATTCAGATGAGATTAGTATAAAGTTTTATAAAGAGTTGTCTGAAAAATGTAAAAATACGCATATCAAGGCTTTAAATCAAGATCTAGTTGATTTGATTTGGAAATCTAGACCCCAGATTGAGTTTGGTCATATATTTGAATTGGTTGATGCTGAGAAGAATAATAAAAGAGCTGAAAAAATCAAATCTATTTGTTTGATCTTAGAAAAGAATTTGTCAGATTTTTATGTTATTACTGCTCTTGATGAGATTGCTTGGATATTGAATTTAAGAGGGGCAGATGTTAAAGAATCAGCATTGTTTTATTCGTTTCTTTTAATATCTAGGAATAAGAATCGAAAAAACGTTCTTTTTGTTGATATAGAAAAACTTGATTCAAGCGTTAAAGAAGCACTGGGAATGGAAAATTTTGAAATAGAGCCTTATAGTAATTTTTACTGTTTTTTGGACAAGATAAAGCATGAAGGTAAATTTTTTGTTTCATTTGATGCCAATGTTAGGGTTTTAAAAGTTCTTGGTGAGAATAATATCCTTGTAGGAGAGAGCATTATAAGCAGTTTTAAGGCATTAAAAACCGATTATGAACTTCTTAAGATGAAAGAAGCACATATTATTGATGCTATTGCATTGATTAAATTTTTACGCAAATTTAAAAGCTTTAGCAAGGCTGAATTGGCTGAATTAGATGAAATAGACATTGCTGATATGCTTTTACATTTTAGGAAATTGAATAAAGATTTTTTTAGTTCTAGCTTTGACTCAATAGTTGGTTTTAGAGAAAATGGAGCTCTTCCGCATTATAAGCCCAAAAGAGGTAAAAAAATAAATGCCAACGGCCTTCTTTTGATTGATTCTGGGGGCTCATATTTTGGACTTGGCACAACAGACGTTACAAGGGTTTTTTTAATAGGCGATGCTTCTGATAAAGAAAAGCGCGACTATACTTTGGTTCTTAAGGCTTTTATTAGCCTTTCTTCTTTAAAGTTTCCATATGGATCTTCTGGAGCTTTTCTTGATGGAATTTGTAGATTGCCGCTTTTAAAAAATGAATTGAATTTTATTCATGGCACTGGGCATGGTGTTGGGTTTTTTCTCAATGTTCATGAACTTCCAGTTTCTATTAGTCCCAATTCTAATTATCTTTTTAAAGGCTCTGAAGTGGTTTCAATTGAACCTGGTCTTTATCGAACATTTAGTTATGGAATAAGAATTGAGAATTTAGTTTTTGTAAGACAAGCTTTTACAAATGACTTTGGAGCTTTTTTAGAGTTTGAGAATTTAACTCTTGTTCCTTTTGAAAAAGAATTAATAGTAAAAGAAATGCTTTCAGAAGATGAGTTAAATTATATCAATTATTATCATGAATGTGTTTTTTTAACCTTAAAAGAGCGTTTTGATGATGAAGGAGAGTTGGAATTTTTAGCAAAGCTAACAAGTAAAATATGAGATTTATAATTGCATTTTTAATGATTTTAAATCAAGGATTTTCAAATTTGTTTTCTTTGCCGCCGGGAGATATTATTTTTGAGAGTTCTTATGAGATTGCAATTAAAAAAGCTCAAAAATTAGATAAAAATGTTTTAATTTTGGTTGGCAGAGATATTAAAGAAAATTTAATAAAAGATTTTTTAAACTCTTTTACAAGTGATGAAATTATTCACAGGGTATCTAGAAAAAGTGTTTTTTTAGTTATTGATAAGGATAATGAAATTTTTAATAAAATTAATCTACAAAAAAGTCCAACTATTTTTTTTGTAGATTCTAAGAATGAGCAAATAAAGGCAGTTTATGTGGGAGCTGTTTTGAGTAGTGTTCAATTTGATAAAGATTTTTTAAGCTATGTTATGGGAGCTATAAAATCAACAAGTGTTTTAAAAAAACAAAAAGATTATGAAATTAATACTGCTGATGGGAGAACCTTTTTTTACAAAACATTAAAAGGCGATTGGCGATTAAAGTTTAATGGTAAGGACAGAAAGCTTGTTCTTTTTGATACAGATCTTAAAGAATTTTTAGTTTTTAAAGATATTAATGAAAGCAAGCTTTATGCTATTCCTAAGTCTAGGATTGGTAATATTTATTTTTCATTATTGGGAAATGAGGAATGGAAGCTTTTTGGGAAAATAAAATAAGTATCTTTTTTGTTTAAAAGGGGGATGAGTTTTTATGAAAATGGTATTTTATCCTAATGATTTGCTTCGTGTTAAGACAAAACAAATCGAAAATATTGACAATAAGATTAAAGATTATGCTAAAAATATGATAGAATTGATGGATACTTGCGGTGGAGTTGGACTTGCTGCTCCTCAGGTGGGCCTTGATTTAGCGCTTTTTGTAGTTAGAGAAAATAAAATGGCAAAACCTTTAGTTTTTATTAATCCTTCAATCGTAGAGACTTCTTATGAGCTTAGCTCTTACAAAGAAGGGTGTTTAAGTATACCAGGAGTTTATTATGATTTAATGAGGCCTAAGTCTGTTGTGGTAAATTTTCATGACGAGAATGGAAAATCTTTTACTATAGAAAATTCTGATTTTTTGGCAAGAATTATTCAGCATGAAATGGATCATTTAAATGGAGTTCTTTTTATTGATTATTACGAAGAAAAGTTAAAAAATAAATTGTTAAAGCCTTATATGAGAGAAATAGGTCTTAAGGCAAAATGAAAATATTTTTTGTAAGCTCTTCTTCTATTGCTTTAGAAGTTTTCAAGGAAGTTGCAAGGCATTATGAGGTAGTGGGAGTTTTGACTTTACCCGATAAACCTAAGGGTAGGGGACAAAAGTTAAGTCAAAATGTAATAAAGGCAGAGGCTATTGCTAGAAATATTAAAGTTCTAGATCCCTTGATTATTGATGATAATACATTAAATTTAGTTAGGGGTTTGAATCCGGATTTAATGTTAGTTTTTTCTTATGGCAAGATTTTTAAAAAAGAATTTTTAGATCTTTTCCCAAAGGGGTGTATTAATGTTCATCCTTCTCTTTTGCCCAAATATAGAGGTGTTTCTCCGATTCAATCTGCAATTTTAAATGGTGATTGTGTTGGCGGTGTTACTATTCAGAGTATGGCTTTGGAAATGGATAGTGGTAATATTTTAGTGCAAAAAAATTTTAAAATAAGATCTTATGATACAAGCCATGATATTTCAAAACTTGTATCAAGTCTTAGTCCAACCCTTGTTCTAGAAGCTTTGGAAAAAATTAGCAAGGGGTTTTTAGGAATTCCTCAAAAATCAAGCGAAGCTACTTTTTGTTCTTTTTTAAAAAAAGAAACTGGATTTATAGATTTTAAATTAAGTGCATTTGAAATTAAAAACAAAATTAATGCGTGCAATCCTTGGCCGCTTGTAAGAGCTAGGCTTGATTGTAGCAACATTATTTTTCATCGTGCCGATTTTTTGGATGTAGATTTATATAAGGGGAAAAAAGTAGGAGAAATTGTTGATTTTAATTCCGAAAAAGGATTGCTTGTTAATACCGGAAAAGGAATTCTTTTGCTTTTAGAAGTTCAAAGACCTGGAAGAAAGGTTTTGGGTTTTAAGTCTTTTTATAATGGGAATAGGCATCTAATAGGGAAGGTGTTTTCTTCAATAGAATAGGAGGGATATATTAGTTTTAATAATAATGACAATCTAGAAAATAAATTTTTTAATGAAGAGGGATTGTTTAAAAATAAATTAGATCTGACTCAGAGCGACAAAAATTGTAATAATGAAATTTTGATTTTACCTAAAATTACAATTAAGGCATTGCTTTTAGTTATTTTTGGATCTTTAATTGTTTCTTTTGCAATTTTCTTTATGGTTTTAGAAAATAACGAGATTACAGTTGTTCCGAATCTTTATTCTCTTACTATTGAGGATGCTGTTCTTGAATTGCAGAGAAAAGAGCTGATTCCGCACATTGAATTTAAATTTTCTTCAAGTGCTCTTGATAAAGGAAAAGTAATAGATCAAGGCCCAAAACCAGGAACCGTTTTAAGACATGGTAATAAGGTTATAATTTTCATTAGCAAGGGGGCTATAATAAACAGAGTTGATAGTTTTATTGGTAAAAACATTGACGATGTTATTACTAATTTAAAGGCCAATTCTTTTGACAATTCTAAATTACTTTACCATATTGTTAAACCTATTGAGGTTGAGAGTGAATTGCCAAAAGGTATAATAATTCGTCAAAATCCATCACCGGGTAGTCAAATATCAAGTTTAACGGATCTTCAATTTTTAATTAGTAAGGGTAAAGATCGTTTGGATAAACATGTTAAAAATTATATTGGAATTTATTATAAAGATGTGATTGCTTCTCTTTTAAGTGATAGTATTAGCTTTGACATTGATTTGGCAAATACTGGAGATTTTGGAAATATTATTTCTCAGTCTATTCCGCCTGGGACCAAAATAAATGAATCAGATAAAATTTTAATTACTATTGCAAAGCCCAAAGTTGACAATAAAATTGTTTTTGGAATTTTGACTTATAAATTAAGACAACATCCATCTTATGTTGATATATCTGTTAGGTTAAAAGGCTTGGATGGCAAAAATTCCTTGATTTATTCTTTTAAATCAAAAGGAGGATTGATTAAATTGCCCTATGAGGTTAACAAGGGTTCTACTGTTGAGCTTTATATTTATGATAAGCTAATCAATCAAACAGTTATAAATTAATTGTGCTCAAACGAATTGATTTAAAATGATAAAAAAATTTCTAATATAAAATCACATATTAATTAGTTTTGATGCTGTAATAATAGATGCAGCAATTGTAGCTGTTTCTGTTCTTATGGTGTTTGAGGATATACTGTAAGAGCAGAAATTATATTGTGCTATCAATTGTTTTTCTTTTTCTGTAAATCCTCTCTCAGGCCCCACGATAATGGCCGCATTTTTTATTTGTTCTATATCAATTAAATTTTTTGTACTATTTTTTTCAAGCAATATTTTTATTTCAAAATTTTCTTGTTTAATGTATTTAAGGCTATCTTTCAAATTTTTCATAATTTTGATTTCTGGTAAGTACGTTACTTCTCCTTGCATTGCTCCGTCTATTAAATGTTTTTCGTAATCATTGTTTTTAAAGATTTTAGAATTTAAATATGATTTTTCAGTAAGCTCAGTGTTAAAAAAAATTATTTTGTATATTCCAATGCTAGCAAGTTCTTTTATGATTCTTTTGGCAACAATTGGCCTTATAATTCCAATTAGTACATATAATTTTTTAAGTTTATTAGATTCGGATATTTTAAAGATTTTCTTGAAAAATAGTTTTTTATCTTTTTTGTAAATGCAATGGTAAATGTTTTTTTCCCCAAGAATACCAAATTTAAATTTTTCATTATCTTTTAATTTTAGGATTTTAACAAGATGTTCTGCCCTGGTATCATTGAGTGAAATTCCTGTTTTAAATTCATTAAAGGTTATTAACATTAGATTCATTTCTTATAATTCCTTATTGTTAATATTGTATTTGTGATATAATTTTAAGTCGATAGGGGGGCATGTAAAATATATGGCTATTTCTTTAACCGAAGAAGATTTTGTTGTTAAAGTTTTTGATTATAAAAATAATAAAGAGTGGAGTTTTAGAGGTGATAGGCCCGCAATAATTGATTTTTATGCCAATTGGTGTGGTCCATGTAAAATGCTTTCTCCGATTTTTGAAAAACTTTCTAAAAAGTACGAAAATAGCATTGATTTTTACAAAGTAGATACAGACAAGGAACAAAATATTTCTTCTGCGATTGGAGTGCAAAGTCTTCCAACTATTCTTTTTATTCCTGTTGATGGCAAGCCAAAGGTTTCTGTTGGTTTTTTACAAGAAGATGCTTTTGAAAACATAATTAAAGATTTTTTTGGTTTTTAGTTTGAAAAATAAAATAAATTAATTGCTATAGCAATTAATTTATTTTGTAAGTTATATATGGATTATTTTAGGGTATATTTAATTTGTCCAAATCTGATTTGAATTTATTGGTAGAAAATATTCAATTTGAACATCTTAGTATTTTTTATGATTTTATTTTGTCTGTTTTGAATGCTCTTTCTATTAGCGATTTTGAATTTTCAGTTATTCTTTGTGATAATGCTTATATACAAGAATTGAATAATAAATTTAGAAACAAGGATGAGCCAACCGATGTTCTCTCTTTTAATTATAATGAACACAATGAACTTAACGAAGATTTGGTTGATGGTATAAATTATAAAATACAAGGAGATCTTGTAATATCTTTTGAATATTTAAAATTTAGTGCTCAAGAGTTTAATGTTGAAATTTATGAAGAACTTCAACGTGTTACTATTCATGGAATTTTGCATTTAATGGGATATAAACATGAAACTAATGATTTTCAAAAGGAAGGTATGTTGATTCTTCAAGAAAATATCTTAAGAGAAAATAAAAGGGTATTTTAGATGTTGGGATTTTTTAATTTTAAAAACAAAAAGAAGAAAAAAGGAAGCCCAGAAAATGATCTTGAAGATAAGTCGAATATTGAAACTTCTTTGATAAAAAATTTCAATGCGCTTAAAGAAACTATTGTAAAAGAGATTATGATTCCCAGGATAGGGGTTATATTTGTTGATTATGCTAAGAGCAAGGACGAGCTTTTAAGGGTTGTAACATCTAGCAGTCATTCAAGATTTCCTGTGTATCATGGTACCATTGACAATATTGTTGGGATAATCCATACAAGAGACATACTATTGCACATGTGTAAAAAAGATTTTTACGAAATAGACTTAAAAGATATTATGCGAAAAGTTATGTTTGTTCCCGAAAGCAAAAAAACAGACTCTCTTTTAAAAGAATTTCAAGAAAATCATGTTCATATTGCAATTGTGGTTGATGAGTATGGTGGGGTTTCGGGGCTTGTAACACTTGAAGATATTCTTGAAGAGATAGTAGGTGACATTCAAGATGAATTTGACAACGAACTTGATGAAATAGTTCGTCTTGATGATGGATCTTATCTTTGTGATGCAAGAATTTTAATAGAGGATTTAAATGAGAAACTTAATTTAAATTTGCCAAATGGAGACTTTGATACTCTTGGTGGTTTTGTTTATGATCTTTTTGGGAGGATTCCTTTGAAAAATGAAAAGGTAGAGTATAACAATTTAGTTTTTTCAATTAAAAATATGCATCAAAGAAATATTAAGGTGATAAAGATTTCCGAGAAGGAAGGTTTATGAATTTTAATTGGTTTTTAATTTTATTCCTTTTTAATTTTAGCGCTCTATTAGGAAGTGATACTACAGCATTAGGACATTATCAAAAGGCCCATGAGTATTATTTATCTAAAAGGTATTATGATGCTATTGATGAACTTGTTGAGGCTATAAAAATTAATCCCAATTATTATGAAGCTTATAAATTTATTGCATCAATTTACTATTCCCTTAAGATATATACTCAAGCACAATTTTTCATAGAGAAAGCCGCTAAAATGTCTAATGAAGACACTGAGTATAAAATTCTTTACGCAAATATATTGTTAAAAAATGATAAAATTGATCAAGCAAAAAAAATCTATTCTGAGGTTTTAGTTAAACAAAGGAATAATATTGATGCTTTGGTTGGACTTGCTTCAATTTTTGAAAAAAATGGATTATTTATAGCCGCGGCTAATTATTATTTATCTATTCTTGATTATAGTCAAAATAATTATAGTGCTTTTGAACATCTTATGGATATTTATCAAAGGCTAGGAATGCATGACAAAATTAGGCATTTGATAAATAAAGTCAGGGTGAATTTTTTATCTTTTCCAGATTTTCATAAAAGAGTAGCTGAATTTTATATTAGTATTAATAATTTAGGGCTTGCTGAAAAGTATGCTTTAAATTATTTGGCCTTAATTGAAAGCTCTTACAAAGATTTTGGAGTTGTTGATGCGTATCGACTGCTTGCGCTTGTTTATTTGCATGAATTTAAATATGAGGATGCAATAGAGGCATTGCAGAAAGCTATTTTGGTTAATAAAGATTCTGATGAGCTTTATTATTTATTGGGATATTCTTATTTAAAATTTGGAGATATTGAAAAAGCTATTTTAAATTTGGAGCGAGCTAAAAATCTTAAAAAAGATTTAGAATTTTATAATATTGCTCTTGAGGAGAGTTTTTTCGCATCTAATTTTAGAAATTTTTTGAAAAATAATTCCAATGTTAAAATTTCTAAACATTATGAAAATGAGGGACTTAAAGCTTTTAAAGCTTTAAATTTAAATAAAGCATTGTTTAATGCAAAAAATGCTGTTGATATTTGGCCTGATAATGATAGTGCTAGGTTTTTGCTTTCAAAAATATACAAGCTTGTGAATTTAGATATTATGGCTTATGAGCAGCTTTTTTATTTAGTAAAACAGCGAAATTCTACTGATTCTAGAATTTTAGATTTTTATGATGTTGTGTCTTTTGATGTTAGAAAGTCTTTATTTTATAAATATGGATATAAAAGTATTGCTGATTTTAATAAGCTTTACGATGACAGAGTGGTTTATAAAATGGCTATTTTTACTCAAAGTGAAAATAAGTTTTTTGGGGCAAATGATTTAATATTAAGATATGCTGAAAGGGTGCTTGAACGCAATTTAAATATGGAAATAGTTAATTATAACTTTGATTACAATAAAAATAGAGATTATCTGATTAATAATTTTTCCGAAGGGTTTTCTTATTCAAGGAATAATAATTTGGATTTATTTTTAATTTTTGATTTTAAGGCAGATATTTTAAAAAATACAGCCACTTTGGTAGTGGATATTTTTTCAGGTAAAACAGGGATCAAAGTTGTTTCTTTCTCTTATGATGTGGGGGGTATTAATTATTTAAGCAATGCTTTAAATTCTCTTTCAAAAGATTTTCATGATTATTTACCCAAAAAAGGAAAGATTCTTCAAATTAAAAATGACGATGCTCTTATTAATCTTGGTCAAGTAAGCGATGTTGTAAAAGGCGATGTTTTTTTAATTCTTAAAGAAGGTGCTTTAAATAGTGATACTAGAGATTCTGGTTTTATTGTTTACAAAAAATCAGATATTTTAGGAGAAATTTTAATTGAGGATATAAGTGATTATATTTCTAGAGGCACTATAAAATCTTCTACCTTTTTAAAGGATTATATTCAAGAAGGAGCCACTGTGCTTATAAAAAGATAGTTTGACACTTGTTATTAATTTGTGATTTAATAATTCTAGTAAGAATAAAATCAAAAAAATTGGAGGATTTTGTATGAAATTGGCTATTAATGGCTTTGGGCGTATTGGTAGAAATGTTTTTAAGATTGCTTTTGAAAGAGGAATTGATATTGTAGCAATAAATGATTTAACAGATCCTAAAACTCTTGCACATCTTTTAAAGTATGATTCGACTTTTGGAGTATATAATAAAAAAGTTGAGTCAAGAGATGGTGCTATTGTTGTGGATGGAAGAGAAATAAAAATTATTGCTGAGAGAGACCCAAAAAATCTTCCTTGGGCAAAGCTTGGAATTGATGTTGTGATTGAGTCAACAGGTGTTTTTTCATCAGCAACTAGTGATAAAGGGGGATATCTTGATCATGTGAATCATGCTGGTGCTAAGAAAGTTATTTTAACAGTTCCTGCTAAAGACGAGATTAAAACAATAGTTCTTGGTGTAAATGATCACGATATTAATTCTGATTTAAAGGCTGTGTCAAATGCTTCATGTACAACCAATTGCTTGGCTCCTCTTGCAAAAGTACTTCATGAATCATTTGGAATTGAACAAGGACTTATGACAACAGTTCATGCTTATACTAATGATCAAAGAATTTTGGATCTTCCTCATTCCGATCTTAGACGAGCAAGAGCTGCTGCACTTTCTATTATTCCAACTTCAACTGGTGCTGCAAAAGCAGTTGGACTTGTTTTGCCTGAACTTAAGGGTAAGTTGAATGGGACTTCAATGAGGGTGCCTGTGCCAACAGGTTCAATTGTTGATCTTACAGTTCAACTCAAGAAAAAAAATGTTACAAAAGAAGAAATTAATTCTGTCCTCAAGAAGGCATCAGAAACATCTGAGCTTAAAGGCATTTTGGGGTACACGGAAGATCCAATTGTATCTTCAGATATAAAGGGGAATTCTCATTCTTCTATTGTTGATGGTCTTGAAACAATGGTTCTTGAAAATGGATTTTCAAAGGTGTTGTCATGGTATGACAATGAGTTTGGATATTCTACAAGAGTGGTTGACCTTGCTCAAAAATTGGTAAAATAAGTAGGCTTGAGGTAATAAAATGTCAATAAAAACAGTAAAAGACTTTAGTAGCTTTGCGGGCAAGCGAGCTTTAGTAAGATGTGATTTTAATGTTCCCCTAAAAGAGGGGAACATTAGCGATGATACTAGAATTAGGGCCGCATTGTCTACAATAGAGTATCTCAAAGAAAGAGGAGCCAGGATTGTACTTGTAAGTCATTTGGGTAGACCAGAGGGAAAGAAAAATCCTAAATATTCTCTTAAACCGGTTGCCAATAGATTGTCAGAGCTTTTAGGCCAAGGTGTCAAGATGCTTTCTGATTGTATTGGAAGTGAAATTGTAAATAGTACCTTGCAAATGAAGGATGGGGATGTTGTATTGCTTGAAAATGTAAGGTATTATGCAGAAGAAGAGAAAAATGATATAAATTTTGCAAAAAAACTTTCTGAGAATGGAGATGTTTTTGTAAATGATGCCTTTGGTGCAGCTCATAGAGGTCATGCTTCAACTGTAGGGGTTGCCGATTATTTGCCGTCTGTTGGTGGATTTTTAATGGAAAAAGAAGATAAATTTCTTGGTGGAATATTGAAAAATCCCGAAAGGCCATTTGTTTCAATTATTGGTGGTTCCAAGGTTTCTTCAAAGATTGCGGTACTAGAATCACTTTTGTCAAAGTCAAATGTAGTTGTGATTGGTGGTGGAATGGCTTATACTTTTTTGCATTCCGAAGGATATTCTATAGGTAAATCTCTTTTAGAGGACGAGTATATTGATATAGCATCTTCTTTCTTAAGGAAAGCAAAAGAGCTGGGCGTTAAAGTAATTTTGCCGCTTGATCATATTGTGGCTGGTGATTTTAATAAAAATGCAACTCCTGAGTATATTGATTCCTTTAATATTCCTGAAAACAAGATTGGTATGGATATTGGAGCTAAGACTTTAAAAGAAATTGAAATGGTTGTAAAAACTGCCAAAACTATAATTTGGAATGGCCCTCTTGGTGTGTTTGAATTTGATTTATTTTCAAAAGGAACTGCTCAGGTTGCCGAAATGGTAGCATCTTGCTCAGGTTTAACTGTTGTTGGTGGTGGAGATTCTGTTGCAGCTGTTAATAAATTTAATTTATCTGATAAAATTACTCATGTTTCAACAGGTGGTGGCGCATCACTTGAATATCTTGAAGGAAAAATTTTGCCGGGTATTAAGGTTTTGGAGAATTAAAATGAGAAAAACATTTTTAGCGGGAAATTGGAAAATGCATTATACAAGTGCAGAAGCTTCTATTGTTGCAAAAGAAATTGCAACTAAGGTTAAGACTTTAAAAGATGATGTTGTAATAATGATAACTCCTCCATTTACGGCTTTATCTAAGGTTTCAGAATGTATTAAGGATAGTAATATTCTCCTTGGTGCTCAAAATATGTCTTATATGGAAAGTGGAGCAAGGACAAGTGAAATATCACCTTCAATGCTTTTGGAATTTGGAGTAGAATATGTTATACTTGGTCATTCTGAATGTAGATTGTATTTATCAGAAACAGATGAAATAATAAATAAAAAGATTCTTGCAGGACTTAAGCATCCTTTTAAATATTTAATTCTTTGTGTTGGAGAAACTCTTGATGAGAGAGATTCTGGGAAAACTTTAGACGTTGTTTTAAATCAGGTTAAAAATGGGTTAAATTGTGTTTCTGAATCAGATATTAAAAGGATAATTTTAGCTTATGAACCTGTTTGGGCAATTGGAACGGGTAAAACCGCAACTAAAGAGGAAGCAGAAACAGTTCATAAGGCAATTAGACTTGAGATTATGAAGCTTTATTCAAAGTCAGCTTCAGACAATATTATAATTCAGTATGGGGGCTCTGTTAATTCAAGCAATGTAAAAGAGCTTATGAATGAGTCCAATATTGATGGTGCACTAATAGGTGGAGCATCTTTAAAGGCCGAATCTTTTTTATCTATAATTAATAATGTTCTTTAGTTAAAGAGAGGTTTGTTTTGGATTTAGTTAGATTTTTTATTTTTATAATTTTTGTTATTGTTTCAATTTTTATTATTCTTTTGGTTTTAATTCAAGATGAGCAGGGCGATGGAATAGGTGGTGTTTTTGGGGGTGGTAGTTCTTCTATTTTTGGGGCAAAGTCTTCAAGTGTTGCTGTAAAGATTACTGGATTTTTTATAGCACTCTTTTTTATCTTTGTAGTTTTGTTATCTTTTCTAAACACTAGAAGAGCAGATGATAGCTTTCTAAATGATATAAAGACTAAAAACAAGAATAGTTCAACTTTCTGGGATGATGAGAATAATAATAAATCAGATACCAACATTAATGAAATTAAAGAAAACAATTTGAAAGAGAAATGATTTAAATTGGTTATCGTTGTTTATGCTAAGAGTAGTATTTAAGTAGAGTTTTTACATAAAGAAATTTTAAATCTAACCATTATTAAATTTGTTAATTTTATTGAAAGTTTATTATATTTCTATTGTGTTTTTTTAAATAATCTAAAGCGCTGCTAAAATGATTTGATCCTAAAAATCCATTGTTTGCTGAATATGGCGATGGATGACTTGTTTCAAGAATTAGATGCTTTGTTGGGTTAATTAGCCCTTTTTTGCTTCTTGCTAAATTGCCCCAAAGCATAAACACAATGTTTTTCAAATTTTTAGAGATTATTTTTATTACTTCATCTGTAAAAATTTCCCATCCAATGGCTTTGTGAGAAGAAGGCTTGCCTTCTTCGACTGTTAAGATTGTATTTATCAGAAATACACCTTGAATTGCCCATCTTTTCAAATCTCCATTTGGGATGGTTTTTATTTTTAAACTTTTTTCTATTTCTTTAAATATGTTTTGTAAAGACGGTGGAATTTTGATTTTTGAATCTACAGAAAAAGCAAGTCCATTTGCTTGATTTTTTCCATGGTATGGATCTTGTCCAATTATTACCACTTTTATATCTTTAAATGGTAAAGAATTAAAAGCATTGAATATAAGTCTTGGAGGAGGAAATATTTTTCCATTTTTTGTTTTATATTCATGTTTTATAAATCTCACAAGCTTTTTAAAGTACTCTTTGTTAAATTCATTATTTAAAACTTCTTTCCAAGATTCTTCAATTTTTACTTTCATTTTTGTATTATATAAGAAATAGTTTGTAATTTGAAATATATTAAAGAAAACAATTTTGTTATTTTTGAAATTTAATTTTTATTATGGATGATGATGTATTAAAAAGAATAGGTGTTTTATCTAAATTTATTACAGATGAAAAAAAAGCTAGGATTGAGAAAGTATTAAGTCTTCGCACTAATTATTTAACATTTGCATTAGAAGACATTTTTCAGTCTCAGAATGCAAGCGCTACTATTAGAACGGGTGAAATTTTAGGACTTAGTGATGTTCATGTTATTGAAAAAAAGAATAAGTATACTTTAAATCCAGATGTTACTTTAGGATCTTCACAATGGATAAATTTAAATAAATATAAAAATGCTACTTTTGCAATTGATAGATTAAGGTCTGATGGATATAAAATAGTGGCCACATCTTTGAATGAAAAATCAATAAATCTTGAAAATTTTCCAATTAACAATAAAATGGCGATATTTTTTGGCACAGAACTAACAGGGCTTAGTGCAGAAGTTTTAGAAGTTGCCGATTTATATGTAAAAATCCCTATGTATGGATTTACTCAAAGTTATAATATTTCTGTGGCTGTTTCGATAGTTATATATTCTTTGTTGATTCGCTTAAGAAAAAGCAGCATTGATTACTTGCTAAATGAAGTTGAGAAATCAAATTTGAGATTAAAATATTATAGACAAGTTGTTAAAAATTATCAATTTATTGAAAATCTTATTAATTCTTAAGCCTCTCTTATTTTTTTCCAAGAATTTAGAAATAGGTAAAAAATGGTATCGATTGAAATTATTATTAATGTAATAATTAGGGAACCTTTTATAAGTTCGATATTTTTTGTTTCAGGATAAAATTTAAGTATTGTGTTTATAGCTATTGAAACTAGCAAATTAGCTATATATCCAGAAATTAGTCTTGATAGAGGATGAATAATGATCCACAAAGATTTTATTTTTATTTGCTTAAAATAATTATATAGTAAGATGTTTATATATTGGGATAAAAAAAACACATAAGTTCCAATTAATATTGTTAAAATATATGTACAGTTATTAAACAGTATTTTAAAATGAATATCTGCGGTGTCTAATTTATTACGATTAAATAGTATCATAAAATTAATCATAATTGTAAAAGTTATGTTTAACAAAAGGCTCAATATAACAGATTTTGTTGCTTCTTTTTTGCTGTATTTTTCTACCATTAAGTTTAAAGAGAATAATGCCGATAAAAAGGTAATACCTGATAAATTTAATAACATTCCAAATGTTTTTAAATTTCTTAATATTATAATATTTGACATTGTTGAAATAATTGCATTGAAACAAAAAAGCCCAGATTTTCCAAAAAATCGGTAAAGAATTCCCAATGTTGCATATGTAAATAGAACCATTCCTATCCACAAGCTTAAATCAAACATATCTTTATTCATAACATTTAATTGTACCAGATTAATTATCTTAGATAAAGTTTTTTATTTATGCAAATTAACTTTTTCATTTTTGAAGCTTTATATATTTTACAAAAAAATATATAAAAGGTGTTCCCAAAATTCCTGCTAGACCTTTAATTAGGTATGTGGAAATTACTATATCTAGGAAAGCTTGCCTTGGAAATACTTTAAAATATGTTGCTATGCCTACAAAAATTGTTGTATCTATTAAGCCACTTATTAATGTTGATCCATTGGTTCTGAAAAATAAAAATTTAGGAAATTTTTTTTTAATAAGCTGATATAGATAAACATCGTTTAATTGGGATACTAGGTATGCAACAAGAGATGCTAATAGCAAAGCTGGTATTGAAGAGAAAATGTTTTCTAAACTTTTAAAATTTTCTTGAGTTCTATTTGACATAAAGTGTATTTGTGCATTTGTTAATACTGCAAAGACAATAAAGCTGATAAATCCAATGTAAACGGCTTTTTTTGAAGTTTTTTTCCCATAAAATTCTGAGAGAATGTCTGTTGCAATGTATGATGATGCATAAATAATGTTGCCCAATGTAGCATTAATTCCAAATATTGTAATTTGTTTTAAAACTTGAATGTTTGCTATAATAATTGCTACTGCAACCCATGCAAATAATCCGTTTTTTTTAAAAAAAAAGGATACAATAATCAAAAATGAATAAGTAGTAATTAGCATAAAAACCCACAAAATTTCATTAAACATAAAATTACCTTTTACTAATATTGGATTTACTATTATAAAATTTTAGCTTAGTTTTTTCAAATAAGACTTTAAGCATTGTTGTTTTCTTAAAATTATGCTATAGTGGCTTTTATATGAGGGGATGTTTTGGATTTGACTAAAGATGTTAATATTATAAGTTGCAGGCAGAGGGAATCTCTTAAAACTTCTACAAATAAATGCAAAAAATAATAACTTTACAAGCTCAAATCTTGTAATGGCTGCTTAAGTTAGCAGGGAGTTTTGTTGAATTTGGCTTTGAGGTTCGCTTATACTCTTTTTGACATCGAAGCTTGCTTAAAAATTTTTCAAGTTGATTTTTAGGGACTTTTATACTTGAGAGCGATTTGGCGGTTTGCTAGCATTTCCAAACCATATTGCTTAATAAAATGCTAGATAAGCTTGTAGAAGCTTATAGTATTGTTTTTAGGACGCGGGTTCAATTCCCGCCATCTCCATTTATTTCATTCTTTTATTCTTTAAATATAATTCTCATTTTTAATAAGCATTGCCAAGCTTGAAAAGTGTACTGTCATTATTTTAAGCGTCCTATCGGAATCGAACCGACATCATTAGCTTGGAAGGCTAAGGTAATAGCCATTATACGAAGGACGCAATACAATAATTTACTTATATAAAAAAAATCAATTTATGTCAATAAGATTTATTGTAATGTTATTTTTGGCTAGTAATTTTTTTTTTAAATAAGTACAATTAATTTAACTTAAATGTAGTCAAGTATAAAAACTTGTGTGGAGGAAATTGATGGGAGAGAGAGGGGAAGTATACTCTGAGAAGCTATTTACAGAGTCTGAGAGAACTTATTTTTTTAATGTCAAGGAAAATAGAAAAGGAGATTATTTTTTAAATATTGTAGAGAGCAAAAGAAATCCAAGTGGAGATTTTGAAAGACATTCTATTTTTGTATATGAAGAAAATATAAGTGAGTTTGAATCCAATTTGCTTAAGGCAATAGCGGTTATTAAGCAGAAAGTATCTACAGAGCTCGGTAGTTCTTCTGCAAGGCATAATAAAAGGTATGGTGAATATGGAGAGAGATCTAAATTAGACGATTCTAGGTTTGATAAGAAATCTCATTTATCAGGCGGGCGATTTAAAAAGAAGGATTATTAAATTTTATTATTCTTTATTTTTTTAAATTAAATTAGTTTAAAATTTTTCCTGTGAAGGCTTAAAACCCCATATTTCTTTATTGCATTTTTATGTTCTTTTGTGGGGTATCCTTTATTTTTCTTGAGTAAATATAATGGATAAATTTTATCGTATTCATCCATTAGTTTGTCTCTTTTGACCTTGGCAATAATTGAAGCAGCTTTTATTTCGTCTATTATTGAATCTCCTTTAATTATTGCTTTAACATTTTTTGCTGTTATTTTGGGGACAAATTTGCCATCTACAAGTACTAGGCTACAATTTAATTTTAGGTTTTCGTATGCAGTTTGCATTGCAAGAAGGGATGCGTTGTGAATGTTTATTTTTTCTATTATTATATTTGAAATTTCAGCAAATGCATAATACGAGTTTTCAAGTATTAATGAGGATAGGTATTCTCTTTTTTCTTTTTTTAGTTTTTTAGAGTCATCCAATTCTTTTATAAAGCTAAGTTTTTTTTTGAAAACTACAGCAGCGCTTAGAATGGGCCCAAAAATGCAACCTCTTCCAACTTCATCTATTCCGCAAATCATAATTGACCTTTTTTAAAAATATTTTTATTTATTATAATATGAAATTGTAGATTTATCAGTAATTGGTTTTTAATTTTAATTGGGAGTTAGTTTGGTTTTAAAAAAAATAATGCTTTTAGGGTTTAAATCTTTTTTAAATAGACAAGAGTTTGAAATAGGTGAAAATTTAAGTTTTATTGTGGGTCCTAATGGATGTGGAAAGAGCAATCTTGTTGATGCTGTACGTTTTTGTATGGGAGAAGATAATTTAAAATTTTTAAGGGTTAAAGATATTTCTGATTTAATTTCTGTTTCAAAACTAGGAAAATCAAATTTTGCAGAAATAACTCTTTTTTTTAGCAACATTAACTCTGAAGAATTGACTTTAAAGGAATTTGAAGGAGATTTTTATATTCGCAGGCGTCTTTATAAGGATGGTTCAAGTGAGTATTATTTTAATAATAAAATTTTGAATTTTCAAGATTATAATAGACTTTTGAATAGTTTTAAGTTTAAAAAGTCGCCGTATATGTTTATAAATCAAGGTAGGGTTGAAGACATTTCTTTGGAAAGAAATGTAAATCTTAAATCTTTAATTGAACAGGCAAGCGGAATAGATATTTTAAAAATTGAAGAAGAAGAGGCTTTAAAAAATTTCAAGCAATCTAATCAAAATTTATCATCTTTGTTGTCTCTGCAAGAAAATTTAAGGCAAAAGTACGATAACATAAAAAATGTTTACCTTTTGAGAAAAAAACATCAAGATTTAAGTCAAAAATTAGAAGCTTTAGAAAAAACAATAACGTTAAAAAAGCTTTTCAATATTAATTTTGAGCTTAATATCTTGAAGAGCAAATTAAATTTAGACGGTTTGACTAAATTTTTGTCTTCTAGTTTTAAGGAGAAGTTAGAATTTTATTCATTTAGAGAAAAAAATGTCATTAACAATATTCAAGCATTAGAAAAAGATCTTGAGCTTGTGAAGTCTAAAATTCTTGGACTAGAAATTAAAATTCAAAAATTAGAGCAAGAAAAGACATTAAAGATTAATTTAGAAGATAAGTTTGCTAAGAGCAAATCTGAATCTGAAGAGAAAAAAAATTCTATAAATAGCAATTTATATCAATTAAATAGTTTACTTAAAGAAAAGAAAAATGAATTTTTTTCTTTAAGTGACGAGATTAATAGGTATACTAAAAGTTTTTTTGAGCTTGTTGATTTAATTTTATCTGTATTAAAGAGTGCCAAATCAGAAGAGTTTGTTTTATTAAAAGAGAATATATTAGACTCTCTTAAACTTTTTGAAGAATCATTGAGTATAAAATATATTAAAGAGATTAGAGTAAATTTAATCAAGTATATAAGCAAAGATGAGAATCTTTTGGCTTTATTAAGGGACAAAATTGAGCCTATTTTCGATCAAAATGTTAATTTGAAAAAATTTTTGCTCGAAAAAAATGCTTTAAAATCAAATCTTGCTAAAGAGATAACAAATATTGAGAGATTAATTGAAGAAAAAACCCTTCAATTAAATGATGTATTAGGTGAGCTTGAGTATATAGAGCTTTCTAAATTTAAAAATTTGGATGAAATTAAACTTATAGATGGCAATTTGGAATTTTTATTTGAATCTAAGAATAGCCTTGATGAAGAGCTTAAAGATTTGTATTTAAAGCTTGAAAATTTAAATTTAGAAAAGAGTGATATTCAGCTTAATTTAAGTAATCTTATTGGTTCTTCAAAATTTAGTGGCGAACCTTTCAAGGAGAAAGATTTTAGTTCCTTGGTTTTTTTAAAATCATTTAAAAAAACCAATTATTATGAATATATAAAAAAACAGACGGAATATGAATTTCTTTTAAATTCTAATGCAAGTATTAAGAGCGAAATAGAAAATTTCAATGTTTCTAATAAAATGTCTGATAAATTTGAATTGGAAGAAGATCTTGCAACAAGAGAGTTGTTGCGCAAAGATATAGATGCAATCAATCTGGGGGATTATGTATTTTTCAATATTGATAAAGAATTTGATGAAACTAGGGATCGTTTTGAAAAAGTAAGTTTACAAGTAGAAGATTTAGAGCTTTCAAAATATTCATTACAAAAGCTTCAAAAAAAAATAAAAAATGAGATTTATAAAAAATTTAGAGAATCATTTGATGAGATTAATAAAAATTTTTCTTACTTTTTTAAAAAAATTTTTAAAGGAACCGCCAGTCTTTTTTATAATGAAAATACCGATAATGTTGAGATTAGAATAAATTTTTCAAATAAGTTTGTCAAAAACAATAATATGCTTTCAGGAGGCGAGAGTACTTTGGTTAGTATGGCTTTTTTATTTGCACTTTATTATTATTCTCCTGCTTGTTTTTGCATGCTTGATGAAATAGATGCAGCTCTTGATTTTGAGAATAGTAAAAAACTTTCCTTACTTTTAAAAGAATTGGGAAAAAAAATCCAACTCTTAGTAATAACTCATAATGCATATGTTTCTGAAGGTTGTGAAAATTTGATAGGTATTACACTTGATAATGGTGAAAGCAGGGTGTTTAATATATAATTAAGTTAGATTTAAGGAAATTAACATGCAATATGGAAAGTTTAGCTTTAGAAAGTATTTTTTAATTTTAATATTTTTGATTTTTATTGTTTCAGGCATTACTTATTTTTATTCAACGCAAATGTTAGAAAAATCTCAAAAGTCTGTTGAAGACAATTTAGATGCTAAGGTTAAATTAGTTGATATGGAAGATTTTTATTTTGATTTAAATGAATGTCTAAATATGGATGATTTTTTTATTCCAAGACCTGATTTTTTAAATGAAAATTTAAATAAGAATTTAGTTGTTGATGGGTTGATTAAAAATAAATTTCTTGATGAGAATTTTTTCAAGGATCTTTGGATTAAAAAGGAAAATTTATTTAATGTTGATATTGAAAAGGAGAATGAAAAATTAATAGATAAGATTTTAGAAATTTCCAAATGATTAGAAAATATTTGATTTATATAAGTTTGCTATTCATTGTTTTTGAAGTTTGCTCTAAGCCAGCTTTTATAAATCAAAACGATTCATACGAGCTTGATTTTAGTAGTAGAGAGGTAGATATTAATGTAAATACCAATTCAAAGTTTAAGCTTTCTTTTAAAGATGAGTCTTGGGTTTATATTAAAAGCATTGAAAATGAAGCTTTTATTAAGTTAATTGGAGAATCTTATAAAAATGGTGCTGTTTTTACTTTTCAAACTTTTAAAAAAGAAGGCAAAATTAAATTGGTTTTCAGTTATCAAAATGTTAAAGATTTAAGTGAATTTAATAAAATAATTATCTTGAAAATTACAAAGAAGATTGAAGTTGCAATTCCACATGGCGGTGGTGTTGGCTCTAGCCAGGACAATAACATTGCAAGTGTTAATAATCTTAAACTTGGAAGGGATAGTATTAACCGTGCAACCTCTAAAGAGATTATTGTCAGGGCTTTAAATTTGTCTTACATAAATGATTACAAGGGAGCAATAGATTTGCTTAATAAGTATAATTTCAATGACGATAAATATATTTTATTGAAGGCAGAAATTCATTATAAAAATGGGGATTATTTAAAATCTTATGAAAATTATTTGAAATTGAAGAGCAAATATTTTCAAAGCATTGTTTTTGATCTAATTAAGCTGGGTATAGAATTAAATATTAAAGAAGAGGTTTTGGAGAACGCTAGATATTTAGTTGAAAAGAATGTTGATTTTTCTGAGAGTATTTATCTTGAGATTTTTGAATTTTTAGTAACAAGGGGAGAGTATGAGTTTGCTTTAAATTTTAGCTCTCTTTATTTTCCTAAGTATATTAATTCAAGTTTTTCAGACAAATATAGTTATTTGTTGGGAAAACTTTATGAGTCTGAGAGCAAGCATAAAGATTTTTTAAAGGCTTTGCATTACTATAAATTGGTTATTGATAATTACCCTTTTAGTTATTATTATGAGAGAGCCAAGATAAGATATTTATTTTTAAAGCGGTTTTTTTAGGAGATATAATATGATAAGGAGAAAGCTTACTAAACAACTTGAAATAATAAAAGATTATCTTTGGGATATGAAAGAATGTGTGCTTAAAATTATAGATGATTCTTTAATAGCTTTAGAATCTAAAGATAAAAATTTAGCTAAAAAAATAATCAATGAAGATGAAAAAATAATAGATGATTATCAATACGATATTGAGGATTTGTGTGGAAGAATAATCGCGACTGAACATCCTGTTGCTACAGAGCTTAGAGAAATTTTAGCAATTATTAAAATAATAAGTTCTCTTGAAAGGATTGCAGATCATGCTACTAAGATTGTAAAGGTTGTTCTTTTGCTTGAATCAGATTTGGATGATTTTGATTTTCTTAATTTATATTTTAAACCTTTAAGAGAAATGGCCGATACAGCTAAAGAAATGTTGTCTGATATTTTTGATGCATATTTTGATGGAGATTTTACTAAAATATTAAAGATAGTTAAGTATGACAATATAATAGACAAATTATTTTCAAAGCAGAAAAGTATTGTTATTGATGCAATGAAAAAAAATCCTGAAAATTTGGATTATCTTTTAAATATTTTATTTTTGAATAGTTTTTTAGAAAGAGTAGGCGATCATGTAGCAACAATTGGTGAATTGCTTTATTTTATTAGAATAGGTGAAAAAGTAAACTTAACTTAGCAGTATTATTTTTAGACCTTTTAAGCTAAATAAATTTTACATAATATAAAATTTATTATAAAAAGAATTAATGCTCATGAGCATTAATTCTTTTTATAGGTGGCAGGCATTATGTATTCAAGATTTTTGTTTCCTCTGATTGTTTCTGAATGTCCAATTAAAAGATAAGAATCCTTTTTAAGATAGTAGCTGAACTTATTGGCAAGGTTGTTTCTAGTTTTTTCATCAAAATAGATCATGACATTTCTGCAAAATATTAGGTCAAATTTTTTGCTAAATGGAAATTTCTCATCCATTAAATTTAATTTTTTAAAGTAAACCATTTTTTTTAAAATTTCTTTAACTTGGAATTTATCATCTTGAAGTTTATTTAAATATTTAGTTTTTAAATATTTGGGCAAATTTATTATGCGATCTTCAGGATAAATCCCTTCACGAGCCTCATTTAGAACGCTAATTGAAATGTCTGTTGCTAAGATTTTAACTTTAAAATCTACTTTATTCTGTTCCATATATTCTTTTAGTATCATTGCAATTGTATAAGGCTCTTCTCCACTTGAGCAGCCAGCTGACCATATTCTAATTTCTGAGTTTTCTGAGTTTAATATTTTTTCAGTAAGTTTGGGCAATATTTTATTATTTAAAAAATCAAAATGCTTAGACTCTCTGAAAAAGTAGGTATGATTTGTTGATATTTTGTCTATTAATTCGATCAATTGAATATTTCCAGTGCTTTCTTCTAAAAAGTTGATGTATTCGGTAAAATTTTTAAAACCTTTAACTTTCAGAAGGGATGATAATCTGCTTTCAATTAGTAGCTTTTTTTTTTCGCTGAGATTGATTCCAAAATTGTTATAAACTATTTTTATTAATCTTAAAAGTTCGTCCTTAGTTATATTTATATTAAGGTTGAATTTGTTTTGATTCATATTCATATACTTTTGATTTCATTCTCCTTTTTATCCATAGCGATTCGTTTTCATATTAGAAATGTAATTTTTTTTAGCTCTATAATATTTAAGCGTATATCTTAAGTTAGATATTTCAATTGCAATAATTTTTCAATTGTGATAATTTAGTAGTTAAATTATTAGTATGCTTACTTATTGAAGGTTGTTTTATGCGAAAAAGAAGTAGAAAAGTCAAAAATAATTTAGTTGTGCTTGAATCTAAAGAAAAAAAAGTTGGTATGTGGGGGATTTTTGCTCTTGTTTTAATTGTTTTAGGATTTATTGTTGCACCTTTGCTTCCAGGGATATTTGATAATGCTCATTCATCTGGTTTAAAATTTGGTTCTTATAAAGGTCAACCTATTTACTATAAAAAAGATAGTAAGTTTGCCCAATATGTTAATTATTATTCAAATCTTTATTCTAGATTGCAGGGCAATTCTAAAAATATTAATACAGATTATAATGCCTGGTATTTGGCATTTATGAAATATGTTGAAGATGTTGCTTTTTTGGACTTAGTAAAAAAATATAATTTTTATATTTCTAAAGAAATGCTAAATAAAAATTTACTTAGATCTCCAGAATATTTAGACTCTAGTGGAAATTTCAGTTCTAAAAGATATAATAAAGCTTCTGATTATCAAAAAGTTAAAATTTATGATGATATGGTAGAAAATATATTGTTTTCTAATGTGAAAATTTTTTTAAATAGTAATTTGATATTTCCCGATTCTATTTTTGATATGATTAAGGATATGAGTACTGTAGCAAGGCATATTTCATATCTTTCTCTTTCCTATAAGGATTTTTCCAATAAAGAGGTAATATCTTATGCTGAGAAAAATTTAAATTTATTTAAACGTTTATCGCTTGCGTCTATTCGTTTTAAAAATATGAATGATGCTCGGACTGCTTATGATAAACTATTAAACAAGACTCCATTTGAAGAACTTGCTAAGCTTTATTCAGATGATATAGCTAATTTCAAGGGTGTTGTTTCTTTGGATAAGTATTATTTTGATTTAGATCTTAATGTTGAAAAGAAAGAAGATCTAAATTCTATTTTTTCTTTAAGAGAAGGTGAGTTTAGTAAGCCTATTAAGATTAAAAATAAAAATGAATATCAAATATATAAAGCATTTAGCAATGTTCATGATTTTGATAAAAATTTAGATCGTGATATTAGTTCTGTTAAAAATTACATTGAAACTTATGAACCAAGCGTTATTGAGGGTTATTTAGAAAATAAGCTATCTGATTTTCTTAGTGATGTTAAATTTAGTAATTTAAGCCAAGTTCTTGAAAAATATCAGCTTAGCTTAAAAGAAGAAATTGTTAATTTGTCTTATAATATTAATATTTACCCAAATGCTCTAAAGGAGTTAGTTGAGTTTAATAATAGTAAGTCTTTTTATGATATTATTTTTGGATTAAAAGAAAATTCTTGGTCTAAGCCTTTTGTAGTAAATAAAAAAGTTTATTTATTTTTTCTCAATTCAGCTAAAAAAAGATCTAATCGGCTCAAAGAAAAAATCAAAAATGAAAAACTTCTTGACAATTTTAATATTGCAAATAGTGGTTTGATTACAGATTTTTTGCTGAATAAAAAAGATTTTGTTAATAATTTTAATGAGTCGTTTTTTGCTTTGCAAAACTTTAGTCAAAATTAAGAAATAAATGTTATGACAAAGGTTTTGGGTGTTAGTGCAATTGTTCTTAGTAAGGATAAAGAATTAATTTGGTTTTATAATTATTTTTA
>NZ_JAJNFB010000011.1 GCF_021043605.1 Borreliella americana
AGGTTTAGTTGAAGATAGTTGAAGATAAGATAATTTAAAAAATATTTTTGTGATTTTTATAAATTTTATCACCCCCTTAAGAAGGTGATTGTTATATTTTTCCTTCTTAGATCTTGAAAATTTAGGACTAATTCTTTTTCCATATATTTCTTTTAGAATCTTAAATGGTGACTTTGCAATATAAGTTATGTTGATTTAGCTAAAAACAGGGCATTAAATGAAGATTTATATATGCTGTATGAATCTAAAATACTTGAATTTAAAGAAAAATTTGGAGAATTTCCAAAGGGATAACACCAGCTTATATTAACAAAGATGGTAGTTTTGGATTTTTATTTTTGGCTTTGAAAATTAGGCACCTTTTAATCGTTGTTAAAAAGGTGTGAGGCATGAATCTTTTATGGTAGAAGATTGAGCTCTCAATATTTCAAATGACTAGTTACAAAACGGATAAATTTATTTCAAAATTTTTGGATGATTTATTTGCAGATAATTTGATTAAAAGTGAATTTTTGCAACTTTTAAAAAAGAAGATATTTTTTCGGTTGTTCAGATGAAATAATATAAGAAATGCCTATTAGAATTATAGAACAAGATAAAGAGATTAGTAAATATGTTTGCTTTGTTATCAAAAGATTATGGTTTGCTGCGTGAGTGTCTCGCTATTGTTTTCTTAGACTTAGTTAGCCAAGATAAATAAAAATTAGACAAATAATATTAATTATATTTTAATATAAATTATTATCTTATATATGATATAATGTAATACGTTATGTTTATTATAGGAGTATGAATATGGAAAAATTAATAAAAATACTACTGTCAAGTTTATTTTTATTGCTCTCAATATCTTGTGTTCATGATAAACAAGAATTATCATCAACATCTGATTTAAATAATCAAAAAGGACATTTAGATAATGAAGGCGTAAATTCAAAAGATTACGAATCAAAAAAACAGAGTATATTAAGTGAGTTAAATCAGTTATTAGGACAAACTATAAATTCACTACAAGTAGCCAAACATATAACAGATAATTTAAATGTATTAGATGGGGAAAATAAAGTTGTAGAAACAGTTATAAGTGCAGTTAATTTAATTTCATCTGCTGCAAGTCAGGTAAAAGGTGCAACAAAAAATATGCATGATTTAGCTCAAATGGCAGAAATAGATTTAGAAAAAATAAAGAAATCCAGTGATAAAGCAATACTTGCATCTAACGTTGCAAAAGAAGCATATAACCTTAATAAAGCAGCAGAACAAAACATGCGAAAACTATATAAAGAACAAGAAGAGCAACTAAAAACACAAAAAGCCGAACCAGATTCTAATGAAATAAGACAAACTAAAGCTGATGTAGAAATAGCTTGGAAATCTACAGTAAAAGCAAAAGATGGGCTAATTGATGTAGAAAATGCAATCAAAGAAGCATTGGATAAAATAAAGACAGAAACTACGAACAACACAAAGCTTGCAGATATAAAAGAAGTGGCGGAGTTAACATTACAAATAGCTAAGAATGCAAAGGAAATAGCGCAAGAAGTTGCAACCTTGTTAAATAATACTTAAATAAATAAAAGAGAGATGGAAAAGGAAGAAAGAACAATTTGTACTAGCTTATCCTTCCTCTAGCTCTTGTGTTTTTATACAACTTTTTTTTAAAAGGCAAATCTGCTAAAATTAATTACTTTTGTCGGCTTTAGGACATCTGATTAGAACAGATGAAATTAGGCCTCGATTTTATTGATATTTTTACTTCTTCTGGAGGAATAAAAAAGGATTAACGTTATTTTATTTTAGATTTTGCCTTCAAATTAAGAATAAAAGTATAAATAGAACTATACGTTGATCATAAGACTAAGGTTTTTTGAGCTTGTAGATGTTTATAGGTTTTCTTGCGGTTTTATCTAACTCTATTTTTTTTTGCACTTTGGATTCTAATGTTTCCATTCTTTTTTTAAGTTCTTCTAAAGTTTTTACTATTTTTTTTTGATTGACTTCTAAAATTTTGATTTTTTCGATAAAACTGGGTTTTATAATACATACCTCAGTATTTTGACTGTAGATCATAAAAAAATATTTTCAACTTGATTGAATAACTTCGGTGTCTTAGTATTGAGTATTCAAATTCTTAACTTTTTACGAAATTGCTAACGGTTAACATAATATCTCAAAAAACTTGGGTAAGAAAGTGTTATTAATTAATGCTCCACAAAATCTTTTGTCTTTTATTTAAAAATATTTCTGATATAATGAAAAATATTTTATAAATTTTTGAAATCAAGTTAATGGAGAGGTCTCATGAAAAAAGACATACGTATTTTGAATATATTTTTATATATATCATTATTTTATTTTTATTCGTGTTTTTTAATACCTCCACCTCCAAAATCTTCAAAAATAATCAGTATCAAAACCGAAATTTTTGATTTTAAGACAGTTGGAGAAAGGATTGAAGAATATAATAACAAAAATATTAAAGAAGGTGATAAAAATACCTGCTTTAATTCAAGAGAGTCTGAATCAAGCAAAATAAAAGAAGGAGAGGTGTTTGAATTTCTTACAGGGCGTTATGTTACATGGGCAAAATCTGCCAATTTAAATGATATAAAAGATAAGCACAACAGCCTAATTAAAGATCTTGAGGGACTTAAGTACTCTTATATTTTTTCACCTATCCGGTTCAAAACTCTTTCATGGTTTAGCTATAGTCATACTACTTATAGCATTAATGACAATAATTATAAAATATTTGGTCAAGAAATACCTATAGACAAGATAATAGCATTCGAGTCAACTGAAGAATTCGAAAAAAAATATGAAGTTATAAATCTAAAATTAGATTCTGAGGAATCAAATGTTAATTTTGAACAATATAGAACTGGTTTTGCTAAAATCCGCTTAAAAGAGGTTTCTAAGGAACCTTAATACATTTATTCATATAATTTTGGAGTTTTTGACAATTCTTTAACTCACCATTTTAAACTCTTTTACGACAAAAGTAAATGTAACTATATGCTTGCATATCTTACTATAAAAGATAAACAAACTAACGAAAATAAAACTTACGAAATAATACTAAATCTAAAGCTATTTAATGACACTATAAAATTATTATTTGCCAAGTATTCAAATTTATCGAACTATAAATTAAAACTTCCTATTATCGATCTTGAATAAAAAAAAGATCGTAAGAAAAGTAAAAAATTATAATTAATAAAACAAAAAACAAAGAAAAGCAAAGGCAAAAATAACAGAAACAATAAACATGGGTTTTCAATAACTTTGGGTCAACCAGTTAAGATCCCCCCATTACCAGACATCACATATCATCGTGTATATGTACACCAACTTTTAATATTTTGAGTTATATTTTAATACTAGTTGTTTAACTTTAGGAGCGGCAATTGTTGAATAAAAAATCTACTATCATATTTGCAGTTATTGTATTGATTCAAATGTTGATAAGTTGTAATTCATTGTATAAAAAAGATGCCAAAGATTTTCAAAAGATAGATACCGTTTTCAATAGTAATGCCATGTACGAAACTAAAATAGATATACCACCAATTATAACTAAACGAATTATACTAATTGAAAAATTTCCAAGGAATCGCAAATTATATTGATATCCTCCATATATATACGGTTGCTTTTTTTGCTTTTATATTTCATTACGGCTTCAATATATAATTTGGAAAAGGTGTTAGCCATAATAAATCAAAGGTAAAATCAGCTAGATCTATTGAAGAAGCTAAAACTTGCTAGAGGTGGTGCAAGATTTGTTTCAAACAGGCCAACATATATACCAAACTTGGTGGGAGTATGTTGTCTAGCAAGTTTGGTCAATATAAGTTGATAAAGAATAATAACCCCCCCTGCCCCGATAAGACGAAAATCTGCGTAAACTTGAGGCTAAAATTTTGCAGAAGCAGAAAAGGTTGCCAGATTACAAAAAAGCGAAAGGAATACAATGGGATTCAGAATGGCCAAGTAGATACACAAAAAAAAATAAAAAAAAAGGAATTGAAATAAAAAGCCAATCAATTCAATCAATCGAAACTAATAACTAATTATTACTTAGAAATTAGAAATTAGCAGTACTTTTCATTATTTGTTGGTTTGTATATAATTATATACAAACCAACAAATAATGAAAAGTACTGCTAATTTCTTAATCTTTTTATTAATATGTAGTGTTAATTTATTTTGTTTTCAAAACAAATTAACTACTTTTAGCTGGAAATTCCCCAAAGAGGATATAATAAAAAAAAAAATGAGAATAGGCATAATTTATCATAATTATATAAATCCTATCTTTTACAATGAAAACTACAAATACATTGCATTTATCGGAATATTGACATCTTATAATGAATGGATTGAAATACAATTCATCCCTATAAATTTTTTTACTATCCCAACAAATAAAAATTTTATTTCAAATGCTTATTTCAATTTAGCTTTCACTATTTACATTGCTAAATATTCAATTTTAACTGATACACTTAATATAAAATTCCTTATTGGAACACAAGTTGATTTAACCCTAAGAACTACTATATTTATAGGAAAAACAACCAATGCATTTCTCTATCCAATTCTTCCCCTAATTGCCTTCAAATTTGAAATTGATTTCATACCTAATAATTATAGTATTTATTATAAATTATCAACTTCTTTTAAAGAATTCGTTCTTTTAGATCTAGGAATTTCTATATTTATACCATAAATTATTTATGGTATTATGATAATTTAATGCAAATTGCAAAAGACACAAAACAAATCTTTAAAACAATTTCACTAAGGAATAAGGACCACATTGATACCCGAACTTAAAGACTTTTTAATAGCATTTTCAATATTAGAAAAACTTCTTGTAATTGCTCCCATATCATAAGAATCTGTCATCATTATACTAGTAATATTTAAATTTTCTCTTATAATATTAACAATATTTTTAGACATGCTAGTTATATCTTTAGAAATTTTAGGAACATTTACATGCCCAATCATAATAAATTTAGCAGCTCTACCAAAAACAAATGGAACAAAATTATTTAACATTAAAAAGCTTTTACTATAAGGCAAAAATGCTAAATATTTATGTGTATCTATGATTGTTCCCCCTAATCCAGGAAAATGTTTGATGGCCGAAAATACTCCATGATTCTGCATTCCATCAATAAAAGCTTCTACCATAAGTCCGATATTATAAGCAGAATATCCTCCGAATGTCCTATTTAATAAAGGAATATGTGGTGCAAATTTTATATCGGCAACTGGAGCCATATTTAAATTAATACCTAGTCTACGCAATTGCTTAGCAAGAACTTCACCAATTTTATAAATAAGATGCAAATCTTTAACACCTCCCACATGCTCCATAGCTGGAAAATTATAAACCCCCATTTTTTTATTTTCACCAGCCCTACTAACTATCCCTCCCTCCTCATCAATAGCAATAAAAATATTACGGCCAATATGACTCTTTATTGTACTAATCAATTCTTTTGTCTGCTGAGCATCTTTTAAATTTTCTCTAAATAAAATTATACCAATCGGATTAATCTTTTTTATTCTATTAATATCATCAACATTAAGCCCTTGAACATTCTTTAAATTTGTTAGATTTCTAATCCCAATAAATAAGTTTCTATCTTTTAAAATAGTTTGAAAATCTGATTCACCCAAAAATTTTATTAAATCTATAAGATCTGATTTATCCTTGTTAAAATATTCATAATCTATTTCCGGCAAAGATCCTATTGCAAATAAATTTAACCAAAAAAAGCTAAAAAATAAAAAATATAAAGTTTTCAAAAAGTCCATTTATATAACCCACAAAGTAAACCATAATCTTTTGATAACAAATCAGAAAGAACGCTATAATTCTTAGTAAAATTATCGACCTTCTTCTTACAATAATATCCGCATCTATCTTCAAGATCACTATTAAGCAACATATCAATAAATAATTTCGCAGGAATAAATCTTTTATTTCTATCAACCGTTAAAATTAATGGATTTTCCATTAATTTTAACACTTCCCACGTTATTTGCTCAACCGAAATATATTTACCAATTTCTTTATCTTGCTTTACAATTCTAATGGGCATTTTTTCTATTATTTCATCAATATTTTTTATCAAATACTCTAAATTAAAAAGTCCAGTTGCACAATTAAATAATAGTCTATTTCCCTTATTTTCAAACTCTTGTACAATATCTGAAGAAATCCCCCCTCCAATATCAACACAAGTTAAACGATTCTCACCATTTACTGCCAATACCCCCCCCTTAAAATCTGCCTTGCTTTTAAAACTAAATTCAAACCCAGAAGAATAATTGGTCAAAGCCATTACAGCAAGTGCTTTAAAATTAATTGTAAATCCTATATTATCAACATTACCGATATATACAAATCTTTTACCAGATTCATAAAGCTTCAAATAAATATCTTTTAAAATTTTAAAATTTTGACCATGACCAGCAGGCAAGGCCAAAATAGAATTAGCATTTTTATTATTTTTAAGAGTAAAATATTGATAATTAGAGTTATTCAGTTTTTCATAACAATAAACTAAAGGTTGAACAGCTGTGAAAACATCTTCTTTTTTAAGATTACAAAAATTTACACTTTTAATCAAATTATCTGCAAATAAATCATCCAAAAATTTTGAAATAAATTTATCCGTTTTGTAACTAGTCATTTGAAATATTGAAGGCTTGATCATTTTGCCATAAACAGATTCATATCTTTTAGCAACCATTAAAAGATGCCTAATTTTCAAAGACAAAAATGAAAATCCAAAACTACCATCTTTGTTAATATAAGCTGGTGTTATCCCCTTTGGAAATTCTCCAAATTTTTCTTTAAATTCAAGTATTTTAGATTCATACAGCATATATAAATCTTCATTTAATGCCCTGTTTTTAGCTAAATCAAAATAACTTGTTGCAGAGCCCCCATTTAAGATTCCAAAAGAAAGGTATGGAAAAAGCATTAAACCTAAATTTTCAAGATCATATGAAGAAAAAATATAACAATCACCTTCTTCTGATTGCAAAAATTTAGAAAGATCATGAAAATATTTTTTTAAATTATCTTCAACCAAGCCTTTGTCGAACTTAAACCTCAAAATTTTATCCGAAATATTCAAAATATTTTTATGGTTATCGCAAGGAAAATATTTAATGGATTCAAAAGTATTAGGACAAATCTCACCGGAATTAAGTTTTTCAAGTATCATTTCAGAAAAAATTTCATCAACTTTAACATTCATCAGTTAAAACCAAAACCCTTAAAAAAAGCTTATTAATATAAGCAAAAAAATAAATTTTTGAGTATAATAAAATAAGTGACCATATTATTGCTATAATTATTTAATTATAGCAATAATATGGCTAGAATATCAATGAGAAGAAATTTACATGTTTAAACAATATTCACTTAACATGAAAAATTTTAAAAAAGCTTTTAATGAGATGATATTTTCTCCTTCAGGATTTAGAAAAGTTTTTGCAAAATCAAAAAATGAAGATTCAACAGAAACTGAAATAAATAATGAAGATAAAGCGCTAATAGCGCTAATAATCTTCACAATATCAAATTATTTCAAAAATGAATCTAAGCCCTATATTGGATTGGGATTAGATTCAAGACCAACTGGCAACATTATTGCAGAAATAACAATAAAAATATTAATAACAAACAAAGCAAAGATTAGGTTTTTTGGAATACTTCCAATAACTGAAATTTTAGCTTATACAAAAAACAACAAAGATTCAAAAGGATTTATTTACATTTCCGCAAGCCATAATCCAACAGGGTACAATGGAATAAAAATGGGATTAAACGATGGCGGTGTACTAAATTCTGCAAAAGCCCATGAAATAATACAACAAATTAAAAACAATAGCCAAAATGAAAAGCTAATAAACCATTTGGTTAACACTCTAAACAAATTTGATAAAGATAAATCTCATTTAGAGCATTATAATAAAATAATAAAATTAGAAAGAAAAAATAAAAACCAATCTTATGAGGCTTATAAAGCATTAATACACGAAATAGAATATGAAAACAATATTAACAATAAAAATATTGAAATTTTAAAGAAAAGAATAATAAAAAATCCAATTGGAATAATAGCAGAAATGAACGGAAGTTCCAGAATTAATTCAATAGATAAAGAATTGATAGGATCTTTGGGATTGAAAGTAGAATTATATAATGACGAAATAGGTATTTTTAAGCACAATATTATTCCTGAAGGAAAATCTTTAAATGAATGTAAAAAGCTGCTACAAAATAAATATATACAAGACAATTCTTTTGAGCTAGGATACGTACCAGATTGTGATGGAGATAGGGGCAATTTAGTGTTTATAGATAAAGCCACAAACACCGCAAATATCATCGAAGCACAAAAAATATTTGCACTTGTAGTAATTTCAGAGCTTAGCTATCTTTATTACATAGGAATAAAAAATAACATAGCAATAGTAACCAATGATGCAACATCTCTAAATATTGAAAAAATTGCAAATTTTTTCAACGCCAAAGTTTATAGAGTAGAGGTTGGAGAAGCTAATATAACAGAAATGGCAGATGATTTAAGGGCCCAGGGATTGATTGTAAAAATCTCAGGAGAGGGATCAAATGGAGGCTGCATAATCCATCCTTCAAGGGTAAGAGACCCAATTACTACGATACTTAGTATCGTAAAATTATTAAAAATGAAAGAACTTTACCAAATATGGTGTAAATTGTCCAAAAACCACTATAAAGAAAAATACGACTTAAAAGATATTTTAAATACAACAAATTTCTATAGTAATGTAATAGTATCATCCAAGAAAGCCAATTTAACAAATCTAAAAATAGAAAATCAAGAAATTTTAAAAAGCAATTATGAAAATCTATTGATTAAAGAGATAAAGAGCAATAAATTATTTCAAGAATTATCAATAGTTGATTATGAAATCATTAACTATGAAGGGAAAAAACAACCTAAGATTAGAACAGGAGATTCTTCGGGCGGATTAAAGGTATTGCTAAAAACCAATAAAGAAATTGTTGCAACCTTATGGATGAGAATCTCAAAGACAGAACCAGTAACAAGAGTACTCAGCGAAGTTATTTATACAAAAAGAAACATTTTGTTCAAACTACTAGAATTTAACAAAAGACTAATAAAAAAGGCAAACTTTCCTAATAATTAATATTGTTTGATTTAAATAATAAGTTAATCACTAATATAAGTCTAGCATAAAATCAATAATTTTTATTCTTCATTTTTTAATTTTTTCTCAGCACTATATTTTATTCCATTCCAAGTTTTTGAAAGTCCTATTAAATCCTTAACATCTTTTACTACTTTATTTGCAATAAACCTTGCCTTGCTAGTACCATCAAAAATAATTTCATCAATGTAATCTTTTTTTTTGGCTTCATAAAAACTTCTTTTCTCTCTTATTGGTTTTAAAAAGCTATTCAAAGCTAAAAACAATTTTTTCTTAACCTCAACATCACCTACTTTACCCTTCTTATACCTACTTTTAAGATCTTCAACTTCTTCATGATTACTATTAAAAAAGCTATGATATATAAAAACGGGATTGCCTTCAACATTACCAGGAATGTCCGCCCTTATTCTATTTGGATCTGTATACATAGACATAATTTTTTTTTCTAATAAATTTTCATCATCATTTAAAAAAATTGCATTATTAAGACTCTTACTCATTTTACTTTTGCCGTAAATACCCACCAAAGGACGAAAATCTGTGAAAACAGATTCGGGTATTGGGAAAAAATTATTTTTGTACAAATGGTTAAACCTTCTTGCAAGCTCTCTTGCAAATTCAATATGAGATTCATTATCACGCCCAACGGGAACTAAATTTGCCTTTGTCATTAAAATATCTGCGCTCATAAGAACAGGATACCCCAAAAGACCATAAGGAATTTCTTTAAGTCCAGCCGCAATGCTCATGTCTTTTATACTTGGAATCCTTTGCAAGCGCGCAACAGTAACAATCATTGAAAATATTAAATGAAGCTCAAAAAGCTCAGGTATGGCTGATTGCAGATATATACTAACCTTATCGGGATTAATTCCACAAGCAAGATAATCTAAAACCATTTCTCTAACGTTATAAGGTATTGTATTGATGCTCTTCAAGTCAGGCTTTGTAGTCAAAGTATGTAAATCGGCTATAATAAAATATGTTTCATACTCTTCTTGAAATTTTAACCGATTTACTACAGATCCCACATAGTGTCCTAAATGAAGAGCGCCAGTAGGCCTATCTCCCGTAAGCATAACCTTTCTTTTCAAATTAAATCTCCTTACCTTTACCCGAAATATGGCCAATATTACTTAAAATCTCAGAGCCACCTAAAAATACAGAAAAAGACTTAAGCCAACTCACATTGTCAACTATTACCTTTACAATAACAGTAAAAGGATAAGATATTAAAAGACCAACGATACCCCAAAGCCATCCCCAAAAAAACAAAAAACATAAGAGCAAAAATGGTGAAATATCAAGTCTTTTACCCTGCATTTTTGGCTCAAGAATATTTCCAATCAACATTTGAATAGAAGTATTATATATAAAAATATAAAGTACTATGTTTAAATTCGGATAAAATTGAATTAAAGATGTTATTACAATAAAAAACACAGCTAATATGGACCCAATGCTGGGAATAAAATTGAAAACAAAGGAAAGAACTGCCCAAACAAGAGGAAAATCTTGCCCAAACAAAGTTAATCCAATAAATACTAAAATGCCTGTTAAGCAACTCACAAGAATTTTTATTCCCAAATATTTGCCAATTTGGTTATTAATGGTATCTAAAGCCCCAATAAATCTAGTAGATACTGGCTTTTTAAAAGCTTTATCAAGTTTAATTTCAAAAACATGTATTTCTGAAAGCATAAAATACAACAACAAAAAAACTACTACTAAACTGCTTGTAAATCCGATAATCTCATTATAAGCTCTTGTTAGAAATGGATAAATGTACTCAGAGAAATTCATATTATTAATAACAGAACTATCAATTTTATATCTACCAAGCACATCTTTCATAATAAATGCTAATTGATTTTGATAGTAGGGTAATTGCTTCATTAAAACAGTAACGCTGTAATAAACAAAACTAAAAATCAAATAAGAAAAAGAAAATAATAAAAAAAATATAATAAAAACTATTAAAAATTTTGGAACTTTGAATCTTGCTAAAAAAGTATAAACGGGATAAACCAAAAATCCCAACACTATGGAAATAGCTAAAGGTTTAAATACGGCTTCTGCTATTTTAAAAGCCCCAATAAATATTAAAACTATGACAATACAATAAAAAACAGATTCCACTCTCCAAGGTTTTAACCCTTGATTTGTATTTAAATCTTCAAGCATATTACCCTCTTTTAGTTTTTTTACTGTTTCTGTTAACTAAACAAAAGTAAGCTATGTGAATCATGCGCTCAAGCAAATTTTCTCCATTATCCAATTATACAATTTAGTACCCTTACTATAATTAGCCTCAGCAAAATCTCCAACTCTATTCTCATAAAATAATTTTTTTGCATTTTTATCATTTCCATGATACACCGTCAAAGTATTTCCAAAATGTTTCAAAATATTATTTAAGATCTCAAATGCCGGAATATCGCTAAATCCATCTGCAATGTAAAATATATTTTTAAAAGGAATTTGTCTTTTACTCTTTGGCACTCTTTCATTAATCTTCTCATAAGACCCTTTATTGATTTCAAAAATCACTCTGGTTTTTATTGTATGATCTACAAAGTAGCAAACACTGTTTAAAATCTTATTTTTAGAAAATTTATCATCTCTGAGCTCGTAAAAAGGCATTAAATAAGAATCTATAAACTCACATGCCCACACTTTGCTCACATAAGGCGCAATTTTGCTTCCCAAAATCATTTGCCTAAACCCGCTTGAAACAATGTAAATTTTAACCTGCGAATTATTATTTTCCAACTTTTTATTTATTTCAGATATTTCATCAAATAAACCAATAACCCCTTCAAAAAATCTCAACTTAGCACCCAAATTAAATAATACTCTATTATCTAGATTTTCAAAAAATCCTTCCCTTACGTAGGTTAAAAAATGGGATAAATATATCATTTCATTAGAAATTATATTATAACCATTTTGCCTATAAACATACTCTAAACCTTCAACTTTTCTCCAAAAGGAACAAGAATCAACACAATACTCATCAAATAGTACTTGCTGCATATTACCATAAATAAGAGTATTATCAAAATCAAATATTAAGGCTATAATATTTTCCCTTTCATTCATAAACAATTTAATTTAAATAATTACAAACTGTGCTTATTTGTATATTTTATATTATACTAATATAGGTTAATAAGTATAGTGTTTTCATATTGAGTAGAAAATTTATGATAGACATAAATGATTTAAATCAAATAAAAGATACTTTTTCAAGAATCTTAGATCTAAGCTTAATTAGCATCCTAGTATACTACATATATAAAAACGTAATCAATTCTTATTCTACAAATCTATTAAAAGGAATGTTAATCATCATTTCTATAGGAATTGTCTCATATTATTTAAATCTCTATACTATTAGTTGGCTGTTAAATTATATAGCCAATATATTACCAATAGCAATAGTCATACTTTTTAATCAAGAAATAAAAAAAATAATAATGCAAATTGGAAATTTCAATTTAGCCTTTAAGCTCTCAAATAAAAAAGAAGAAACTTTGAAAGTTATTTCTGAAATCTTAAAAGCAGTCAAACACCTATCTGAAAACAAATCTGGCAGCCTGATATGCATTGAAAAAAAAATACAGTTGGAACAAATAATAAACAAAGGAACTAAAATTGATGCGCTAATATCTAGTGAACTGCTAATATCACTATTTGAACGCGAAACTCCCCTTCACGACGGAGCCGTAATAATTAGTAAAAATAAATTAAAATATGCAGGCTCATTTTTACCATTATCTAATGTTGATTCTATTAGCAAAGCATTTGGAACAAGGCATAGAGCAGGACTTGGAATTTCTGAAAACTCCGATGCAATAACAATAATAACCTCCGAAGAAACTGGGTCTATTTCTATTACAATCAATGCAAAATTGGAATACAATTTAAGCTTAAATGAAATTAGAAATAAGTTAAATCTCGAACTAATAGAGTAAAATAATGAAAATAGGCAAAAAAATAATAAATATAATAAAGTTGCTATTTGATGATTGGCAAAACAAAGCTATTTCCATTTTAATAGCTATTCTAATGCTTGTGGCATTTAATTTCAATAAAATAGAATCAATAACAACTGAAAAAGAATTCAAAATTGCCTTAAATGATCAAATAGCTCTTGGAAAAATTCCAGAATTTAGTAAAGTCAAGATTACAATAAAAGTCAACAAAGATGACTTAAAATACCTTGATCTTAATAAAATAATATTATTTATTGAAGCATCGAACATAAAGATTCCTGGAAACTATAAACTACCAATAAAAATAAAAAATCTTAACTCAATACACATTGCAGAATATAAGCTTTCAAAAACAAATGTGTTGCTAAATCTTGATAACAAAGTCTCTAAATTAGTTAAAATAGAACCTAAGTTTAAACTTATAGAAAAAGATAGCAAGGGGGAATATTTTATTGCAAAATACAATATATTACCTGAGAATTTATTAGTATATGGACCTGAACAAGAGCTCAAAAAAATAAACACCATTCAAACCAACGTAAAAGAATTTGACACAAGAACCTTATTTGTATCAGATTATCTTGAAGTAGTTCCACCAAACCCTCTAGTTATGTTTGAAAAAAGTCATGTAGTGGTAAATATTTACTTAAACAAAAAATATTCAAATACAACAATAAAATCTCCTAATCTTATTTTTAATAATCTTAAAAATGGCCTTGAAATTAAAGATAAAGAAAAAATAATAAACCCAGAAAATAAAATGTTTGTAAAAATAAAAACAAGACTTTCTGAAAAACAAATTAAAGCTCACATAAACAATCAAAATATAAGCTTTGCTTTTGATTTAGCAGATATAAAAACTCCCGGGACTTATAACATTGCTACAAATATCATTCTTAAAGAGAATATCAATGAAACAGAAATATATGATTATGAACCCAAAAAAATAAAACTAGAAATAATTGAAAGCTCAGAGGCCAAACCATGAAATCAATAGGATGTGATATAATAAAGGTAGAAAGATTTAAAAATTTCTTAGAAAATAAAAAAAAAATGGAGAGGTTCTTTACACATAACGAAATTGAAAATTTTAAATTAAAAGGGGGTAGCATTATAGAAAGTTTAGCTGGAAAATTTGCAGCTAAAGAATCTTTAATCAAAGCATTAAGTCCGCTGTTGCAATATAAAATAAATTATACCCTTAAAGATATTGAGGTAATAAAATCCTTAAAAGGAAATGTGGGGTTTTGTTTGCATAATGAGGTTGAAAAATTTGCAATAAAGATGAATTTAAAGCTATACCTAACAATATCCCATGAAAAGGAGTACGCTATTGCATTTGCAATAGTAGAAAATTAATTCATGAAAAAAATATCATATTTTACAAAAGAAAAAATCGAATGTTCTTTATGCTCTTTTAAATTTCAAAAAGAAGAATTTTTTACTGGAAGCAGCAGATTAATAGCTGGCGAGTTGAAAATTGATCTAAAAAGAGAATATATAAAAAACGACAAATATGGCAACATTTATCCTAGAATATATTCTATAACAGTATGCCCAAAATGTTACTTTGCAGCATTCCCAAGCGAATTTAATTCAATCCCTAAAAACAAGAAAGAAATTTTGCAAAATAAAAAATCCGAAAGAAAAAAAATAAATGAGATTTTTGACAACATGATCAACTTCAGTAAACCCAGAACATTAAAAGAAGGAGCTGCAAGCTATATTCTTGCCATGCTATGTTATGAGCATCTGGAAAAGAATTATAACCCCACATTAAATCAAGCAAAATCGGCAATAAGAGCTGCTTGGACATTTGGAGACCTTGAAAAAGAAGAACCAAACAAAAACTACAATTATCTTCAGAAAATATTTTACCACAAAGCTGCATATCTTTATAAACTAGTTATTGAAAAAGATAAAGACAATTCAGAACCTGTTAGTGCATCAACCATATTTGGCCCAGATACAGATAAAAATTATGGCTATGATAGTGTACTATACTTATCCGGTCTTCTAGAATACTTTTATGGAAATAAAGACAATAAAGAATACAGATATAAACAATTAAACGACATAAAAACCACTCTTTCTAAAATAGCAGGCATGGGTAAATTTTCAAAAGAAAAGCCTTCAATACTTTTAGATAAAATCAAAGAAGTTTACTTTAAAATATCAAAGGAAATGAAAACTCTTAAGTAAATGAAAAAAATATTAGCCGAAATCGCTTACGACGGATCTATATACCATGGATTTCAAATACAACCAACAAAGCCTACAGTTCAAGGAGAAATTGAAAAAGCTCTAATGAAAATCAACAAAAAAAAAGTAAAAATTCATTCATCCGGAAGAACAGATAAAGGCGTTCATGCAAAAAGGCAAATAATAACTTTTAATATAATCATTAATATTCAGCTAAACAATCTAAAAAAAGCACTAAATGCAATCTTATCAAAAAACAGTATAAAAATACTAAAGCTTAAGTATGTGAAAAATTCATTTCATCCACGTTTTAACGCTCAAAAAAGAAAATATAGCTATTTTATACTAAACAGCGATAACTACTATCCCTGGGAAGGCTATCGAGCTCACTATGTAAATAAAAAACTAAACATAAACAATTTAAACCAAATGGCTAAAACATTGATTGGAAACCATGATTTTACCACATTTTCATGCATAAAAGATGAAAGCAAATCTAAATTTAGGCATATACATTGTGCCAAATTTAAAAAAAGAGGAAAATATATTATTTTCGAAATAATAGGATCTTCTTTTTTGTGGAAAATGGTAAGATCAATAATAGGCACAATGTTGGACATTGAAATAAAAAAAGAATCAATTTCTACTTTTGAAACAATACTAAAATCAAAAAATAGAAACCTTGTAAGAACAACTGCGCCTGCAAATGCTTTATTTTTAGAAAGAGTTTACTATGAATAATAGTATTTTAACTAAAAAACTTTTTTTTCTTAAAATATTGACAAATAATATCGAAGGCAAAATTACAGAAAATTTTGAAGAAATAAACAATGAAATTAAACAAAAAATAGAAAAGGCTAAAAACACTAAAATTTATCAAAAAAACGAAAATATCAAAAAACCTACAAAAGTACCTTTAGAAAACAAAAATTCAACAAACATATTGTTAAACAATAGTTTACAAGAAAAAAGTATCAACGATCATATCATAATATATGTAAACAAAAACTATCTCAACGAGCCTTCAAAAGACATTATAACAAAATGGTTCAAAAGCATAAACATATACAATTATAAAATAATAGATACTATTGAATCACTTAACTTAGAAATCAGCAACAAAAATCCTAAAGCAATTTTATCTTGCGAAGAAATAGATTTTTTCTTAAATCAACCACTAAGAATTCAAATTGTAAGAGGAATAGAGCTAAGATTTAAAGGCATTCCATTGGTTTTCACATATCTTCCTGCAAATCAAATAAAAAATCCAGAATTAAAAAAAGAAATATGGCAAGATTTAAAAATAATAAAAGGCATAATAAAATATGGTTGAACGTTATCATTCAACTTATTACTATGAAATCGCAATAAATATTCCGTTAAATAAACTTTTTTTTTACAGATTTAACTTAAATCTAGAAATTGGAATAAGAGTAATGGTTAATTTTAATGGCTCCAATAAAATTGGAATAATTATTAAAAAATATTTTGAAAACGAATTTAATGGAAAATTTGAATTCAAAATAAAAGAAATTATTAAAATAATAGATACAACTAAAATAATAACAGAACATAGCATTAATTTAGCACATTGGATTAGTAAAAAAACATTTTCGGGATTTGGAGAAACTTTATTCTTTGGGTTGCCCAAAAATTCAAACACTAAAAAAAATCAAACATTACCTTCAATAAATGAGCTAATAAATGAGCATTCGGATCATAAAAAATGCCTTCAGCTAAACAGCGAACAACAAAATATTTTCAAAGAAATTATCGAGGCAGAAAAAACTAATGTTTTTTATCTTTTTGGAATACCTGGATCTGGAAAAACTGAAATATTTATCAAACTGTGCGAATACTATTTAGCACTAGAACAACAAGTACTTTTTTTGATTCCTGAAATATCATTGGGATATCAAATAATAAAAAGAATAAAATACGCATTAAATATGCACCATAAAATTTATGAATATAACTCTAAAGTTACAAATTCTAATAAAAATTTAATATGGAATAAAGTTAAAAATGGAGAAAGTTTGGTTGTCATTGGAATCAAAAGTGTTTTAATGCTGCCTTTCACTAAATTAAAATTAATAATTATGGACGAAGAACACGAAACTACATACAAATCTGAAAATATTCCAAGATTCCACTCAAGACACATATCATTTTTTTTACAAAAAAAATTTAATGCTAAATTTGTTATGGGAAGCGCAACACCTTCTCTTGAAGCATACCATGCAATGAAAAATAACCAAATAAAAAAAATAATAATGCAAAACAAATTCTCTCAAAGCAAAATAGAAGCTATAAAAATAATAAATATGAAAAAAGAACCTAGCACAATTTCATCAGAGCTATTATACAGTATACAAAAAAGTTTAAATGAAAAAAGACAAGCTTTGATTTTCATTAATAAAAGAGGATATCTAAAAAATCTAGAATGCAACGAATGTGGGCATACAATTTGTTGTCCAAATTGCTCATTTGGCTTGATTTACCATAAAAAAGAAAACAAACTTTTATGCCACTATTGTAGTTATAAAACAAAAACAGCAAGCCATTGCCCTCAATGTGAATCAAAAGACATTAAATACAAAACTTATGGAATTCAACTTGTTGAAAAAGAATTAAAAAAATTTTTGCCAAATGCAAAAATTGCAAGAATAGATTCTGATATTGCAAAAATAGAAAATATAGATTCAATAAAAAAGTTCGAAAATAAAGAAATAGACATACTTGTTGGAACACAAATCATTGCAAAAGGATTCAATTTTGAAAATATAAAAACACTAGGTATAATCAACGCAGACATTGGGATGGGACTGCCTGATTTTAGAAGTAGTGAAAGAATTTTTACAACACTCTCACAAATTATGGGAAGAGCTGCAAGATTCAAAAATGACAACACAATTATTATACAAACAAAAAATCCTAATTATTATGCCATAAAATATGCTTATAAAAGCCAATATGAACAATTTTACGAACAAGAACTAGATATAAGAAAAAAATTGAACTACCCTCCGTTTAACAAAATTATTAGAATAATATTTAGAAGCAAAAATGAAGAATCGGTTAAACAAAAATGTTGGGAATTTTTTGAAAAATCTAAAGAATTTTTGCAAGAAGGAATTGAACACTTGGGCCCATCAGAAGCTATTATGAAGAAAATATCTAAAAATTACAGATATAATATAATATACTTATCAAAATCCTACAGCCTGCTTGAAAAACTAGTTAACAAGACAAGAGAAAAGGTAAAAATGACAAATACTGTTTATATTGAAATAGATTATTACCCAATATCATTAATTTAGATAAAATCTAATCCCTCTTTACTTAAAGACTTAAGAAACGTTGAAAGCACATAAAGTGCTTTATCATTGTGACCTCCCTCAGGAATAATAAGATCAGCATATTCTTTTGTAGGCTCAATAAATCTATAATAACCCCATCTAGTGGTATTTAAATACTGATCAATCACCGACTCTACAGTACGTCCTCTTTTGGAAACATCTCTTCTTAAGCGCCTAATAAATCTAATATCATTTGGAGTATCAATATATATTTTAAGATCTATTAAATTTCTTATTCTCTCTTCAACAAAAATCATAATACCCTCAACAATAACAACAGGGGTTGGAACAACCAAAACCGTTTTAAGCTGTCTTTTGTGATTAATAAAATCGTAAAGGGGCATATCTATTGGACTATTTTCTTTTAAATTTTTTAAATGCTCATAAAACAAATTATTATCAAAAGCATCCGGATGATCAAAATTTACCTTAGAAAATTCATGTTCATAATCACCCACACTCTTATAATAATTATCTTGAGAAATAAGGACAAATTCTGGAATAAACTCACTAATCTTGCTTACAACCGTAGTTTTTCCGCTTCCAGAACCACCAGATATCCCAATAATCTTAGCCATCAACCAACTTCTTTTTTTTTAGCTTGTGGCATGTCTTTCAAGGTACCAGCAACAAACACATTCTTAAATCCCATGCTTTTTAAAACTTTTTTAGCCTCGTAAGACTTATTAAAGCTTTTACCATAAACAATTATTTGAGAATCAAAATCGCCTAATTTATCCTTTTTAGCAAATAAATTATTAAAAGGAATGTTAATTGATTTTAAATAATGAGATTTATTATATTCTTTAGGAGATCGAATATCCAAAATTTTTGCTCCATTTTGGATTTTTTCCAACAAAAACATATTAGCTCTTTTCATCCTAAGAATAATAAAAAACCAAATATAAAAAAAAAGCACAACTATTAATACTACAAATCTTGCATAATTCATCGCCATAGTTTCATGAACATGATATCAAAAAAAATAAAAAAAGTGAATCAAATTGTTTTTTTTGCAAAATTAATATAGAATTCAAGTAAATTACTAGCTTGTAGCTTAAAAGTAACTCTAGCATTAAAATGAAAAAGAAAAAAAAGATACGTTGTCGTAGAATTAAAAAAAAACTCAAACTATTATTAATAATACTAATAAAAAAATTAAAGACTATAACTAAAAATCCTAAATTAATATTTGATAGCACAATGCAAATAACTTTAGGCTCTGCATTAATGGCAATTTCCACCAATGTTTTGTATATTCCTCATGGACTTCTTAGTGGGGGAATTGGAGGCATTTCATTAATGCTACATTATCTGTTAAGCTTCAATTTGGGATGGACAATATTTGCATTAAACATACCATTATTTCTTATTGGAATAAAATTTTTAAACATAACATTTATAATTCAAAGTTGGATTTCAATGGGATTATATTCTATTATAATAAACTACTCCCAGTTTTTACAAAATAAAATACATCTTAACGATATGATGCTTGTATCAATATTAGCTGGACTTATTTCTGGACTTGGGCTTGGGCTAATCTTTAAGGGCAAAGGATCTTCAGGGGGATCAGATATAATTGCTATGATTATTAAAGAAAAATATTCAATAAGTATTGGAACAACAAACTTCATAGTTAATTTGATGGTATTAATACTTGCAACCTTTTTCTTTAATATTGAAATCGCCCTTTATACACTAATAGCATCATTTGTAACATCTATAATGACAGACAAAACAAGCACTGGATTTGGCAATCAAAAAGCAATATTAATCATTTCGGATAAAGGAAAAGAAATAGCTTATCTTCTTACAAACAAGTTAAAATTAGGCGCTACATTAATAGACGGAAAAGGAGCTTGGGCAGGAACAGAAAAAACTATAGTATTTATAGTAGTTCCAATAATGCGTTTATCAAGAATTAAATATATATCACAAAAAGTTGATCCAAATTGTTTCATTACTGTTATTAACACTAATGAAATCACTGGAGGCAAAATAATAACTGATCCAATATCATTAAAACAAGAAATTTCAAATTAAAAATCTCTTAAGAAGAGAACCAAATTATCAATAATCAAATTCAATTCATCGCTCTTGTAAAAATTTGACAAAAAAATAACAAATCTTTTAGGAAATTCAGAAATGAATTTACTAAAAGAATTTTTTCCAATATCAATTTCAAGCTTATAAGAATGAAGCATCAACGTGATTTTTTTTAAACTGCCGTCTACTCTGCCATAAACTTCATCTCCCAATATTGGAAAATTAAGATATCTCATATGAACTCTCAATTGATGCGTACGGCCAGTTTTAGGCTTTAAAGCTAAAAGAGAATATTCCCCAAAATTGAGCAACAACCTATATTCTGTTAATGCTTTTTTACCCCTATCTTTAGAAACACTAAATTTTTTCCTATTGTGTTTATCTCTATCTATAAAAGATTCAATACTTCCAAAAAAACTATTAAAATTACCCTTAACAATTGCAATGTAAACTTTATTTGTCCTTTTGTCTTTAAACTGCTGAGCTAAAAAGCTTAACGTGCTAATGTTTTTTGCACAAATTAGAACTCCGGAGGTATCTTTATCTAATCTATGAACAATTCCGGGTCTAATTTTTTCTTCATTAAAATTAATTTTCAAGCTTTTTACATGATATAAAAGAAAATTTACAACAGTATCATTCCAATGCGAAATTCCAGGATGACTCAAAATTCCTTGTGGTTTATTCAAAACAACAACATTAGAATCTTCATAAATTATAGCAATAGGGATATTACTCGGCCTAAGGTAATCAATTTGATTGCCTTCCTCGTCAAATTCAATTAGTATTTCATCATCTTTAAAAACAGGCTTGGACAATTTTATTTTCAAAAATTTTCCATTACTCTTTTTAAACGCCTCTACATTTCTTCTTTTAATCTGGCTTCTAGTAAAAACTTCCAAATTGCTTGATAGGTAAAGATCCAATCTTAGAGCATTTTCTTTAACAGTAAATTCTTTTTTTAGTCTTATCATATAATTAAAGAAAATAATCAATCAAAGCAATAGTTAGTGCAACTATTGCACTAATAGAAGCGGATACAATAAATTTTTTATAAATCTCATCTTTTGAAAAACTAGGACCATTTGAAAAAGGATATGGAGCGTAATTTGAATTCATTCCGCTATAAAAATAATAGCTCACATCAAAAAAAAACAAACTTAAAAATAAAACTATTGGAAAAGACCCAATACTAATAGCTGAAAACCTAAACAAATCTTTTGCTGATTTTGACTCAAGATCATTCTCAAGATTTAAAGCTTTATTCTCTTGAATATTTTTATAAAGAAAAGAATCGTCATTATCAGCAACAGACATATTATTATTTTTTTGATGAGAAATAAAATTGCCACTGGAAGTTAATTTATCTTGCAATGGCAAACTCTTAGCAATACTTAACTTTAAATAATTAAAATTGGGCTTGAAATAATCAAGTGAATTTGAATAAACATTCAAAACACTAAAGAATAACAACAAGCTTCTAATAAGCATAAACTTTCTACTTTACTGATTCTAACTTTAAAGTCTCAGTTATTTCATCAACAATCTCAGAAGAACCAAAATACTGCACAGGACCTGGACATAAATATAAATTATTCAAAGCCCACTTATCACGATTTTTAACAAACTCTTTAAATGGCCTTCCTTCTAAATCAACTAGAGTTTTTTTTATAACAGGCTTTTTCTCTCCATACCTTTCTTCCATGTTCATCAACATTGTTAGAGGCACTCCTCCTGCAATCCAGTGTGTTGGTTTCAAATTTAAATTTTTTATACAAGACATATAGCCTGTAAGGCCATTTAAAATAAGAACAACAGCATTATATCCCAAACTATAACAATAATCACTATCAAAATTAGAAGGAAAAGCACTTCTACCTTCATAGCCAAAGAAATGATCAACTGGAGTAAAACTCCCCTTATATTCTCCCCTTTTTTTCAACTCATTTAATCTTGATTGAACCATTTCAATAAACAATTTTTCAGTAGGAACTCTTGAAACATTAAAATTCCCATGAGGATCTCTTTCCAAAATTGAATTCACAAGTTCAAATTGAATAAACAAAGGCAAAGACAAATAAACTCCCTTCATATAATCACTAAGCTTGGCAACAAAAACTTCTTTCATTCCTTCAATATTAAGCCCCTTAAACTCACCTTCATTTTTATCAAAAATATCACATAATTCAACCATTAAAGACTTAACTTCTGGAATAAACTCAATAAGCCCTTCAGGAACTACAACTATTCCAAAATTATCTCCATTTAAAGATCTCTTTAAAATAACAAACACCATTTCATCAACAATTTCAGACAAAGTCTTCTTTTTAGCCAAAACCTCCTCAGACACAATGCAAATGTTTGGATGAGTTTTTAAAGCACATTCTAAAGCAACATGAGATGCACTCCTACCCATAAGTTTGACAAAATGCCAATGTTTTTTAGTTGACATGGCATCTCTACATAAATTACCTATCATCTCGGAATAAATTTTTGTAGCAGAATCAAACCCAAATGAAATTTCAACATGATAATTCTTAAGATCAGCATCAATTGTCTTTGGAACTCCAATAACTTGAATATTCTCTCCTTTCTTTTTGAAATACTCAGCAAGAATAGCAGCATTGGTATTTGAATCATCACCACCAATAATAATAATTGCATTAAGATTGTTTTCTTTGGCAACAAATAAGACTTTCTTATAATGTTCTTCCGTTTCTATTTTTGTTCTTCCAGAAGATACAATATCAAACCCCCCGGTATTTCTATAAGAATTTACTAAACTTTCAGTAAGTTCAATTTTGTCATTTTCCAAAAGGCCTAAAGGCCCCCCTTTAAACCCAAAAATCTTTGAATTTGGATTAAATTTTTTTATTGCATCAAAAACGCCAGATATAACATTATGCCCCCCAGGAGCAGGCCCCCCAGAAAGAATAATTCCAATATTTAAAGCTTTTGAAAAAGACAAACTGGACTTTCTCTCGGTAAAACTTACAATTGGCAACCCATAAGTATTCTTAAAAAATTCTTTTAACGCCTGTCTATCTTGAATTGCTTCGGTCTTTTCTCCATAAACTAAACTAATATTATTAAAATCTTCTTTTAAAATATTTGGCAATTTAGGAACATACTTTTGCCTTTCTTGTTTAAAAAGAGAAGTATTCATACATTTTCCTCCTAATGATTTAAATTAAGCCCTATCATAACTTAAATATTAAAATAATTCACAACTAATATCTATATATGATTTAAAACTAACATAGCATCACCATAAGAAAAAAATTTATAACCTGTATTTATAGCTTCTTCATAAGAACTAAACACAAAATCTTTGCCTGCAAATGAAGCGACCAACATCAAAAGAGTAGATTGTGGTGTGTGGAAATTTGTAAAAAGCATGTCAACAAACTTGAAACAATAGTTCTTGCCAGGATAAATAAAAAGATTTGTACTTTGCTGACCTGTTTTAAACTTCTTAAGTTTATTATCATAAGATGACTCTAAAGCCCTAAGAGTTGTAGTACCAATTGATAAAATTTTTTTACCAAGAAATTTTGCATTCTCCAATCTATTAGCCACACAATCTTTTATTAAAAAAGTTTCAAAATGCATATTGTGTTCTTCAACTTTTTTTGATCTTACGGGAAGAAAAGTACCAAGCCCCACATGAAGAGTAATAAAATCATATTCAATATTGTTCTTTTCAAAAATAGAAAACAAATCTCTGCTGAAGTGCAACCCTGCAGTCGCAGAAGCTGCAGAGCCAATATATTTAGAATAAACAGTTTGATACCGATCTTCATCTATTTTCTCATAATCTCTTTTAATGTAAGGAGGTATGGGAACAAAGCCATGTTTTTCAAAATAATCTTCTCCAATATCAACATCAAATTTTAAAACAATCTCACTACTATTTTTTGACAAAATTTCACCTATTATTCCTTCAGGAAATTTGTAAAGATTGCCAACAATTTGCTTTTTAGACTTAGAAATAAGCGCAGTAAACACATTAGTGTCAATTCTATCTAAAATTAAAAATTCAATATTACTGCCCATCTCTGATTCTGCATACATTCTTGATTTTCTAACTTTTGAATTATTAAAAATAATAAAAGTATCACTATTTATATATTTTAAAATATTGTTTACAGAATCTTCATGGTAAATTTTTTGCAATTTAGGATCTAGTACCATTAGCCTTGAAGATCCTCTTTTTTCACTTGGATATTGAGCTATTAAAGAATAGGGCAAATTAAAATGAAACTCTTTGGTTCTCATTAATACCATCCTCTTTCATCTCTAAGTTTAAGTGAAGATACGCAAACTCAGTAGCTTTACGACCTCTGTGAGTTCTACTGATAAATCCCTTCATAATTAAATAAGGCTCATAAAAGTCTTCAAGAGAATCTGCCGTTTCCCCTACAGAAATAGCTAAAGTATCAACACCTACAGGTCCTCCATTAAATTTCAATATTAAACTTCTTAAAATATTTCTATCTTGCTCATCAAGGCCTTCTCCATCAATTCTAAGCATTTCAAGCCCAATTGAAACAATATCACTTGTAATAACCAAACTTCCAGTTACTTGAGCAATATCTCTTATTCGTCTTAGCAATCTATTTGCTATTCGAGGAGTCCCTCTTGAACTTCTTGCAAGAAGAAAAGCAGCATCCTCTTCTATTTCAATATTTAAAATAACAGAATTTCTCTTTATTATCTCAACAAGCTCTATTTCGCTGTAAAGTTCAAATCTTGCAGTAATTCCAAATCTCGCATAAAGTGGAGATGTTACTTTTCCCGGTTTAGTAGTAGCTCCAATCAATGTGAATTTTGGAAGTGGCATTCGAACGGTTCTTGCATTAGCTCCTTGCCCTATTACCCAATCCAGCTCATAATCTTCCATGGCAATACAAAGCATTTCTTCTATTATTGGCCTGAGCCTATGTATTTCATCAATAAATAAAACACTCTTCTCATCAAGACCTGTTAAAATACCAATAATATCTTTGGGTTTGTCAAAAGCTGGCGCTGAAGTAATCTTAATCGAAGCATTCATCTCAAAGGCAATGATACTTGCAAGAGTAGTTTTCCCAAGACCCGGTGGGCCACTTAAAAACACATGATCTAGGGCTTCATCTCTCTCTTTAGAAGCTCTTATAAAAATGCTAAGGGTTTCTTTAACATTAACCTGACCTTTAAAATCTTCAAAAACTTTAGGCCTAAGCTCATTTTCACTCTTATCATATAAATAATTTTCATTAGAGCTTAAAAAGCTTATACTACTATTTTCGTCTTTCATAAACACACCCCTTAAAACCTATTTTATAACCACAAAAAACTAACAATTAATTCGAAATTCTTTTTAAAACCTCCTTAAATAAAAACTGCTCCTTTTCAGAATCTTTTAAATTTGAAAATTCAGCTAAATTGAAAGCCTCTCTAATCTTGCTATTAACAATTTTTCTATCAAATCCCATACTAACAATTGATTCTTCTAATTCTTTAAATCTAAAAAGACTGGTAGATTCAAGCTCACTATTAATCAAAAGCTTGCCTTGAAGATGTAAAAACATTTTACCAGCCATTTTTTTGCCAATGCCTTTGATTTTAGAAACAAGTTCAACATCCTCTCTATCAATAGCCTCCTTAAACTCATTATACCTTATATTGGATAACACTCTTAAAGCGGCTCTTGGGCCTATTCCGCTTACTCCAATAAGCCCTTTAAAGATCTCCCTTTCATCTGAATTTAAAAATCCAAAAAGTTTTAACTCATTTTCTCTCGTATAAAGATAAGTAAATAATTCAACTTTGTCTGACAAATTAAAATTATCAAGGCAAAATGCACTAACTGAAAGTTCAAATTCAAAAACAGTAGTCAGTAAAACTAAACTAGATTCTTTTTTTTCTATAACTTTACCATGAATCTTATTTATCATATAATTAAATTATAAATTATATTACACAGAAACATCCAACAATTTAAAACAAAAGCCTTAAGTATAAAAAGGACACTAAATGAAAAATCAATTTTTAAATAGCTATTTTCAATTACTTACAACTATTTTCTTAATCTCATCTATAACTATGAAAGCAGAAGAAACAACAAGCACACTAAAAGTTCCCAATGGATTTAAAGTCGAATTTTTTTTAAACAATACAATTGAAAAACCTAGAGGAATCACAAGCGATCAAGAAGGAAACATATTCATAGGATCTGGGAGCACTTTTGCATACCTTGTAACAAAAAACAAAAAAATTTATACCATAGCAAAAACCCTACAAAAACCCATTGGTATTGCTTATTGGAATAATAAACTCTATATATCTTCTGTCGATAAAATATATGTAGTTGAAAATGTAAAAGAAGAAATTAATAAAAGCATAAAATCAAATAAAGAATATACATGGAAAATGCAAATTTTTACACTTTTACCAAAAAATAATACCAAAATGCACTCAGGACGCTACATTAAAGTGGATCCTAAAAATAACAAATTAATGGTAAACATAGGATCCCAACACAATGTTAAAATTCCTCCAAAAAAAGAAGCAATAATCCTTAGCATCGATTTAAAAACAAAAAAAGAAGAAATAGTGGCTTTTGGAGTGAGAAACTCAGTTGGGTTTGATTTTCATCCAATTAGCAATGAAATATATTTTAGCGAAAATGGCCAAGACGGATTAGGAGACGACATTCCCCCAGATGAAATAAACGTAATAAACAAATATAAAGAACATTTTGGATTTCCCTATGTGTTTGGGAAAAATCAAAAAAATTACGGTTTTTATAACAAAGCACCCAAAAACACTAAGTTTAGCCCATCTATTTACGAACTTCCCGCACATGTCGCTCCACTTGGAATACACTTTTACCGAGGAAATAACTTTCCAAAAGAATATATAAATAAATTATTCATAGCAGAACACGGCTCATGGAACAGATCTTCTCCTGTTGGCTACAAAATAACAACACTGGACATCGATTCTAAAACCAGAACAGCAAAAAAATATAAGACTTTTTTATATGGGTTTTTAAAGCACAACAACTCTAAATTTGGACGCCCTGTTGATATAATCACATATTATGATGGTTCAATTCTTTTTACAGATGATTTTGGAAATAAAATATACAGAGTTTATTACGAAAAGATTTAAATAAAATCAACTTAATTCTTCTGGAATTTCCAAATTATGAATTACCTCCTGAACATCATCAAAATCTTCAAGCTTTTCAACAAGAAGAATTATTTTTTCTGCTTGCTCTTTGTTTAAAGAAATTTTATTTTCAGGAATTAAAGCTATCTCTGCCACCTCTTCTTTAAATTTAGTTTTTAAAAAAGATAAAACTTTGTCAAAATCTTCAGAACTTGTTATAACTTCTGCCTCATTATTTGAAACTAAAATATCTTCAGCACCAACTTCTAATGCAAATTCCATTATTTCATCCTCAAGATATTTTTCTAAACTGTAAACAATAAGACCCTTTCTGTAAAACATATATGAGACTGACCCTGGAGTACCAAGGGATCCTCCACCTTTTGCAAGAACACTTTTTACATCGCTAAAGGTTCTGTTTTTATTGTCTGTTAAGCACTTAATCATTAAAGCTACCCCGTAAAGAGCATAAGCTTCATAAGTTATTTCAAAATATTCAACCCCTTCATTACTGCCAACACCCTTTTTTATTGCCTTTTCAATATTATCTTTTGGCATATTGGCAACCTTAGCCTTATTAACAGCTACCCTTAGTCTCGGATTAGATTCAATATCCCCACCTCCTATTTTAGCTGCAATAGTTATTTCTCTTATTAGCTTTGTAAAAATTTTATTACGCTTTGCATCAAGAGCACCTTTTTTCCTCTTTATTGTTGACCATTTACTGTGTCCAGACATTTACACCTCCACCAATTTTTCTAACCGATCTAAAATGTCAAACATCTTATTATTAATCAAATGAGCCTTAATTGTATTAAACATTAACATAAGAACCGTAACAGGACCTATTCCCCCCTTAACAGGAGTAATAAATTTAACACACTCTTTAATATTATCAAAATCTGTATCGCCTGAAAGAATTTTTCCGTTATCAGTCTCAATTTCAGAAATACCAATATCAATAACATAAGGCTTTCCGCTCAACATGCTTTTATCTATTAACCTAGGCTTACCAACAGCAGAAATAACAATATCTGCCTGTCTCAAATAAACATCTAAATAAATGCTCTTGCTGTGACAAGTAATAACAGTTGCATCATAAGGTTTTGATGAGAGTAATATTGCAATGGGCCTTCCTACAAGAGGACTTCTACCAACCACAACAACAGTTTTTCCCAATGTTTTTATTCCTTCATCTCGCAAAATCTTTAATACAGCAAGAGCTGTACAAGGAATAAATCCTTTTTTATCGCCCAAAATCATTTTTCCTAAATTAACAAAAGATAAGCCATCAACATCTTTTGAATAAACTATACCATTTAAAATAGAATTTAAATCCATGCCTTTCAAAAGGGGTAATTGAACAATAATTCCATCTGTACTTAAATTTTTATTTTCTCTATCAATTACTTTTAAAATATCGCTTTGAACAGAGTTTGTAGAAAATTTAATTACTTCAACATTCAAGCCAATCTCTTTTGCAACTCGACTTTTAATTGAAACATAAAGCTTGCTTGCAGGATCATCATTTGCCAAAATAACTTTTAATGAAATTTTATCTATCAAGCCATGCTGCTTTAAGAATTCTTTGAGCATTAAATAATACTTATTCGCAAAATCTTTCCCATTAAACACAGTATTCAAAATATGCCCCTTAAACCTAACAATATTACCTTAATATTATACTTAGATTGTTAATATAAGAAAAGCCAAACGACCAAATTTCAAATTGTAATTAAATTTATTTTCAACTATAATAAACAAGGATAATAATTTTAAAAGAATGGAGAATAATGAGAAAGCATCTTTTTATAACGCTAATTACAATCTTGCTAATTGGTGTAAATACAAAAAAAATCACAGCTGCAGTCAATATTGATAGGCATACAAACTCCACTTTGGGTATAGATTTAAGTGTTGGAATTCCTATTTTTTACAACGACTTATCAAAAGCCTATCCTACCAATTTATATCCAGGAGGTATTGGGGCAATAAAATACCAATACCATATTTTAAACAATTTAGCAATTGGACTTGAACTAAGATATATGTTTAACTTTGATATCAACCATTCTTTTAACATATTAAATCCAGATTCAAGTGTAGGTAAAATTTTTTATAGTGTGCCTATTACATTTTCAATAAATTATATATTTGATATAGGAGAATTATTTCAAATTCCAGTCTTCACAAATATAGGGTTTTCTCTTAATACATATGGAGATAGAAATAATAATATTACAAATTTAAGAACTTTTGATGCGCTCCCTACAATCTCTTTTGGATCTGGAATTTTATGGAACTTTAACTATAAATGGGCTTTTGGGGCAACAGCATCTTGGTGGATGATGTTTGAATTTGGGAATTCTGCCAAAATGGCACATTTTGCACTTGTATCATTATCAGTTACAGTAAATGTAAATAAATTGTAGGATAAAAATGAAACAAAAATATGAAAACTATTTTAAAAAAAAAATAATTTTAAACCTATTAATATTTTTACTACTAGCATGCTCAAGCGAATCCATATTTTCCCAATTAGGAAATCTGCAAAAAATAAAACATGAATACAATATTTTGGGCAGTTCAAGTCCAAGAGGAATTTCTCTAGTAGGAGAAACCCTATACATTGCAGCCATGCATTTATTTAAAAAAGAAAACGGCAAGATTGAAAAAATTGATTTGAGCAATTCTTATGAATTTATAAACGACATTGTAAATATATCTGGAAAAACCTATCTTTTGGCGCAAAACAAACAAGAAGAACTAGAAGTTTGCGAGCTAAATGGAAAAGATTGGACATTGAAATTCAAAAAACCACTAAAAGCATATAAATTTTTAAAATCCGTGGGAAGAAATGGCGTAAAAAACGCATATATTTTAGCTATAGACAAAAATAATCATGAAAAAATTTTTGATCTACAAGGAGCTGACAAAACGCCATCACAAGCTACTGAAAATGACAAATTTTATCAAATATCAAATGAAGACAACTTAATTATAGGAAATTCACTTAAAATATGGCAAATAAATAACAATACATACACAAGCATAGACTATCAACAAGCCAAAGAAATAATGCCTATCATTAAAACAAGCATTAGGGGTTCTTCTGAAATTTTAGTAATAACTGGTGGTTATAATAATTTAGATACAAAATTTAAAGTGTACTCAAGTGCAAATAATTACACAACACCAATATTTATTCAAAACGAAGTAGGCAAATTTAGCAGCTACTTTGCAAGAGAATTTAATGATGCAATATTAATCGGAAGTAATAATGGATTTGCAGAATTTACAAAAAATAAAGAAGGGATTTTTGCTTTACAAGCGCCCTCAAAATCCGTAGAACCTGGAGCTTATAACGGATCTCAGCTAAGCAAAACAGGTCTTAATGATATTATTCCTGTATCAAACAACACAATTTACATATTAACTCAGGGTAAAGGTTTGTGGAAGTTGGAAAACAGAAAATTAACTAAAGAATAAAGAATAAAAATTCGTTATAAATTTTTCATATCTAGATTTATTAAAATCTCCATCATAATATTTTTTAATCTTAATTTTCAAATTGAAATTAATCTTAGATCTGAAATATAAATAATTTATATTATTTATATCAAAAATTTGGCCTTCATCATTCATAACTTTAATCCCAAGATCTAAAAGGAGTTTGGCAAAAAAAATATCTCGAGTAATCACAAGACTACGTCTATCTGCTAAATTCAAAATAAATGAATCAACATTGTCTACCACCTCTAAAGCAACATTTTCTGTTTTTTCCAAACTTAAAAACTTATTAGAAACTACAATAAGCTTTGATTTATTGTACAATATAAACTTTTGTAAAAATTTTATTATCTTAAAATTACAAGAATCAGCATCAACAAAAATTTTACTTAACAATCTTATAGTCCACTACCTTAAGAGCCAAAAAAGAAACAATAGCATTTTTATTAATAGGTCCAAATATTCTAGAATCATTTAAAACACTTAAATTGTCATTTAATAAAAAAAATTCATTTTTTTTCAAAGTAAAACATTTAATCACTTCGTCTGTATTAAAAAAATTATTCAATTTGTAATAGCTAACCAAATTACCATTCAAATAAAAAAAATTTGTATCCTTTTTATTTACCAGTACATTCAAACCCCTAACATAAACAGAATCGCCTTGAACAGCCGCTATTCTTGATATTTTATAGCTTGCTCTTTTAAAGATTTTATTTAAAAAAAAGAAATCTTTTATTAAAGTTAACAAAAAATTATTACGTAACCTAAAATCCTCATAAAGAACAATATCATTCATTTTCAAAGGAATAAAAAAAGAAGTTATATGTGTTGCTACAAAAAACAAACTAGCATTTTTTGTTATTGTTGGCAACATCTCATTACTTCTAATCATAAAAATTTGCAAAGCAAACTTTGTAAAAAAAAAATTTAAAATTAAAAATGTTAAAACATATTTTAAAAAAACTTTTCTTTGTTTTTTCCTTAAAAGCCTTTGTTCGAAAGTTAAATATGGGGCCACTTTAAATAAATCCTACTCTAGAAAATGGAAGATATATTATCAAGGTTCTTCCAAGCACTTTATTCTTATTAATTACTCCAAAAAATCGACCATCATGAGAATTATCTCTATTGTCTCCAATTGGTAAAATATATCGATCAGGAACATAAATGCCACAATCTCTTATTATAGCTTTTTCCATATAATAATCAACATAAGGCATAAAAGCAGCTAAATACTTGTATTCCAATCTTTCAAACTCAAACCTATCAATCATTCTAACATCAAAAAAGGAAAAATCGGGAGTTCTACTTAAATTTATATTTAACTGGCTCAGAGCAACAAACATAGCAAAATCACCATAAATTCCATAGTCCTCATTTGCCACAATTTTTTTAATTTTAAAATCTTTATCAACCAAATCCCAATAAGAATCTTCTAAAATAAAATTTTCTTCGCCTTCTCTTCTAATATAAGCTTTGCCGTTATTAAATCTAACAATTTTACCATCTGCAAACGCACCCCTTTTCACAAGAAATCTAACATTAGGATTACCATATTCATCTCTATCAAGATCAATAAAAGATAGTGTTAACATGTAAAGTATTCTTTGAAAGATATCAAAAAAAACGCCCTTGGATTTATACTCCGGATTTTCAAAAATAATAATATCAGATTCTTCTGGGACTTTAAAACCATTAATCTTAAACAAACCCGGTAAAAGCTCGGGACCGTAAGAAAATTTATCTACAAATAAAAAATCCCCTATTTGAAGAGTATTTTCCATTGATCCTGATGGTATTTTATAAGCTTGAACAAAATATTGATTTATTACCAACACAAAAATTGCTGCTGCTACAAAATCAAACAAAAAGTTAAGCAAAAAACCTCGTTTCTTAGCCCTTAATTTGCAAAAATATTTCTTTCTTTTTCTATATGTCAAATATTTCTCAACAATGTGTACCAAAAAAGATGCGAATTTATCCAAACTTCTTAAATACATATCTAACCCTCAAGAATTAAATCATACAAAATATTGACACTTATTTAAATACTTTTCTATACTTTAAAAGATGAAAAATGTTAACGAGAATTCAAATATTGAGCTTTTTGAAGTTAAATTAAAACCAATTCTAGGAATAGCGCCCAAGGTTTACGTATTTCTTACAACAATAATATTGCTTTTAAGTTTGGTATCAATTTTAATAATCATACCTAAGTTTAAAAATCCAGGAGCATACTTAAAAATAAATTCTAATATTGCAAACACTTACATATATTTAAACGAAAAATATATTGGCAAAACTCCATTTAACAAATATGTAAATGCCACCGAAGGAATTATTAGAGCAAAGAGGATGGGATTTAAAACTTACGAACAAAAGATAAAAATTAACAATAAATTTTTTGGAAGCTACAGTTTGCAAATAAATTTAGAACTGGTTGATCCTAAAAAGATCATTAAACAAAGACAAAAAGAGCTCTCTATAATGGTGAAAATAAAAAATATTAATGAAAACACAAAGCTAATTCCTGTTTTTTCATTAATATCTAGTGAACTCAAAGAACATCCCAAATGCATTAAAAAATTTCTAAAAGATTCCATACCTTACTTAAATTCAATAGAAATGTTTAAAGATTTTCTAAATTCATATAAAATTGTATATTCAATAGGCCAAATCAATGGCAATCAAGAAGAAATATGGAACTCTTTGAAAACAAATTTTAATTTAGAAAATAGGGCTATCTTTTGGTTTTTAGAAAATTTAGATAAAGATTTAAAAATGCTAACAAAAAATGAACCTTGGGTTAAAACATTGGCCAAAAGCCTAGACAATGAAAATATTCAATTAATTTCTAAAAATGAAAAAATCAATATAAAATTACCTGGATTTAAAAAAATAAATTCAAATAAAATTGAAAAAATTCAAAATTATGAATTAGATTCATTAGATTTAAAAAATATTTCACTAAGATCTACCTATAGTATAAAAGAATTTCTTATTCAAGAACAAAATGTTACAAAATATGAGTATCAAGATTTTTTAAAAGAAAATCCAAAATGGGCATTAAATAACAAAGAAAATTTAATTAAAGAACAACTTGTAGATGAAAATTATCTTAAAAATTTTAATCAAATAGGCTTAAATGAAGCTATCACAGGAATATCTTATTTCTCAGCAATAGAATACGCCAACTGGTACTCTAAAAAACTTCCCGCAGGATTCAAAGCAAGACTGCCCATATCACAAGAATGGGAACTGTACCAAAAAGAACCAAACGAAAAACCATTAAATATTAATGAAATATCAAAAAAAGTTGGATTTTGGAATTTAATGCAAAATTCATCTTTTAATGATATTGCAATATTCAAAAATGAAAAAAATTTTTATAATGAAAATTCAAATTTTTACTCATTGATAACAGAAATTAGAACATACTCTTATCAAAATAATAATAATTTACTCAATCCATCAACTAAAGCCTCTTTTTTAAAAAATTGGAGTTCTCCAAACATTGGTTTTAGGTTGATTGTATCAAAGGAATAAATTTGAACACAAACACTTTGCTTCTTGAAAACAAAAAAGCAAAATTTAACTACTTTATTGAAGAAAAAATAAGCTGTGGAATAGTGCTAAAAGGAACTGAAGTAAAATCAATAAAGGCAAAAAAATTATCATTTAACAATAGCTTTGCAAGCATAAAAAAAGAAGAATTGTGGCTTGAAAACTTGCATGTATCAAAATATAAAGAAGGAAATATCTTTAATCATGATGAATTAAGACCTAGGAAACTTCTAATCAAAAAAAGAGAATTACAAAAGCTAAAAAAATTTAAAGAAAAAGAGGGATATACTTTAATTCCTATTGGTTTTTATTTAAAAAAATCAATAATTAAAGTAGAAGTTGGAATATGTAAAGGTAAAAAATTGTATGATAAAAGAGAAATACTAAAACAAAAAAGCATAAAAAAAGATCTTAGTAGAGAAATAAAATACAAGTAAAAACTCTTTTAATGACAATGAGCAATCACAATACAGAATTGCAATCACTCATTTTTATAATAAATAAAATTAATAGCTTTTTTTGAAAGATAGTTCAAACCCAAGAGCACTGGCTTGACTCATCGCAACATCAAAACTAGGCTCAAATCCTCCTAAAGCTATATTAAGGCTATTTTTCAGCTTCTTATTATAACTATTAGCAAATGTAAATGGAAGAATAATTTCTGTCAATCTTGTAACAGCCATAGTAACCACACCTGCTAACATAACTCCTTTACCCCAAGTCCATTGAAAATCAGCTTTTTTAGCGCCACCATCAAGAGCTTTGATATCCAAATAAGCTCCTGTAAGTATAAGCCCTATACCAACCGCATCAAATCCAAGAATAAGAGAACCTCCAAGAATATCTCCTTGAGCAAAGGAGCCTATTCCAAACCCTAAGAAAAGGTTCAATAAAAATGGCACAATAGGATCTTGCTTGCTAGTTTCATAAACCAAAAGTTTTTCTCCAGCGTTCATACCAAACGCACCACTCTTAGAATCATTAACTTGAGCAAAGCTAGAAAAAACACAAAAGGCTGCCAAAACAAAAATTAAAAGTTTATTCATAAAAACCCCTTTATTAAAACTGGTACTATGGTAGCATATTAATGAAATTTAAAAAAGGTTTTTAAAATTATTTGAACTTAACTTTTTTCAAATTTTTACTTGAAATTCGCTTCCCAATAGAGCTTCTTGATTTGACCATAAAATTATCAATTTCAATTCTTTTAACAATATCTTTATTTGTTGAAAATTCTACAAATTCGGGATTCAATGAAAAATCTACAAATTCATCATTTTCTCCTAAAAATTCATAAACCTTATCTGTAATAAATTTATCTATTTTAAACCTCTTAACATAATAAAAATTGTCAAGCCTATTAAAATAAATTATTGAAAATATTTGCTCTTTTGAATTATTTATATCATAAACTAAAGCACAGACATTCTTTTTATCTATAAATGTCTTGTCTTCAATATTTTTAAGAACATAACTATTTTCTCTAAAAACTAATATTTTATCATAATAACTAGCATTCCCAATAAATTCACCATCAAAAAGACTTGTCCCTACAAAACCTTCTGCCAAGTTTAAATAAACCTTCATATTCTTTGTAGCTATTTCTTTTACATTTTTTGATTTGATTAAAGAAATTTCGGTCTTTCTTTGATGCTCTTTAGAATACTTTGCAAGTAATAAATCAATAAAATTTATTGAATATCCTCTTATTGAAGAAATATTACTATTTATATTCTTTAATTCTTTATTTAAAATTTTAATATCCTTGAAATTCTTATCAATATCAAATAGACTTATTTTTCTAATTGGAATTTTAAGCAAATTTTCAACATCTTCTTTTAATACTTCCCTTGAAAAAGATTCTTTGTATCTTGAAACCTCTGACAATATTATACTTACAATATTTTCTTCTTTAGAAATTGTTTCAAGAAGTTTATAAATCTTTTTTTCAATAAAAATTTGCTCTAGTGTTTTAGAAAATATTTTTTCAAGAATCTTGCTTTTCTGCAATTCAAGTTCCATTTTTAAAATTTTTTGAAGATGATCAGCATGAAACTTGATAAGATCTTTAATAGTATAAACAACAGGATATCTCTCACTAAGCAACAATAAATTAACAGAAATTGATATCTGACAATTTGTATAATGATACAACTTTTCAATCACTTCACTTGCATAAACACCCCGAGGTAAAGATAGCTCTATAGTCACATTCTCAGCAGTAAAGTCATTAATGCTTGAAACTTTAATATAATTTTTTCTAATTGCTTTCTCGATCGAAGATATCAAGCTCTCAGTAGTCTCACCAAAGGGCAATTCCCTTATTACAATTGTTTTTTCATCTATGGTATCAATTTTAGCTCTAACTAAAACTTTGCCGTTACCATCAGCGTATTCATTAACATCAACTATTCCTCCTGTTGGAAAATCAGGATAAATATCATAACTTTCTCCAAGAAGCTCACTCTTTACTGCATTTAAAATTTCATTAAAATTGTGAGGCAATATTTTAGCTGCCATTCCAACAGCAATCCCCTCACTTCCTTGAATTAAAATAACAGGAATTTTGGCAGGATAAAGCAACGGTTCATTATTCCTTCCATCATAAGAAGATTCATAACTTGTTATCTCCTTGCTATAAAGAACATCAAAAGCCAAAGGGGTTAGTCTACATTCAATATACCTAGAAGCAGAAGCGGGATCGCCTGTAAACAAATTACCAAAATTGCCCTGCTTTTCAATAAATAGATCCTTGTTGGCAATATTAACAAGAGCCTCATAAATTGATGTGTCGCCGTGGGGATGGTATTTCATTGTATTACCAACAACATTTGCAACTTTATGAAAGTTGCCATCATGCATTTCGAAAAGAGAGTGTATAATTCTCCTTTGAACTGGCTTAAACCCATCAACAACACTAGCAATAGCACGATCTTTAATAACATAAGATGAATATTGCAAAAAATTATCTTTAAGTACAGTTCTAATATCCATATTAAATCAAATTCTCCATAATAAAATTTCGCCTCTCAGGAGTGTTTTGCCCCATATAAAAACCCAATTTTTCTTTTATCTCTTTAATATTAAAAAGATCCACCTTTGTTAGCTTAATGCTATTAATATCAATAAAACCTTTAAATTCATTTGGAGAAATTTCCCCAAGACCCTTAAACCTTGTCACTTCATATCCTCCCCTAAGCTCAAGAATGGCTTTTTGCTTTTCTTCCTCAGAATAACAATAGATTGTGATTTTTTTGTTTCTAACCCTAAAAAGAGGAGTTTCTAAAATATACATGTGCCCATTTAAAATTAAATCCTCAAAAAAAGTCAAGAAAAAAGTTAACAACAAATTCCTAATATGAAATCCATCAAAATCTGCATCGGTTGCTATTATAACCTTATTGTATCTTAAATTTTCAATTGATTCTTCAATACCAAGAGCTACCATCATGTTATAAAGCTCTTCATTTTTGTATATTTCAGATTTATTCTTTTCAAACATATTTTGAGGTTTTCCCCTAAGAGAAAATATGGCCTGAGTATAAACATCTCTACAAGACACCATTGAACCTGTTGCAGAATCCCCCTCTGTTAAGAAGATCATGGTTTGTTCTGACTGCTTGCTGCTGTCATTAAAATGAAATTTACAATCCTTAAGTTTAGGGATTTTAAAAGATATTTTTTTTGCTCTCTCTCTTGCCTCTTTTCTTACACTACTTAATTCTTTTCTGAGTCGCTCATTCTCAACTATCTTTTTCTCAATCAATTTTGCAAGTACTTTATCTTTATATAAAATTTCAGAAATTATCTTTTGCACTTCCTTTGCAACATTCCCTCTAGTCTCAATATTTCCAAGCTTATTCTTAGTTTGACTTTCAAATATTGGATCTTTAATTTTAACAGAAAGAGTTGCAACAAGCCCCTCCCTAATATCTGTTGGGGAATACGTTTTTTTAAGAAAATCGTTAATAGCTCTTACAAAGCCCTCTCTAAAACCAGTCTGATGAGTACCCCCATCATTGGTATATTGCCCATTAACAAATGAAAAATAGGTCTCCCCATAATTATTTGTATGGGAAAAAGCAAATTCTAAAGTTTTACTAGAATAGTAAACAATATCATAAAGCAAATCATCACTTTTAATTTCTGAATTCAAAAAATCTAAAAGACCATTTTTAGATTCAAAAATTTGATCATTATAGTTTATTATAAGTCCCTTATTCAAACAAGCATAATGGAAAAATCTTCTTTTGAGAAAATCTTCACTATAAGAATATTTCCCAAATATTTCTGAATCTGCTAAAAACTCAACATAAGTACCATCTTTATCAGAAGATTTTATTTCTCTAGATTCCAATAATTTTCCCTTAGAAAACAAAGCCTCAAAAGATTTACCATTTCTTGTCGATCTTACTAAAAACTTTGAACTTAAGGCATTAACTGCTTTAGTTCCAACCCCATTAAGCCCTACAGAAAATTGAAAAACATCATCATTATACTTGGCTCCAGTATTAATAACTGAAACGCTTTCAATAACTTTTCCAAGAGGAATTCCTCTTCCATAATCCCTAATAGAAATAAGATTATCTTCTTTTTTTATAAAAATTTCATTTCCGCAACCCATAATAAACTCATCAATTGAATTGTCTATTATCTCTTTAATTAAAACATAAATACCATCATCAATATTAGAGCCATCTCCCAAACGTCCAATATACATACCAGATCTTAATCTAATATGCTCAAGAGAAGATAGGGTAATTATTTTACTTTCATCATAATTTTGAGTCTTCATCTAAATCCTTGCTTTATAAATTAAATTTTAATAGTTTCAAGCTTTTTAACTATTTGATCTCTAATAATACTAGTGAGATTCTCTTTTTCATATTCATTTAATTTTAAAACATCTATCAAGGGATGGACATGAATATAAATAGATAGCCCAGAATTAAAAATAATATTTTTAATAAAAAAGTTATTAGTATTATAAAGAGTAACAGGAAGAATTGATGTTCCTGTCTTTAATGCCATCTTAATTGCACCTTTTTTAAAAACCTTAGTATCCCCCCCTCTATTTCTAGTCCCTTCGGGAAAAATTCCAATAGATCTACCCTCTCTCATAACCCTTATTGCCTTAACCTCAGCAGCAGCAGCAGATCTTATACTCTTTCTATTAACAAAAATAACACCCATAACAATCAAAACAATATTCACAAAAGGAACCCTAAGCAGCGTATGTTTTGCCAATATTACAAACGGACAGTCAAAAGTATAAATAAAAATTAAAGGATCCATAGCCGCAATATGATTTCCCATTATTATTACATTGTTTTTTTTAGGAATATTCTCAGAACCCGTAATAATAATTTTAATTCCAGCAAGCCATAAACTAATCTTAATGCAAGCTCGCATCACAATAAAACTAAGTCTAACAACATGCCGTTCAAGTAAGAAAACTTTATAAACCAAGTAAAAGGGAAATAAAAAAAAAATTAAAATCAAAAAAAACAATAACACATTAAAATAAGTTATAATACTTCTTAATATTTTCATAAAAACTATTATCCTATTTTTTCTATCCGCTCAAGCTTTAATTTTTGCCCTTTAACTAAGCTTACATCATCTTTTAAAATTTTAATAGGATTTAAAATGATTGTAGAAAATTTTTGCTTTTGAACAACTCTTTCGTTATACTCAAGAAAAAAAGATTCGACAAGCTTGTAACTACCCATGTCAATCTCATATTCAAGAACAAAATTATTTTTTAAAGGAAAAATATTAAAAATGCCATGATAAATTTTATTCTCATCAATATAAGTTAAATGGGGATAAGAAAAGTCATAAATTTTATCTTTATACACGTAATTTCCATTAGGAATAAAATAAATATCATTGCCTCTTTTTTTAATGTTTAAGACATTCTCATCAAACCTCTTAAATGCACCCGCAAATCCACTATTATCATAAGAATTCGTACTGGTGTCAATTTTGACTTCAATGTTTTCTTTATCCACAATTTTTATCCAAAAGTTGTAAACTATTAAATCTGAAAAAAGAGACTTTGCGCTAACATTAAGAGTGTTGTAAGCAGGTTTTGAAATATATTCAATCTTTGCAACTTCTTGAGAATTTTTTCTAAAAAGATTAATCTCGTTTGATTGCTTTTCAAAAGATAAGAATAAAACTTCCTCAATATCTTTGCCATGCTTTTTATTATAGTCATGTACATCATACCAAACTCCATGCAAAAATTTATAAACTTCATCTTTGCTTAAATTTTTTAAAGTTTTATAAATATTATTATCGATTTTACCAACTTTTTCATTCACAGAAGAAAGATAATATCTACCCTGAACATGAGAATATTCATATTTTTCAATCTTACTAATTATTAAATCTTCCCCCACTTTTTCATATTTTTCTAAAGAAATAGGATAGCTTTCTCTTGATCTATTTTCTTCATAAGCCGAAGATCTTGCATACTTGTTGATAAGAACAGTACCATTAACTTTGTCAAAAAATATAGGTTTATAAGAAGATACATCATTTAAAACAGATTTTTGAAAAACATATAAAACAGATTTATCTTTTAAAAATCCCTGAACAACTATATTAAAATCATAATCACCTGTAATATCTTCAAGATACATGTTATAAGAATTTTTTGGATCAATATCTATTTGAGTTTTAAAAAGAATCTTTCCGACTTTAGCTTTAGGATCAAAACCAATAATAAACAAATACGCATTAAGATTTGAAAAATTTTGGGCTAAAACTACTTGTTCAAAATAAACATCTAAATTTAAATTTTCCTGCTGAACTAAAAGAATTTTATAACCTTTTAAATCTATAATATCCCCAAAAAAATCTTCCATTTTATTAACTTCTAAAACATTGGAATTTGGATTAT
>NZ_JAJNFB010000012.1 GCF_021043605.1 Borreliella americana
TGGTTGCCAAATTTTCTATCAACTAGAAAAAATTTTAAGTATTTTTGATTTACATTTTTAATTTTATCTAATTTAGAACTAAAATGTTTCGCAAATTCTAAAGCCGAGAGTTCTGCATTTCTTATTGAACCCGCTAAAATTTGAGGATTTATATCATTAATTTTATTTAAATATCTTAAATCTTTATTACTGCCAATTGACAAGTGATGATTATAAAACTCAATAATATTTTTTTCTAGTGTTTTCATTTTTTCAATATCAATTGTATTAGCAATTAAAGAAACATAAATACATATTTAATAAAAAAGTTTCAATCTTAAATAAATTTAAATTATTTACTTTAATACGGTCATTAATTGAATCACTATTCAAATCGTACTGCAAATTCCAACTCAAAAATGCCAAAAGGATTTCTTTTTCGCCTATGCCTATAGCCTTAATATAATTGCCATTTTTAATGCCAATTTTTTTTATTCTGCAAGAAATTCTAATTGATAATGACAGGAAAAGTATTAAAAAAAATAAATCTTTTCTTTCAGACATATAACAATTCCTCCTAAAAAAAGAACAAATAATTGTTAAATTAGCTCGTTTATTCTAACATATTATGTAATGTTAATGAATCGGAAAATATCAATAGCCCCAATGGTAAACATCACAGACGAACATTTTAGATATTTAATAAGACTTTTATCAAAAAAAGTTACATTATACACCCCAATGATTTCTGCAAAGTCAATAATTATGGGCGATGTAAAAAAAATTGTAAAGCAAAACCCCCTAGAATCTCCAATTGCAATTCAAATAGCAACAAACTCAAAAAATGATGCTCTTAAGGCTATTCAAATTCTTGAAAAACACTTTAATTTTGACGAATACAATCTTAATGTTGGATGCCCATCTCTAAAAATCCAAAATGCAAATTGCGGAGCTTGTCTCATGAGCAATGCTAATCAAGTAGGTGAAATTTTAAAAACGATGAAAGAAAATACAAATAAGCCTATTTCAATTAAACATAGGTTGGGTATAAGGCCTTTATCTAGTGATTACAAAAATGAGAGTTATTCTGAGGTAAAAAGCTTTGTCAAAATAATCTCAGATTTTGGTATCAAAAACTTCATTGTACACGCAAGAATTGCAATATTAAAAGGATTTTCTCCTAAAAATAATAGGAATATTCCAAAATTAAGACATGAATTTGTATATAAGCTAAAAAAAGAGAATAAAAATTTGTTTATTGAGATAAATGGAGGAATCAATAACTCAGATCAAATTAAAAAACACTTATCTTTTGTTGATTCTGTCATGATTGGAAGAAGTGCGTTTGAAAATCCATACTTTATTGCAAAAGCCTCAAGAGAATTTTTAAACGAAACTGATGAAATTCTTACAAGAAAAGATATATTGATGCAAATGGTAGAATACATTAAAGAATACGAAAATTATTTGTCGATAAATATATTATTAAAGCATCTCATGGGAATAGTATTTTCCAAAGAAGGAACTAAGAAATTTAGACAAAACTTAACAGCACCATTTCCAAAAAACTTAAAAAAACATGAAATATTGCTAAAAGCTATAGAAACATTGCCAGAAAAAATACTAAATTCTAATTCTTAAAAGGAATATAATCAAAGCCTGTATACTTAACCAAACTTTTAGGAATTCTAATTCCTCCCTTTTGATCTTGAAAGTTTTCAAGTATGGAAATAATAACCCTTGTTGTGGCTATTGCCGTTCCATTTACCATGTGTGCAAATTTATTTTGTCCATCTTGATCTTTATATCTAATCTTAAGCCTTCTTGCTTGATAATCTGTACAATTTGAAGTTGAAGTAACCTCCCCATAACCACCTTCCCCATCTCTTCCAGGCATCCAAGCTTCAATATCATATTTTTTATAGGCTGGAGAACCAAGATCAAAAGAACAAATATTTAAAACCCTATAAGGAATTTCAAGTTCAGTAAAAATTTGCTCTTGAATGCTCAAAAATTCATCATGAATAACTTCGGATTCTTCTGCTTTGCAAAAACAAAACATCTCCACCTTGCTAAACTGATGAACTCTATACAGACCTTTTGAAAGCTGACCATATGCTCCAGCTTCTTTTCGAAAACAATGTGAAAACCCTGCCATTCTTATTGGCAAAGTGAGATCTATTATTTTATTATAATAAAAACCACCAAGCGTAATTTCAGAAGTGCCCACAAGATATTTATCTGTATCTTCAATCTTATAAATATTGCTTTCGTTGCCACGAGGATTAAAACCAATTCCATCAACTATAAACTCTCTTGCAACATCAGGAGTAATAAAAACATCAAAACCCTTTTCTCTTAATTTATTTAAAGAAAAATTAATCAGAGCAATTTCTAAAAAAACCGCTTCATTTTTAAGATAATAAAATTTACTCCCGCTAATCTCGCGTGCTCTGTCAAAATCTAGAAGATCTAAATCTCTGCCAAGCTCTAAATGATCTTTTGGCTTAAAATCAAACTTTGTAGCAACTCCAACTTTTTTTATTTCAAAATTATCTTCTTCGCTACTACCAATAGGCACATCAGGTGACAAAATATTGGGTACCTGCTTATTTTCAAGGTCAAAAGCAACAGATACTCTTTCAAGCTCTTCTTCTAGATCAATAAGCTGTTTTTTTAAAATCTTTCCGGCTTCTATTAAAGAGGTTTTTAAAACCTTATCAGGATTTTCTCGCATTTTAGAAGAATTTTCATTTCTTTTTGCATTAAGTTCGCCAATTTTGGTAATTATTTTTTTTCTTTTATCATCAAGATAAATTAACTTATCAATATCTAAAACAAGGCCTCTTGCTTTAATACTTCTCTTAACAAGATCAAGGTTATCTCTAACAAATTTCAGATCAAGCATCCTATCTCCTAAGATATGTTTTAAGTAAAATTTTTAAACAAAATTACAAATAATATTAATTCATATCAAGGTTATTATATAATATCTTATAACAGGATTAGAATAAATATTGCAGGGAGAAATCATCGCATGCTAAATCCAAGAAAAACAACAAAAATAACTTTTATGTTAATATCTACATTAATGATTTTTAACGGATGTACAAAAAAATTAAACAAGATCAATTTTAAAGATATTAGCTTAAATAACAACAAAATGAATTCTTTAATAATAACTTCAAGAAGCTCAAAAGAAGAATCACAATTTTATGAATACAATATTAGAATACCCAAATTAATAATTGAGGGAGAAGAAAAAGGAAATCTTGAAGAATTGAATAATGAGATTAATGAATATGTGAGTCAAATTGTAGCAAGGCTTGACATTGTTAGTAAAGAGCTTAAACCTGAGAATAAAAAATTCAGCTTAAAAATAGACTATGAAATTTACCATGGGCACAATATTTATACAATAATACTTATTGCAACTCAAGAAATCAATGACAGCCCTATTACAAATTACAGAAGCTATTACATTCAAGATAAAGGAAATTATATTCACAATATTGACGACATAATTAAAACAGATGAAGCATTCCCATTTTTTATAAAAAAAATTAAAGAAAAAATTTTACCTAACGAATTATTATTTGATTTACAACAAGCAGTAATTTACTTTGAAAACAAAAAAATTATTATCAAATTCCCTGAATACACATTTAAACTAGACGACGACACAGAGGAGTTATCAAACATATTTGAATTTAATGAGAGTGAAATAGCACAATTTGTAAAATAAGGATTAAAGATATAAATGAAAAAGAAAAAAATCTTCAAACTAATTTCAAAAACTTATTTAGAAGAATATGATGCAGAGGGATATTATTTTAAACATGACAGCGGTCTTGAAGTATTTCACTTAAAAAGTGATTCTTTTAAAGAAAATGCATTTTGCATAGCTTTCAAGACAATACCTTCAAACAATACTGGGATTGCACATGTTTTAGAGCACACAATTTTTTGCGGCTCTAACAAATATAAAATAAAAGATCCATTTCTTTATCTATTAAAAGGAAGTCTAAACACATTTTTAAATGCAATGACATTCCCAGACAAAACCATCTACCCAGCAGCATCAACAATTGAAAAAGACTATTTTAATTTATTTAATATCTATGCCGATTCTATATTTAATCCATTGCTTAAAAAAGAATCATTTATGCAAGAAGGATACAATATAAATCCAAAAGATTTTAAAGTATCTGGAATTGTCTTTAATGAAATGAAGGGTAGCTATTCAAATAAAAATTCTCTAATAAACGAAATAGCAAGTAGCTCTCTTTTTGAGGAGGGAGTATATAAATACGATTCAGGCGGAATTCCAACAAATATTATTGATCTCACCTATGAAAGTTTTTTAGATTTTTATAAAAAATATTATATACTTGAAAACTGTAAAATATTTTTATGCGGAAACACTCAAACTGAAAAAAATCTAAATTTCATTGAAAAATACATAATAAGGCCTTATAAAAAAGAAAAAAGCAACGTTAATGTTGACATAGAAAACGTTAAAAGATGGGAAAAGGGGAAAAAATTAACATACAAAATTCCTAAAGAAAACGATAATTCTCTCGGGGTATACACAATAAATTGGCTTTGCACAGAAATTAGCAATATTGAAGACAGCATTGGTCTTGAAATTCTCTCAGAAATACTCTTAGACGATTCTTGTTCATTCACAATCAATATCTTAAAAAGTGGGATAGGCGAAGACATAGCCCATATTAGCGGAATAAATACAGATTTAAAAGAATCTATTTTCTCATTTGGACTCCAAAATGTTGTCGAAAACAAAGAAAAAGAATTTAAAAATTTGGTTTTCAGCGAGCTTAAAAATTTAGTAAAAAATAAAATTCCAAAAGAATTAATAAAAGGAATTCTTTTTGGCTACGAATTTGCCTTAAAAGAAGAAAAAGGGCAAAATTTCCCTATCGCTTTAATGATAAAAAGTTTCAAAGGTTGGTTAAATGGCCTGCATCCAATCAAAACATTACAAACAAGCTACTATATAAATGAAATTACAAACAAATTGAAAAAAGGAATTTATTACTTTGAAAATTTAATTGAAAAATATCTAATATTTAATAATCATTATACATTAATAAGCTTTATCCCATCACACGATACAGAAAAGGAAATGGAAGAAGAAATTGAAAAAAAATTAATGGCAAAAGAAATTGAAATTAAACAAAATCCGGAAGAATTTTTACAATTTAAAAAAGACTATAATCAGTTTAAAAAATACCAAAATAAAAAAGACTCTAAAGCAGATATAGCAAAACTTCCCTTACTAAAAATAGAAGATTTGCCAAAACAAATAGAAAAAAGTTTGAATCTTGATGAAATAAAAGAGCTAAATCTACATTCTTTTAAATTTAAGAGTAACAATATTTTTAATGTAAATTTATTTTTTAAACTAAATTTTTTAGAAAAAGAAGATTATATATACCTATCTTTATTCAAAAGAGCTCTTCAAGATTTATCTACAAAAAATTATTCTTACATAGACATTAACAATAAAATCCAAAATACTTTGGGACAAATAAATATGTCTGAAAGTTACGACGAAGATATTGATGGAAATATTTTAAATTCATTTAATATTAGCTTTAAGTCTTTTAACAATAAAGTTAAAGAATCGTTTGAGCTGATAAAAGAAATTTTAATTAATATCAACTTTCATGATTATGAGAGATTAAAAGAAATAACACTAAGCTTGAAAAATGATTTTAAATCCTTATTAATCCCCAAGGGACATCTTTTAGCAATGTTAAGAGCCAAATCAAAACTAAAATTAAATGAGTATTTAAAAGAATTGCAAAATGGAATAACGGGTAGAGAATTTTGGCAAAAAGCAAAAACCGATACGGAATCTTTAAAAGAAATCGCAAATAAATTAGACAATTTAAAAAATAAGATAATTTTAAAAAACAATTTATCTGTACTAATAATGGGGAATACTGATGATATTCTTAAAAATTTAGAAAGTGAATTTTTAAATCTAAAAGAAGCCCTAAAAGAGGGTAATCATTACGATAGGTTGCTCAATCTTGATACAAATAACAAGGCATTAAGAGAAATAATAATTATCCAATCAAAAGTAGCTTTTAATGCTGTATGTTTCCCCAGCTACAAAATCAACGATGAGAATTATCCAAAAGCAAATTTTCTAGAGCATATATTAAGAAGTGGAATTTTTTGGGAAAAAATAAGGGTAATAGGAGGTGCATACGGAGCAAGTGCATCAATCGCTAATGGAATCTTCTCTTTTACGTCCTACAGAGATCCCAACTTCACTAAAACATACCAGGCTTTCGAAAACTCTTTAGAAGAACTAGCTAATAATAAAATGACAGATGAAGAGATTTATACATATTTGATAGGCTTAATAGGAACTAACATTTATGTAAAAACTAAAGCTACAGAAGCTTTGCAAAGCTATAGAAGAAAAATTCTAAATATTAGTGATAGCTTAAGACAAGATATTCGAAATGCCTACTTTACAATTACACCGCAAGATATTAAAGAAATATCAACAAATATTTTAACACAAATAAGACACCATAATAGCATTGCATCCTTAGTAAATAACCAAAAATACGAAGAAGAAAAAAACAATCTAGAAAAATTAATAGGAAAAGAATATAGCGTAAAAAAAATTTATTAATATTTTCTCAAAATTTCATAAAAAAGCCAATTTTCAGGACTTTTTATATCTTTTATTAAATTTATCAATTCTTCCTGCTGCATCAACAAACTTTTGTTGGCCAGTATAAAAAGGATGAGACTTGCTTGTAATCTCCACAGTAATCAATGGATATTCCTTTCCATCAATATATTTAATAGTTTCCTTTGAATTCAAAGTAGACCTGGTTAAAAACATTGCTCCATTTGACCCGTCTTTAAATACCACTAAATTATTTTTAGGATGTATATCTTTTCTCATAAAACCTTCCTCTTAATCTTCAATAAAGTTTAATTTACATTAGAAATAATGTCAATTTATTTAATTGCCGTTGCTCATTGTCTTTAAGAAAATCTCATTGTTTTTGCTTTTTTTCATCTTTTCTATCAGAACCTCAACTCCCTCATAATCATCAACGCCCCCAAGTATTCTTCTAATAAGCAAAATCTTAGAACGTTCCTCTTCACTAAGAAGTAATTCTTCTTTTCTGGTACCTGACTTTTTAATATTAATAGCGGGGAAAAGTCTTCTGTCTGCTAAACTCCTATCAAGAATTAATTCCATATTACCGGTACTTTTAAATTCTTCAAAAATAACTTCATCCATTTTGCTGCCAGTATCAACCAAAGCAGTAGCTATAATGGTCAAACTTCCCCCTTCTTCTATATTTCTAGCAGATCCAAAAAATCTCTTTGGCTTATGAAGAGCATTAGAATCTACTCCACCCGATAAAATTTTACCAGAAGTTGGCATCGTTTGATTATATGCCCTTGCAAGCCTTGTAATAGAATCAAGCAAAATAACAACATCTTTTTTGTTTTCAACAAGCCTTTTTGCCTTTTCAATAACCATCTCTGCTACCTGAACATGTCTACTGGCCTGCTCATCAAAATTAGATGCAATTACTTCACCTTTAACGCTACGAATCATATCTGTAACTTCTTCTGGTCTCTCATCAATAAGCAATATCATTAAAATAACATCTGAATAATTAGTAGTTATTGCATTAGCTATTTTCTGAAGCAAGGTAGTCTTTCCCGCTTTTGGAGGAGAAACTATTAAAGCCCTTTGCCCCTTACCTATAGGTGAAAAAAGATTAATAAGCCTTGTAGAAATATTGCAATTTTCATATTCAAGATTCAATTTCATATTAGGATAAAGAGGAGTTAAATTATCAAAAGGTATTCTGTTTTGAGCAAACGTAGGATCTTGATCGTTAATAGATTTAATTTTAACCATTGCAAAAAATCTCTCACCATCTCTAGGAGATCTAATTTGGCCATATAAAATATCGCCCGTCCTTAAATTAAAAAGTCTAATCTGAGAAGGAGAAACGTAAACATCATTGCCTCCAGAAAGATAAGAATTTGATGCGGTTCTCAAAAACCCATAACCATCACTAAGCACATCAAGCACACCTGTAAATAAAACATTAATATCATTCTCACTTAATATTTTTACCAATAAAAATATTAATTCTGTTTTTTTCATTGTTACAGCAATAGTATGATTGGTTCCAAGGCCCTCAACAATTTTTCTAACCTCTGTAATTGGCTTATCATAAAGTTTTTCAATTTCTACATAATCTTTACCATTAAAAAACTTGATGATATTACTTTGCTCTAAAGTTTTAATATTATTTTCTAAACCTGAAGAAGGAATATCATAATCAAACTCAGGAAATACTACACCGTTTGAATCCTTTACGCTACTTGAATCTGCAGATTTTTTCACGCTAGATGCAGAATCCTTTTTAGCAACAACTTTAACTACTTTTTTTTTCAAATTATCTTCAATCTTAAACTCTTTAGAAATATCCAACCGCCTTATTTCACTTTCTAAATCAAATCCACCATTTTTTTTATCCATATTTTCCTCTACGAATTAAATTTTTAAGAAAGGATTTTATAAAAATCTACTTATTATTAACTAATAAAAAACACTGACCCTATTGCAAAGTATCTTTTATTTGTGAAACAGTGAAAGAAAATAAATCTACAATTTCATTAGACTTTATCATTTCACACTTGCCATCAAAAATTATATTATCATTAATAAATATCTTTTTTGTTTTTACATCTCCATATATTTTACAACCGCTGTTTAAATAAACTTTACTAGCAGCGTTTACATTACCCTTCAAAATTCCTTCTACTATTAATGTATCACAAATTACCACATTGGTAATAACCTTACTATTCTTACCAATAAAAAGCACCCCTCCTTTTGAAGATATTTCACCCTCAAAAGAAGAATCAAGATACAAAGTTCCTTCAAATTTTAATTTTCCTCTAAAAGTTAAACTAGAGTCCAGCTTACAATCCCATTTATAAGAATCTACAATATTAACCGGCATTTAACCTTTAATACCCCACACTCTCTCTTTCAAATCTCTGCCTGGACGAAAATACGCAACATGATGGTCTAGGACCTTAACATATTCCCCTGTTTGAGGATTACGAGCATTTAAGCGTCCCTTTCTTTTTCTAACTTCAAATGTACCAAAAGATCTAAACTCAATAACATTATTCGAACAAAGATTACTTTTAAGCTCTTCGAAAAAAGCATCTATTACAAGTCTTATGTATTTTTTTTCTAATTTAAGATTATTATTTCTAATATTCAAAGATATTTGATCAACAATGTCTGACTTAGTAACCTTTGGTCTTCTTGAAAAAGACATAAACCAATTTCCCTACTTTAATAGCAAAACATTTAAACGAGATTTTTTTCTAGCAGCCTTGTTTTTATGAATTATTCGCTTTCTAGCAGCAGTGTCTAGTTTTTTTGCAACAAATTTAAAAAATTCAATAGCTTCGTCTTTCTTGCCCGCTTTTATCATATTGATACAGCGTTTTTCTATTGTTTTTAATTCACTTTTGACACTTACATTTCTAATCTTTCTTTTTAAATTTTGACGAGAGCGCTTCAATGCAGATGCATTTTTTCTCAAGTTATACTCCTTAATAATATTATTAAACAATAGCTTTAATATATCAACTAATTTTAATATAGTCAATCAAAGCTTTAAGTTAATTCAGTGCAATATTAGCACAATAGTTTTTATTAATATATTCAAAAATCTTTTGCATGGAATAAGAAATTTTTTTATTCAAAATATATACTTTTTTTGTCTGATGATTTCCTTTATATAAAAAGCATAAATAATTTTTATTGTCAAATTCAAATTCTCTAGAAATAAAAACTTTTTCAAAAAATTTATAAAAATAAATTTCACTTTTAAAAATCTTTCTTTCACAGATTGAATCTTTCCTAAACTCGTAAAACAACACTATGTTGCTAATAACTGAAAAATCCCCCAACAAAACTTTAATATCAATAAAACAAATAAATAAAAAAATAAATATATTACTTAATGAAATGTAATAAACAAATAAACCAATCATAATGCGAGCTAAAAACATACAAAGATACGTACAGGACAAATAATATCTTATTGGGAAATTTTCCAATTTTGGAACAAATAGATCTTTTCTCTTAATTTTAAGCTCTTTGAATAATTCACTTGAACCATTACCTATCCAAAAACAAACCTTAATCTTTTTTTTATTCTTTAATTGCAAAATCAAAACATTGTCTGATAATCTTTTTTCAAACGAAATAATATCATCAAAATCAAAATTATAACCTAAAAAAATGCCCTTATAATAAATCTTAGATCCCTTAAACGAGATAGAACAAAAATATCTTAAATAAATAAAAATTACAAAAAAATTTACTAAAAGAAGTGCTATAACAAAGTAAAAAAAAATTGTGTCATAAAAAAACATATAAAGCAAACAAATTGCAATATTAAAAACAAACAAACTAATTAATTTTACATTATCAAAAAATAAATCACGCATATAATATAAAAACAAATCTATACATTAAATTTAAAAAAGATTACATCTCCATCTCTTACAAGATATTCTTTACCCTCAATCCTAACAAGTCCTTTCTCTTTTAGTTTTTGAACGCTTTGAAATTTAAATAAATCATCACAAGAATAAACTTCTGCTTTAATAAAACCCCTCTCAAAATCACTGTGAATTATTCCTGCAGCTTCGGGTGCTCTCATGCCCTGTTTAAATGTCCAGGCTCTAACTTCTTGCAAACCTGCTGTAAAATAGGTTCTAAGACCCAAAGTATAATAGGCTTTTTTAATTAAATTACCAAGACTGCTATCATTTATTCCAAATAATTCTAACATTTCATTTTTATAAGATATATCTTTTACTTGGGCAAGTTCAGCTTCAATTTTGGCACATAAGATTAAAAAATCATTTCCTTCCTTCAGGGCAATATTTTTTACAATATCTGTATATTTATTACCACTAAGTGAATTTTCATCAACATTGCAAACATACAAAACTTTTTTAAAAGTCAAAAGATTTAACGATCTAATAAAACTGTATTCAAAATCATTAAATTTAAACTCAACAGCAGGATTCATATTGCTTAAATGGTCTTCAAGTCTTTTTAGCATTAATACAATTGCCTTAGAAGATTCACTAGTTTTTTTATCGGCACTTCTAGCATTTTTCTCTTGTTTCTGAAGACTTTTTTTAACAGTTTCAAGATCAGATAGGCAAAGCTCAATATTAATTGTGGTTATATCTCTTTCAGGATTAATATCATCATTAATATGAATAACCTCTTTCTCTTCAAAACATCTTACAACATGAACAATAAGAGAAACTTCGCGAATATTAGCCAAAAATTTATTGCCAAGCCCTTCGCCTGTTGATGCTCCCTTGACAAGGCCCGCAATATCTACAAATTCCATAACAGCAGGAATAATTTTGCGTGGAACAATGCACTCTGCGATTTTTAAAAGTCTTTCATCAGGAATTTCTACTATTCCTATATTTGGCTCAATAGTACAAAAAGGATAATTCGCGGTCTCAACATCAGATGATGTCAAAGATGAAAATAAAGTAGATTTACCCACATTGGGAAGCCCCACAATCCCTGCATTAAGTCTCATAACCTAAACCTCTAATAAAATTAAAAAGAAATCTAATTAATAAAATATGCGAACTCTCCTCTTCCTGTCTGTTGATTTATATTTACCTCAACAGATAAATTAAAATATTTATTAGGTTCTTGAGGGCCTGGATAATAATATTCCAGCAAATAAGTACCTGTTTTTTGTTCTAAAATCAAATCATAAACTTTAGATACTCCTTCATAAGATGAAAAAGGAATTATAGCACCACCTGTTTCATTAACTAAATACTGCAGCTTACTATTAACAGGATCGTTGCCAAATAGTATTAAATAAAACCGTATGTCATTATTTTTATAATAGCTTACTATTGTATCTAAAGAGTACTTTTCAAAAGCTTTACGATTCAAAATACCACCACTAAAATAAACTACTGCTCTTCTTGAGCTTTTTGACATAAGCCCAGAACCTGCCAACTTCAAACTAACGTCTGTTTTTACAGCATCTGTACTATAGGGTCCAAGAGAACTTGTATTTCTAATGCTATTTGTCAAGCTATCAATATTATCTATAATAGGCACACTTGTTGCATTTATAAAACTAAAGTTTTTATTTTTTGACAACTCCATTAGGGCATTTAACCCTACAATTTGATCTGTATCATATTTTTTCATATAAGAAGATTTATCAAAAACAACTGCTATATTAATGTCTTTTGAAGCATTTACATTATATGCCACCTTGGGATTGACAATGTAATAATTTTCATTTGAAATTGAAAAATTTTCACTTTTAAGTCCAACAACTGGTAATCCGCTTTTACTACTAACATTAAGCTCAACGTAAATTTTAGGCCCCCCAAGCCTAACTATTCTTCTAACATCAACATTTAAACTGTCATAAAGACTTGAGTCGCTCTTGTAAATTGAAACCTTGGCATTATTAAAATCTGAGACAATAATCTGATTATTAGCATCCAAAATAGATGAAGAAATTTTAGAATTCATTTTATCTGCTTTTAAAATTTTTGTAATTGTCTTTTTAGCAATACTATACTTATAAACACCATCCTTTGAGGATACTATAACATTGTTGCCGACAAAATCACTACTAAGCCCCTCTATTCCCTCAATAGAAGTAAAAACTGAATATAAATGATTACCACTAGTATCAAAAACTTCAATGGCATTTCTCAGAGAATCTGCAACATAAATGTTTTCATTCAAATAAGTAACACCCGTAGGACCTAAAAGGCCCTTATAGCCTGAAGCCCTAGAACCAAAATGCAAAATAAAATCACCCCCAAGTCCAAATTTACTTACTCTTTTATTTCCCCATTCGCTTACATAAATGTAATTTCTCTTATCAATGGCCATATACTGAGGAGCAAGTAGTTCGCCATCATTGGTGCCCTTTTTCCCAATAGATTTCCTTTTAACTCCAAGAACTTTGTCATAAACACCAATTTCATCACTTGAATAAAGAGTAACATAAAGTAAATTATTAGCTTCAATAACATCATAAGGTGATTTTAAATAACTAAAACCATCTTTAACTAAAGTATTAACATTATTGTTAACATCAAAATACAATATTTCATTACCTACAAAGTTAACAGCATAATATCCACCATACTTATCAGCCCTCAAAGATGTAATCTGATATCCATGTGACCTTTTATAAATAGAATTATCAAGAGAAGCGACTTTTACAAGTTTTTTAAAATTAAGTTCATAATTTGAAAAAATACCTCTCCTTTGCTCAATAGTAGAAATCAAATGCCTAAGATAGGGAACCTTATAACCCTGATCTTTTAAATTTCTCCACTCCATTAAAGCTTCTTCGACATAACCCAGTCTATAATAAACATTGCCAGTCCAAAAATGATAATCAAGATTATTAGGATCAAAGCTTAAAATTTTTTTAAAAGATAAAAGAGCATCATCATAAATTCCATTATTATAAGAATTAAGAGCCCATTTAAATTCTTCTTGAGCATCTTTGTTAGTAACTATTCCTTGGGCATGCAAACTAAAAATATTTAAAAAAAACAAACCAATAAAAGCAAAAATTAACATAATCCCCTTTACTCTTTAAATACCTATTATAAGCTATAAATTTTTCAAAAAATAGTACAAAAAAATAAATACTATCATATAAAATTATTAATGATAATGTTAAATATATTACACCATTATGCTACTAATATATAGTAAAAAAGTAAAAAAGGGTAAAAATGAAAACTAGATGCTTTTGCTTAGCTGCATTTTCAGGAATTCTTACAACACTTGCAATTCCAAATGAAATTAAAGAAACCGGATATTCAATCCTGGGATTTGTTGCCTATGTGCCACTTTTTATAGCCTTAAACAAACTAGAAGATAAAAAAACATTAGTAGGGCTGACAGTATTTTACTTTATAATAGCCAACAGCCTGCAAAATTTTTGGCTTGGATTTTTTCATGCATTTGGATGGATTACGCTCATTGGGGTGGTAATAGGGTACATTCCATATTCATTAACTTTGGGCTATTTCCTTTATTACTCTTTAAAAAGCTTTAAAAATAAAACGATGAGCATAGCAATGCTTTTTACATTTTATGATTACTCAAGATCAATTGGATTTTTAGCATATCCCTGGGGGCTTGCAGCTTTCACCGTAAATAATTTCAATAATTTACTTCAAGTAGCAGACATTTTTGGTGTATTTTTTGTATCATTTGCCATCTACTTTTTAAACTCGGGAATTGCATACTTTCTAATCCAAAAAAACAAAACAAATTTGCTAAACATAATATTACCAACATTACTAATAACAACATCTTTTGCTTATGGAATGCTTAAAAAAACGGAGCTAAAAAACTTATTAACAACAGAAATAGACAGTCTAAACATTGCAGCTATTCAGCTCAACACTGATCCATGGTTACCAGGAAATGACAAAAAAGGAATAAGGGACTCTATTGAAATTACAGAACAAGCCTTAAAAAAAAATCCAAAAATAGAATTTGTAATCTGGAGCGAAGGGGTACTAACCTACCCTTTTAACAAAGAAGATCATTACTTTAAAAGTTCTGATTTGCACAACGAACTTAAAAATTTTATAAAAGAACGAAAAATCCCATTTGCCATTGGGGCTCCTTCAAATGTAAACAAAACTATAAGAATTCAACAAAATTCTATTTATATGATAGAGCCAGACCTTAACATTGCAAACATATACTCTAAAATATTCTTAGTCCCTTTTGCAGAAAAAATTCCATTTTATGAATATGAATTTGTAAGAAACTTTTTTTTAGAAAATTTTAGAATTTTAGGACAAATTGAAGGAAAAAAAATTGAAATATTAAAATTGAAAAAGTTTAAATTTGCTCCCTTAATATGTTATGACGATGCATTTCCAGAACTTTCAAGGTTTTATAAAACCCAAGGTGCTAATACATTGTTAAATTTTTCAAACGACTCCTGGTCAAAAACAAATTCAGCAGAGTGGCAACACTTTGTTGTGGCCAAATTTAGAAGCATTGAAAATGGAATCAAAACTATTAGAGCTACAAATTCGGGAATTACTGCGGTCATCAATGAATACGGAGAAAGCATTAAAAAATTAGAAACTTTTAAAAAAGGATATTTATTATCAACCGTAAAACTGTCCCCAACATTTACAACCATTTATGAAAAAATTGGAGACTTGTTTATACATATCTTAGTAATGATGTTTTTAATCACAACACTAAGATTTCAATTTATGGAAGATAAAAACCAATTATTATCATCCCTTGTAGTAAAAATTAAGGTCTGACGTTCTTTCCAAAATGGAAAATTTTTAGTAACATCATTTTTTTTGGCATTCACATTAACAGCAAAAGAAGTGTCGTTGGATTTTGAAATTTTCAAAGATTTTAAATCGTAATAATCATCAACTGATAAATACTCTAATTCATCAGCATCGGCCTTAGATGAAGCCTTTGATAAAGTTGATATAAAAGCATCTTTTGATTCAAATTGACCCATAACATTAATTTTATCCGCAATAACAGAATCAAACAAATCAAAGTTTCTAGAAATTAAAGCTCTTGCAAACTTTCCAAATTGAAACTTAATAATTTTATCTTGATTTTTGCTTCTCTCTCTTTGAGCAATATATTCTATTTTAGGAGCATTTGTAAAATCATTGATTTCTATTTTTTCGTGCACTATTCCAGGTATCTCCTCAAGCTTAACATCCTCAAGCATAACAACAACCTTGGAATTGTCATCCTTAATCCTAGCATCAAGCTCTTTAACTGCAAGCTTGATATCAACTCCCTTTTTCAAATCTGGATAAATCTTTAAAGCTTTTGCTTGAAAAAGTTTTCCCTTTTTAATTTTACCAACGTTTATATATCTTTGGCCAACCTCATAATAAAAAATAGCAAGCTCTTTTTGCTTATCAATATAAGAAGAACCGCCGCCTTGAGCAAACAAATTCAAAAAAACAAAAGAACATAAAATATACAGAAGAAATAATCTTCTCATAAGAACCTCCATTAACACTCAGCCTTAAAATAAAACAAAAGAATGTCAATCTACTATAAATAATTATAATACAAGTTTATCTCTAATTAAAGAAATCACTTTATTCTTATCTTCTTCACTAAAAATATTTATATTATCGTAAGAAAATTTTATTTTTGACGACAAGCTATATTCATCATACCACTTTAAATATTTTCTATTAAGACCCTCAAGATAATCCCTGGGAATATTCATTTCAAAGCTTCTATTTCTATTTTTAATTCTGCGCTCAACCTCATCAATACTACAATCAAGATAAACAAGCAAACTTGGTCGCTGAGAATGCTCAAGCATATTATCAAGAAGATCAATATATATTTTATACTCCTCATCAGAAATATGCCCATCACAATTTAAAAGAGACGCAAACACGCAATCGCCATAAATAGATCTGTCTAGTATGCCCCCTTTTGTTCTAAATATGCCTTTTATTAATTTAAACCTCTCGTTAAGAAAATTAATTTGAACTGGAAATGCCCATCTGGATTTATCCTTATAAAATTTGTCTAATACAGCCAAAGTAAAATCATTGTTAAGTTCACTGTAAAAAGGAACTTCTAGCTCTTTTGATAAAATATTTCCAAGAGTAGTCTTTCCTACTCCAATTAAACCTTCTATTACAATCACCAAGTCTACCTCCAAAATAACTTAAATAAATTCAAATATAAGCTAAAAAAAGAATTGCTAAAGAATAAAACTTCATTAATCAAAAAATCCAATGTAAAAATTCTAATATAAAATAAAAAATCCTTAAACAAATTTTAGAAAAGAAATTCAGAATTAAAAAATTAAAATTCTTAAATTATTGACATTAATCTTAATTAAAAATAAGATAATAAATATAATTTTAATAAAGCTTTTATTAAAAAAATTAATTATTTTTAATAAAAAAAAGCTAAAGTATAAAAAATCTTGACTATCTTGCAAAAAACAAAATAAAATTTAATTAAAAAATTAAATATATTCGGATTCAAAAATCAAAAATTAAAACTTCTTAAGAAAGAATAAAATTGTTATAAAGATAAGGAGATGTAATTATGAATTATACAAAATTCCAAGAATTTATATCGGAATTTTTGGGAACATTCATCCTATTGGCACTAGGAACAGGATCTGTTGCAATGACAGTATTATTTTCCTCAAGTCCTGAAATACCAGGAGAAATAATAAAAGGGGGATATACAAATATAGTATTTGGATGGGGACTGGGTGTAACGTTTGGTATTTATACGGCAGCAAGAATAAGTGGAGCACATCTAAACCCGGCTGTTAGCATAGGATTGGCAAGTGTTGGAAAATTTCCCGTTTCAAAACTTTTACATTACATTGTGGCGCAAATATTAGGAGCTTTTACAGGTGCATTAATGACACTTGTCGTATTTTATCCTAAATGGATAGAAATGGATCCTGGACTTGAAAATACTCAAGGAATAATGGCAACTTTCCCCGCTATTCCTGGATTTTTGCCTGGATTTATTGATCAAATTTTTGGAACCTTTTTGTTAATGTTTTTAATTTCTGTTGTTGGAGATTTTACAAAACAACATAGCGACAATCCATTTATTCCATTTATTGTGGGAGCAGTGGTTTTATCAATAGGAATAAGTTTTGGGGGAATGAACGGTTATGCTATTAATCCTGCAAGGGACCTGGGACCAAGAATTTTACTCTTATTTGCTGGATTTAAAAATCATGGATTTAACAACCTAAGTATATTTATTGTACCAATAATTGGCCCAATAATTGGAGCAATTTTGGGAGCTACAATTTACGAATTTACACTAAAAAATAACAAAGACTAAAAGAAAAGATATTTATCTTATTAAAGAAAAGAGGAAAAATTATGAAATACATTTTATCTATTGATCAAGGTACTACTAGCTCGAGAGCAATGGTATTTGATAAAAATGCAAACATAAAAGGGTTTGCTCAAAAAGAATTTACTCAAATTTATCCACAACCAAGTTGGGTGGAACATGATCCTACAGAAATATGGGGCTCACAGCTTGGAGTTATAACAGAAGCTATGGCAAATGCAAGAATCTTGCCAAATGAAGTTGATGCTATTGGAATAACCAATCAAAGAGAAACTACGGTCATATGGGAAAAAAATACAGGAAAACCCATTTATAATGCAATAGTATGGCAAGACAGAAGAACTGCAAAAATTTGTGACCAATTAAAAAAAGAAGGAAAAGACAAAATTATTTTGGAAAAAACAGGCTTGGTGTTAGATTCTTATTTTAGTGGAACAAAAATAATGTGGATTTTGGATAATGTAGAAGGCGCCAGACAAAAAGCTGAAAATGGCGAATTGTGCTTTGGAACAATAGATACATGGATATTGTGGAATCTGACTCAAAAAAAAGAACATGCAACCGATTACTCTAATGCTTCAAGAACATTATTACTAAATATTAAAACATTAAAGTGGGATGATGAGCTTTTAAGCATATTAAATATCCCAAAAGCAATTTTGCCTGAACTTAAAGAAAGTTCTGCAATATATGGCAAAACAGACAAAGCACTATTTGGAGCAGCAATTCCTATTGCAGGGATTGCTGGAGATCAATTTGCAGCAACATTTGGACAAGCCTGCCTTAAAAAAGGTATGGCAAAAAATACTTATGGAACTGGTTGCTTTTTAACAGTCAATATAGGAAAAGAACCAATCATTAGCCATGACAAGCTTTTAACCTCAATTGCATGGGGAAGAAAAAAATCTGTAACTTATGTTCTTGAAGGAAGTGTTTTTATTGGCGGGGCTGTAATCCAATGGCTAAGAGACGGTCTTGAATTTTTCAGAAAAAGCTCAGATGCAGAAGCATTGGCAAGCTCTGTCTTAGATAATGGTGGAGTTTATTTTGTGCCAGCATTTGTTGGGCTTGGTGCACCTCACTGGGATTCTTATGCAAGAGGAACAATCATTGGAATAACAAGAGGCTCAACAAAAGCTCACATTACAAGAGCCGCTCTTGAGAGCATCGCATTTCAAAGTTTTGATATACTAAATATCATGAAAAAATCCGTTCCCAACTTTGAAATTCAAGAATTAAGAGTAGACGGAGGAGCAAGTCAAAACAATCTATTAATGCAATTTCAAGCTGACCTTTTGGAATGCAAAGTTGTAAGACCAAAAATAACAGAAACAACCGCTCTTGGCGCTGCTTATCTTGCGGGGCTTGCAACAGGTTATTGGCAAAGCGCCGAAGAAATAGTAAGTCTTTGGCAAGTAGATAAGATATTTGAACCTTCAATGCCAAAAAATCAAAAAGAAATGCTTCTTGGGAATTGGAACAAAGCAATTGAAAAAGCAAAATCATGGATACAGAATTCTAATAATCTATAAAAGTTCAAAACAGAGCTTTAAGATTATAACAAAAATACACTGGGAACAAAATTATGCATAATTTATTTAATTTTTTAAAAGCAAAACAATATCATTGGAGCAATACAAAAAATGATTAATAATATATTTAATCTAAAGGAAAATCACAAAAAATTGAAAAATTCACCAGTGCAATTGATCTATAGCGCTATTCAATAAAATTAAAACAAATGGTCTTTTCGAATTTATTAAATCTAGTATTTAACTAAAAAGAAAAGAAATTAACCAAAATGGAGGAATATTTAAATTTCATGAATAATAACAAAGAAACAAAATTAAAAGATCTTGAAAATCAAGAATTTGATCTTATAATAATTGGAGGAGGCGCAACAGGCCTTGGAATTGCGGTAGATGCAATTACAAGGGGATATAAAGCAATACTTATAGAAAAATTTGATTACGCAAAAGGAACTTCCTCTAGATCAAGCAAATTAATTCACGGTGGAGTAAGATATTTAGCCCAATGGAATATTTCTTTAGTTAAAGAAGCTTTGCACGAAAAAGCCATTCTTGAAAAAAATGCACCTCATTTAATTAATGAATGTGCGCTTATCACCCCTATTTATAATTCCTTAGAAATACCTTATTATTATTTTGGATTAAGTTATTACCACAACCTTATGGGTAAAGAAAAAACTACCAAATACAAAACTAAATTATTATCCAAAGCATCTACCATTGAAAAAGCTCCCAATATTAAAACAGAAGGCCTTAAATGCTCTGTTCTATATTACGACAATTCATTCGATGATGCTAGAATGGTAATAACATTGTTAAGAACTTTTACCGAAAAAGGAGGCATTGCCCTTAACTACACAGAACTTAAAAAATTTAACAAAGAAAACGGAAAGCTTTCGGGAGTTCTCATACAAAATAAATTGTCAAAAGAACAAATTTCATTAAAAAGCAAATGCATAATAAACGCAACGGGAATATTTTCAGATGAAATAAGAAGGTTAGATGATGAAAAAGCCTTAAACATAATCAAACCTTCCCAAGGTAGCCATTTAATAGTCAAAAAAGACAAATTTCCCCAAAATAATGCAATATTAATACCTAAAACCAGTGATAATAGGATTTTATTCGCTATTCCTTGGTATGGCAGTGTTGTTTGCGGAAGCACCGACATTCCAATAAAAGAAATAGAAGAAGAACCTAAAAGATTTGACGAAGAGATTGACTTTATAATAAATAATTTAAATAACTATTTAAATATAAAAATAGAAAAGTCAGACGTGAAAAGTGTATATACCGGAATAAGACCATTAATAATGGATCCAAAAGCTAAAGGAAACACTTCAAAAATCTCAAGAAATGAAAAAATATTTATATCGGATTCAAATCTTATTACAATAGCGGGGGGTAAATATACTACATATAGAAAAATGGCAGAAAAAACCTTACTTAAGGCCATAGAACAAAATTTAATACCAGATTGTGCACCAGTTACAGAAGATTTAAAGTTGCACGGTTATCTTAAAAAAGAAGAGGCAATGAAAATTCCTGAACCTTTTAGAGCTTATGGCAGCGACTTTGAAATTCTAAAAAATATGGAAGGTTTTGACAAAAAAATACACGATAACTTGGATTTAAATGAAGCTCAAATAGATTTTTCAATTAAATTTGAACAAGCTAAAACTATTGAGGATGTTTTAGCAAGAAGAACAAGATCACTACCTTTAAATCCCCAAGCTACAATTGAGGCTGCTCCAAAAATTGCTGAAATAATGATGAAAAAATTAAATAAATCTGAAGAGTGGAAAAATGATCAAATAAAAACCTTTTTAGAAATAAGTAAAAAATATTTAATTTAAAATTAATTTAATTTTTAATATTAAAGAAAGGGATTGTTTAACAATCCCTTTCTTTAATATTAAAAATTAAAACATTAAAAAGCCTTTAAACCCAACTCACATTAGCAAATTCACAAGCAAGCCCTGAATCTCTTCAATACTATCTAAAAGTTTAATTTGAGTCATTTGATTTTGTAAAACAGAATAGGCAAGTTTGTCCAACTTATCATTAATAATCTTAATAATTCTATACTTGGGACGCTTGGGGTCTCCAAAACTTCCCCCTTTTTGCTCTTTCAAACAAACAGAAGATGATATGATAATGGATATAAACTCTGAAATAACTTTTTTATAAAAAATCACATTTTGTCTGGAAGGCTCGCTCAAAAGTCTCTCGCCAGTCTCATTTATTCCATCTAACATACTTTTAATTAAATCAAGATTAAATTCTCCATTTTCAAGCAAAATAAAATGCTTATCCTCTTTAACGCTTTCAGTCTGAAACACCGAAGAAAATGGATTATTCTTATCAAAAGATACCTTTTTGCCACTTTTTTTATAATTTTTTGAATTGAGATTTAATGCCCCAGCAATCAAATTATTTACTTTCATCTATTTTGTTCACAATACTTGAAAAATATTTATCATCTTTACCTTCTAAAAGTTGAAAAGATTTTTTATCTTCTTGATGCGCTTTATTGATTTCAATTAAAAGATCTTCATTGACCTTGTAAGAACCAGTATAAAAAAATGTATTTCTTTCAGGAGCTCTAAGATATTCAGCACCAATATCCATATACCCATCAATAATAGCGCCCTCTTCAACTTCAATTGACTTACAAGAAATATTTCCAATAACACATCCTGATGCAAATATTTTAATCTTGCTTTTAGCATAAATATTGCCCACAACCATTCCAGAAATAACAAGTTCATTAGCATCAATACTAGATTTAACCCTACCACTCTCTCCAATAATTACTCTTTTAGTAGAGCTAATAGTGCCTATAAAATCACCATCAAGACGAATAAAATTGTTTGAAACCAAGTCTCCTTTAAAAAAATCACCAACACCCACTATTGTTTTTATTTCATCAAAAATAAACAAAGAAGGGGCTTTTCTTTCTTTTTTTAAAGTCAAAAAATTTAACATCTATTTTGAAGCCCCTGTTGCTAAATTCAAATACATATCGGGATTAATAACTTGAGAACCTACACGAACCTCATAATGAACATGTGGCCCTGTTGCATAACCTGTCTGCCCCATAAATCCAATTATCTGCCCCTTTTTAACATAAGACCCTTTAGAAGTATTAAGACGCGACATATGCGCATAAAGGGTTGCAAGTCCGTATTTATGCTTAATTTGAACAAAATTGCCATAGCCTGCTGACTGATAACTTGCCCTAACAACCTCCCCATCAGCAGTTGCAACAATAGGAGTTCCAATTCTAACTCCCCCAAGATCTATGCCCTTGTGAATATACCATTGCCTAGTAAAAGGTTCAATGGCAGGCCCAAAATGTAAGGTAATAATTCCAGATCCACCCGCAAGAGGCCAAAGAGACGGAATATCATTTAAAAGCTTATCTTGAGCGTGCAAGACCTTAACTATGCTTTTAAGAGGAGGAATTGAACTTTCAATTTTGCTTTTAATATTTTTAAGATCGCTAAGCTCTTTTATTGAATTAGCTTCTAAAATTTGCAAATCAATAAAATCAGAAAGATCTCCATCTAGTTTATTTTTATTTAAATCAACACCATTGGAATTGATTTTTAAAGAAGTTTTAAGCTCATCTAAAACTTTAGAAAAATTTTTTGCAACAGAATTAATTTCTACAACTGTATTTCTAAAATCTTCAATCTCAGATTCTGCTAAAGAGTAATTTTTTTCTGTAGACTTAACAATGGATGAGAGAGTAACATAATTAACAGCAAGCAAAACAAACCCTATAAAACCACCTAAAAAAAAAATAGAAAAGAAAAATAGAGTCAAAAAAGAAATTTTAATATTTTTTACATTCCCTTTAACATGAGGAATAACAATAAAACTAATATTTTGCTTAAAAAAAGAATGTATAACTTTAAGGGCCATAAACAAAGAATTATAAATAGCTAAAAAAAACTTTAAAATTCCTTTAAAACCCAAAATAATCTTAAATTTAATTCTTTTCTTCATAACAAACCTTACCAAAAATTACCATGCTCAAACAAAAAATTAAAAATTTATTTTAATACCTTAGACAAAAATCCAAATTTTTCAATAAAACCCTGGTACACAAATACGTAACAAATGCACAAAATTAAAGAGAATAATACTTAAAACCAATATAATTGTACAATTAAACTCATAAATACTTTATTATTATATAGATGAAAACACTATTTTTTTCAACAACAAATGAAAATAAAATAAATGAAGTAAAAAATATATTAGATATCCCCAATTTAAACTTAATAGTCCCTCAAAACTTTAACATAAAAGAAACAGGAAAAACATTTAAAGAAAACTCTTTGCTTAAAGCAAAAGCACTGTTTGAAATTTTAAATAAAAATCAAAATGTTTTCGGAGAAGATTCTGGGTTATGCATTGAGGCACTAAACTTGGAACCTGGAATTTACTCTAAAAGATATGACACTTATAAGGTGTGTAAAAAATTAAGCACTAATGAAAAAAATCAACTAATTTTAGACTTAATGAAAAAGGAAAAAAACAGAAAAGCATATTTTATATGTAACATAAGCTATATATCAACAAATGGACAAATATTAAATTTTGAAGGAATTATTAAAGGACAAATTGCCTTAAGTTTAAATGGCGATAAAAACTATGGATTTGGATATGATTCAATATTTTTAACTAGAAATAATAAAAAGTTTAGCGACCTCACTCTTGAAGAAAAAAACAAAATATCCCATAGAGGAATAGCATTTTTAAAATTTAAAAAATTTTTATTAGAATCTTTATTCAACAGTTAAACTTAAAGGCTTTTTAATGTATAAAGTTTAGACTTTATTGTAAAATAAAAAGCACAATGTTTATAAAATTTTAACTTATTATTTCTTTTCAAACAATAAAAAAGGAATAGGAGAATTTAGTGATAAATAGAAATGAAATCAATGAAAACGATAAATGGGATTTATCTTTTCTATTTGAAAATGAAAAAGAATATACAAAAGCAATCAATGCTATTGAAATTAAAATCAAAGAATTTAAAAAATATGAAAAACTGGAATTAAATTTTAATTTGTTTAAAGAAATTTTAAATAAATACTACGAAATCATGGAAAATTTAGAGAAAGTCTCTTATTATGCAATGCTTCAATTAGAAACAGATGTAACCAATAAAAATTCAAATAAAATATATTCTATATGTGTCAATTTAGCTACAAAAGTAGCTAATGCTACCGCATACTTCATGCCCAAAATACTAAAAACAGACGAAAAAAAAATTCAAGCTTGGACAAATGATCCTGAACTTAAGGATAAAAAAATTGCAATTGAAAAAATACTAAGAGAAAAAAGCCATATTTTAAGTGAACAAGAAGAAAAAATACTTGCTAAGTATACACCTCTTTACTCATCTTATCAAAAGATATTCTCAGCATTAACAAATGCTGATATGGAATTTGGAGAAATTAATGGACACCCTTTAACCAATTCTACCTACACACTATTTCTACAAAACGAAAATCAAAAAATACGAAAAGAAGCTTTCTTAAGATTTTATCAAAAATACAAAAATAATGAAAATACGCTTGCTAATCTTATTATCTCAGACTTTAAGAAAAGTCACTTTATTGCAAAAACAAGAAAGTTTCAAAATACTTTTTCAATGCAGCTCTTTTCAAACAATATTGATAAAAAAGTTTATACAAATTTAATCGAAACTGTCAATAAAAATTTATCTGTGCTTAATGACTATTATGAGTTTAGAAAAAAAGTTTTAAACCAAGAATATCTATATCACTACGATGTTTACGTACCATTAACAAAAGGAATAACATTTAAAAATTCGTTTGAAGAAGCTTGTGAAAAGATATTAAAATCTTTAGAGGTACTAGGAAATGAATATACAAAAATCTTAAGAAATGGTCTTTTAAAAGAAAGATGGGTTGATAAATACGAAAATACTGGAAAAAGATCAGGAGCTTTTAGTGCTGGATCATACAACGGAAAACCTTATATACTTCTTAATTACAAAGACGAATCAATAAGAGATATGTTTACGCTTGCACATGAAGCAGGACATTCAATGCACTCTTACTTTAGCATAAAAAACAACCCATTCCCACACTATAATTATTCCATTTTTGAAGCAGAAATAGCATCAATAATAAACGAACAAATATTAGCAGAATATTTGCTTAAAAACGAAACCGATACTAACAAAATAAAATATATAAAACTCACACAAATTGACGACATAATTTCAACATTCTTTAGACAAACAATGTTTGCTGAATTTGAGTACATTATTCATGAAATGATTAGTAAAGAAGAACCCGTAGTAAAAGAAACACTAACAGAAACTTATATGAATTTGCTAAAAAAATACTTTGGATCTAGCCTAAAATTTGATGAATTAAGTCCCCTTGAATGCCTTAGAATCCCCCACTTTTATTCACCCTTTTATGTGTACCAATATGCGACAGGCATTGCAGCTGCTCTTTCAATATACAAAGACATTAAAGAAAATAAAAAAGATGCAGTAGAAAATTATATAAAATTTTTAAAAACCGGTGGTTCTAAATATCCACTAGATTCCTTAAATATTACTGGAGTAGATTTAACAAAAAAAGCAACAATAGAAAACACTATTAACATTTTTCAATGTAGACTTGAAGAGATAAAGAAAATATTCCAATAAAAGGAGATTTACTGTGAAAAATATCAATTTGATTTTAGCTTGGCTTGTACATATTTTTACAGCATCTGGCTTGATTGTAGGATTATACTCAATAATTTCAATTGTAAATGGCAATTATTCTCTTCTTTTAAAGTTAACAGTAATAGGACTTATAATAGACGGAATTGATGGAACTATGGCAAGAAAACTTAAAGTTAAAGAATTAATACCTGAAATTGATGGCACTCTACTTGATAATATTACAGACTATATAAACTATACATTCATACCTGTTATATTTTTTTATTTAGGAGAATTTATTGAAAAAAAATATAAAGTCGCCATTTGCATCGGAATTTTACTCTCGTCAGCATACCAATTCTCAAGAACAGATGCAAAAACAGATGACAACTACTTTAGGGGATTTCCTTCCCTATGGAATCTCTTTGTAATATTAAACATAATCTTTAAAATGGAACAAATAACAAATCTTATTACAATGTCAATATGCATTATAGCAAGCTTTATTCCAATAAAATTTATTTACCCATCAAAAACCAAAGAATTAAGGAAAATTACCATACCAGTAACAATAATAAGTTGCCTAATATTTGTTGTATCAATATTTTCAGAGCTGTCCACATCAGCGTTAAAAATGGCAAAAACAGTTCTTATTCTTTACTTTGCATATTTAACCTTAGCAAGCATATATTTAACTTATAAAACAAAAAATAGATGACAAAAATGTATATAAACACAATAATAGAATATATTGATTCAAACATAGCTTATTCCCCAATAGTATTTTTTTCTTTACTAATTTTAGCAGGACTTAATGTTCCTATTTCTGAAGATGCAATAGTACTAATGGGCGGAATTTTATCTAGTCGAAAAAATGAATATACTGTATTAATATTTTTAGGAATTTTTTGGGGAGCCTATCTTGGAGACATAATATCTTTTTACATTGGAAAATTAATGGGGAATAAATTATTTAAAAACAAAAAAAATAATAACTTGCTTGACAAAATAAATTACTATTATGGTCAATACGGAGTATTAACTTTATTTATAGGAAGGTTTATACCCTTTGGAGTTAGAAACGCAATATTTATATCAGCGGGAATGGGAAATATGGAATCTAATCTATTTATTGTTTCTGACTTTTTTGCAACTTTGCTCTCAATAATCGTTTATTTTACTCTAAGCTTTAAACTAGGCCAATCATTTGAAATAATATTTTCAAAAATAAAAATAATTATATTTGCAATATTTATTACTGTAATAGCAACAACAATAATAATTTACGTAATTAAAAAAAATAAAAAAGTTGACAAAAATTTAAAATAAAAAATATAATGGTTAATAGTGCTGTGGTGGTGGAAGTGGTAGACACGCTAGCTTGAGGGGCTAGTGGGCGTAAGCCCGTGCTGGTTCAAGTCCAGTTCACAGCATCAAAATTGTTAGCATATTATTAAATAAAATTGACAAAAATGCGATATAAAAGGATATTAGAGAATAAGTTGTTATGAGTTATTTTCAAGAGGATAAATGTCTAAATACGAATTCATAAAAATTGAAAAAAAATGGCAAGAATTTTGGGATAATGACAAAACATACAAAGTAGAAGAAGACCCAAACATTCCCAAGGAAAAAAGATTATATATACTTGACATGTTTCCCTATCCTTCTGCCAACGGACTTCATGTTGGCCATCCAGAAGGATACACAGCCACTGACATATTTGGAAGATACAAGCTTTTGAATGGATTTCATGTACTTCACCCAATAGGATTTGATAGCTTTGGACTTCCTGCTGAAAATTACGCAATACAAACAGGAACTCACCCTCAAAAAAGTACAGAAGAAAATATTAATAAGTTTAAAAAACAAATAAAAGCTTTAGGGTTTGCCTATGATTGGGATCGAGAAATTAGAACACATGAGGAGAATTACTATAAATGGACTCAGTGGATTTTCCTGCAATTATATAAAAAAGGGCTGGCCTATGTAAAAGAAATGCCTGTATGGTACTGCCACGAGCTTGGAACGGTACTGGCAAATGAAGAGATTATTCAAACTTCAGATGGACCAAAATCTGAGAGAGGATTTTACAACGTAGAAAAAAAATATTTAAGACAGTGGGTTTTAAAAATTACAAAGTATGCTGAAAGATTGTTAGGCGACCTTGAAGAATTGGAATGGCCTGAATCTGTAAAAGAAATGCAACGAAATTGGATTGGCAAATCAATAGGAGTTGAAATTGACTTCGAAATTGAAGGCCACAACGATAAAATCAAAGTCTTTACAACAAGACCAGACACAATTTTTGGCATAACATATTTAGTAATCGCACCAGAAAATAAACTAATAGAAAAAATAACAAAAAACAACTTTAAAAAAGATGTATTAAAATATGTAAAGCAGGAAGAACTCAAAAGCGATCTTAGTAGAGCCTCTCTTGAAAAAGATAAATCGGGAATTTTTACAGGATCTTACGCATTTCATCCAATAACAAATGAAAAAATTCCAATTTGGGTTGGAAGCTACGTGCTAGGAACTTACGGGACTGGAGCTGTAATGGGTGTTCCAGCTCATGATGAAAGAGACTTTCAATTTGCTAAAAAGTATCAATTAAAAATTTTACCTGTGATATCAAAATCAGGAAAAAATGAAATATTAGAAAAAGCATTTATTGATGATGGAATTTCAATAAATTCTCCTAATGAATTTAATAATCTTAAAAATTCTGAAGTAAAAGACAAAGTAATAAAATGGCTTACTAAAAACAAAAAAGGGAAAGAAAAAGTTACCTACAAGCTTAGAGATTGGATTTTTTCAAGACAAAGATACTGGGGAGAGCCTATACCCATTTTGTTTGATAAGCTTGGAAATACAATACCTTTAGAGGAAAATGACCTCCCCTTAAGACTCCCAGAAATTGCAAACTATAAACCCTCTGGAACAGGCGAATCTCCTTTGTCAAGAATTAAAGATTGGATAAACGTAAAAGATATGGGTTTTACAAGAGAAACAAACACAATGCCTCAATGGGCAGGCTCTTGTTGGTATTATTTAAGGTACCTAGACCCTAAAAACCCAAAAGAGTTTGCAAATAAAAAAAAAATTGAATATTGGATGCCAGTTGACCTATACATAGGGGGAGCCGAACATACAGTATTACACCTGCTTTACTCAAGGTTTTGGCACAAGGTTCTTTATGATCTAGGATACGTAAATACCAAAGAACCTTTTAAAAAATTAATAAATCAAGGCATAATAACGTCATTTTCTTATCAAAAAGAAAATGGGATTTTAATACCCAATGACCAAGTTATAGAAAAAGACAATAAATTTTTTGACAAAAAAGATAACAAAGAAGTAACACAAGTAATTGCCAAAATGTCAAAATCTTTAAAAAATGTAATAAACCCAGACGACATCATTAAGGAATTTGGAGCAGACTCAATGAGAATTTATGAAATGTTTATGGGACCACTAACAGATTCTAAGCCTTGGAACACTAAAGGCATTATTGGTGTTTTTCGATTTTTAAACAAAATTTGGAACTTAAGAGAAAAAGAACTATCAAAAGAGAATCCCCCAAAGGAAATAATATCTGAACTACATAAAGTAATAAAAAAAGTCACAGAAGACACAGAAAAACTAAATTTTAACACAGCAATCTCCGCCATGATGATATTTATAAATGAACTTCTAAAGTATGAAAAAAATTATTTAAACATATTTAAACCGTTTATCATTATTTTATCTCCCTATGCACCCCATTTAGCAGAAGAGTTATGGGAATATATTGGAGAGCTTCCCAGTTTATTCAAAAATTCAAAATGGCCAAAATTCGATGAAAGCCTTATTATTAAAGATAAAAAAGAAATTGTCTTACAAATAAATGGAAAAATAAAAGACAAAATTTTACTAAACAAAGAGACAGGCGAAAAAGAACTAAAAGAAATAGCAATGGGAAATAGCAAAATAAAATCAAACTTATTAAATAAAAAAATAGTAAAAATAATTGTAATTAAAAACAAGCTTGTCAACATAGTGATAAAGTAAAAAAGAGGCATGATATGGATTTTGAAGGTCTAAGCATTAAACATAAAGGAACTATATTCACAATATTTATCTTAATTACTATTTTTTTAGGATTTTTTTTAAAAAATCTTAAATTCGATGCAAACATCTTAAAACTTATACCCAAGACCAAAGAAACTGAAAGCTTAATAGACATTGACAAAAGTAATTCACTTTTATCTACAATAGTAATATTTCAAGATAAAAAAAATATTTTCAATAAAAAAAATTTTGAAACAATAAACAGCGTAATCAATGAAATAACCAAAATTTTAAAAGTATCTCCAAATGCTGTTACAAGCATATTTTCTTATTTTCCACAATTTAAAAAAGAAATCTACACGGATAAAGATATAGAAGAAATAAAAAACAAAATAAAGTCAACTCCATTTGTAAAAAACACATTCTTAGGCAACTCAGAAAATTTAATATACTTCATAATAATTCCATCAGAGAGTGACCAAATCAACTTCAGTAGAAATTTAAAAACTGAACTTGATGAAATGGAGAAAACAATTAAAAAATATGAAACAGACGACTTAAAGTTGTATCTTACGGGGGATTTAATAGTAAGAGAAAAAATATTAAATTATATGGTTGAAGACTTTAAGATCTTAGGACCTCTTGCTACTTTTGTAGTAATAATTTTACTTTATCTTATTATAAAAAATCTAATTGGCGCATTAATTCCTATTTTTATTGCATTATTATCATTGATTTGGACTTTTGGAATTAAAGGGCTTGTACAATCCCCTATTACAGTGCCAGAAACTTCAATGATTGTTTTACTTATTTCAATAGGATGTGCCAATGCTGTGCACATAATAAATGAAATATTTAAATTAATAAAAAAAGAACAGCTCTCAAAAGAATCCATAAAAGCAACAATTAAAAAACTTAAAACGCCCATCTTGCTCACATCTCTTACCACTGCATTTGGATTTTTATCTCTTACAACCTCTTCAATTAATGCATACAAAACAATGGGAATTTTCATGTCAATTGGAGTAATTATCTCAATGATAATCTCATTAACCGTTTTACCTGGAATAATAACATTAATCCCATTTACAAAAAAAAGGTCTTTTGAAAAAGAAAATAAAGCAAATAAAATATTTTTCCTTGAAAAGCTTGCCAAACTAAACACACAAACAACAAAATCTATATTAAAAAGAAAATATACATCCTCTATAATGGTACTTATTATACTGGGAATTTCTGTTGTAGGTCTTTTAAAAATAGAAATCAATTTTGATGAAAAAGATTACTTTAAAGAAAGCACAAGTGTAAAAAAAACACTAAATCTAATGCAAAAAGAGATGGGGGGAATATCGATTTTCAAAATAGAAATTGAAGGCAACCCCGGTGAATTCAAAAATGCTAAAGCAATGCAAACATTAGACTTAATTACAGACAAACTTGATGCATTTTCTACAAAAACTCAATCTAGTTCTATTAATGGAATTTTAAAATTTACAAATTTTAAAATTAAAAAAGAATCGCCACTAGAGTATAAACTGCCTGAAAACAAAATTATACTAAACAAACTAATAAATTTGGTAGATAGAGGTGATTGGACTAAAGAAAATAAAAAAATGTACATTAATGATGATTGGTCGTTAATATCTATTATAGTAAGAATTGAAGACAACTCAACCGAAGGAATAAAAAAATTTGAAAAATATGCTATTAAAACAATTAATGAATATATGAGAAATAATAAATATCATTTCTCAGGAGTTTATGATAAGGTATTAATAGCTAAAACAATGGTAAAAGAACAGGTTATGAACATTATAACAACTCTTGGATCAATAACACTACTACTTATGTTTTTCTTCAAATCTATAAAAACCGGAATAATTATTGCAATCCCAGTAGCATGGTCAGTGTTTTTAAACTTTGCTATAATGAGATTATTTGGCATAACTTTAAACCCTGCAACAGCAACAATTGCATCTGTAAGCATGGGAGTGGGAGTAGATTATTCAATTCATTTTTTCAATACGTTTATTTTACAATACAAAAAAAATCAAATCTACAAAACTGCACTTCTTGAATCAATACCCAGCGTTTTTAATGGAATATTTGCAAATTCCATTTCTGTTGGAATAGGATTTTTAACACTAACATTTTCGTCTTATAAAATAATATCAACTCTTGGAGCAATAATTGCGTTTACAATGCTAACAACATCTCTTGCATCGCTAACCCTTCTTCCATTATTAATTCATTTATTTAAACCTAGAGTAAAATTAGTCTCAAACAACAATGTTAAAAAATTAAAACAATAATTTAATGACCTCGCGCATATTATCTACAAGATAAAAATTAATACCACTCTTAATATTAATAGGAATCTCTTCTAAATCCACTCTATTTGCCTTAGGAACAATAATGTGCTCCACACCACTGCGCTTTGCTGCAATTATTTTTTCCCTAAGGCCTCCTATCATCATTACATTCCCAGTAAGAGAAAGTTCTCCTGTCATAGCCAAATGAGGTCTAACAACCTTATTAAGAGCAAGAGATATAAAAGCACTAGCTATTGTAATTCCTGCAGAAGGTCCATCTTTTGGGGTAGCTCCTTCTGGAATATGTAAATGAATAATATTTTTTTCAAAAAAAGATTTACTAATACTTAATTCTTCCTTAATACTATTAACATAAGTATAGGCAATATTAGCAGATTCTTTCATAACATCACCAAGTCTACCTGTCAATTTAATTCCACCCACCTTGGACTCTGTCTTTACAGTTTCAATCATTAAAGTTGAACCTCCATAATTTGTCCAAGCAAGACCCATTACCATTCCTGAATACATAGCATTAGACATGCTTTCCTTTCTAAAAACAGGCACACCAACATATTCTTCTAGATTGTCATTGGAAATTTGATAAGATTTAACCTCAGTATTCTCAATAAGCTTTCTAGCAACCTTCCTTACAATTTTGTTTAAATATTTTTCAAAATTTCTCACCCCATTATCTCTTGCATACTCTTGAGCAATTTGAACAAGAGAAGAACTTTGAAATTTTAAAGAATCTTTATCAACTCCGTTTTCACTTAAAACTTTGGGAATTAGATACTTTCTTGCAATTTCTATTTTTTCGTTATCAACATATCCAGAAATTTCAATAATCTCCATTCTATTTAATAAAGGTCTTGGAATTGTTTCAACAGAATTAGCAGTTAAAATAAAAAATACATTCGAAATATCAAAAGGAAGATCAAGATAATGATCTCTAAATCTAACATTCTGTTCAGGATCTAAAACTTCAAGAAGAACTGAAAAAGGATCTCCATAACTTGAAGCAGAAATCTTATCTACCTCATCAATTAAAAAAACAGGGGAATTTGTCTTAGTAATTCTTAAACCCTGAATAATTTTTCCAGGCAAAGCACCAACATAGGTTCTTCTGTGTCCCTTAATCTCTGACTCGTCGCGCATTCCGCCAACAGAAAATCTGAAAAACTTAGTACGCAAAACCTTTGCAATAGCGGCCCCAATAGAAGTTTTACCCACACCAGGGGGTCCCACCAAAAGAATAATAGCCCCCTTTTGGGTCTTTCTTAATTTAAGAACAGAAATATATTCAATAATTCTATCCTTAACTTCGTTCATTCCATAATGAGTTTTATCTAAAATTTTTTTAGATTTTTGCAAATCTAATTTATCAAAATTAATTTTCAAATCTCGCCAAGGAAGCTCAGTAATAAGTTCAAGATAATTTCTAACAACAATATATTCAGCCGAACTTGTCTCAAGAAGTGAAAATTTTTCTAGCTCTTTTTCAACTACCTCCAAAGGCTCTCCCTTTAACTCTAAAGCCTTTAGCTTAGTTTTAAGCTTTTCTAAATCGCTACTTTTTTTATCTCCTATTCCAAGTTCAGCTTTAATAGCCTTAAGCTGTTCTTTTAAAAAAAATTCTTTTTGCTGTTTCTCTAATCTCTCTTGAATCCCCTTAGTAATTTTATTTTGAATTTCAATTAAATTAAGCTCTTCATAAATCAGTTCTAAAACTTTTTTAAGTCTATCTTTTACATTCAAAGTTTCAAGAACTATTTGATGATCATTTTTTGAAGATGAAATAGTGCTGGCCACAATATCACATAGTTTTCCCTTATCCTCAATATTAACCATATTTAATTGAACTTCCGGCATTTTCCTATGTGCAAATATTTCTTTGGTTCTAAGCAAAATACTACTGTAAACCGCCTTTGATTGAATATCATCTTTTCTAACTGGAATTTGCTTTAAATAGTCAATCTCAATTATGGGAAACTTGTCATTAAGAACAACTTTAACAAATTTAATCCTATCAAAAGTTGAAACAAATATATTGTAACCACCATCTGGAAGATTAATTTTTTTTATTATCTTTCCAGTAACTCCAACAGAATAAATATCTTTACTATAATCAATAATTAATTTCTGTTGAGCATTATTGTTGTTTTTTTCTAAAAATTTATCATTCAAAACAAACAAGGCAATGATCCCATTGCCTTTCATAGCATAATCGATTGCTTTCATATCAGAATCAGAAATTAGAACAATCGGAATAAACATCCCTGGAAAAACTGGGTGAGAAGGAACCGATATTAAAGGCACCCTTGCAGGTTTATTAGAATGAGGCAAAATCCCAGCTATGGCTTTTTCTTTTTTTTTATCTACTGACCTAGCTTTTTTAGATTCATCCATAAAATTTGAAATCTCCTGAGCTAATTATAACAAAACAAATATTTTATGAAAATTCATTTAATAATAATTTTTTTTATTATAAAATAATAAAATGAGAATTTTAACAATTAAAATTATGCCTATAAATTTGGATTATGATAAAAATCACAATCCGCTAAGAATATACCATTCAACAACAAACATAATGACTACTACTTAAAATTAATTAATCCATGGTGAAGTTAGTAAAGAATAATCCTTGAAAAATCGATTAAAAATAAATTCTAGAGAAGTAAATGAAAATTTGGAAACAAAAAGAAACTAATATACAAACCCAAGAATTAACTCGCGTTGCTAAGCAATACAATATCAATACCTTTCAGGCAAGTTTACTTATAAAAAGAGAAATCAAAGAAGAAGATTTCATGTTTTTCCTTGAAGACAGCGTCAATTTATTACACAACCCATTTTTATTGAAAAATATAGATAAATTTATAAAAAGAATTAATAAAGCAATAAAAAATAATGAAAACACATTAATCTTTGGAGATAAAGATGCTGATGGAATCACAGCAACAATAATAATGTATGAAACTCTTAAAGATTTTGGACTTAATGTGAGCTACAAAATACCTTCAAATGGAGAATTTTATGGACTTTCAAACGAATTAATCAATATGGCTTTAGAAAAAAAAATCTCTTTAATCATAACTGTTGATAATGGTATTTCTAGCATTGAAGAAATAAACTATGCAAATTCAAAAGGAATAGAAATAATAATAACAGACCACCATCTTCCAAGCGAAGATTTTAAAACTGAAAGCATAGTTATAAATCCTCACCTAAAAGATGACAAATATCCATTCAAAGAAATAGCAGGCTGTTGTGTAAGCTTTAAAACTTGCCTTGCACTTAGCATGTCCTTTACAGACCTTTATTCTAAAAACCTTGTATTTTTATTTTTAGAAAAAACAAAAAATGAAATTATTCTTCATGCAATAGAAATAAACAACTATATTCTAAAACAATATCTAAGATTAAATAATAAAAATGATCCCTTAATTAACTCAAACAAACTAGAAAAATTTGTACAAAACAAATACATAGCAATCTTTAATAAAGAAGATCAAGATCAATTATTAAATAAACACTTAGCAAGAAACATAAACATAAACACAATTGATATTAGTGAAAATTTTATAAAAAAATATCCAAATTTTAGAAAAAAAACATTAACAGACTTAATCCAAGCAACTAAATATTTCAAATATAAAGAAGTTGAAATTAAAGACAAGCTTTACTACATATTTTACAACATAATTTTTGAAACTAATAAAAACTTGCTCCAAAAATGCCTAAAAAGACTTAGTTTTGTTGCAATAGGAACAATAGCAGACAATATGCCCATTATTAATGAAAACAGAATAATCCTAAAAGTAGGGCTTAAAGAAATTGCCCTAAGAGAGAGAATGTCTATTAATTATCTATTAAAAGATGCAAACATATTAACAAAACCAAATATAACTTCAATGGATATTGCATATAAAATTGCACCAATACTAAACTCAACAGGAAGGCTTGAAAAAGCAGATATTGCAATAAATTTTTTACTAACTAACGATATTAATCAAATAGAGAACAAATTTAAAGAAATAAAAGAAATCAACGAACTGAGAAAATACAAAGAAGAAAAAGCTTGGAATTCGCATAATAAAAATACCATTTTTAAAAACGATAAATTCATAGTTTGCTATGATAAAAATACTCCAAAAGGAATAAGTTCTAGAATTGCAACTAGACTTTCTTCTTACTACCAAAAAGTTGCTATTTTTTTAACAAAGCAAGATAATATTATTAAAGGATCAATTAGATCAAACAATAAAATCAATTCAAAAACACTAATATCAATAATACCTCCCCATTTAGTAATAAATTCAGGAGGACATAAAGCTGCAGCTGGATTTACACTGCATGAAAATTTACTCGAAGACTTTATTAAAGAATTAGAATATGCAACTACAAAAGTTGAATATGAAACTACTGATGAAAACGAATCAATACTAATAGATGCTATTCTTCCAAAGAATTTAACAAAAGATTCTCTTTTCAAAACAATAGAAATATTTGAACCTTATGGCTATGAATTTAGAGAGCCGGTATTAATGATGGAAAACGTCTACCTTCAAGAACTCAAAATAATTGACAAAAATCATAGCTCAAAACATATAAATATGCGAATTAAATCACAAAACGATTACTATAAAGCTATTTTTTTTAACGGAACAAAAAAAATAGAAGAATTGGACATAAAAGAAGATCAATATTTAGACATCATTTTTACAGTTAATGAAGATTTTTATTATCCTAGAGAAAAAATTTTGAAAATCATAGACATAAAAAAGAGTGCTCAAATCAATGTATAGAATACAAAAAGCCTTACTTGTATTGTGTATTCTAGGAATAGAAAATATAAATTCAGAAATAATAGATACTATCCCCAAAGTTCAATATAAAAAAGAGGCATTTCAAGGAGATTACATATACTTTGCAAGTAATCAAATCTTTAAAAGTTTATCACTTTTAAGCACAAGTAAAAATCCAATCATAAGCTCTTCTCCGCTTAAATTTACAGTAGGAAGCAAAACTTACTATATAGCATTCATAGGAATTACACCAATGATAAAAGAGGGCAAAAGAAAAATTCAAATAGAATTCAAAAATAAAAGCTACATCAAAGAAATAGAAATAAAAAAATTTAACTTCAAAAGAACAAAAATTAGTTTTAATAAAGAAAAAGCCAAGCTTATAACCCAAAAAAAATCAACAAAACAAAAAGAACAAGCTTTGGTTTTGTGGAATATTATTGGCAATACTGGAGACACAACAATATATCACTATGATACTTTAGTTAAACCAATAAAAGATCAATACATTGTAACAAGCCAATATGGAGATTTGAGGCTTTACATGCAAGATGGCAAAAAAATTTCAAATTATACAATGCACAATGGGATTGATTATGCTCCATTTAAAAAAGAAAATACTCCAATTTTTGCTGCTGGTAAAGGAAAAGTTGTGTTTGCAAAAAATAGAGAGCTAACGGGCAATACCCTTATAATACAACATTTACCGGGAGTATTTACAATTTATCTTCACCTCTCAAAATTGGGAATAAGTGAAAATAAAATAGTTAGTGCTGGAGAATATATTGGACATACTGGAAATACAGGTCTTTCAACAGGCCCTCATTTACACTTCGAAGTAAGAATTAATGGTATAGCAATAAACCCAGATTTTCTTTTAAATGGCATGCTTATTGACAAAAATAAAATAATAAATAATATTAAAAGAATAGAATAAAAGGAGGTGATTTTTTGGTAACAGTCACTGTGGACAAAAATGAAAATCTTGAAAAAGCATTAAAACGTTTTAAAAGAATGATTGAAAAAGAAGCAATTATTCGCGAATGGAAAAGAAGAGAGTACTATGAAAAACCATCCACAATACGTGTAAAAAAGGAAAAAGCTTTTAAAAGAAAACAGGCAAAAAAAGTAAGAAAATTAAAACAAAAAACTAATAGATAGATCGCAAGAGATGTTCAAATGGATATCTCTTTATTTTAAATCAATACCTCTCTTGGTTTTGATCCATTAACAGGGCCTACATATCCCATATCTTCCATGATTTCAATAATTCTGGCTGCTCTATTGTAACCTATCTTCAACCTTCTTTGCAGATAAGATGCTGAGGCTTTTCTTGTGGCTTTAACAATCTCAAGAGCCTCATCAAACATTGGTTCATCAGAAGGTCCAAGAGCAACTAAATCTGGCTCTTTTACACTATCAATAAATATTTCATCATCAATATAATTTGGAGAACCAAATTTTTTAACCTCTTCAACAAGCCTGTAAACTTCTCTTTCTTTTAAAAATCCACCCTGAATTCTTTGTGGAAAAGGATTTAAAGAACTAATATAAAGCATATCCCCCTTTCCCAAAAGCTTTTCAGCCCCAGAAGATCCAAGAATTATTCTTGAATCCATAGAGCTGGCTACCATGAAAGAAATCCTAGAAGGAAAATTGGCTTTTATTACCCCCGTAATAACGTCAACCGAAGGTCTTTGGGTTGCAAGAACCAAATGAATTCCCACAGCTCTAGCCATTGCAGCAAGTCTAGAAATTAAATTTTCCAAATCTTTTCTTGCAGAAAGAATAAGATCTGCAAATTCATCAATAATTATTACAAGGTATGGTAAAATCATTAAATTTAAATTTTCATCTTTTATTTTTTTATTATAAGAAGAAATATCTCTTACCAATAAATTATCAAGAAGGACATACCTTCTCTCCATTTCATCAAGACACCATCTAAGAGCCTCTAAAGCTCTTTTTACATCTGTAATAACTGGAGTTAATAAATGGGGAATATCATTGAAAAGTTTAAGCTCAACTATTTTGGGATCTATCATAATCAATTTCACTTCATCTGGAGATTTTGAAAAAATAATTGAAGCAATTAAAGAGTTCACACAAACAGATTTACCTGCCCCAGTTGCGCCAGCTATTAATAAATGCGGAGAATTAACAAGGTCAAAAACAATATTTTCACCACTAATCTCCTTTCCAAGGGCAAAAGGAATTCTAAAATCACCTCTGAATTCCTTGCTGTCTATTATCTCTGAAATCAAAATAAACTCACGCCTTTTATTAGGAATTTCAATTCCTACAGCTTCTCTGCCAGGAATTGGAGCAATAATCCTAACCCTAATAGCAGCAAGCCTTAAGGCAATATTATCAGAAATAGAAGTAATCTTAGAAAGCTTAATTCCCTTATCAGGACAAACAGCATACATTGTAACAACAGGGCCTTTAATAATATCAATTAATTTGGCATTAATATTAAACTCTTTTAATGTCTCCTGGAGAATAGTTGATTGCTTTTGAATTTCTTTATCATATTCAATATCCTCTACATCATTTTTAATCTCTTTCTGATCAAAAACTGAAATATCAATAACGTAAGAATCGCTTTTTTTATTCAAAGCTACATTTTCGCTATAAACATGAGGAATAGCAACTTGACTAATTATGCCCTTAGCCCTTATATCACAGGCTTTAACCTTCCCGCTAATAATTAACTTATTATCCTCAAGATTGTCTAAATATTTATACTCACAAGACGCATCAATTTCATCTGCATTTTCATCTGAATTTAAAGCATTTTCATTTAAAGCATCCTTATTTAAAGGACTTTCTTCTTCGAGATCTGAGCCTTCAAAAACAGTTTTGTCTAAATTAATATTGGAAGGTTTTTTATTGTTTCTTAAAAAAGCACTAAATGACCATAAAGCTTGATATTCTTCATCATTAATAATATTCTTCTTCTCATCAAAAACTTGAGAATCTTTAGGATCATCTACAGGATCTCCATAAACTTTAATATCTTTTTTTATATCCAATGAATTTGAAAAGGGAAAATAACTTAATATGTTTTCAAACAAAATTTTAATCTTAAACTCTAAAAATTTAAAAGTATCTAAAATAAAATTAACATCCTTGAAAAGGACATAATTTAAGT
>NZ_JAJNFB010000013.1 GCF_021043605.1 Borreliella americana
CTTTTGACAGGTTATTAGTTAAATCATAAAGCATATGTAGCTTTATTAAATTTTCTATATTTTCTTTATCATTGCTCTGTAATTCCAAAGGAGAAATTACTAAAAATAATAAAACATAAAAAAAGGATAGCCAGTTCATAATTTATTATAAACTTTGTTTTTAGAATAATTAAAATAATTTTAAATTATTGTTAGCATTGCTGTTAACTTTGAATAACATTTGATTATTATCTTTCTATTATAACAAGGCTTCTAAGGTTTAGTTTTTAAAAAAAGTAATTTAATTTTTTATAAACTTTATTTATTAATTTTTTTATAGAATGTAACTTTTGTATGTATTCTTTGTTTTCTATAAGGCTTTTTATGCTTTCCATAGATTCTTCTATTGCCATTGTGAAATTTTGTTTGGGTTTTAGTCTAAAATTTCCAGAATAATCTGTTTCCAATGATAAAAAAAGAGCATTTTTTTTAGGGGGCGAGCTTATAAATTGCATTGTACACTCTAAAAGATTTTTCATTTTTTCAGGTTCGTTAATGTTTACATTCTTTGTTTCATATTTTTTTATACAATGCCAATCTTTTCCCATGTTTTTGACTATTTCTATAGTTTCTAAAAATTTTTTGTTGTTAAAAACGGTTATATTTTTATGCATCAATTGTATTTTATTTTTTTTCAAATTTTCATTATTTTGATTGTTTAGTTCGTTTTTAAAAATCATTTCTTTTAGCGATTCTAGGTTGATTTTTATTACATAAATGTTATTTTTGTATTCCGCCTTGAAAATTTTTTTCCCTATTTTGATTTCATTGATAATTTTTGTCTGCCTGGTATTTGTTATTTGTTTCTCTTTGCTAGATATGTCTTTATGTTTAAACTCTTCATTAAGGATAATATCATCAATCCATTCTTTTTTTAAGACCCCGATAGATCTTGCATACATTTTTGTAGTTTCTATAATTTCTCCTGCAACAAAATATTTTACAGAATCTGTACTAATAAGTGATCCGGGGTGAATTATTACGTTTTGAGCTTTGATGGTTTTATATTTCTTTTTTGAAGTTTTAAAGCAAATATAATCTCTCATTCCTCTCATTATTGATTTTAAATATCCTTCGTTGTCAAAAACACCTTTTTGTATTATTGGTATATTTAATTTGCTAATAATGTTTTCAAGTTGCATTTGCACATTTGCTATCTCTTCGAGTCCTTGTAGATCTAAATAATTTTCCTTTGTAAAAGCTTCTTTATTTGGAGCTTTTTTAAAATCTTCAAAGATATTAACAAATCCAATTAAATCTCCCATTGGATTTTTATATTTTAAGTGAGCTTGTCTGGCTTCCATTTCTTCATTTTGGGGTAGTAGAAAAATTCCACTTGTGGATAAAAATGATAAACCTATTGTGGTTTGATAGATTGCTTGTGGGTAATTTATCATTGCTTCGACTAATGCTCTTGAATGTGCTGGTATTAATGGGAATAGTATCATATATTTCCCAATTTCTGTAAGTTCGTTTTTATTGTTTATAGCGTCCAGAGATTTTAATATTTTGCTTGCAGTTTGAATCGAATGTGTTGATGGTTTTGATATAAAGTCAAAGTGGGTAAAATCCCTAATTCCAATATCTGCCATTCTTAGTACTACTTCAGATAGGTCTGTTCTATATATTTCTTCTTTTTGATAATCTTCTCTTAATTGATAATCTTCTCTTTTGTAAAGTCTGTAGCAAGTTCCTTTTGAAAGTCTTCCTGCTCGACCAGCTCTTTGAGTTGCTGATGATTTTGAAATTGGAACTTCCTGGAGTGAATAAGTATGAGTTTTTGTTTGGAATTTATTTGTTTTAACTTTTCCACTATCTATTACTATTTTTATATTTTCAACTGTGATTGAAGTTTCTGCTATGTTTGTTGACACTATTATTTTTCTTTTATTTTTAGGCGTGGTCATGAATATTTGCTCTTGAGCTTCTTTAGGCATTCTGCCGTATAAAGGAAATATTATTAAATTTTTTTTTAAGTTTAATTCTTGTAATTCTTTTATAGTTTCTTTTATTTCTTTCTCTCCAGATAAAAATATTAGAATATCCCCTGCTTTTTTTTCTTTTATTACGTTGAAGACAATTTCTTTTATTTTTAATATCATTCCTTTTGATGTGTTTAAAAGAGGAGGATTGTATATTATTTGTACTGGGTAAGTGATGGTTTCAATACTAACAACCGGTGCATTATTAAAATATTTTGAAAATATTTTTGTGTTTATCGTAGCAGACGAAATTATGATTTTAAAATCATCCCTTTTCCTTGAAATGTCTTTAATAAGACCCAATATAAAATCAATGTTTAAACTTCTTTCGTGTGCTTCGTCTATTATTATTACGTCATATTCATAAAGCAGTGTATCTTTTTTTAGTTCTTGCAGAAGTACTCCATCAGTCATTAATTTGATCTTGGTTTTTGGGCTTGTAATTTCTTCAAATCTTATCTTATAACCAACTTCTTCTCCAACATTTACGCCAATATGCTTGGCAATATATTCAGCTATTGATATTGTAGCTATTCTTCTTGGTTGAGTTACTCCAATTTTTCCTAATTTTGCAAAACCCGCTTCATATATTATTCTTGGTAGTTGGGTAGTTTTCCCACTCCCTGTTGGACTTTCTACAATTAAAACATTATGTTTTTTTAGGACCTTAATTAATTCGTCTTTGTATTTATAAATTGGGAGTTTGAAATCATTCATATTTACAACAAGCTGAATACATATTTCTCATTTATTTCGTCAAGATTAATGTTATCAGGTAAATCAATTTTCTTTCTTTTAATTTTAGCATAAAATTTATCGTTTTTTTTGTAAATATATATTTTGTTGTTGATTTTGTTTTTAGAAAATGTGATTATTTTAACGATTATACCCACTTTATTGGCTCTTTCGTTAAGTAGGCTGATGGCCTTGTCTAGTGTTATGTTATATGCTTTTAAATCTTTTTTTAGCGAGCAAGCAATACTTCCGCTCTCAGTTTTAATATAATCCCCAAAAACACCAGTTGCAGCAATGATTTGTTCATTAGTTTGAGGATGTTTGCCGATTGGTTTTGGCAGTGAGAGCAATTTTAAAGCAAGTTCCAACGTTATGTTTTCAGGGTCAATTTTTTTAGTTGATGCTTTTTTTGCTTTTATTATTTTTAATTTTTTAGGTTTTCCTTTTTTTGTATATTCTTGAGGAGCATAGGTGTCTTCTCCCAGTTGAACAATGTTTCCATAAATTGTATTTTTAAAGATTACATTAAGCCCTGTTAAAGGATCAACCCCAAGTATATTGGGTTTTAACTCTTTTTCATTTATTATTTTTTCTATTTCATCTTTTTTGTACAAATTTTCTAACGGAGTTTTTGTATTAATTGAGTAATTATGACCTTTGAATATCAAATAAGGTCCATATTTACCAATGTTTATTGTGTAATTAATGTTGTTATTATTAATGCTGTTATTATTTTTATTTTCTATGTTTTGACTTTCAATAACAGTTCTAAATTCAGAGGAATCAATTTTAGGCTCTAGTTGCATTACTGTATCTTTTAGTCCTTTTTTTCCATTATAAAATTTACTTAGATATTTTATTTTATCTAGCTTTCCTATTGCTATTTTGTCTAATTTTTCTTCCATGTTAGAGGTGAAATTTAGTTCAATTAGTACTGGAAAATATTTCTCAAGAAGATTTATTACAGCAGCCCCTTTTATAGTTGGCATTAATGTGTTTTTAAGCTTGAATGCATATTCTCTTTCTAAAAGTGTTGATATAATTGTCGCATAGGTCGAAGGACGACCTATGCCTTCTTTTTCCATTTTTTGCACAAGAGACGCTTCTGTGTATCTAAATGGGGCTTTTGTTTCGTGCTCGCTTGTTTTCATTTTAACTATGGAAAATGTATCTCCCTTTTTGATTAAATCAAAATTTATGTTAAGATGTTCATCTTTTTCTTTAGTATGTTTAAGAAATCCATCAAAAATTATTTTTGTAAAACTTGACCTGAAAATTAAGTTTTTATGCTTAAAAGTCAGTTTTATATTTTCTTTTATTGCATCTTTCATTCCAGAAATAATGGTCCTATCCCATATTATTTTGTAAATTTCTTTAGCGGTTTTGCTTTCTATTTCTATGGTTTCATTTGGAATAAACATTTCAGAAGGTCTTATTGCCTCATGTGCATTTTGGGCCATTTTTTCTTTTTCATAAATTCTATCTTTTTCCTCTACATAATCTTTTCCATATTTATTTTTTATTATTTTTGTGATTTTATCTTTTGCGATTTTAGCAATATTATGAGAGTCTGTTCTCATATAGGTAATGTATCCGTGTTCGTAAAGTTTTTGAGCGTGTTGCATGATTTGCTTTGTTCCAATTTTAAGGAGCTTGTTTATTTCTTGTTGAAGTGTAGAGGTAGTAAATGGCTTTGGGGGAGGTATTTTTATTTTTTTAGTTTCTATTGAAATTAATTCAATTTTTTGTCCATTTTTTAATTCTTTTTCAAGCTCGGGCATTAAATCTTGGGTTATTATTATTGTTTTGGCGATATTTTTAAGTTTTCCAGTTTCATTTACAAAGTCTTTACCTTCTGCTATATTTTTGCCTTCAATTTCTTCTAATTTTGTTTCAAGCAACAAGTCTTTTTTTTCGTGTTTACATTGAAGTAAAATTGAATAATAATTTGCCTTTTTGAAATTTATTCTAGTTTTTTCTTTTTCTATTAATAATTTTAATCCAACAGATTGTACTCGCCCAGCAGAAAGCCCATAAGCTACTTTTTTCCAAAGTAGTGGAGAGATTGTATACCCGTATAGTCGGTCTAATATTCTTCGAGTTTCCCCAGCATTAACAAGGTTCATGTCTATATTTCTAGTATTTTTTAGTGATTCAATTATTGCGGTTTCTGTGATTTCATGAAATATCATCCGTTTATAGTTTTTGATTTTTAATACTTCTTTTAAGTGAAATGCTATAGTTTCTCCTTCTCTGTCTTGGTCGGTTGCAAGATATATTTCATTTATTGTTTTTACTAATTTTTTTAGTTTTGATACAATTGGTTTTTTATTGCTGGGAATAATGTAAATTGGATTGAATCCATTGTTATAATCTATAGAAATATTTGCCCATTCGTATTTTTTATATTCTTTGGGGATTTCTTTTGCATTGTTTGGTAGATCTACTATATGTCCCATGCATGCTTCTACTAGAAATGATTCATCGAGAAACTTTTTTATTGTCTTGGCTTTTGTTGGCGATTCAACTATTATCAATTTTTTATTTTGCATAAATTCCCTATGTTTATATATTGTATTATAATATATAAATATAATTTAAGAATTAAAAAAAGTGAGAGTATTTTGTGAGCAATTATAAAATTCTGCATACTTCAGATTGGCACATAGGAAAAAAAATTGAAAATTTTTCAATACTTAATGAGCAGAAAGATTTTCTATCTTTTCTTTTAGAATTTATTAAAAAAGAAAAGATAGATCTTCTACTTGTTGCTGGGGATGTTTATGATTCCAAAAGGCCTGGGTTTGAAGAGCAAAAATTAGTAAATAATTTTTTTTATGAGCTTTCTTTTACTTCTTGTAAATGGTGTGTGGTTATTTCTGGAAATCATGACAAAAAGGATTATTTGAGTATAAATAAAAAACTTCTCTCACGGTTTAATTTTTTTCTAATAACAGAATATGATTCTGATGAGCAAATAGTTTTATTAAAGGATAATGAAAATCTTAAGTTTATTGTTGTTTGTCTTCCACATATAAATGAAAGGCTTATTTTAGGTCAAAATTTTGACAATATTTTGAGATTAGAAGATCAGTCTTCCAGTAAACTATTTCTTGAAAATTTAGAAAGTGCTTACAGAGAGAAGCTATCAAATTTATCTAATTTTTTGGAAAATAAGTATAATGGAATTCCCAAGATATTAATGGCGCATTCTTTTTTTGGCAGCATTAAAAAGATTGACACCTTGGGAGGTAGTTATATTATCCCTTTTAATGTTTTTGGAAATAGTTTTTCTTATGTTGCTCTTGGACATATTCATAAATTTATGAAACTAAGAGAGAATATTGTTTATTCAGGATCTCCTATGCAATATTCATTTAATGAGACTTGCGATAAATACATAAATGTTTTGCATTTTAATAACAATAAATTAATTTTGCAAGAAGCATTTTCGGTGCCGATTTTCAATAAATTAATCTTTGTTAAAGGTTCTTTGAATAAAGTTATTGATTTTTTGTCTAATTTTAAAAAAGAAGATTCTTTTACTATTTATTTGAAAATTGAACTTAATGAGGCAGTTGATACTAGCGCTGAGGAGGCTATTTATGATTTAGCAAGGCTTAATTTTATGAATTTAGTTTCTATTTCCTATTCTTTATCCTCAGGTCAGGATTTGCAAGACAATTCCAACTTTATTAGCGAGCTTGAGGTGCTTGAAATGGATGAAAAATATTTTTTTGAGAAAAAGTTGAGGCGAGATTTTGAGAACGGCGTTATTAGGGATGTCAAATTTAAGGAAGAAGAGCTCATTTCTCTTTTTAATGAGGTTTTAACTAACGGATATTTGGGTGAATATGAGGATAAATAAACTCATATTTAAAAATATTGCTTCTTATAAAGGCGAGCATGAGTTAAATTTTGATACACTTCTTTTAAGACAATCAGGCATTTTTTTAATTTCTGGCAATACTGGATCAGGCAAAAGCACCATTTTAGATTGCATAACTTTAGCTTTATATGCTCGTGTTTACAGACTTGGAAAAAAAATTGTAGATATTATATCAAAAGGCGAAACTAGCGCTTACGTTAAATTAACGTTTACTATTTCTGGGAGGATTTATGAATCTTTTGTTGAGCTTAATGTAAAAAATATAGAGACTCCTAAAAGCATGTTGCTTAATTGTTTTTTTGATAATAGGATTATTGAAGGTAGAATCGATGTTTTAGAACATATTAAAAGTCTTTGTCGATTAGACTTTAACCAATTTTGTCAAACTGTAATTTTACCACAAGGCAATTTTCAAGAATTTTTAACTTCAACTCCCAAAGAGAAAGCTGCAATAATTGATAATATTTTTAATTTAAAAAAATATGATAATTTAGAATTTTTTTTAAAAAGTGACTTTGAGCGCACAAAGTTTAATATAGATAAATTGTTGAATTCTGAATCTTATGAAAAATCAATTCTTGAATATGATGAGAGTGAGTATAAATCTCTTAAAAATTATTTAGATTTAGTTGATATTGATCGATTAGAAATTGATCTTGAAAATATTAGAAGGGCTATTTCTTTGTGTAATCAGGCAATAGCGTCTAATGAGAAATATTTGGACTTGGAAATTGAAATGTCTTCTTTAAAGGGTCAATTATCTTCTCAGATTAAATATCTAAATTCTCTAGAGCAGGATCATTCCCTTCAAAAAAAAATAAAAGAAAATTTGGATTTGGATCGAAAAATTTATTTATGTTCAGATTTTTGGACTTTAAAAAATCTAGTTGCTATGCAAGGTGAATTGTTTAATGATATCAGATTGCTTGATTTAGAACTTTCAAAAGTGATGAGTAATTTAAAAGAAATCAAAGATTTGGATAGCAATAATTTTAATTTTAATTATGTTAAGGAACTTTATAACAAAAATTGTGATCTTTTTAAATTAAAACTTGTTAAGAATGATTATCAAAGCTTGCTTTTAAGAAAAAATAATCTTGAGGATAAAAAAAAAGAATTATTAATGTCTCAGAGTAAAAAAAATGATGAGATTAAAAGCATTTCTTCTGAGAAATTTAATTTTGATTTTGATAAATATGTTTACTATGAAGCATTGAAATTGTTTCAAACTTTTAATGATGAGTTGATTTCAAAATATAGAGATAGGTTAGAATTTCTATTGGAATCTACTGACAAGGAAGATTTTAATAAAAATAAGGAAAAAAATATTAAGATTGACTTGTATAAAGAGTTGTTAGAATATCTTGATGATAAAAATTTTTCTATTGAAAATGATAAAGAAAAGTTAAAATATATTGAGGCTGAATATAAAAATTATCAGCATAAAGATAAATTATCGGTTTGCAGTTTGAAAGAGCTTTACGCTTTAAATTCAAAACTTCATTTGATACAAAATCAAATTGATGAGCTTAAATATCAGTTATCTTGCAGACAAGAAGAAATCTCTAAACAAGAGATTAATGCTTTGGAGTTTAAAAAGAATAATGCTGAGATTTTAAGATTGATTGGAAAAAATTTATTTGACAAATACATAAATTATTTTGACAGAGAAAAAATTTTATCATTTGAAAATAAATTAGAAAAGCTTGAACAATTTAAGGTTAGGAAAAAAGATTTAAAAATTGAAATTTCTTTGAAAAATAAAAATTTTGATCAAAATCTTTTAAAGATAAAGGAATTATCATTAAAACTTAATTTAAATTTAAGTTTTAATGATAATTCTTCTTTGGAAAGGGAATTTAATGTTGTTTTGGCTAAGCAGAAAAGTGTAGAAAATGAATGGAATATGCTTTTTTTAAATCTTAAAAATTTAGAAGATTTAAAAATTAAAACTGAAACACAAATTAAATTTATAAAGGAATCTATATCGACTTTAAAAGCGAGGTTAAATGAAGAGCAAAATAGTTTTATTAATATAATTTCAAATTTAAAAAATGTTTTTTTTGGTTCATTTTCTTTTGAATCAGAAACTGCCTTGGAGCAAATCAATAAGAATAGTCTGTATTTCTTGCAAAAATTGAGTTTATCAATTAGCTCTAAGCTTGAATTTTTATCCAGAGATATCGAAAAGTATAAAATCAAGCTTTTAAATTTTCAAACTCTTCAAAAAAAGATTAATCAACAAAAAGTTAATTTAGACTCGCTAAGAGTTGAATTAAATCTTGCTAAAGAAAGGAAAGATAAGTTAGATGTTTTAAGGAAGGTGGTTATTAGATCTTCTGGATTGAAATATTATGTTCAAACTTTTTTAATTAATGATATTTTAAGACTGGCAAATGAAAAGTATTTAAGGTGGATTTTCCCTGATTTTGAGCTTAAAACGAACAATGAGAGCAAAGAATTTGATTTTTTAATTGAAGACAAAAAAGATGTTAATAAAATAAGAACGGTAAAAACTTTGTCTGGGGGTGAGAAATTTCTTGTGTCTTTAGCTTTGTCATTAGCTTTGTCTGATAAAATAAGGGATAGTGATTTAAAAATTGAAGCTTTTTTTCTAGATGAAGGTTTTGGCAATCTTGATGAAGATACTTTGGCTCAAGTTATGCCTAAGCTTTCTAAGTTTCAAATGATGACCGGACGACAAATTGGCATAATTTCTCATGTTTCTTATTTGAAGGAGATGATTAAGGCACAAATAGTTATAAACAAGATTTCTAAAATTTCTTATATTGCTATGGAAAATTTATGATCATTTATGTACAATTAGGCTTTGAGGATAAATATGAAACATTATTTAGCGATTGATATTGGAGGGACTGATACCAAATATTCGCTTTCAGATTCAAGTGGTGTTTTTTTTGATAAAAATGAAATAAGCACAGGCGCTACTTCTGATGAACAAATAAATATTTTAGTTAATATTATTAATTCTTACAAAGAATCAATTGATATAGCAGGAGTTGCAATTTGTATTCCTGGGTTTGTTGATCCTAAGGGAAATGTTCTTAGGGTAAATGCTATTTCTGGATTTGTTAATTATCCTTTAAAAGAGCGATTAGAATCTTTAACCGGAGTAAGTATAGAGATTGAAAATGATGCTAATTGTGTGGCCTTAGCAGAAAAATTTAAGGGCAATGCTATTGATTCTAATGATTTTATTGCCATGACTCTTGGCACAGGGATTGGTGCTGGAATTTTTGCAAATGGCAAGCTTTTAAGAGGAAGTTCTTTTATGTCCGGAGAGGTTGGATTTATGATTACTAGAGGTATTAGCAATAATATTCCTTTTAATTGTAGATGGGAATCCATTGCGTCTGTTTCGGCTTTAAGAAAAAGAGTTGCTATGCGATTAGGAAAACCTTTAAAAGAAATTTCAGGAGAATTTGTTTTTGATTTAGCTGAGAATGGGAATATTCATGCCAAAAATGAAGTTGATAGATTTTTTGAGAATTTATCATTTGGTATTTTTAATTTAACCTTTATTTTAAATCCTGAAAAAATTTTGATTGGGGGAGGAATAAGTGCAAGGCCTGATTTAATAGATAAAATATATGAAAAATTAGAAAATTTGTGGTCTTTAGAAATGGCTTTTGATAATAATAATAATATAAAAAATCTTGTAACACTTGAGCCTACTAAATTTAATAATGAATCTGGCAAAATTGGAGCTTTGTATCATTATTTTACTTGCAAAAAGCAAGACAATACTTCATTTTAGGGAAGTGATAAAAATTTTAGGTTTAGATACTCGAAGCCAACCTTTCTATAAGGCTTTTAAAACTAGATTTTTGAATATTAAATTCTATTTCTACTGTGTTTTGGTCTTTTATTGTACTTTTTATATGGCTTGATATTGTGAGATTAGTCATGTTTGTCAATATTGCTGGAATTAACTTTTTTGACAATATTTTTAGTATTGGTGGGTTATTTGTTTTGATCAAGGATTTGAAAATATATTCGTCTTGATTTAAGCTGTTTATAGACAAAGTTCCACTGCTAAAGGGGATTAAATTTTTGCTGCTTACTATTTGATTTGAGAGCAATAATGCTGAATCTTGAAACCAGAAAAACATTTCATTTTTTTCTATTTCTCTAATATATTTTTTTGTTAGTATATTATTGTCCTTTACGGGTTTATCTTTTTGGGTTATTGTAATGCTGGTTCTAGCTTTGTTTGGAATAATGTATATATTTGAATTTTTAAGTTTCCATTTTGGATTTGTAAGTATATTGCCTATTGATTCTGTATTTCTATTTTTATGAATTCCCCAAAAAATATCTTTTGGGAAATTGCCCATTATTAGTAGAGCGAAGTCGTTATTTTCTTTTTTATAGCTAAAGTATAAATCGCTTATAAATCCGAGAAAGGATTTATATTGGGGCCTTAAGGAGTTATAAATAGACCTGTTTTTAATTAAATTTACATGGGCGTATAAATTTGCGTCAGGTAAAAGTTCCATTAAGTAATTTAGATTTTGTTTTGGAGGATTGTAAGGCAGACTGGCGCATCCCACTATGAGGCATGAAATGGTAATTATTTTTGTTAATGTTTTCAACATTTTTCAATTCCTATTAGTGTAAATATGTCATCGGCAAGGTTTATTTTTTTTTCTATCTTACTTTTGTTTAATATGATATTTAAGGCTAAAGTTTCAGTTTTAATGTATTTTTCAAATTTATTTAGCATTTCTTTCAAAGTTTCATTATTTTCTATGTATAGATTTATTCTATCGCTAACATCAAATTTTTTTTCTTTTCTTAAATTTTGTATTTGTCTTACAAATTCTCTTGTAAGCCCTTCCAAATATAAATCTTTAGTGATTAGTGAGTCTATTCCTATTGTAATGGATTCTTCATTTATTACTTTTAAGTTTTCTTTTTCTTCCCTTTCCAATATTATATCATTTAATGACAAATAATGCTTTGCATTGGTTATTTTTATTTCATATGATGTTCCATTTATTATTTTTATTATGTCTTCATTTTTTAGCTTTCTAATTTCAGCAGATACCGCTTTCATATCTTTTCCAAGCTTTTTTCCAAGTTCTTTAAAGTTTGCTTTTGCTTTGTAAGTTATAAGCTCCTCTTCGTTATCTTTTATTTTTATTTCTTTTGCATTTATTTCATCTAATATTATTTCTTGCATTTCCATTAGCATATTTTGTTCATTTTGATTTTTTGTGACAATATATATCGTACTAATAGGCATTCGTATTTTTATATTGTGCAATGATCTGAGTGATCTTGCCATTGAAGTTATTTTTCTTGCAAGATTTATTTTCTCTTCAATTGTTTTGTTAATGAAATTTTCATTTGCTTTTGGATAATCATTAAGGTGTATTGATTGTTTATCTTCATCGGTTTTTAAATTTTGATAAATCTCTTCTGTTATAAATGGAATAAAGGGTGCAAGTAAAATCATTAAAGTTTTGATTGTATAATATAATGTTTCGTAGGCATCATTTTTGTCTTTATCGTTTTCTGATTTCCAAAATCTTCGCCTTGATCTTCTTATGTACCAATTATTTAATTTATCTATAAATTCAAGTAAAGATTCTATTGACTTTGTTAGATTGTATTTATCTATTTCTGCATTTAGTATTTTTTTTAGGCTTTCAAGTTCGCTTATGATCCATTTGTCAAGGGTATTGTTTTTAACTAGATTGAGCCTTTTTGGAGGTTTAAATTTATCAATTATTGCATAAGTTGTGAAAAATGAATAAGCGTTCCAAATAGGTATTATTATATTTTTAAGAACGTCTCTTACTCCATTGTCACTATATTTTAAATCATCAGCTTTAACTACAGGGCTCATTATTAAATAAAGCCTTAAAGCATCAGCTCCAAAGGTGTTTATTACTTGCATTGGATCTGTATAATTTTTAAAGGATTTTGACATTTTTCTTCCATCGCTTGAAAGCACAAGTCCATTTACAATGACGTTTTTGAATGCTGTGTTTTCAAAAAGAGCAGTTCCCAGAATTGTAAGAGTATAAAACCATCCCCTTGTTTGATCTAGACCCTCTGCAATAAAGTCAGCAGGAAATATATTTTTAAAATTATTTTCATTTGTGAATGGATAATGGTTGCTTGCGTAAGGCATTGCTCCAGATTCAAACCAACAATCGAGAACTTCGCTTGTTCTGATAAATGTGCCACCGTCTTTGCTTGGCCAGGTTATTTTATCTATTTGGTCTTTATGTAAATCTTCGACTTTTTGACCGGATAGGTCTTCAAGCTCTTTTTTTGATCCAACGCAAATTTTTTTTCCTGTTTTTGAGCATATCCAAATTGGAATTGGATTTCCCCAAAATCTGTTTCTGCTTATTGCCCAATCTTTTGCATTTTCCAACCATTTTCCAAATCTTCCTTTTTTTAAATGGGCTGGCATCCAATTAATTTTTTCATTTGACTCTAAGAGTTTGGTTTTTATTTTTTCTACATTTACAAACCACGAGCTTATTGGTCTGTAAATAATTGGACAGTTTGTTCTATAGCAAAATGGATACCTGTGTAGATAATTTTCTCTCTTGAATAAAAAATTGCGTAATTTTAGGTTTTCTATTATTTTTTTATCAGCATCTTTTACAAAAAGTCCTTTAAAATCTTTTACCTGATTTGTAAATTTACATTCAGCATCTAAAGGGTCTATTATATCGACATTTGTGTTTTTTTTAAGTATTCTATAGTCTTCTTCTCCAAAAGGAGCAAGATGAACAATTCCTGTTCCATCGTCAGTTGTAACATAATCAGCTGTGTGTACTTTGAAGGCTCCCTTATATTTTTGTTCTAAAAAGTAGTTAAAAATAGGTTCATATTCTATGCCTTCAAGTCTGCTTCCTTTAAATTTTTCTATAATAGTATATAAATTTTCATCATCATAATAGCTCTTAATTCTTTTTGATCCAAGTATTAAAATATCTTCTTTTTTTTTGTCAAAAATTTTAGAATATTCTATCTCTTGTCCTACTGCAATTCCAAGGTTTGAAGGCAATGTCCAAGGGGTGGTTGTCCATACTAGTAAATATTCGTTTTTATCTTTGATTTTAAATTTTATTGTTAATGATGGGTCATTGACTTCTTTGTATTCTCCAAGATTCACTTCGAAATTTGAAAGCGGAGTTGCAAGCTTTGGGGAATAGGGGAGTACATAGTAACTTTCATAAATTAAACCTTTGTTATAAAGATTTTTAAATACCCACCATACAGATTCCATGAAGCTTATATCCATAGTTTTGTAGCCTTTTTCAAAATCTACCCACCTTCCAAGTCTCAATATTATATTTTTCCATTCTTTTGTATATCTGAGTACTATTTTTTTACATTCTTTGTTAAAATTTCCAATGCCATAATTTTCTATTTCGTATTTTCCAGAAATTCCCAATTTTTTTTCTACTTCGTATTCAACAGGCAGCCCATGGGTATCCCATCCAAAATTTCTTTTAACATATTTGCCTTGCATTGTTTGATATCTTGGAATTATGTCTTTTATTGTGTTTGGAACAAAATGGCCAAAATGAGGAAGTCCTGTTGCAAAAGGCGGTCCGTCATAAAATGTGAATTCTTCACATCCTTCTCTTTGTTTTATTGATTTTTCAAAAATTTTGTTTTCATTCCAAAATTTTAATATTTTTTCTTCTATTTTGGGAAAATTTGCATTGTTTTCTACTTTTTTAAACATATTATAATTCCTCTTTATTCTATTATTATTTTTTCTTTTTCTAAATAAATCATTATTTTATTTATGTTTTGATTTTCAGCTATTTTGGTGATAATATTTTCTTCTATTTTTTCCTTTATTGCAGCAATTACGCTTCTTGCTCCTGAATTTTTTTTATAGTATTTTGTGGTTATGAATTTGTCAACATCTTTTTTTATTTCTATTTCGATTCCTTTGGAGTAAAATTTTGTTTTAAGTGTGTTTAAGTAGTTTTTGCAAATTTCTTCTACATTCTCCTTTGTAAGGACATTTAGGATAATTTTTTTTTGAATTCTGTCTAAAAGGGATAACTTAAATCTTTTTTCAAGATCTTGTTTTATTTCTTCTTTAAAGTTTTTTGTTTCTAAGCTTTTTTGTTGATTTTTGTTGAATCCAATATTTTTTTCTCCAAGAAGCATTCTAGATCCAATGTTTGTAGTCATTATTATAATTGTGTTTTTAAATAATATTTTATCTTCTTTGCTATCAATAAGTTCTCCATTTTCAAGCATTCGACTTATTAGGTTTAATATAGAGTTGTGAGCATTTTCAATGTTTTCAAACAATATTAAAGTTTCAAATGAATGCTTTAATTTATTTGTCAGAATGCCCCCATCAGAGTAGCCTACGTATCCTGGATTTGTGCCAATTAATTTTGAAATAGAGTTTTCCTCTTTGTAGTCTGACATATCTAGTCTTAATACCGAATTTTGATCCTTGATAATTTTTTTAGATATTTCATCAGTCAAAGCAGTTTTTCCACAGCCACTTGATCCTATTAACAATATTGAGGTTAAAGGTTTGGAAACATCATTAAGTCCAAGTTTGATTTTAATAATTTCTTTAATAAGTTCGCTTACTGCATGTTTTTGTCCGATCACTTTTTTATTTATTTCGCTTTCTACTTCTTTTAATTCTAAAATTTCTTCTTTAGTGTTATTTGCCGTTTTAATAGATAGTATTTCATTTATTGCTTTTTGTATATCCTCTGATGTTATGATATTGTCTTTTGCAAGCTCTTCCTTTTTAATTGCGCCGGCGATGTCTATTACATCTATTGCTTTATCCGGAAATCTTTTATTTATTAGATATTTGGATGAAAGTTTTACTATATTTAAAAGCGCACTTTTTTCATAGATTACCCCATGATAGTCTTCAAAATTTTTTGCAATATTTTCGATTATTTTTAGTGTATCTTTTTCATCAGGCTCTCTTACAGTAATTATTTGGAATCTTCTGGCGAATGCTTTATCTTTTAAAATATATTTTCTATATTCATTGTAGGTGGTTGCTCCAATAATTTGTATTTCAGCTCTAGAAAGTGATGGTTTTAGTATGTTTGATGCATCAAGAGCTCCCTCAGAGTTTCCAGCCCCTATTAGGGTGTGTATTTCGTCAATAAATATGATTGTGTTTTTATTTTTTTCGATATACTTAATTATATTATTTAAACGGTCTTCAAATTCGCCTCTATATTTTGTTCCCGATACCAAGTTTGAAACCTTAAGCATTAAAATTGTTTTGTCTTGTAGTTTGCTACTTATTTTTTTTTGTACTATCCTTGATGCAAGGCCTTCAACTATTGCTGTTTTCCCCACTCCAGGTTCGCCTATTAGCATTGCGCTGTTTTTGTTTCTTCTCAAGAGTATATTTGCAAGAGTTTTGATCTCTGCTTCTCTTCCAATCAAGGGGTCTAATTTTTTGTCTTTTGCAAGTGCTGTTAAATTTTTGACATACTTTTCAATTTCAAAGTGTTCATTTTCAAGTCGTATTTCTTCGTCAAATTCTTTGTAGGTTTCAATTAATCTTATTTTATTTTTTTTCATGTATTCTAATATATTTTGATCTTTAAAGTTAAATCTAGATTTACTTAGTTTGTGCTTTTTGAGAAGTTTTTTATTTTTTAATATTTGATAAAAAATTTCTTTTGCCCCTATTAAAGGTTTAGATTTAAATTCCTTTTTAGCTTTTTTTATGAGAGTAAAGATTTCTTTATTGATTTTTGGAATAATTATCTCGTTTTTTTCTATTAAAATTTTCTCTAGTTTATCTATTTCACATATAGCTTCTTGTTTAATGTTTTTTAGAGTTTTGATATCTATAAATTTTATTTCGGATTTTTTGGGAGTAGTAATTATAGACATTAATAAGTGCCAAATTGAAACTTCTTTATTTTTATTTTTTCTTGCAATTTCTTTTGAGTCTATTTCTACCAAATTTATTAAATTTTCTGTTATGTTAATATTTGTTTATCTCCATCTTTATTGCATTTATTATACCAAATATTTTATGTTTTTCCTTATACTCTAGTTTTACAGATATGTAAAATTTAATTTTTGGCTCTGTTCCAGAGGGTCTTACAATTATTATAATTTCGTTTTCAAGTATAAATTTTATTGTGTTTGTGGGATATTTATATTCTTTAATTTCTGAAATTTCATTTTTAAAATTAATCTTTTTAAGAGTTTGATAGTCTAATTTTTCAATTATTTTAAAACCCGCAAATTGTACTTTTTGTTCTTTTCTTAGTTTTAGCATTAACTTTTCTCTTTGAATTTCTCCATTGACCCCTTTAAAGTTTTTTTCTATATTAAATTCTTCATAGTATCCAAATTCTTTGTATATCTTTTCAAGATAATCTTTAATTGTTTTGTGTTTAGCTTTTAATTCAAGCATTAAAGAGCAAATTCCTTTTATGGCTGAAAATGCATCTTTATCTCTAACCTCTCTTCCTATTAGATATCCATGACTTTCTTCGCATGCAAAGGCAAATTTTTTATTTGGTTCATTTTTTTCCATTTCATTAATTAAGTTTCCTATCCATTTAAATCCTGTGTAAGTTCTAAAAATTTGAGAATCATATTTTCTTGCAATTTTTTCTAGCATTGGTGTTGTTACAAATGATGATATTACAAATGTATTTTTAGGATTTATTTCTTTTGAGAGTATATAGTGCATTAAAATGCATGATATTTGATTTCCGTTTAAGAATATCCATTCGTTTTGATCTTTAAATGCAATTCCTATTCTGTCAGCATCTGGATCTGTTGCAAGGGCAATGTCACAATCTTCTTTTTTTGCAAGCTCTATTACTTTAAACATTGATGTTTGTTTTTCCGGATTAGGATAATTTATTGTTGGAAATTCAGGGTTTGGTAGTATTTCGCTTTTTTCTAAAAAAAGCTGTATTTTACTATTTGCAAATAGTTTTTTTATTATGGTTCCGCCGGTACCATGTAATGCCGTGTAGGCTATTTTTAAGTTTGTTTCTTCGCTGTCTTTTTCAAAATTAGGGAATTCTTTGTTTATTGTTTTCACATACTCGTCGTCTATTTCATTGTCAAGTTCTTTGATGATCCCTTTTTCAAGACCTTCTTTTATGGTAATTGTATTTGTTATATTTTTTGTATTTTTGATTTCATTAGTTATTAGTTTGTCATGAGGTGGTATTATTTGAATTCCATCTTTCCAATATGCTTTATATCCATTATATTCTTTTGAATTATGACTTGCTGTTATCATAACACCAATATCACAATCAAATTTTCTTATTGTATAAGATAGTTGGGGGGAGGGTCTTAAACTTTTATATACATATGTTTCAAAATTATTTGAGGCAAAAATTTGAGCAGCATTATAAGCAAATTCTTTTGAAAAATATCTTGAATCATAGCTTATGGCAACTTTAGGGTTTTTATTTATTTTAAGTACATAATTGCATATTCCTTGGCTTATTTTTTTTACGTTATATGTGTTCATGTAGCATGTTCCAGCTCCAATGATTCCCCTTATTCCAGCAGTGCCAAATTCTAGATCTTTGTAAAATCTATTTAGAATTTCTGTTGAATTATTTGTTTTTTGAATTTTTATTGCTTCTTCTTTGAAATACATATCTTCTTCAAGAAGAATGTAATTTTTTAATTTTCTTTGAGCTTCGATTATTTGCATCAATATTTCCTTTTATATTTTATTTTATTAAACAAAGATTAATTAAATTATATTGATTTATAATGAATTATATACTTGATATAGAATTTATTATCATATAATTTATAAGAATGTGTATTAAATTTTGGTCGTTAAATTAATGCTAGATTTTTTTTTGAAGTCAGAATATCTTCCCGCTGGTGATCAGCCTAAAGCAATAAAAGAGATTGAAAATTCTATTTTGCTGGGGAATAAGTATCAAACTTTAAAAGGTGTTACAGGCAGCGGAAAGACTTTTACAATTGCAAATATAATCAAAGATCTAAACAGACCCGCTTTAGTTGTCAGTCACAACAAAACATTGGCAGCACAACTTTATAGAGAGTTTAAGGATTTTTTCCCAAATAATGCTGTTGAATATTTTGTTTCTTATTATGACTATTATCAGCCGGAGTCTTATGTGCCTTCAAAAGATTTATTTATCGAAAAAGAAGCCACTATTAATACTGAGATAGAAATTAAGCGGATAAGAACGGTAACGTCTCTTGCTAAAAGACGAGATGTAATTGTTGTTGCAACTGTATCTTCAATTTATGCTCTTGGATCTCCAGATTTTTTCAAAAAATCAGCACGAGAATTTTTTGTAGGTCAAAAGATTTCTATTAAAGAAATTTCAGATATTTTTGTAGAGCTTTATTATGAAAGAACTTTAATGACTCTAGAAAGAGATAAATTTTCGATCAAGGGAGATATTGTTGAAATTTGGCCTAGCAGTGAGCATGGAGAGTTTGCTTATCGAATTTGTTTGGATTTTGATGAGATTGTTGAAATATATAGGGTTAGTTCATTTTCTAAGAAGAATTTAGGAGCCACAAGTAGTTTTACTCTTTTTGCCAAATCTTATTTTGTCATTCCTTATAAAAACGTATTAGAAGCTATACCTAAAATATCTCATGATTTAAGTCTTCAATGTCAATATTTTAAAGATAATGGCAAACTTGTAGAAGCCGAGAGACTCAAGCAAAGAGTAGAGTATGATTTGGAAATGCTTAGAGAAACAGGGTTTTGCTCGGGCATTGAAAATTATTCTAAATATTTGAGTGGAAGTACAATGGAAAGACCTTATTGTCTTTTTGATTTTTTCCCGAAAGATTACCTATTATTTGTAGATGAATCTCATGTTACATTGCCCCAATTTAGGGGAATGTATAATGGAGATCATTCTAGAAAATTAAATCTTGTTAATTTTGGGTTTAGACTGCCTGCAGCGCTTGAAAACAGACCTCTTAAATATGATGAATTTGACGCATTAATTAATCAGGTTGTGTTTGTATCTGCAACTCCGGGTGTTGAAGAGAATGAGAAAAGTAGTGTGGTTGTTGATCAAATAATTCGTCCCACAGGTCTTGTTGATCCTGAAATTATCACTAGGCACTCTGATGGGCAAATGGAAGATCTTTACAGTGAAATTCAAAAAAGAGTAGCCTTTAAAGAACGGGTTTTAATTACTACTTTGACAAAAAAAATGTCTGAAGATTTGACTGAATATTTAGTAAGTCTTGGTGTAAGGGCAAAATATTTGCATTCAGAGCTTGACACTCTTGAGAGAGTGGAAGTTATTTCGCTTCTTAGAAAATCTGAAATTGATGTTATTGTTGGCATTAACTTGCTTAGAGAGGGCTTGGATATTCCAGAAGTATCTCTTGTTGCAATATTAGATGCTGATAAGGTGGGATTTTTAAGATCTACTACTTCATTAATACAAACAATTGGTAGGGCTGCTAGAAATTCTAATGGACTTGTAATAATGTATTACGACAAAATTAGTGTAGCTATGCAAGAGGCAATTGAGAAGACTAATAGAAGGCGTCAAATTCAGATTGATTATAATAAAAAAAATAATATTACTCCCAAGACAATTGTTAAAAAGATTCAAAATATTTTAGAAAAAGAACTTAATAATAAAAATAAAAATGCTGGCTATGATTTTGAAAAAATTATTTCAGACAAGAGATTGTCTAAAAAAAAGCTTATTGATAAGCTTAAATTTGAGCTAGAAGAGGCTGTTAATGATGAGAAATTTGAAGATGCAATTGTTTTAAGAGATAAAATAAAAGAGCTTAGTAGCAAAATTAATGTAGCTCGTAATAAAAAAGTAGAGGTGTAATTTTTGGAAAAAAGTTTGAAAAAAAAAATTATTGTTAGAGGAGCAAAAGAGCATAATTTAAAAAATATTGATGTAGATATTCCAAAAGATGGTTTAATTGTAATATCTGGCAAGAGTGGCTCTGGCAAGTCTTCTTTGGCTTTTGATACTATTTTTGCAGAAGGACAAAGAAGGTATATGGAGTCTGTTTCAGCTTATGCAAGGCAGTTTTTGGGTGTGATGAAAAAACCCAATGTTGATTATATAGATGGACTTTCTCCTTCTATAGCTATTGAGCAGAGAACAATAAGCAATAATCCCCGTTCTACTGTTGGAACAATTACTGAGATTTATGATTATTATAGGCTAATATTTGCGAAAATAGGTAAAGCGTATTGTCCAAATGATGGTAGATTAATAGAAGAGCAATCTTTAGATAAAATAGTTAATACTATTTTAAGTTATTCCGAGGGATCTAAGGTTGTACTTTTTGCACCAGTTGTAAGGGGCTCTAAAGGCGTTCATAAAAAAGTTTTAGAAAAAATATTAAATCAAGGTTTTAATAGAGTTAGAATAAATTCCGAAGATTATTTAATAGAAGATGCACTTAATTTAAATTTACATAAAAATAAAAAACATACCATTGAAATTATAGTTGATAGGATTAAGCTTGGTAATAATGTTAGAGTTAGACTTGCAGAATCTATTGAGACCTCTCTTGCTGTTTCTAATGGATATTTAAGAGTAGAAATTGATAATGATTTGGAAAAAATAGATAAACTATTTACAGAGCATAATAGTTGTCCTTTGTGTGGATTTTCACTCCCTCTTATAGAACCAAGACTTTTTTCATTTAATAGTCCATTTGGTGCTTGTAGTGAGTGTTCTGGTCTTGGCGTTACGCTTGAGTTTGATTTTGAGAGCATTTGTCCTGATACTAATCTTTCTTTTAATGATGATGCTTTTCTTACGTTTAAGACAAGTTCGTCTTGGTCTGTAGCTATTTTTAAAGGACTTGCCAAGCATTATAATTTTGACTTAAATACTCCTATAAAAGACATTCCAGACAAAGTTCTTAAACAGATTTTATACGGCTCAAATGAAAAAATAGATTTTATTTACCAGTCCAAAGAAATGGAAGCAAAGGAGCTAGATGGAGGATTTCATTATTCTAAAACATTTGAAGGACTTTTGCCTCTTTTGAAAAGGCGATATCTTACAACAGAATCAGAGAGTACTAAAATTTTTTATGAAAATTTGATGTCTAAAAAAATATGTAATTCATGTAAAGGAAAACGTTTAAGCGTTGGAGCTTTAACTGTAAAAATCAATGGAAAAGACATTCAAGATCTTACTAATTTGTCCGTATTTGATTCTTATATATTTTTTGAAAACTTGCAGCTTGATGTGGTGGATGAAAAAATATCTAAAGAAATTTTAAAAGAAATTAAAAGTAGGCTTAAATTTTTAATTGATGTTGGTCTTTCTTATTTATATTTAAATAGAATATCAGGCAGCTTATCTGGTGGTGAGGCGCAGCGTATTAGGCTTGCTACTCAAATAGGATCAGCACTTTCGGGTGTTATTTATGTTCTTGATGAGCCAAGTATTGGTCTTCATCAAAGAGATAATGAAAAATTAATCTCTACTCTTGTTAATCTTAAAAATCTTGGCAATACTGTAATTGTTGTTGAGCATGATGAGCAAACTTTGCGTACTGCAGACTATATTATTGATATGGGGCCCGGTGCTGGCATTCTTGGAGGGGAAATAGTTGCAAAGGGAGCTTTAATTGATATTTTAAATAGCAAAAATAGCTTAACTGGTCAATATCTTAGTGGCAAGTTTAAAATAGATGTTCCAAGCTCTAGAAGAAAGGCAGATAAGGGAGAAATTTTACTTTTAGGTTCTAACAAAAATAATCTTAAAAATATAGATGTAAGTATCCCTTTGGGAGTTTTTGCCGTAATAACAGGTGTTTCTGGTAGTGGGAAAAGTACTTTACTCAATGAAGTGTTATATCCAGCTCTTGATAGTAGATTAAAGCTTAATGAAAAGTATTGTGATGGTTTTAAAGATATTTTTGGGTACGAAAAAATCGATAAAATTATTCAAATAAATCAAAAACCAATAGGAAGAACTTCAAGATCAAATCCAGCAACTTATGTTGGATTTTTTACAGAAATTAGGGAGCTTTTTGCTAAACTTCCAGATGCAAAGTCAAGAGGTTTTAAAGCTGGTAGATTTTCTTTTAATGTTAAAGGTGGAAGGTGTGAGAAATGTCAAGGAGATGGGTATCTTAATATTCAAATGCATTTTTTACCGGATGTTTTTGTTCCTTGTGATTTGTGTAAGGGTAAAAAATTTAATGAAGAAACTTTAGAAGTTAGATACAAAGGAAAAAATATACACGATGTTTTAGAGATGAGCGTGTTTGAAGCGAGTAAATTTTTTGAAAATGTCCCCAAAATTAGTCATTATTTAAAATTTTTAATTGAAGTTGGGCTTGAATACATTAAATTAGGACAATCCGCAACAACTTTGTCAGGAGGTGAGGCTCAGCGTATTAAGTTGGCTTTTGAGTTAAGTAAAAAGAGTACGGGTAAAACCTTTTATATTATCGATGAACCAACAACCGGACTGCATTTTGATGACATAAAGAAGTTGTTAGAGGTTTTACAGCGGCTAGTTTCCAATGGCAATACAGTTGTACTCATAGAGCATAATTTAGATGTAATTAAGCAGGCAGATTATATAATAGATTTGGGTCCTGATGGTGGGTTGGCAGGGGGTAATATCGTTGTTTCCGGTGTCCCCGAAGAGGTTGCAAAATGCGAGAATTCCTATACAGGAATGTTTTTAAAAAATATTTTATAGTATTTTTAATTTTTTTAACATTTTCTAATGCAATTTTTGCTCAGACTGTAAATGATGAGAATTCTAAAAAAAGGGATAAGCTAACCCTAAGTCAAAAATCTTATTTAAGAGAACTTGAACTTTCAACCGACGAGGATTTAAAAAAATGGGCCTTAAAAGAGGGCCTAAAAGAAACAGATGTTTTAAAGATACGAGAATTGCTTTTAAAAAAGTTTGGAATAGACCCTGAGCTTTTTGTTAAAGGAAAAGGACTTGCCGGATCTGGTAGATATAAAATAATAATTGAAACTACAGATAATCTTGAAAATTTCACTTATGGACTTACTAAGGATGAAAGTATTATTTTTGAAGGAAGAGTTAATATCTTGGTTGAAGATATTAAAGAAAATAAAAAGCACAATATTAAAGGTGACAGAATAGTCCTTAATAAGAGCTCTAAAAAACTTTATTCTATTGGAAATGTTGAATATATTCTTGACATGGATACCAATGAAAAGCTTTATTTTTATGGTAATGAATTTTTTGTCGATTTTGATTCTCAAAATTTTTTATTAAAAGACGGCATTCTTCAAAAAAAAATGCAAAAAAATCAAATAGACCATATTCTTTCGTTTGGAGGAAAGGTTTTAAAAAAGATAGACAACGATGTTACCATTTTGGAACAAGCTTTTGCAACAACTAGTAAAATTCCAGAACCCTACTATTCAATTAAGGCTTCTAAAATATGGGTATTGCCCTCAGGAGATTTTGGGTTTTTAAATGCCATATTTTACATGGGAAGAGTTCCGGTATTTTATATTCCTTTTTTTTTCAGACCGGGAGATAGTTTGTTTTTTAATCCATCTTTAGGTCTAAATCCACGAAAAGGTTTTTCTGTTTTTAATACTATTTATCTTTTTGGTAATAAATCCTCAAGTGAAAATTCTTCTTTTTTGGATTTTGATTTCAATTTTGTTTATAATTCAGGTAAAAAACCTTATATAAGAAATGGATATTTAACTTATTTTTTTGCAGAAAATTTAGCACCTAGTGTTAGTAAAGATTATGTTAAGTTGATTTTTGACATTTATGCTAATCTGGGATTTTATTCTGGAATTGATTTTAATTTAGGTAATACTTTGGGGCATTTTAAAACTTTGGAAGGAAATTTTGGATTAGGTTTTACTAGGAATATTTATAGTTACGATGGAGGATATTATCCTTTTGATAATAGGGCCTTAAAACAATCTCTTTTTAGTTTTTCCAATCTTAACAAAGGAGATGTATTTGGGTTTGAAGTTCCTTTTAGATATTTGCTTAAATTTAAAACTGAATTTCTTTTAAGTGATGCACTTTTTTCGGTTGTTTTAGAGCACTATTCTGACCCGTATGTTAATATTGATTTTATAGATAGGATAGAAAGTGCTACATTTTTTTCTCTTTTGAATTTAGATAAAGATTCGGTTAAAGAGCAAACCAGCATTAGCACTTTTGATTGGAATTTGTCTTCTTTTTATAAGCGAACATTTAATGACGGTTCAATTTTAGATTATAAATTAAATAATTTGGGCTTAAATTTTAAATTGTCAGGCTATGAAAATCTTTATGTTAAATCTCCTTTGGAGAAGCCAAAAGAGACTAATGATCCTACAAGAAAATGGTTTTATTTGGAGAGAATTTATGCTCCATATATTGATTTAAATTTTCAAAAAGACCTTTACAATAATCAGTGGACTTTTTCAACTGATACTAAAGAAATGATAATGCGCCCAGAAATTAAAAATCTAGAAGATAAAGATAATGATAAAAAGAGCGTGAAGGAAAAAAATACTAAAAAAACAACAAAATTAACCAAGGATTTGTATATTCCTCCAGAACCAATTACTTTAAAAAATATTGATCAATCCGATTCTTTTTTTATTAGGTTTGGCATTAATCCTTATTTAAGAAATAATGTTTTTTTTGATAATTATGGCATAACAAGTCCAAAGGATTTTAATTATCAAATAAAAAATTATTTATTTGATATAAAAAATAAAACAGATATAAAAATTCATGCTGATTTTTATAATCGTTTAATTACTTTTGAAAATTTATTATATCTTAATACTATTGAGTATAATCCTTTAAACAAAGATTTTAAGGTTGAGGATAAAGATAAAAAAAGTGAGCATTCTATTATTAATCAAATAAATTTAAACTCGCTTCCTTTTATTAGATATCCTTTATTTTCTAGAAGTACTTTAAAGTTTGAAAATAAGGCTACTTTATATTCATTTAATAAAAAATATGATTCTAATGCAAAATCTTTGGTCAATAAGAATAGTAGTATTTTTTTATCTGATCCGGAAACTTTTTATCAAAGTTTAACAGCTTCTTTAATTTATGATTATGATTATTTTACTACCGAGCTTTCAGGTGAATTAAAAAATAGTTTTGAAGATATTAAAGCTTCTTCCGAGCTTAAACTTTCTTTAGATTTTCCTTATTTGTTACAAGAAGCTGGGATTGGAATTAAATATTATAAAAAGTTTAAAGAAGATGCTATGAAAAACTCTGGAATTTCTTCTGTTCAAAATCTTTTGGAACCCCAAAAACCAGCATCGCCTTATAAAAATTTAGAAATGTCTCCTGCTTTGTATTATAAAATTGAGCCGAGATATTTGGATTATTTTAAATTTAGTTTTTTAGCTGCTTATGATCCTTTGATAAATAGAGTTTCCGAGCTTTCTTTTAAGCTCAATGTTTTTGATTTTCAGTTTTTGTTTGCTATGAAAGACGACTTTGAATATAATTATGATCCTTTAAAAGGAGATTTTTCCAAGATTGGTACTACAACCAAACTTGTTCCATATTCTTTAGATTCTAGTTACAAAAAGGAATTGTACGTTTTAACTTTTTTTGACAATAAGCTTTCTTTTACCTTAGAAGTAGATGTTGGTTGGAAAATAAATTTGCAGAAATTTACGGATAATGAACTTCGATCTGCATTGACTTTGAAGTTTAAATATACAGAATTTTTAGAAATTTATTTTTCTACTTTATCTATTAATACAAAGACTTTTAAATATTTTAAAGGGTATATGGACCAAATTGGTCTAGAACCTGTTAATGTCTTTGTTGATTTATCAAAATCTTTCAATTTCTTTAATTCTCAAGACAGAAAAGATTCACTTTTTAAAATTAAAAAATTTTCATCAGGCTTTAAATTCAATTTTTATGATTGGAAATTTGTTGGAGAATATAATTTAGAACCAGATTTATTAAGGGGATCGATGGGATTTATTCTCCTATTTGGAGAAATAATTTTACAATTTATATTTCTTGGAACTTTTTTGCTCCTATAAAAGCGTCATTTGAAAACAATAAGGATACAAACTACGAGCTTATTATTAATAGAAAAACAAAAAAATAATAATGATTTTCATTTATTAGTAATAATAATTTTTGTAGTTCTTGTTATTAAAACATTTATTGTTTTTTTTGCTTCAATTCCTACTTTTGTTATGTTGAGCTTAAAAATAGACGGATATTTAATAGTTGAGCTTAAGTTATTGCTATTATTTTTGTTTTTAGAATGAATTTTTAGTGGATATACTTTAAACTTAAATGAAGTTTTAGGACCAATAAAAAACTCTCTATATTTATTTGCATACTTTGTTTCATTGTTTATTGCAAGATCTTCTTTTTTTAAGACGATCTTATCGTTGTTAAGGCTAGTGTTTTGCCAATTTATTTTTACTATGTCTAAGCTATTGTTTATAATTTGAATATAAATATATTCATTTGTAGCTTTAATTACATCTATGCTAATGTATTTAGAGGGAGACTCTAAAACTTTAAAATCAGTTTCATAATCATGGTTTATTTTTATTGTTGTACAACAATAAAAATAAACCATTGAAATCAGAAATATTGTTTTTATGTATTTTTTGACAATATTTCTACTTAGTTTTATGAAAACCAAGATCTGCAATATTTTCATTTCCTGGTATAAAAGAAATTTTTCCACCTTGTTCTTCAAATTTTTTCCTTAATTTAGTTGTCTTTTTGATTAAATTAATAGTAATTTGCGTTAAATTTTTGCTATTATAGATTCCTTTTGACCAATAGTTAATTATTAATTTACTGTCGCCAAATATGTTTATTATATTTTCTTTTAATGATATTTTGAGAGCTGTATATAGGGCAAGCAGTTCCCCAAAATTGTTGCTAATCCCTTGAAAATTTTTGACATAATAATTTCCATATTCATTAATCAGGGATTTATCTAAGATTTTATCCAATATTGAAATTCTTTTTTCATTTACAACTCTAATTTCTACGCCCTTTCCTCTTCCTGTTCCAGAATCAAAATATATTCCAATTGGGTGATGATGAATTTTGTTCTCATTATTAAATAGCCAATTTTGAGCTTGTTCTATTGTTTTGAAACTTTTTATTTTATTGTTTTGTCCTTTAATGGTAGTTTTGCATTCTTCCCAGGATTTGAAAATAATTTTTTCATTACTATTAATCAAAATACAGGCATAATATTTGTTCATATGTAGTATTAATTTCCTGAGCAC
>NZ_JAJNFB010000014.1 GCF_021043605.1 Borreliella americana
AATAGAATTCATTAAATCAGACACCTACTTTAAAAATCTAGGTGCTAGTGGAATATTAAAAAAAGGAAATAGTGTTCAAATTGTATTTGGAGGATTGTCCGATAATATAAGAATGGAAATCGACAAGCTTATGTAAAATTTTTAAAAAATAACATAAAAACAGCTAATCCAATAGAAAAATTTAAAAATTTTTCTATTGGATAGATTTTATGCAAAGAAGGTAATAATGTATAAACAACAATATTTTATTTCTGGCAAGGTACAAGGTGTTGGCTTTAGATTTTTTACAGAGCAAATAGCAAATAGTATGAAACTAAAAGGATTTGTAAAAAATCTAAAAGATGGTAGGGTAGAAATTGTAGCTTTCTTTAATACTAAAGAACAAATAAAAAAATTTGAAAAATTATTAAATGGAAATAAGTATGAAAACATCGAAAACATCGAAAAAATAATTTTAGATGAAAATTATCCTTTTCAATTTAATGATTTTAAAATTTATTATTAGGGCCCTCTCGTTTAATAAGCACCTTAATTTTTTTATTTTTTGGTTTAACATTGCACACATAAGAATTGTTATTCTTAGAGCAATACACACTAGTTCTAAAAAAATATTCAACTTTAAATTTCAAAAACTCTAAAGACTTTCTGTTTCTACAAAAAATATTTAAATTGCCATCAGAAAATTTAATATCAAGTCCGAAATTACAACTTGTTTTTAAAAAACCACATGAAATAAAACTACCATTGGAACTACTCCTATTAAAAAGAATAAAATATTTTTTACCTCTTTTGGAATCTTTAAAATAAATTTTAAGCCAAGTTCCTACCGGTTTAACTGAAGACAGCATATCATAGAGATAAGAAATGTAAATCGTTCTATTGGCATTAGATTTTAAAATTTTTTTAAAAAAATAATGAGGACCTATTTTCATACAAATTATATAATATCTTATTAATAAAATAATTCCTAATATTTCCCAAATGTATTGATAATGCCTGAAATTTAAAAAACAAAAATTATAGCTTATAATTAAAAATTATTGATAAGTATTCTGTAAGTTTTATATAGTTATAATTGTATCCATATGTAGCTTTAAAAGCTTTGCGAATTTTAACATTTAATCCTCTAACCATTGCCAAAGTTTCTAAATTATCCTTCAACATCAAATTTTTAATTACAATCAACGTTTTAATATAATTATCATCAAATATATGATGTTCTTTTATCAAACTTTCTAAACGATCCATTGTAAGAGTAGAATAAGTAGCTTTGCGTCTAACATATGTATAAATTCTTTGATTAAGCAATGTTAATAAGTTGTTATCTGCCTTATCATCTAAATTATCTAAAACATACCGATTATAATGAAAAGCCGTTGTTATGTCGTTTGGTTCGTGTCCTAAAACCTTTGTTATCCAATAATTCATTTCCATGTTTTTGGGCGCAAATGCAAGATAAGAAAATTTACAATAAATAGCTCTGCAAAAATAGACAGACTCTTCAGGAGCAAAAATATTATTAAAAATTTGACGAAACAGCCTATTATAACTGTATGCAAGATTTGAAGAAATTATCTCTTTAGTAAGATTCTCGGTCTGCTCCATATAGCGTATTTCTTTTATAGAATTAATTATTAATTCAGGATCTGCAAAAACTGGAAAAACAACTTCATTAATAATATTATTTTCTCTCTTTTTTGCAATAAACTCCATACGAATATGATTTTTATCTGCGATATAAAATTGAGAAAGCTTCATTACTTCAACGGGACGTCGTCCTATTGCCATTAAAACTCCATAAAATTTCAATCTAATATCTCGATTTTGATTTAGTAAAAGCTTAATTATTTCAATATAGGTATTTAAATTAATTTTAACAAATATCTGTTCTTTCCTATAACTATTAATTTTTTCAATTTTATATTTATGAGCATAATCATTTAACCATTTTGGAGTTACAAACAAATCTATAAAATATTGAAAATAAGGTTTATCATCATTCATTTTATTTAAAAACATTAACTCTTCTATTTTTTTCTGGTCCTTAATTCTTATATTTTTTAATTCTTTTATTTTTTTTGATTTCCAAAAAAATAGAAAAGTATTATCTCTTCTGATCTTTTCAATTACTGAAAGATTAATATATTCCTTAATTATTTTACGAGTCTTTGAAAGATTTAATATTATTGAACGATTTGTAAATTTATCCTTTCTAAAAAGAATGGCTTTGTGATTATCTGCAAGAATTTTTATTTTTTCTTTTAATTTTAAATATGAAAGCTCATTATTGAGATATTTGTTATATAGAATTTCTAATTCTTTTCTAAATATTTCAAAATCATTTTTTATCTTCACTTTTGGAGGCATATTAATTCAATTATACCAAGTTTAAAATCTTTAGCTAAGTAAAAAATTTCTGATTTTTAAAAAACATGCTTATATATTAAATTAAATTATACAATATGTACTATTATTGCATAATGAAACAAAGAGATATTCTATCCACACCAGCCAATCTTTTTGTTAATGTAAAGTACAAAACAATAAAATTTAAATAATTTTTTTTATTTCCTAAAAAAGAGCTATTTATAAATAGCTCTCTGATATTTTTATTACAAGTTTTACAATAGCAATTTAAAATAATTTCCTATTCTTTTTCCTGCAAAAGTAGAGCTTTATCATACGCTTTAATAAAGGGGAAATACATAAATACAGAAGTAATCAATAATAATAAAACCAGAACAAACGATTTAATATCAAGCCCTGTAGAAATAAAAGCTGCAATAGGAGCAGGCGTTGTCCATGGAACCAAAGTTCTGACCCTTTCAATAATTCCAAAATTAGTAAGGGTATATGCAACAAGTATATTAAATACAGGAATAAGTAAAAAAGGAATACCTAATATAGGATTTAAAACTATTGGTGCTCCAAACATAATAGGCTCATTAATATTAAAAAGCCCAGGAGCAAATGAAAGCTTACCTATGGCTTTTAGATGTTGAGATTTGCTAAGCATCATAGCAATAGCAAGCCCTAAAGTTGCGCCCGCACCACCAATATATATAAACGAATCAAGAAATCCACCCGCTAAAATATGAGGAAGTGGGAGATTATCAGAAAGAGCCCTAATATTAGAATCAAGATTTGACAAAATTATAGGATTAAGCAGAGCAATAATAACATTGGTACCATGAAGACCACAAAACCATAATGTATGAACGATAAAAGAAATTGCTAAAGTCCCAACCAAAGTATCGCTGATTTGCAAAACAGGCCTAAACATATTCATAATTATTTCAGGAAAAAGGCTTCCCACAGAACTTTGAATAGCAACATTAACACTTTGAGCCACAATTGATAGTACAATAACAGGAATTAAAGCTTCAAAAGATTTTAAAACAGCAGGTGGAACAGACTCTGGAAGTTTAATTGCCATATTTTTTTGAACTAAAAATTTATAAACTTCAACAGAAAAAATAGCAGCAATAATAGCCGTAAATACTCCTTGAGCACTAAAATATCTTGCATCAATTACAGGAAACCATGAATTAGGCTGAACTCCCCATTTAGCAACATCTCCACCGTAAGGTATCCAATCTGATTGCCCAGCTAAAATTAAAAATGTATAAAGAGATAAAAATCCTCCTGTAATCCCACTAAGTTTATAATGATTAGATAAGTTATAACCAATACCAAAAACAACAAATATAGACATAATACCCATACTTACATAAAATGGCTGTACAAGATTTCCTTTATATTTAGCCATTATATCAACATACCACTGTTGATATAACAATGTTTGAGAATCTGTAAAGGGCAAATTAACTAAAAGTAAAATAAAAGAACCAACTATTAAAAAAGGCATAGAAAAAGTAAAGCCATCTCTTAAAGCAATTAAATATCTATTTGAACCAATTTTACTAGCAACAGGAACTAAAGTAGTTTCAATAAAATTTTGAAAATTCATGAAAACTATCCTCCAATAAAAACTAATTATAAGTTATAATTAATAACTTATAATATTTATTATAATATAATTTATCCCTCAATAAAAACTAATTAAAAGTTATAATTAACAACTTATAATATTTGTTGTAATATAGTACAATTAATACTAATGATAATAAAATCATTATAAGATATATTTAAAATAAATAATTTTATTATAAATATATCTTATAATATAATCTTTATAAGATATATTAAATAATATTAATTATTGCTTTATAAATAAAAGGAGAATATTTTATACATGAATAAAAAAATATATAGCATAGAAGAATTAATAGATAAAATAAGCATGCCTGTTGTAGCTTACTCTGGCGAGGCGAAAAGCTTTCTAAGAGAGGCTTTAGAATATGCCAAAAACAAAGAATATGACAAAGCAGAGCTTACTATACAAGAAAGTAAAAAATCTATTGCAAAGGCCCATGAAGCACATAGAGAAATAATACATCAATCAGCAACTAATCCAAAATCTGTTAAAACGCCTTTTATTTTAATTCATGCTGAAGATCATTTAATGTCTGCAATTTCAGAATTAAGCATTTTTGAAGAATTAATCAATGTTTACAAAATAATAAATGAAATAAAAAAATAGGAGGAAATATGAACATACTACTTGTATGTGGAGCGGGAATGTCCACAAGTATGCTGGTACAAAGAATTGAAAAATATGCCAAATCAAAAAACATAAATGCAACAATTGAAGCCATTGCTGAAACACGTCTTGGCGAAGTTGTTGACCGCTTTGACGTTGTTTTGCTTGCACCGCAGTCAAGATTTAATAAAAAAAGACTTGAAGAAATCACAAAACCCAAGGGAATTCCAATCGAAATAATTAACACAATCGATTATGGAACAATGAATGGCGAAAAAGTATTACAACTTGCAATTAATGCATTTAACAATAAAGGCTCTGCTTAAGGAAGGTTAAAATGAAAGAAATTGGAATATCTATATATCCTAATATAAGCCCCAAAAATAAAATTGTTGAATATATTGAGAAAAGTGCTCATTTTGGATTTACCCAGGTATTTACCTCTTTACTCTATATTAACGGGAATGAATTTGACATATTCAAAGAATTACTTAGCATTGCAAATAAAAACGGAATGAAACCTATTATTGATGTAAGTCCTGAAATTTTCAAAGAATTGAAAATCGATATTTCAAATCTTAGAAATTGTTCAAAACTAGATTATTTTAAAAAGCTTGGAGCTTGGGCAATTAGATTAGATAATACATTCACAGGCATTGAAGAATCATTAATGACTTTTAACAACTCTGGCCTTAAGATTCAACTTAATATAAGCAATATAAATAAACATATTGATACAATAATGTATTTTAAGCCTAATATAAAAAATCTACTTGGGTGTCATAATTTTTATCCTCACAAATATACAGGACTTTCAAGAAATTTCTTTAAAGAAACAACAAAAATATTTAAACATTATTCAATCCCAACAGCCGCATTTATTAGTTCTAACAATGCAGAAGAATGCGCACGCGGGAAAGAAAAAGAAGGTGTTCCTACACTAGAATCACACAGATCTAAAGATATAGAAACTCAGGCAAAAGATCTTTTCAAAGAAGGAATAGACTCAGTTCTAATTTCTAATTGTTTTCCAAGTGACATAGAGCTAAAAAAAGTATCAAAGATAAACAGGAATATTTTAGAACTCAAAGCAGACCTAAATCCAAATGCAAATTCAGTAGAAAAAGAAATAATCCTTGAAAATTTACATTTTAATAGAGGAGATATTAATTCCTATAGAATTCGATCAACTATGTCAAGAGTGTACTACAATAATAGAAAATTTCCTGTACATTCCCCAAATGGAATTAGAAAAGGAGACATCCTTATAGACTCTTCAGGATACTTAGGTTATGCAGGAGAACTTCAAATAGCACTAAAAGATACCCCCAATAATGGTCTTGTAAACGTAGTTGGCAAAATAGTCAATGACGAAATATTTCTGCTTGAAAAAATAGAACCTTGGGAAAAATTCAAAATAATAGAAAATAAATAAATCCCCTAGTAAAAAGCTTATTTATTGTAAAAATTTTTCAATTGCTTTAAGGACATAATAATAAACAGTAATGTAGGACTCTCTTAAATCAAAATTTTTAGAACTATCAAGAAAATATATAAATTCATTGGTAGAAGAATTAAGATCCTCAATATCATTTTTAAGTTCAAAATCCCGATTAATAGACTTTATATCATTCAAATTAAAAATAATAGTGACAAAATTCTGAATATTATTATTGATGCTATTTTTAAAAGAAATTTTTTTGTAAAAACTATCAATAGTGTTAAATCCAGGTTCATTTGAATTTAAATTAGAAATTGTTAATTTAAATTTATGATCAAAAAAAATGCCAAAATCATAGGTTAATGGGATTGCTTTTTTAGAACTTAAAGCCAATTTCATTATAATATTATTGCTAAATTTATCTAAAATAAAAAAATAAGAATAATAATTAATATCTTTAATAGAATCAAAGTAATTCTTAGTATGAGTGCCGGTTTTAAATTTACCATCTCCTAACGATTCATATAAATCAATCTCAATTTTCATTACCTCGTCTAAAGGTCTAATAAAAATTGAAGAAACGCTAGTATTACATGAAAACAAAAAAATAATAAAGGGGGAAATAAAATTAAACTTTTTTTTCATCTAAAATTTCTCATTAAATATTCCTAAAATATATTATTATTAATGAAAAGCTTACGTAAAAAGTATAACAAATTCTTCAATAATTAAAATCAAAAAGAATATAATTATTGCACTAGAATTTAATTTATACAATTATATAGAATTACTTAAGGAACAAAAAATGAAATACCTTAAAAACATTTCCTTATTTTTGTTAATTTTGGGTTGCAAATCCATCTTAAATGATAATTTCAATCTACATGATACAAACCATAAATTAGGAAAACTAAAATTTCAAGAAGACTCAATAATAAGCAGAAATTATGACAATAAAATATCTATTGTTGGAGTATACAATCCTTTAATAGAAAAAGAAAATTTTAAAGTAAATATTTATATCAAAAAAAAGGGATTACAAATAAATCCTGAAAGCATTTTAATAAATGAAGAAAAAATTAATTATTCAAAATATAAAGCAGAGCTCAAAGTAAAATCTAGCTTTAATAAAAGCATTATTAACATTTCACTAACCAATTCAAGAGATCTATTAACCCACATTTATGATAAAAGCACAGGAAAATACATTAACATTGACTTTAAGGATAATTGGAATGTATCACATAGCATAAAATTTAATAAAGAATACATTTTAGCATATATAACAGATTTTGATAAAGAAATTAAAATATCTAAAAATATTTTGCAAAAACGTATCGACAATAGAAAAATTGAAATTGAAAAAACAGAGCTTAAAACAGAATATGACGAAATAGAAGATTATTACATCTACAGTATGAAAATTCCAAAATTATTTGAAAAATCAGACACTCCTTCAGAAACTTACGAAACATTTGTTATAGCAAATTATTACCCATGTGAAAATTTAAATATTCTGTTTTTAAATTTAAGCCTGTACTCTGATCAATTGCGCTTTCTAAACTCTATTTATGATGAGAATGATAGAAAATTAAAAATTGAGCCTCCTGTGAGAACTTTAAAGAATTCAAAAACAATAAAAGAAACATTAAACATAGTATTAAGTCCACAAAAAATAATAGAGCTAACAAAAAACATTGAGAAAGATATTATCTTAAGATTAAAAGCTTACGGAGAAAAGGGAGAATTCACATTTGAAATATATAAACCGCTTCTTTTAAAATTCTTAAAAGAAGTAGATCATTGCATAAAAAATTTGCAGTCAAGTAGGCATAAATTTTAACTTATTAAACCTTACACATTTGATTACAAATTCATTAATAAAACTTTACTTTTTAAAATAAGTGTATTATCATTAGTTTCAGTGCTTAATGCAATAAAAGATCAAACGATAGGAGCTTAAAATGTATCAAATAAAAACTAACAAGATACCTTTTAATAAAGTAGTAGATCGAAGATTTAAAATATTTTGGGTCATTCAAAAACTAAGCGCCAACTACTTCATATCTAAAAAAAAATATTCTCTAAGCAATGTTGTAGCAATGACAAATTCTATATTAGAAAAAAAAGGATTTAAAAAGGTTACTAAAAGAACGATACAAAATGACATAAAAATTTTTGAAACTTTAGGGCTAATTAAAAGCCATTTCAATCCACTTGGGAAAAACAATGGAAGTTTTACTTATTATACTATAAATAAAGTCCTTGAAAAATTAGCTAAAAAAATTATCAGTACAGCATATTTTATTGATAAAAAAACAAAACACGAAATATCAAAAAACAAGCACATAAAAAAAATTAAAATAATAGAAGAATCTCAAAAGTATAAAATTTCACATCAAATAACTTCACATGTATTAAGTAATAATAAAAGTAAATATTATAAGAATTCTAAAAACTACTTTAAAAAAAGTAATCAAAATCTAAAAAAAACTATAAAATTCCTAGAAAAAGAAATAAAAAAAAAATCAATATCAATAAATCTAGAAGAAATAAAGAAAATCACAGAAAATAGAATAACTTACAAAAATTCATTATGGAATTTAAAAGATTTCATGGAAGAACTGTACGAATATGAAGAAAAAAAAATAATAAAATTTTTCAAAAAAACTTTAGAAAAAAAGAAAAAAAAAATATGGTTTATGGCAAAAAAATTCAAAAAAACAGACTTTAATGAACTAATAAAAGAATTTAAAATAAAAAATAAAATAAAAAGAAAAAGTAATTTTGAAAACGAAAACCAAATCCGTACATCAAATAACATAAAAAATGCTATTGTATTAATGAAAGATCTAATAAAAAAACAGAAATATGATTAAAAAATTACAAAGTAAAGTAAAAAAACCTAATGAAAAATAAAGAAACAAAAAAAGATTTTTTTAACAAAATTGAACGATTAGAAAAAAAAATTGTTTACCATACAAAAATATTTAGCATGATAAATAATTTTGAGGCAAAACCAAATAAAGGAAAATTTTGGCTATGCCTAAGAAATGTATTTAACAAGAAAAAATACGAAAGTTTTCATTTATTTGCAGTAAAAGAAAATGATAAATTTTTAGGAATTTTTTACGGTTTTATAAACCTTCCAAAACCATTTGTTATAAATTATTCAGAAAAAGGAACAAAAAAATTCATAAGATTAAAAAAAATATTTTATATGGAATTTAAATTTAAAAAAGGAAGCGTTTTTTGTTATTTAAGAAGCTTATACATATTCACTAAAAATGAAAATCAAAATAAAATTTTTTACAAATCTCTTCTAGAAAGAACTTTAAAAATTGAAAAAGAAGTACATAAATTTTATGGTAAAAAATATGAAAGTAATAAAGGAATATTAAATTGGATAAAAAAAAACCAAAAATAATAACAATTGCATCAATAAAAGGAGGAGTAGGGAAAAGTACAACATCGTTGATGTTCACAAACATACTCTCAAAAAAAAATAACAAAATACTATTAATAGATTTGGATCCACAAGCAAGTAGCACAAGTTTTTATATTAATATCTTAAGAAAAAAAAATCTTAACCCAAAAGACATTAATATATACAAGGTTCTTAAAAAAGAAATAGATATAGAAAATTCGACAATCAAAATAAACAATAATACGGATTTCATAGCAAGTCACATAAACTTGAGTAAATTTAATGAAGAAAGTATCTCATTAAAAGAAAATTTACTTAAAATTTTTTTAAGCTTTATTCAAAATAGATACGATTTTATTATAATGGATACAGCACCTACATTGGGAAGTTTACTTAATAATAGTTTGATCATTACAGATTATTTAATTATACCTTTACCAACAGACCAGTGGGCAATTGAAAGCTTAGATCTAATAACTAGTAGACTTAATGATCTTTTTATAAAAGATTTACCAATATTTTATTTAATAACCAAATTTATTGAAAGACAAAACATTGATCAAGAACTTAAAAAGTTTATTGAGTGTGAATATAAAGGTAAATTTTTGGGAAGTGTTCCTAAAAGAGACAACTTGCGTAAGTCTATATTTTATAGAGAGGAATTCAATTCCAATGAGGACTACTACAAAGCTTATGAAGGTATACTTAAAAAGTTTTTAAGTATACTTTCAAATTAGTTCCATATGGAACTTTTAGTTCCATATGGAACTAATTTGAAAGTATACAATGGAGTAAAAATAAAAAATGAAATTAAATAAAAAAATAGAAATTATTAAAAGAGTTGAAATCAATGGAAATGAAATAAAAAAAAATAGAAAATCCAGATACTTAAAATTGAAAGAAAAACTAAAAATTTTGATAAAAGAGGAATCTTACAATAAAATTGAAACAGCTCGAATTTTAAAAGAAATTAATGAAAATAAGTATTACGTTATAGACAAATATAAAAGTTTTGGCCATTTTATAAAAGATTATAAAATGGCCAAAACCACTGTTTATAGATATATTAAACTGGCAATAGGAATTGACAGTGGTAAAATCAGTTACGAATTAATTTTAAAAAAAGGAATACATTGTGCTATGCAATTTTTAGAAAAAAATGGTATTACAACCAATAAAAGACCCAAAATAAATAAGTCGTTTAAGATAAAAATTGAAAACGAAAGGGTATTTGATTTTTATAAATCAAATACAAATTTTGTAAGTTTCTTATTAAAAGAGCTATATGATGATAATCAAAAACTACTTACAAAAATTAAAAATAAATATGACAGCTTAAAAAACAAAAAATAATGTTTTAAATCTAGAAAGCAATAATACGTTCAAAAAATGTTTAAAAAACACTTTACAAAATAATAAAATACTATATAATAATCTATATAGATTGAGATGCAATGTCTCGCTCTTGTTGTTTGATTAGAATAATAAGTTGGCTACCATAAGGTAGCCTTTGTCATTTTTCAAACGATTTAAATAGAAATTATATATCCCCTATATTAATTCCATTCTACAATAAAATATTTATTTTAACCCGAAAAGAAAAAACAATAAAGACTATAAAAATTAATTTTTATAGTCTTTATTTTCAATTGATTCAACCATTACTAGAAAGTCCAAAATTTTATGTTTTTTCAAGCTTAAATCTTCCAATCCAATTCTAATTTTAACTTCCTTATTCTTATAAGAAGCATCTTCTTCTTTAATCATCTTTTCCAATAAAGACTTAGACAAAACAAATGAAGAATAATTAATCCAGTTACCGAAAAAATGATTGTTATCTCTTTTGTAGCTTACTTTCCCCTCAATTTTCGTTCCATCTGGTAGTAATAAAGGATTCTGTTCTGTTATACTATGATTTCTAAACTTTGTGTATAAAACTATTTTAGTTATTCCTGTTTTATAATTAAAAGTACCTTTAAGTTCTGCATTTTTGTTTAAACTTTGGTATATTCTAAATGTTTTTCCAAATTGATCATGCTCAACGTTTAAGGAAACGCAAGATATTAATAAAAAAAATACCAAAAATTTTAAAAATTTTAATTGATTTTGATATAATTCCATAATCCTCTCCTTTGATAAAAAAATATAGATTAGTGAACATAATAATATATTTTTTGTTAGATCATTGCAAACAATTTTTAATAAATTAATCTTTATTTCTTTAAATCATTGTTTGGAGACTTCTTGGTTGCTACTTTTGTCTAGTATTGCTTTTGCTAAAAAAATATAAGAAAGTTTTTAATTACCATAAAGCAAACGTTAAATTCTAATTTTTTAAAATTCAATATTAATTTATTTTTTTATTAAAAAATAATAAATCTCAATAAATCTAATTTACAAATAAATAAATTTAAAATTATTTTTTATATGTATAATAATTGCTGAAAAGTAAACAATAAAAAATTATAATCTTATATTCTCTTTAATAAAGAATAAATTATAAATACTTTATTTATAGAATAATTTAAGTGCTTTTAATAATGTTAATGTGAAATTATATTTCATATATAATAAAATATAGGCAAAATTTAAATTTATAAAAACTTGTAAGGATGCTTGTATGAAAATATTGATAAAAAAGTTAAAAATTGTAATATTTCTCAATTTAATTTTATTTATTTCTTGTGTTAATGAAAGTAATGGAAACAAATTGGTTTTTAAGCTAAATATCGGAAGTGAACCTACTACTTTAGATGTTCAATTAATAAATGATGCGGTTGGATCAGGGATTGTAAGCCAAATGTTTCTTGGCATTTTAGATGGAGATCCTAAAACTGGAGGATACAGACCCGGACTTGCTAAAAGTTGGGATATTTCTGATGACGGAGTAGTCTATACGTTTCATTTAAGAGATAATCTTGTTTGGAGTGATGGGGTTGCCATTACTGCTGGGGGGATAAGAAAATCTTATCTTAGAATTTTAGATAAAGAAACCGGTTCATCTTTTGTTAACATGATTAAGTCCGTTATAAAAAATGCAGAAGAGTATTTTGACGGCAAAGTAAATGAGTCTGAACTTGGAATTAAAGCTCTTGATGAGAAAACTTTAGAAATAACACTTAAATCCCCAAAGCCATATTTTCTTGATATGTTGGTACATCAAACATTTATTCCTGTACCAGTGCACGTTATTGAAAAGTATGGGCAAAGGTGGACAGATCCTGAGAATATGGTTGTTAGTGGTCCTTTCAAATTAAAATCTAGAGTTTTAAATGAAAAGGTTGTTCTTGAAAAGAATAATAAATATTATAACTCCAAAGATGTTGTTCTTGACAGCATTATATTTTTTGTCGCAGATAATAGTATTACAGCTTATAATATGTATTTAAATGATGAATTAGATGCAATTTTTAACAATGTTCCGCCAGATTTGCTTAAGGATCTTAAGCTTAGAGACGATTATTATTCAATAGGAACTAATTCAACCTTTTTTTATTCTTTAAATATAAAAGTAAAGCCACTTGACAATGTTAAAGTTAGAAAGGCACTATCTCTTGCTATTGATAGAAGAACTTTAACAGAGAGCGTTCTAAATGATAGTTCTATTCCTACAAGAAGAGCAACTCCAGATTATATTGATTACTCTTATAAAAGCAATCTAAGCTTATTTGATGTTAAAATAGCACAGAAGCTTTTAGCAGATGCAGGATATCCTAATGGTAATAATTTTCCTTTATTAAAAGTAAAGTACAATACAAATGATCGCCAGAGAAAAATTGCTGAATTTATTCAAAATCAGTGGAATAAAAACTTAAATATTAATGTACAGCTTGAGAATGAAGAATGGTCAACGTATATAAATAGCAGGGTAAATGGTAATTATGAAATAATAAGATCAGGATGGTCAGGAGATTATGCTGATCCCATGACGTTCTTAAGCATCTTTCAAACCGAAAACACAGCTTTTTCATCTTATGGATATTCAAATTCCGAATATGATGAACTTTTAATAAAATCAGACAATGAAAGAAATATTTTTAAAAGACAGGAAATTCTAAAAAAAGCAGAAGCAATAATAATCGAAAGAGATTTTCCAGCGGTATTTCTTAATATAACTTCTTCTAGTTATCTTTTTAGAAACGACAAGTGGAAAGGTTGGGAACCAAATGTTTCAGAAAGATTTAATTTATCTGAAATAAAACCAATTAAATAATTTATATTTTATTTTTTTATAAAAATTAGAAATGAATTCTTAAATTAAGGGTTCATTTCTTTAACTTAATTATTTTAGAGTTTTTATTTTTAAATAGAGTAAGCACTAATATAATAATGCTAGAAAAAGCAATGCAAAAATAGATAACATTATTATGTTTTCCATTATTCTTTTCCTACTAAAATTGTTATTTCTTTAAGAGAAGAATGTAATATTTTAATCTTTTAAAGACGATATGTATTTAATTTGATCAATATTTTTTCTATCTTTATGTTATATTAAAAACACCGTGAGGATGGGATTCTTTTAAAGAAGAATGACTTATTTTTACAAACTTAGAATTTATTTTTAAATCATATATTGTGGCTGCTCCCAAATATCCCATTCCAGACATTAACCCTCCTTTTAATTGAGTTAAAATATCTTTTAATTTTCCAGAATACGGCACCATACCCTCAATTCCTTCGGGGACTAATTTTTTAGGTTCGTTGTTTTCTAGTTGAAAATATCTTGATTTAGAGCCTCTTTTCATAGCAGAAATAGAACCCATTCCAACGTAGGATTTAAATTTTTTTCCATTGTAAATTATTTCTTCAGAAGGGGATTCTTTTGTGCCTGCAAAGAGATTACCTATCATTACGCTATCAGCTCCCGCTGCAAGGGCTTTAACAATATCTCCTGAAAACCTAATTCCGCCATCTGCTATAATGCAAATGTTTGTATTTTTACAAACTTCATAAACATCGCAGATTGCTGTTATTTGGGGAACTCCAACTCCCGCAACTATTCTTGTTGTGCATATGCTACCCGGGCCTATTCCTACTTTTAAACAATCTGCTCCTGCACTTATTAGATCTAATGCAGCTTCTTTGGTTACTATGTTGCCAGCAATAAGGTCTAAGCTTGGATACTTATTTTTAATTGCTTTTACAAGTTCTATTATTTTTGTAGAATGCCCGTGGGCAGAGTCTATAACAAGTATGTCTACATGTGCCTTTGCAAGTTCTTCAACTCGTTCTATGGTATCAATATCAATGGAAACAGCAGCGCCCACTCTTAGTCTACTATTTAAATCTGTGCATGCATTAGGAAAATCTTCTTTGTCTTCTGTATTTTTACATACATCGGATTTTTCTATATATTGTTTTGCTCCAAATATTTTTGGGGTTTTTTCGTTTGCATCTTTATTAGTATTAATAGTTTTTTGGAATTCATATGTTTTTACTTTTTCTATTTCTTTTCTTTGAGCTTCTATTGGCATATTTTTATGTATAATTCCTATTCCACCTTCTTTAGCAATGGCTATTGCCATTTGGCTTTCTGTAACAGTATCCATTGCTGAGCTTAAAAATGGTATGTTTAGAGATATGTTTTTTGTCAATTGTGTTTTTAAGCTAACCTCATTAGGTAATACAGAGGATTTTCTTGGAATTAAAGACACATCATCAAAAGTTAAAGCTTCTTTTGTTATCTTGTTTGTCATAAAGTTTCCTTTTTATTGGTTTTGTTATTCCCATTCTATGGTTGATGGGGGTTTAGAAGATATATCATAACAAACTCTATTTATACCTCGGACTTCATTAATTATTCTTGAAGAAACTTTTTTTAAAAAACTATAAGGAAGTTCAGTCCATTCTGCAGTCATAAAGTCTTGGGTATTTACACATCTAATTACAGCTGTGTATTCGTATGTTCTTTGATCTCCCATTACGCCAACAGATTTGACAGGAAGCAATACAACAAATGCTTGTCTTATTTGATAATATAAATCATTTATAAAAAGCTCCTCTGTTAGAATATTGTCTGCTTCTTGTAAGATATTTATTTTTTTTTGTGTGACTTCTCCAATGATTCTTATAGCTAGTCCTGGGCCTGGAAATGGATGTCTGTAAAGAGATTCTTTTTTAACGCCCAAATTTATTCCGATTTGAATTATTTCATCTTTAAAAAATTCATTCAAAGGTTCTAAAAGTTTTAAACTCATCTTATCTGGGAGTCCCCCCACGTTGTGATGAGACTTGATTTTTGAAGAAGCGCTATCTTTTGATTTAGATTCAATTACGTCAGAATAAATTGTTCCTTGAGCTAAATATTCTATATTTTTATCTTCTAGAGTAATTTTTTCAAAAACATCTACAAATTCTTTTCCTATTATTTTTCTCTTTTCTTCAGGATCACTTATATTTTTTAAATGGTTCAAAAATATTGCAGAAGCATCAATGTATTTGATATTTAAATCATATTGATGCTTTAATTCTAGTATTTTTTTTTCTTCATTTTTACGCAACAACCCGGTGTTTACAAAAACGCAGATTAAATTTTTGTTTATTGCTTTTTTTATAAGTAGTGCGCAAACTAAAGAGTCTGTACCACCAGAAAGCCCTAAAATAACTTTTTTGCTTCCCACTTTAAGCTTAATTTTTTCTACAATGGTTTCTATATTGCCTTCTAATGACCAGTTAATTTGAGCTTGGCAAATTTTAAAAACAAAATTTTTAAGTATTTGATCTCCAAATTCAGAATGAGTTACTTCTGGATGGAATTGTAGACCGTAAATTTTTTGAGTTTCATTTGATATAGAAGCAATACAATTTTTTGTAAAAGCTAATTGTTTAAAATTATCGGGAATCTTTTTAATACTGTCTCCATGGCTCATAATAATTTGAAATTTATTTGGAAGTTCTGAAAATAAAAGAGATTTATCATCTTTTAGAAAGATTTCAGAGCTTCCATATTCTTGCTTAGAGTCTTTAGATACTAGGCCACCAAATAATTTAACAATTATTTGCATTCCATAACATATTCCCAAAACAGGTATTTTAAAATTAAAAATTTCCATGTCCAAGGTAGGAGCTTCTTTTGAATAAACAGAAGCAGGTCCCCCACTTAGTATTATTCCCAAGATGTTCATATTTTTAATTTCTTTTAAAGGGGTATAGTAAGGCATTACTTTTGTATAAACTCCAATTTCTCTAATTCTTCTTGCAATTAGTTGACTATATTGGGATCCAAAATCTAATACAAGTATTGCCTGAGCATTCATTATGCAAGTCCTTAAAATAAATAAAAGTTTTCTTATTAAAGCTTAATCTACTTAATTTTAGCATATTTAACTTTGTTTATGTCTATTTTAAAATCAAATTAAGATAGTTTTTTTATTGAAATTTTTTTCAATAAAAAAACTATTGAAAAAAATTGAAAAATTTTTGAAAAAAATTGAAAAAATTGAAAAACAAAATTGTTGAACTAATAATTCATAAATAAAAAGGAGGCACAAATTAATGAGAAAGAATACATTAAGTGCAATATTAATGACTTTATTTTTATTTATATCTTGTAATAATTCAGGGAAAGATGGTAATTCTTCATCTAATCCTGCTGATGAGTCTGTTAAAGGGCCTAATCTTGCAGAAATAAGTAAAAAAATTACAGATTCTAATGCAGTTTTTCTCGCTGTGAAGGAAGTTGAGACTTTACTTGCATCTATAGATGAACTTGCTAAAAAAGCTATTGGTAAAAAAATAGACCAAAATAATGGTTTGGGTGGTGCTCTAAATAACAAGAATGGATCATTGTTAGCGGGGGTCTATGCAATATCTAACCTAATAGTAGAAAAATTAAATGTATTGAAAAATGAAGAATTAAAAGAAAAAATTGAAGATGCTAAAAATTGTACTATCGAATTTACCGATAAACTAAAAATTAGTCATGCAGAACTTGGTCCAGCGAATGGTGAAGCTACTGATGATAATGCAAAAGCAGCTATTTTAAGAACAAATCAGCCTAATAATAAGGGTGCTGCAGAACTTGTGAAATTATTCGAATCAGTAGAAAAATTGTCAGCAGCAGCTAAAGAGATGCTAAATAATTCAATTAAAGAGCTTACAAGCCCTGTTGTAGCAGAAACTCCAAAAAAACCTTAATTATAATTAACATTATAAGATTAATTTGTTTTAAAAAAGTAACTGGAAAAATAAAGTCAATATAAGTCAAGATAGATTTCTTGGCTTTTATTTTTTTATTTTCCCAAAAAATTTCTTAAAATCCATTTTAACTTTAAGTTCTTCTTTTAAAGAATAAAAATTTATTTCAAATTCATTAATAAGTTGAATTTAATATTCTAAATATAAATAAAATTAAGTAGCAATTTCTGAAGGCTTGAACAGTTTTGGCAGATTTTTAAAGACAATAGTAGTTTATTTGGCTTTATGCTAAATCTCATAAAGTTGTTCAATAGACGGAATATTTTTACAATAAGAACTCTTTTTATGTTATGATTTAGAATTTAGTTTTTTGAAATTGCAAATTTTAAATTTTTTTTATAAATAGCAAGTAGTCAATAAATATAAATAAATTTAATAGTAAAAACCAGGCACAGTATTATCATTACTGGAGAGATTTTATTTTTTTTATTTTCCAATAAATTAAGTATTATGTTTATTAAAACATAAAATATTATTCCGATGCTTATACCCGAAGAGATATTGTATGTTAGGGGAATTAAAAAAAGTATTAAAAAACTGGAAATATTTTCTCTAGTATTAGAGAAATTAATGTTTAATATTTCTCTGCACATTGAAAATCCTACATATATTAGTGCTGCAGCAGTTGCACTAGCAGGAACGGCAATAAATAATGGTGAAAGGAATATTGCAATAAAGAACATTATTCCCGTTACTATTGTTGTAAGTCCGGTTTTACCACCTTCTTCTATTCCTGTGCAACTTTCAATGTATGCGGTTACAGTTGAAACACCCATTATTGCTCCAACAGTAGTAGAAATAGCATCAATTAAAAATATTTTGCCAACATTAGGAATTTTCCCATTTTTGTCTAACATATTACCTTTGGTTGCCACTGCTATTAAAGTGCCCAAAGTATCAAATAAATCATTAAACAGCAATACCAATACAATTGTAATAAAACTCCAAAAATGTTTGCTTAATATGTAGGAAAAATCTAATTGGTTAAATATTGGTCCAATAGATTCGAATCTTAAAATTCCATCGGGAAAACGTATTCCGGCAGCTACTGCACTTTCTGGACTAAAAGTTGCATATATCCACGCTATGGCAGTGACTGAACAAATTGCCCAAAGTATACTTCCCCTTACATTTAATTGTTCAAAAATTACAATAAAAAATAATCCTAAAAAGGTAAATAAAACTTTCAAGTCAACAAATGATCCAATTCCAACCAATGTAGCATCATTTTTAATGATAATTCCTCCGTTGACAAAACCAATAAAAGCAATAAAAAGCCCTATTCCAACCGTAATAGAGTATTTTAAATTTACTGGTATGGAATTTGCAATGCTTTCCCTAGCTCTTGATAAGGAGAGTACAATAAAGATTAACCCCTCGGTAAAAACAGCCGCTAATGCAACTTGCCAAGGGATATTCATTCCAATTACTACAGAAAATGCAAAAAATGCATTAAGGCCCATACCCGGTGCTAGTGATATAGGGGTATTAGTATAAAGCCCCATTAATATACTGGAAAATGCCGATGTTAAGCAAGTTGCAGTAACTAATGCACCAATTGGCATCCCTGTGCTAGATAATATTGCCGGATTAACAGCTATTATATATGCCATGCTTAAAAAGGTGGTAATACCACCGATAATTTCTTTTTTATAATCAATGGTTTTATTTTTAAATTGAAATAATAATGTTTCTTTCGATTGATTCATTACAAATTACTCCTCAAATTTTATTTTATATCAAAAATAAAGCCAGTGCTATTGTTAGTTTTTAATCTATTAATAAAACATCTTGATAAATAAAATTTTATAAAAATATTAATAGCCATAAATAAATTTGATAATAAAAATTAAGCACAATATCAGCAGCACAGGAGAAATTTTAATCTTTTCTTTATTAAAAAAATTAAATGATATATTGACTAAAATATAAAATGCTGCGCCAACAAAAAATCCTGAAGAAATGCTATAAGTTAAAGGAATCAAAAAAAATATTAAAAAGCTAGAAATATTTTCTCTAATATTAAAGAAATCAATTTTAATTATTTCCCTGCACATTGAAAATCCTACATATATTAGTGCTGCAGCAGTTGCGCTAGCAGGAACAGCAACAAACAGTGGAGCAAAAAAAACTGCAAGTAGAAATAATATTCCAGTTACAATTGAGGTAAATCCCGTTTTTCCACCTTCAGCAATTCCTGTAAAACTTTCAATATAAGTAGTAACAGTAGAAACCCCCATTATTGCTCCAAAAGTAGTAGCAATACCATCTACCAATAATATTTTTCTTGCATTGGGAATTTTTCCATTTTTATCCAACATCCCACCTTTTGTTGTGACGCTTATTAAAATGCCTACAGTATCAAATAAATCATTGAACAAGAGAATGAAAACTATTGACATAAAAGTCCAAAAATGCTCATTTAAAACATAAGAAAAATCTAATTGGTTAAATATTGGTTCAATGGATTCAAATTTTAGAATCCCACTGGGAAGTTGTATTCCAATAGCTTGGGCGTCCTCTAAATTAAATATTGCATATATCCATGTTATGGCAGTGACTGAACAAATTGCCCAAAGTATACTTCCCCTTACATTTAATTGTTCAAAAATTACAATAAAAAATAATCCTAAAAAGGTAAATAAAACTTTCAAGTCAACAAACGAGCCAATTCCAACCAATGTAGCATCATTTTTAATGATGATTCCTCCGTTGACAAAACCAATAAAAGCAATAAAAAGCCCTATTCCAACTGAAATAGAATATTTTAAATTTATTGGAATAGAATTTATAATTTGTTCTCTTACTCTTAAAAAGGATAAGAGAACAAAAATTAGTCCTTCAATAAAAACAGCAGCTAATGCAACTTGCCAGGGAATGTTCATTCCAATTACCACAGAAAATGCAAAAAAAGCATTCAAGCTCATTCCAGAAGCTAATGCTAGGGGCGCATTAGTATAAAGTCCCATTAGAATAGTAGAAAATGCTGCTGTTAAACAGGTTGCAGTAACTAGTGCCCCAATTGGCATGCCTGTGTTAGATAGTATTGCTGGGTTAACAGCTATAATATATGACATACTTAAAAATGTAGTAATTCCCGCTAAAATTTCCTTTTTATAGTTGATATCGCTGTTTTTAAATTGAAAAAATAAACCTTTTATATATTTCCCCATAAAACTTTCCTTTTTGTTGTTTAAAAATATTTTCAATAATAAATTGATTTTTTAATTTTTTTTTAAATGTCTATTCACCCTATTAAGCATATTGTTCTGAAAGAAAATATTTTCGCTGTCAGGTAAGTTCGAAAATACAATGGTTTTAATAATCTTTTCAGAACTATTTGTAATCAAAAATTTTCTAGCTTTAATAAGCTTTAAATAAGCTTTCAAAGAAATATCTTTTCCAACGCTAAAAAAGGTTTGAAGATATTTACCATCAATTAGTTTATGACGATTAAATAGAAATAACGCAATTATATCGTTTCCAACTTTTAAAAATAAAGGTTCTTTGTATCTTAAATTCCAAGCATTAGAAATGGTAAAATAATGTCTTAAAGAAATTTTATTATTCTCTTGAATTAACTTAATATATTTAGAATCTTTTTTTAATTCAGGAATACCATCAAAATAGATTGTAGAACAAGATAATATTAAAAATATTAAATAAAAAAATAATAAATCTTTTTTAAAAATTTTCAAGAAAGTCCATAATATGTGCGTTTTTTTATAAAATTTTGTTTTTAAATGCATATTCTAAAGTATTTTTTGTATTCTTGAAATTAACATCAATAAATCTTGGATCATATTGCAAGGTGTCCTTAGTCCAAACCTGAAAAGAATCCTTATTAAATAAAAAGACTAGCTTTTTGTAAGGGGTTAAAGCTTTTGACATGAGAGCAAAATTATCTTTATCAAGATTAATGTATAAAAACTTAAAATTCCCAATACTAACTACCTTAGAAATGGCAATACTTCCAATATATTTATTGTCTTGAATTAACTTCAAATAACCTTTGGTAAAACTTAAATTTGAATCTAGCATGACATTTAAAAAAACAGTAAACTTATTGCTAGATTTATCTTTTTTAATGTATATTTGACTGTCTGGATAAAAATAAAGACAATAATCTGCTCTTTCAATTTTTTCAAAATTCTTTTCCAAATCTTCAGCAATATTTAAAATCTTACAAGAAGAGCAAATAAAAACCATTAAAATCAAAAAAAAACTATATTTCATAATTAACTTATATTATACAATACAAAAAGGAGAGTGTTTATATTAAATGCATGAAAACAAATTCAGCTCTTATATTGAAAATTCTAAAGTCTATTCGGATTATATAATATCAAAACATAAAATATTGCTTATTCCTGTTCCTATAATAAAAATTGCTATGGGAGAAGATCTTAAAATTTTTGAAATACGTTTTCAAGATAAGCATAAAGATTTTTCAGGATATATTCAATTAAATGAAAAATCTTTATATATAAATGAAAATATGAGTCTTGAAAATAAAAGATTTACAATAGCAAAACACTTGGGGCATTATTTGATGCATCAAAATCAAATTAAAACTCTATCTAAAAATGGAAACTATTATAATGATATTCAAGACAGTCAAATGGTAACAGAAGCTAACATATTTGCAGCAAACATATTAGTTCCAACAACTACATTAAAATTAAAATTATCTCAATATAAATCTAAAGAATACCCTCAAAAAACAATAGCAAAAGAATTTCAAGTAACTGAAAATATAATTTATTTAAAATTAAGTATGCTCAATGATCTTAGCAAAATAGACAAAATAAAAAAGAGTAAAAAATTTTTAAAAATTAAAAACACAAAAGAAAAAATAGAAGCGAACATTTACCTCCACAATACAGATAAAATTAAAGAATCAATAGCTCTTGATTTGGAAAAATATGAACTTAAAAAAAAAGAACAAATTAAAAAAATATTTGAGGATTTAGAGTAAAAAGCTTTCTCAAATTAAAAACTTTTTGAGTATATATTCCATCTTTACATTGGCCAAGATTAAATAATTTTTACTCTTAATAAGAGAATCTAAGTGGTTTTTTGCAATCACAATCCAATACTTGTTATCCATAAATTTTTTAGTAGTTGGAAAATTTATTTTCAATGAAAAATTTTTCATAATTTTTTGTTTTTCAAAATAAGATAAAACTTCTGCCTTAAAAGATGCGCCTTGGGTCAAGCCATAAGCAATAAGTATTCTATATAATTTCTTATTATAAATAAAAAGATCTTTGATAAAATCAATATTATTATTAAAATTAGATTCATCAACGTAAATATAAGCACTATTATTTTTAGCATCATTCAAGCTTTCAAAATTATATAAATGATGCAAATGTTCATAGTCTTTTATTTTAAAATTTGAAATCTTCAAATCAGGATAATTCATCAAAGATGATAAAATAGTTAAATTTATTTTATCTTTTTCTGGTATTTTTAGCAAAGATACCGTTGAACAACTATAAAACAATAAAAAATAAACGGGTATTAGAAACTTCTTCATTTAATGCTTAATTGTATGCTTTTAGTAAAATAAAGTAAAGTAAATAAAAATATAGAAATATTTTGATATAATTTAAAAATAAACTTTAAAAGGATGTAAAATGAGTTATTATGCGATAAGCAAAATATTCCTATATTCTGGTTACCTTGTTATTGGATTTCTATCTTTTACAATTTTTAATAAAAACTTAAGAAATAAAATCAGAGATAGATTAAAAAATTTATACTTTTTATATTATTTAACTTTTTTTACTCTTTTTATTATGAGTTCAAATTTATCTTATTACTTCACTGAAAAGCAGTTATTGGAAGATTTTAATATTTTTGAAAAAGAATTTCTTGAAATACATAAAATAAACGAACAATTTTTTCCAAAATACCTTCTAAATTTTCCAGTACCAATAAGAATGGAGTTGATGTCAAAATTTGATCCAATATATACAGTGTTTAATGCTAGTTTTGAAAAATATGCTAAAAACATTGGAAAAAGTTCTTATGAAATTCAAACAAATTATAAAAATTACGTCAGGGCAACAAATTCAGAAATTAAAGCAAAACTTGATCAAATGAAAGAAAATATTACTCCCATTTATAATAAATATAAATTACCCATTCTAAATGGAGAAAATACAGAAATAAGTGTTGATGAGAATGGAAATATTATTCCCGTTATAAAAAATGCAACCGGACAAATAACAGAATTACTGTTTTACGATCAAAATTATAATTTAATTCCCTTTAAAAAATTTAAAAACTATAAAGTTAGATTTGATTTAATACCAGAAAATAAAAATATAAACTTCAAGGAACTAATAAGCGTTTACTATCTTAATGAAAAAAATATTATCACTCCCATAGAATATTATAAAAATAATATAGATACCAGCCCTTATTACATAGACTTGCAAGAAAATAAAGATAACTTTCTCAAGACAATAAAAATCAAAAAAGAATATGGTTTATACATTGAGAAAAAGAAGCAACTCCAAAATTTAACTGAAAATGATAAACTTGATAAGTTTAAAGAATTTTTATCAAAAAATAATAATATTTTTTCACTAAACACAATATTTTCCAACGGCAATCCAATATTTACTTATGCTATAAATGTAAAAGCAAAAAGTATTATAAATTATTTAATAACAAAAGAATTTAATATTAATTTAACAAATCAAAATTCTCAAACAGCTCTTCACAATGCTATAATTCAAAAATATGATTTAAATTTTATTAAATCACTTATTGAAAAAGGTGCTAATCCAAATATCAGAGATGGCGACAATAAACTACCCGTAGATTACTCTGATAAAAATAGTGAAATCTATAAGTATTTAATCGGAATTTAACTTTACAATGCTCATTGCTAATTCAATTACCATTATAAGCCAAATTGATTCGATTTATTTCTAAATTTCATTTAAAATAATTTAAATGAAAACAAAGATTACAATCAGCAATTTAATATACTAGCATTTATTCAATGCTGATATTTACAAGATTAAAAAATCTTGTTAAGATATTAGGCGTATTATTCAAATTAATTATTTTAATTAATTAATTTGAACTTAATAAAAAGGGGAAAATTATGTCAACATCATCAGCATCTATATCTATATTTACAATATTACAAAAAGTAGGAAAAGCCTTCATGCTTCCAATAGCACTTTTACCGGCAGCTGGAATTTTATTGGGAATTGGGGGAGCATTTACTAATGAAACAATGATTCAGGCCTATGGATTAGAAGGAGTCCTTGGAAAAGGAACTGTGGCTAACTCAATACTTTATCTTATGAAATATACAGGGGAGGTAATTTTTGCGAACCTGCCCTTAATGTTTGCAGCAGCAATTCCAATAGGACTTGCTAAATTAGAAAAAGGAACAGCCGCTTTAGCAGGAGTAGTTGGATTTTTAGTTATGCATCAAACTATAAATGGAATCTTATACATACAAGGAATTACACCAGAAAGCGCAAGCTTAAAAGCACTATTGGAATTAGGAATACCTGAAACAGTTGCAACAGCAAAAAGTCAGGAATATACAAATGTACTTGGAATATTTTCTCTTCAAATGAGCGTAATGGGAGGATTGATAGCCGGATTTGTTGCTGTATTTCTTCATAACAGATTCCATAATATTCAATTACCTACATTTTTAGCATTCTTTGGAGGTACAAGATTTGTGCCAATCATAACCACAATGACAATGTTTGTAGTAGGAATATTTTTAACATTTACTTGGCCTTTTATCCAAGGTGCAATGACTTCGTTTGGAAGAATTGTAGAACAATCAGGGCTTTTTGGAACATTTGCATATGGAGCAATAAAAAGATCTTTAATTCCGTTTGGACTTCACCATATATTTTATTTGCCATTTTGGCAAACAGCTGTTGGAGGAACATTGGAAATAAATGAAGAACTCATATCAGGAGCACAAAATATATTTTTCAAACAACTTGCAGATCCCAATACTGTACACTTTGAAGTTGCAAAAGGAACAAGATTTTTTAGCGGAGAATTTGTTGTTATGATCTTTGGATTACCTGGGGCCGCACTTGCTATGTACCATACATCAAAACCTGAAAATAAAAACAACGTAGCTTCATTACTACTGTCTGCTAGCTTTACATCAATGTTAACAGGAATTACAGAGCCTCTTGAATTTGCATTCCTTTTTGCAGCACCAGCACTTTATTACTTTATATATGTTCCTCTTTTTGGACTAGCATATCTTTTAACACACCTTTTAAACGTAGGAGTTGGACTAACATTTTCTGGAGGATTTATAGATATGTTCCTATTTGGAATACTTCAGGGAAATAGCAAAACAAATTGGATAGCAATTCCCATCTTGGGAATCTTTTACTTTATTGGATTTTACTTTATATTTAAATTTGCAATCATGAAATTCAACCTTAAAACAATAGGAAGAGAAGATGAAGAGATGGAAAAAAGTATGATGAGTACAGAAAAAACAAGCTTATCAGAAACTGCTTCAAAAGTATTAGAGGGTCTTGGAGGAAAAGATAATATTACATATATTGATGCATGTGCATCAAGACTAAGAGTTAATCTAAAACA
>NZ_JAJNFB010000015.1 GCF_021043605.1 Borreliella americana
AGTATTGAGTTGTATTTGATATTGAGTGTTCAGGAAACTGCAAAATTATGAAAAAGTATTGCTGCTGGAGTTTAGAAAGCTAACAATAAAATTACTGCTGCTATTGTTTTGCGGGGTATAAATTATAAAGATTGGGAAAAGGGGTAAAGAAAAATTGTGATAAGACTTTATTTTAATGATTCATCAAGTATAACAGAGAGTGATTAAATTGATTAATTTAAATGTGGAGATTGTTAAAAGCTTTGTGGCTAGATCTTTTTAATAGTATTTTAGTCAAAATTTATATGGTAATAATGTTAGTTTATTGGGTAACAATAGTATTAATTTAAAGATAGACTGAAAATATATAAAAGGAAAGAATTTGATAAAGATCAAGGTGAAGCAATTAAAAAGAATAATCAAGGGGATGATAGTAGATAAAATTAAATTTAAATTTGCATCATTATTTTATATTATTAGTTTTATATTCAAATTGAGCTAATTATATATTATGAATAAAAATTAGACTTAGTTTAAGTTTTGTTAAAATCTTTGCAAATAGAGAGTTTTAAGCTAAATAGAAATGTATTGCTATTATACATGGAGATAATAGGGATATTTTAAGTGAATATTATTACAAGCCTTTTATTTTCTTGCTCTACTATCTTTTGTCATAGATTGCAAAATAACGCCATTATTTGACAATAATATAAAGTGTTTCTGATTATAAGAAATATTGTCTAAAAGTGGGTAAAAACCTAAATTAAGAGATAGAAAGCGATATCTTAAAAAATAAGAAATAAAATCAAATAAAATAACTTTTAAGATTTTTAATAAGCTTAAAAGTTATTTTATGTTAATATATATGTATGCATAGCTTATCTAAATCCATTATCTATAATACAAACCAATATGGTAAAATTTTTGTTCAATATTCTGTAGCAATTTTTCAGCTCCTTTTAAAGTTGAAAGACTCTCTGCAATAGCATTAGATGCATTTTCTAAATTGGTTATAGAATTTTCTGCCTTATCCCTTGCTCTTTTGGCAAAATCATCAGCTTGATTTATGTCTCTATAATTAGCAAATCCCCAAACTTGAGAATCCTTTTTACTATCGTCATTGGTATATCTTTTTTCAATTGCTAATGCTAATTCTTCTATAGATTCTTTTAAAAGTGCGTTTGCATTGTTCCAATTATTAATAGCATTTTGCAATTTATCTTTAATTTCATCCAATATATGATTTGCATTCCTAATTTTTTCATTTATAGATGAAATAGATCTAAATATTATGCCCGCCTTCTCCCTATTTTTTTCAGCTTTAACACCATCTAAAAATGATTTTTTTTTGCTATAAAATCTAGTCTGCATATCCCAGAGTAAATAGTATAATCTACTATATGTGTTTTCAACATCAACAATTCCTTTACCTATATTGGAACTATCAATTTTATCTTTTGCAGAACTTGCTTCCTTAAATGCTTTGTTTTCGTAATTTGTATGTAATAAGCTTTGTAATTTTTTTAACTCTCTATGTACAATCTTTTTATTATTTCTTTCTTGACTTTCAAGTAATGAAAAGCTTGATTCACTATCAGACTTACTTTTATGATTTTTATGATTTAAAACTTTTTCAAAGTTTTGCGCTATTCCATTTGATGTATAAGAAACTTTAACTTTATCCTTTAAAACTTCTTCTTTTTCTACTTTTATTTTAGAGTAAATATTATTTTCATCTAAGAACATGCTATCTTGATTATTTTTAGTAGTAGTATCATCTTTATTCTCCTTTAAATCTTTTTCTTTTTCCAATTTTATTGCAAAAGCTGCATCATTCCCATTTAAAAGTATACTGTCTTGATTTTTATTGGTTTTATATTTGCTTTCACTCTTCTTGTTCTTGAATAAATCAACAATTTCTATGCGTTTGTCTTTGATAGTTTCCCAACCACAGCCAATTATTAAAATTGATACCATCAAAGTATAAAAAATTTTATTAATCATATGTCTTTCCTTCTTTTTGCACATCAAATATATAACATAATACATCATAAATCTTGTTTTTAGATATATTTTTTTTATTTTATAATAAATAAATAAGTAATCTTGAACTTTGATATTTTTGCTTCTGTAATTCAGACCACTGTTTAAGTTATTATTTTAAATTTGGATTGTTTTTTAAATTTTTTAATTAATAAAAATTAATTTCTTATTCTTATGCTGTCGATACTACTGGTGATGGTAATAAAATTGGGAAAGCCAAGAATGCTGGTAATAATGATAACAATACTGCAAAGGATGGTGTCAATGTAATTGCTCATGGGATACGATTATTGGAGTTGCCCAAAAGGCTGGTGTTAAATGGTACCCTGAAGCCACTACTGCTAAGGCCAACGCCAACAATGATGCCATTATGATGCCAATGAGAACAGAAATGATGGGAAGTTGTTTTCGGTACACAGGGTGACCAAGATGGTGCTGATGATGATAAGATTGCTGCTACTGTTGCTGTTAGTGATGGGATTGGTAAAGCAAGACCAATACAAGGATCCGATTAGTGTTGACATCGGGACTGATTATGCTGTATCTAATGGATTTAATGATAATGCTATAAAGAAAGAAGGCTAATGATAAGATTGCTACTGCTATTGTTATGGGAAAGAGTAGCTAAGAGAAAAAATTTGCTTTAAATGGTTATGCTATGCATAAGGATTTGAAAAGTACGATCTTTAATACTGATGATAAAATCTTAGAAAAGTTGTCTGAACAGTGCAGAAAAATATAGCAACCGGTTTAAAAAAATTGCTGATACTATGCAAAGGGTTATAATCTTAGGATAATTTTAATAGATTTGCCTATAATATGCCAATTTACACCTTATTGTTAACATGCTAACCATAAGTGTAAAAATATCAAGTAAATTTTATAATTCTTGATTTAAAAAATCATAATTCGTAATATGTCTTTTAAAGCATTTTCGGCCTCCCTGTAATAAATTTCTTTCAAAGAAGGCTCTAAAAGATCATTTATAAAAACTTTTATACTATTTGAAAAATGAATTTTTCCTCTTATATATTTACCATATTTTTCATACAAAACATTCTCCACCTCTTTTAGGGTATTCCTATTTTTAATAAATTGATTTTCTATAATAGAAATATTGTATTTTTTATTTTTAATATTTTGAATATTTTTAACAGTTTCTGTTAAAATGGAAAAACTTTCTATTGACCATCTTTCTACTTGAACTGGAATTATAATATGGTCTGTAACATTTAAAGCATTCTTTAAAAGGAAATTTCTACTAGGAGGGGTATCTATTATAATATAATCAAAATCAAAATTTTTGATGCTTTTATTTAACCTAAATTCCAAAATAATTTCTTTATAATCTATATCATCGGTGTTAAATTTTTCTAAAATAGGGTGAGAAGGGATTATAGAAATATATTCATTAACTTTATTTTCACATTTATCAAAATAAGTATTTCCTCTTAAAAATTCATAAACATTATATTTTTTGATATTAAAAATATATTTGTTAAAATAAGAAGTTAAGGAATTTTGTGGATCTAAATCAATTAATAGTACTTTTTTGTCCAATTTTTTTAAGACATAAGAAAAAAGTATAGTAAGTGAGCTTTTTCCAACTCCTCCTTTTAAACTTGCCAGTGTAATTATAATTGGTTTTTTTTGATCCATTTATTTATAACCCCTTCATATTTTAATTTTTTATTATAAAATTCATACACTTTTTTTTCCATTTTTTTTAGGTGCGATAAATTGAATTGATAATATTCAGTATTTTCTTTGTTTTTTCTTAGAAGCGTTCTTAAAGATTGAACATATGATTTAATAGAACCATTTTTAAAAGCAAACTCTATATAATAAAGCTTTTTTATTGCATATGTTTTATTATTTTCTTTTTTAAGAAAAAAGGGTTTATCTAGTCTGTCATAACCGTATCTTATTTCTAGAAACTTGTCATTTTCTTTTAAAGGAAAAAGATTAAAAAAAAGAAAATCTTCGGTATTATTAAATTTTTGAAAAGTAAGTCTTAGTCTTTCTCCTCTATTTGTTATTCTAAAATCTACCAGGTGCTTAAATACTTTTGTATAGTATATTTTTCTAGTATCAACTTCTTCAATTTTATTAAATAAAGTTGTTTTTTCTATACTATTTTTTTTGTTTTTGAGTTTTTCAAATAAACTATTCAAATTTCAATTCCTTTTTTAGAATGTTTTCTAAAATACTATTAGCTATTATGCCAGCATGACCAGAAAAGCTAATTATTTTATTTGATTTCCATTTAGTAGTATAAGTATCTTTAAATTCTCCTGCAAGAATATAAAAATCGGTTTTATACGGAGCGGTTTTTCTCATAAAATGGATTTTGTTTTTATAAAGGTTTAATTTGCATAGGAAGAATTCCTTAATGTCCTTTGTTTCATAATCATATTTGAGATGATTTTTAAAATCTTTATAGTTTAGTAGGCTATTTTTCAGTGTTTTAATTGGTTCTTTTGTGTTAGAAGTTATTGATTTAATTTTTTTAAAGAAAGAATTTTCTATAGAATTCTTATTATATAAATTTATATATGATTTATTATATACAGTGATATTTTCAGTGATATTTTGAGGTTTAAAAGACTTTTTTTCTTCCTTTACTTTCTTAATTAAGTATTCTTTAGTGCTATTGAAATGTGCATCAATCAATTTATGTGCAATGGGCGATACTTTATATATACAGAGCTTTCCTTTAAATTCTCCAAAGTTATTTGAAAATGTTATTATTCTTTTTTCTAGTGCTTTTAGTTTAATTAAAAATCTTAGATCTGTTCTTAGAGTATTAATTGTAGTTTCTTTTTTATTTTCTTTATCTATGTTTGAGTTTAGTACGCGAAGTATATCTACTTGATGATGCACCCTAAGTCCTTTTAGTTTTTCATGGTTAAAATGAATTCTATGTATTGATACGTTATATTTTTTTTCAAACTCTTTATTTAAGTAAATAATAACTGAAATTATTTTTTTAAGTTTATAGTCTTTTGGAAGTAGTTTATTAGATTTAATAGCATTGATTTGGTAGTTGTAATTAGATATAATGGCTTTCATTTTTTTATCTCCTAGTTTAATGTGCATTTAATTATTATATTTACAGTTTATAATTCTTAACTATAAACTATAAATTAATAAATTTCAATCCCTAGTGAAAATTAAATCCAAGATCCTTATATAAGCTAAAGAGAAGCTTGGCTTTTTTAAAAAAATTATCCTTATTTTATATACTAACTGATAAGAAATATTTTAATTATTAAAATAATTAAAAATATATTTTATTGAGTGATTTTTTTGAATTAAGGGTTATAGAAATGGCTTTTTGTGTCGTTCGGAGCCGAACGATTTTATTTATTAATAATGCTTTTTTATCAAAAAATTAGAAACATTGACACAAAATAAAATTTGTGTCAATGTTTATTTGTAGATTAGTGGCATTAGATTTGTTTAATGTCTTTTTTATCCTATATGATTAGTCCAGATTTATTTTTTAGATGTGAATTAATATTTAAATACATAGGAATGTATGGTTTAAAACCAGGAGTACTAAATGGTAAAAAAAAATAAAAAACAAATGATTTTAAATGACAGGTTTGAAGATTTTATTGATAAAAGTCAAAATTTAAGTAATAATCAAGATGAAAATTTAATGATTTATAATGGCTTAAAAGATCAATTAAGGCTTAATTTAAAAGATGATATTGATAATAAAATTCAAAGAATGAAAATTTTATATGAAATTAAGCAAAAAGAACTTTATAAATACGATGGTTTTAAAAGTTTTGAACAATTTATAAAATCTTTTATAATTGCAAAAACCCAGGCTTATACATATTTAAAGGTTTATGAAAAAGTTTTGGAAGGTATTGTTTCTATTGATAAAATTAAGGAGGTGGGCTTTAATAGCGTGTATAATGCTATACAAAAACAAGGGTTGTCAGAAATAAATCAAGAAGATGTGAATAAAAACAACAAAAAAAATGTCCCAATTCGAATTTTGATAAAAGATTATGAATTATATGATTTTTGTAAAAAAGATATTAAAAGAGTCTATTTCATTTTAGAGGAGATTTTTAAGAATAAAAAAGATATTTTATCAGAGATTATAACCAAATATGATAATTCTAAAAAGAAAAAGAATAAATAACTTTTCAAATTTTTATTGACTTTAATGCTTGATTAATGGTAATCTATTACTTCTAATGGGCTTAATTTTATTTTGCCTAGTTTAATGTCGAAAAGATACCCGAAAGAGGGTTTTTTTCATTTTAAGGTCTAAATCTTGAGGGAGTTTAATATTAAAAGATTTTTTAGCCTTTAAATTATTTTTACATATATTAAATTGATCAATTTTCTATTGATATGTTTTTATAATTGGCTAAAAAGCAAAAAAATATTTGATTTGAAATTTTTATATAGCTTGACAATTTTTAATTTAGTCACATTCTATTAATATTTCCTTTTTGTTTTTTTGATAGTTTTTTGGGCATTTCTTGAGTTTATTTTCATTTTTTATTAAATATTTAGGATGATTATTTTTCTTGTCTTTAATACTTGAAATTAGTAAAGAGTTAAAGAATTTATAACAAAAACAAGTTAAGGTATTTCTGGATAAAAAAATGAAATAAAACGAATAACCCAAAATTTTGTTGAAGGTTTAGGATTAAAAAAGGATTAAAGAAGAAAATAGAATAATTAAAATCTAAAATAGATAAGTGATCTTTGAAAATACTTCTCTTGTAAAAAAGATATAATTAAATAACCCAAAAGATAAAAAAAGCTTTAAAATGAATTAAATGAACTTTAGTATAACTTGAAAAAAGAAAAAGGAGGATGAAAATCATAAATGAAGATAAGCCAAATATCATAATTTAAATGGTCTGAAATATAAATTTAATCTTCGGGTGAAGAATCTATTGAAAAATTTAAAAAAAACTGTTTAAACATCCTTTTGGACTAGATTTACATCCATATTAAATCATATTTGTATATTTTCTAAATTTGGAAATATAAAGGTAACATAGTGAATTTAATGATTAAAGTGTTGTTAATATTTAATTTATCTTGCAGCATTAACTTTTGCAAGCTATATTAAAAGCTTATAGATAAATCACAACAGGCTTTAGCTAATGCCAATAAATCTCTTATAGAAGACAACAAAATAAGTGGTCGTAAAGCTAAAATTATTAGTGATGGGGAAGTAAATAATCAAAAACAAAATAATGAAAATAGAAGTAACAAAAAAGAAAATAAAAAATAAGTAAAAGAAGGTAAAAAAAATAATAATTCAAGAATACAAGCATATGGTATTGTAAACACAAATTATCTGGATGTTAATAAAATAGCTAGCAACAAACACGATAATGACTAACTTCAACATGTTAATAATAACTTTAGGGAAGCTAAGGAAATTACAAATGAAGTTGTAATTTATCTAGAAGAAGCTTAGAAAATAATTTTAATTTTAGAAACAATAAAATCAATCTTTAATAATATAAAAAATACAGTTGACAATGCTAGTTCTTATTTAAATACTGCTAGATCTAAATCTGAAACTAATAATTCTAGCTCAGAACTATTGCGTAAATTACATCAAGCTCTTAATAAAGTTAATATTAGTCATGCTTTTACTAATTTTAATTATTCAGATGCAATTAATGTTTCAAAAAATGCTAAGACGGGTTTGAAAATTTACAAAGCAAAGCAGAAAAGGCTTTAGAAGAGCTCTTAAATGCTAGTCCTTATTTAGGATACAATCAACTTTACTATTTCTGGATAAAAGAAGCTCAAGAAGCAATAAGTGGAGCTAGGGGTTTGTTTAAGGCGGCTAAGAATAAACAATAATATCTTAAGAACAATATAAAACAGGCAAATGCAGAGTTTCTTTTTTTGAAGAAACATATGAAACCTTGAAAAAAGTAGAATCTTAGTAGTAAATTGCAAAGATAAAAGTTTGCTTTATAGAAAAAATATATTTATTATATAAAGATTATATAAGAATGCCTAATAATTTCTGTTTTTGTAGTAAGTATAAAAACAATCCTATTACTGATGGAATAAATATTCCTAATATCAAGTAAAATAGATATATTAAGTTTTTAATATGCGTGTTATTCTCATTCTTTATTTCCTTAAACGATCAATTTACTATAAGCTCTTTATTTAATTTATCTACCTTTTCATCTAACTTTACAATATCATTCTTAAACTTACTTTTTACTTTTTCTATTCTTTCATCTAGTTTGCCTATTCCGATCTTAAACTCATATCTAGCTTCAATCATTTGTTTTTCGAGCATACTCATTTTAGTATCTAGATTTTTATATATATGATTTGAATCACAAAGTAGCACGCAATCAACTACATCTTCTGGAAAATCTTTATCAAAAAATATCTTTTTTACATACTCATATTAGGGCTTAGATTCATATGCAATATTACTTATATAACCATTCTTTATTGCAATTTAATTACTTTTGTTATCTGCATTAACATTCTTATATCTACTATTAATGGTAACACACATTTTAGCTAGTAATATAAAAGAAGTATATAATAATTTTAAAAATTTTTCTTTCTATTTCTGTACTATATTTTTTACTAAATATAAATTAAAACTTAAAATAATATCTTAAAGGTTACTTATGTTATTTTTAAGACTTTGTTTTACAGGAGATACTTATGAAGAAATGTAACAAATTTATTTTAACCAGCATAGTTCTCTTATCATTCTGCCTCAGCTGCAAATTATTTAAAGATTTAGACAATAAGTCTTCTAATCTAGAAAAACTTGCTTCTAGCAGTCAAAATAATAGAATTCAAGACAAAATCGGTCTTGTTGCTCTAGATGATTTAGATAAAGATAGTTTATTACAAAACCAATTTGAAAGTCAGCAAGAGATTGCTTTAAAAAATGAACTTAGGGAAAGATTATCCAAAATTGGACACGACGCTTTAACGGATATTTCAAAAATTGATGATAAAATTGCTTCTTTGGAAGCTTTACAAAAACAATTAGAAAAAGATTTATCTAATCAACCACAGATAAATAAGGGTGAAAATGTTGCTGCTAAAGCACAAACGCATAACCAAGAAGAACAAAAAGTACATAAAGATGGCAATAAAGCACATGCTGCAGTTGCAGACTTAAAAAAAGATGCTTTTATTAAAGAAACTATTGAATCTATAAAGGAAAAGATTGAAGAAGAAAAAAAAAGAAAAGCTATTCTAGAAGAGAAGCAACAACAGAAACAGCAAGAGCTTGATCAGATTAAAGCACAAACTCTAAAATATGAGGAAGAGAAAAGAAAGAGAAAAGAAAAGAAAGCAAGACTTCAAAAATTCATGCAAGTTACTTCAGACTTAACTGAACTAGCTAATATGGCTCAGGATAAGACTTATCATATTATTGAAAAGTTGGAAGATCTTAAAAAAGGTGTTCCTGATAAGGAAAGTAAGGATAAAGATGCTATAGATAAAAAAGATTATAAAGAAGAACTAAACAAATCTCTTAAAGATGTTATTTATGAGATTACAAAACTCAGTAGTCTTATAGAAGCAAAAGAGAAGATTGATGAGCGTAAGAAATTGGGCTTTCAATCTGAAGAGGAATTTGATACTAAGTTTAAAAACTTAAAGAAAATCAAAGGCATTCTAAAGACTTTATGTGGCAAAGCTAAAGGTCACCTTGGTGGCATTCTCTCTGATGTTACTATTGACGGGATCACAAAAGATAAGGTAGGTCAAGCATCTCTTATTATTAAGCTAATACAAAAAACATTAATTTATATTAATGACGGCAGTAAGGATAGCCTTGATAGCATACTTGGAAAGTTAGAAAAAGATGTGCATCAGATAAAATAAGAGAAATACAACAAAGGCATAAGAAAAGCGCCCCTCTGAAGGCGCTTTTTATTTATTTATTTTAAATTCTTTTTAGCCCATCTAATGAAATTGCATATGAACTACTTTTTCCTACAAATGTAATGTAGGTAGCATTATCAATAGTTTCTATTTTTTTGCTTATAGGAGTATTTACTATTTTCTCTTGATAGTCATAGTAGTTAACAACATTAAATGATTTACCCTTAGTAATTGCTTATAAAAAATTATTAACTTCTGATTCTTCTACATCAAAAAATTCTGCTCTGTGTCCTTTGGCATTTAACCCTGTTTCAGAACCTTTCTATTTTTTATTTTTCTATCTTATATCTCATTATTATTTTGCTAATCTAAGTAACAAGAATATAGTAGTAAATTTACAAGAATATTAATAATATTTTTTTCATTATTACACTCCTTAAAATTATGAAGTAACTTACAAGTAAGTTACTTCATAATTTATTATTTGCTTCTTAGCACATAAATTATCAATAGCGTTAATCATCTTTTTTGCTTCTTCGCTTGCCTATTGAAAGTAAATTCGGTATTTTTATAATATTTGCATATAATATTATAACCAAAAGCTATGTTTTATATAATATTCAATATAATTTTCTTTATCTATGATAGAAAAGTTCTTCAACAAAACATTAATACCTTGTGTTTTAGTTTTGTCTATATCCTTTGTAGCAAGGAAATTTGTTAACTTATTATCTAGTTCTGCAATCTTATCTTCACACTCTTGTAATTCTAATAGTAGAGCTCTATTCTATTCTCTGGCATTATTAATTTCTTTTTACAAATCATTCTTCATCGTAACAAATGTAAAGTCTTGTTCTAGATGTCTATTTTTAGCTTTATCTATTCTTAAATTGTTATTTCTTATCTTATCCATTATGTTTTCTTTATATGAATTTAGGGTTTAGATTTAAACTTAGAGTTTATAAAAGAGTTAAGTTTTAAATGCTTTTTAAGTTTTTAGCTATTCTTTTCATTCTTTATAAGCATTTTCATCTATATTTTATATATAATAAAAGTAATATTTAGTAATATTTATATGAATAAATAAAAGAGGGTATTAATGATTATAAGGAATAATATGTGCATTTTACTGCTAGTAACAATATTTTTTGTGTCCTGCAAGTTTTTTGGAAATGCTGGCACAAGTAAAGAAGGTGAATCTTTGCTTGATGCTGCTAGCAAAACTAGTAATTTGGGTTTAGATACTTCTTATCAAGAGGAAAATGCAAGTGATGTTACAGGCGGATCTAGAGAAAACAAGAGTATCCTTACCATGATTGCTGATGCCCCTTCCCCTGCTGCTAGTGATGCTATTAGTAGAGATAATCAAGAAAATAAAGATAAGTTAACCGAAGATGACAATAAGAAGCTTATGGATTTTTTTAGGACAACTGCAACATATCAATCTATTCTAGATTCCATTTACAACAAATATACAAGATCTTATAATACTATTGCTACTTATGGCAGTTGTGATGAATATCGCATTGGATGTTTTAGCGAAGGGCCTTCTGTAGAACGTAGAAAAGCCCTTGCTATGCTAAAAAATAATAAACTAGAAGAAGAGTATGATAAGCTTAGCAATATGCTAAAGAGTTCTGTGTTTAGTTATAGGGACAACAATACTTTAGATAATGCAATAAAGGAGTATAGGAAAGCTATAAGCAAGGCCAGTGAGACTGAGCACAAAATAAAGATAGTAAAAGATTATAAAGCAGTGCAAGAGGCTAAAAATGAAGAAAAAAAAGAAAACGTAGATAGCTTAAAAACAGTTGCAGATGTTCTTCCTGTTATTAAAAAGACTATTGAAACAGCTTGCCTATTCTATGCTGATGCTTTTGCTGTTGTAACATCTAGCTTATCTTGTAACGAATTTAGGCAGGCTATTAACGAATTTAATGCTGCTGCCAAGGAGTATGCTAATGGAGATAAAGGAGATAATGCTGTTGATGTTATTGTAGGGCCTATTGCTAGTATGGCTTATAGTGGATCTGAAGATGGGTTTGATAATGCAAAGAAGTTTGCTAATAATAAAACAGGCGAAGAAGTAAAAAAGATGATTAAAGCTATTGATAAGCTACGCGATGTTTATAAAAGGGTTAAACCTTAAATACCTTTTAAGTTTTTAGCTATTCTTCTCATTCTTTATAAACTCTTTCCTTCTATATTTGCTATATTATTAAAAATAATATTTGGATAATGAATAACTAAAGAAAAGAGGATATTAATAATTATAAGGAATAATATGTGCATTTTACTGCTAGTAACAATATTTTTTGTGTTCTGCAAGTTTTTTGGAAATGCTGGCGAAAGTAAAGAAAGCTAATATTTGTTCGATACTATTAGCAAAACTAATAATTCAGGCCTAGATATTTTTGATTAAGATAAAAATGCAAGTAATGCTACAGACAAATCTAGAGAAAACAAGAGTACCTCTGCTATGATTGCTGATTGCCCCACTAGTGATGCTACTAGTAGATATAATCAAGAAAATAAAGATAAATTAACTGAAGAAAATAAAAATAAGCTTATGGGTTTTTTAGCATATCTACAACATATCAATCTAGTCTAGATTCTATTTACAATTTACAGAAATATGTGAGCTCTTATAATACCATTGCTACTTATTGCAGTTGTGATTAATATCGCATTGTGTGTTTTAGTGAGGGGCCTTCTAAAGCACGTAACCAAGCTTTTACTAAACTAGAAAAAATAATCTAGAAGAAGAGCATGCTAAGCTTAGCAATATGTTAAAGAGTGCTGTGCCTAGTTATAATGACAGTGCTCTGGAGAATGCAATTAAGCAGTACAAGGAAACTATAAAGCAGACCATGAATGCTATTATGTAACCTTTCTCTTGCAGTATAAAAATTAATTCCACATATAACTTTTATTGTTTTATTTTAATTTTAAAAAAATTTAAATTTAATGCAATGGGCGTAGAATTTAATTCAAGAGTGCAAAAATATGTGCTTAAAGCATAAATTGGATATATTGTTGGACAACGGTAGCAAAGTAAGCAATATTTAAGCTATTTCTTTTAGAAAGAAGTTTTACTATTTGATACATTTATAAGTTCATATTCATTTTTTGTCTTGTTATTCAGTACTAAAAAAGTTTTTTACCTCAGGTATCCTATCATTTATTATTATTATTTTTTATTTTTTGTCATTTTAACAATCTTTTCTTCTTATAAAAAGTTAAGTTGCTTAACTTTTTATATACCAGCATGATTTCAATCGAATCAACTTTTTCTATTTTAGTTTTGGATTCAAAAAATATAAATAAATTTAGTATTATTGCTTATGAGGCTATGCTTTAGCTTTTTTATCTAATTTGGAATATCTTCAATTTCTACATAAGGATTTGGAGAAGTATCAATTATTATACAAACGTAGTCTTAAAAATAATTATATAAGGCATTATTAAGCATGAATTCTTTAAATCGATTTCCTTCTTCTATAAATTTAGCAAGCTCTAAATAACTCAAAATAAAATCTAAATTTTTTGACACATTAATAACGATATATTTAAAAATTTTTTTCATTAAAGAATAAAAATTATAAGTATTAATTAATTCCATTTTAAGATTATCTTGAATTATAAAATGACTTGTAATTACATTTTTGATCCCCAAAATCAATAAGTAATACTTTATTCTCTTACTAAGAATAATTGAAAACATTTTTGAAGAAGTGTTTTTGCTTACTTTTTCTTTAATTGAAGCAGTTGTTATAGTATCTAGGATTGAGGCTTGAGAATAATTAATGGGCGTTTTTTTAATATTGCTTTTGCGTTACTTTAGAATTTCCTTTTTCTCAGATAACTTTAGTTAAAACGTATCACTGGAGCTACTTTTTGATGTAACATAATTAACAGAATCTAAAAGAAGAAATTTCAACGTCTTGCTTGATTGCTTTACTTTTCCAAATTGAAAGAATTTATAATTTATCAGTTGAGGAGAGGGTATTAGATTCAAAATTGATTGGTAATAGAACTGGATTTTTAATACAATTTTTAAGAGACTTAAGTTTAATTCTCTAAATCTATTGTAAGTCTATGTATTTTAATTTTTTTGGCTTTTTACCGGCAATGTGTGTTTTTAAAACAAACTGTGTTTTTTAGTTTATGATTTGTATTTCTTACAAAATAACTCTTTAGAATATTGAAAGAAATTTGTAAATTTGTATCAATATTTTTCTATTTATATAATTTATCCTATTTTAGTTTGTTGAAATATTTACTATGTTTTTAGCAAATCTAAGATTATAAATTTTTCTTTAGCTAAGATATTTTTGACTTCTAAAATTGAAATTTCTTTGTTGATTATTTTTATAATTTCTATGTTTTTTTGAAATCTTTTTGGAAAGAATTTTTCATTTCTTAGATTTTGTTTATAATCTTGTCTTTATGGTTAGTAATAGTTAGTATCAAGTGTTTTTAAGATCTTGATTTTGAATTGAACGGAGGGGAAAATCTTTTGAATATGCAATATATTTTTGATTTCTGATTTAAATATTATTAGTGCTGCTCTAATGTACTGTTCATGTTAATTTTATTTTTGGTTATGGTCATTTAATCTTTTTTTTTGTTAAAAAATATTTTATTCTTTTTTCTAATAAAGTATTTGCTTTTCATATAACGGATTACTTGTTTATCAGGCAAGAGAAGAAATTAGTAATAGTAAGTTTTACTTTTATATAGTAATAGCTGTTTTCATTATTACCATTTCATCTATTATCTTTTCTTATCTGTTTAGTGTATTTATTCAAAAGATGAATATAAAGGAATAAGTTTGAGAAAGCTATATTAAGCGTGTGTGTCTGGATGTTTTTGTTATTTCTCGCATTTGTGGCCCAAATACCTAGTACATGGTATAGTTTTGAAAGTCTTTTTAGGCAAAGCTATTATTCACGCATAAAGAGGCCGCATGGATATTATTGAAAATCAAATAGTAGAGAAAAAAGCTTTAATTAAAGATAGAAAATATAATTTGTCATAACTAAGATATCTACTAAGGCTTGTTGCCTTAGCAGATGTCTGCTTTAAGAGACCCTAAAATATCTTTAAAAAGACAATAAATCTTTCGTATTCTTTGTTTTAAAAATATAAGTTACAAGCTATGTGATATTAGACAACAAGGTGCTAAAATTATATTTAGCAAACAATATATTTAACTTTTCATCACGGCTTTTATTAATTAACTTAGTTAAGCTTGAAATAGGAGCCGCATTTAAAATGTATCTTCTATTTTTCAGATAAACCAAATTTGAATCTACTAGTAAAGCAATTTTTTGTCTTACAAAATATTTTGTTTTACCTGTTTCTATAGATATTACCCCTACAGATTTAATTGTAGTTTTTCCTCCTTTAAGCAATGTGAAATAAAATTAAGTTCATCAAATAATTTTTTTCCTATATTAATATTAGAAACACTATCACCTTTTTGTGTAAATATTTTTTTGCTACAATCAAACACTTCCTTAACCGGACTTAATTTTGATTTAATATCAAATCTTATTTTATTTACTGCTTCTCTAGATAATTTTGGGTCTAGTTTAATTTCTTTAAAATACTTTTTTCTAGCCTTATATATGCTTATTAGCAATATTCCTATTGTTGAATCCAGTATGCTAAATAATATATATTATGTATCTGAAATTTTAGGAGGGTGTATGGATAATAAAAGTTTCTATATTTTAGTAGTTTCAATTTTAATGGTTGGCTGTGATTTGGGAGGCTATTAAAAATAAAATTACATAAAATTCTTAGCTATTAAAGAAAGATAAGGATAAGACTAAAAATCAAGACAGGATAGAATTAGATGAAAGTAATTTTGTATCTAAAAACAATATATCTGCATTTACTGCAGATATAGATATTACTAGTTTAGAACGTCCAAGAGTGTATTTAATTAATTACTTACGATAAGTAAATTAACCTGTAGTCTCAAATTATGAAGTCGTAATTTCTCAAGCAAAAGGAGAGATAGATTTAATAAATAAAAATAATATTAATGTTGCTGAAATAAACTCAAAGCCAGAAAAACCGGCCCAAAATTTAAGAGATTCTTTAAATAATGCCACTACTAGTGGTGCAAAATTTTTACCGATTGAAAATCGAAAATAGCCTATTGACTATTGAAAGGATTTTGCCTGATAAGTTGGAAGATTTGAAAAGTTTTATAAATGCACCTTATGAAAAGGAAGCTTTTGAAGAAGCTAAAATTATACAAAGTCTTATTAGCGATTTCAACATAGGTAAAGAAATTGTTAAGCTTAAATAAAAATATTATAATCTTTATAATTGTTTGGGGATATGCAATAAAAATTTTATAATCAAAAGGATTCGTTTATAGAGGATATTAAATCTAAAGAAAATAGAGAAAAAATAGAGTTATAATTAAATCTTTTTCATTCATAGAGAAAAAAATTAAGAATTTGAATCATAAGTTAAGTGAAATCCGAAGCAATTTTCAAATTGCAAATAATATCTGGGATAATGCAAATTCTCTTTTAAAAGAATCTGTAGAAAAATTAATTTGGGCAATTGAAAAAGGCATGATAATGGGAGTAAAAATTAAGGTTGAATTGGTGAGCTTGCTAGTTGGTGGAACAAGTGGCAAGGTGATGCTTTTGCTAAGGATGTAAAATATAATGCAGAACATTCTTTGAATGATTTAGAAAATTTGGCCGGCTATCTACTTTAAATATAGTTATTCAGATAAGAAAGAAGCTAAAATATAATAAGCATATAATTTATAAACCAAAAGCCCTTTATGAAAAAAAGAAATATTTATGTAAAAATAGAGTAATATTGGAATACAATATCATTGTACCACATTTATGTAGTAATCAAGATTATGAGTTAGGTGTTAAGCTTATTATAGCATAGAACTTTTGTCTTTAAAATTACGCTAACTAAGATTCTGTATTATTTAAAGCTCTATATGTTTCTCTTAACTTATCAAACTCTTTATTTGCCTGATCCATATTGTTCTTAAGACATTTTTGCTTATTCTTTGCAGTCTCTAAGCTACTTTTGGCCCTTCTCATTGCATCTTTAGCATCAGCCATAAATTGGTAGTAGAGAGCATAGTAGTAGTGCTCATATCTTGCAGTATTACTATTATTTGAGGCTGCTTCTAAAGCATATTTTGCCTTTATTTTTGCATTTTCAGAATCATCTTTAGATATTGCTAAAGCTCCAATTGCATCTTTATGACAAACGTTAAGAGACGTGTGACTACTCTTAACCTTATCAATAGCTAGGCGCAGGCTAGGCAATAAGGTTTTGTTAGTTTTATTAGATCTTGTAGTTCTAGCTTCCTCTAGATAAGATCTAGCTGTAGTAACTAAGCTTTTTATCTCATCAAGTATTTGTTTTATAGTTTCTAATTCTTCACTTACTCTATTGTACTCTTTTGTATAAGATTCAATTGCCCTTATCATTTCCCTAGCTTCTCTAGCTTCACCAGAGTCATTATTAACTTGTTGGGTATCATTTTGAGTGTTAGGCCACATGTCTGCAACTAAGTGCTTTTTGTCTGTGCCTTGGTTAATGTAAGCATTATCCAAGCTTCTATACTTACTATCATTTCTACTGTTATCACCGCTACTTTCTACATTATTAAAAGACTCACTATTGCTTTTTAGCTTATATATAACTTGCTGTGATTTGCCGGTAAGCTTCTCATATAATTTACAAGCGATAATACTGTAAATTAAAGCAGTTAAAATAAATAATTTAGCAATTAAATTCACCTTATTACTTCTCCTTAGAATCTGATGTTCTTTATTAAGAAATATATTGCATTTATAATTTATAAAACAATTAATGATTAAGCAAAGCCATAGAAAGAGAAAATAAAGAGTTCTTTAGAAAAGAGAATATTATAAATAAAGAAGCCAGACTGCTTTATGGAGTCTGGCTTCTTTATTATTTTACTTTTACTTGTCTAGATTCCACGCTTTTCAATTTTTATATATACTATTTAACTCTTCAAAGTCTTTAATTGCTTGAGTCATTTTGGCATTAAGATTTTCTTGATATTTTCTAGCATCCTTTAGTAGACTGTTAGCACTCTCCATTGCTTTATTAGCATCGATTATCCAGGAATAGTAAAGATAATTATAATAACTTAAAGAAGATCTGTTTTTTATAGCTTCTTCTAAAGCCTCAGATGCCTTTTTTTTTGCATGCTCAAAACCATCCTTAGCATTTTTTGAAGCAGCAATAGCATCATTGCAATAAGAGTTAGCAGAAGCATGACTACTATTGACCTTATCAATAGTTTGGTGCAAGATAGGTAGTAATAAAGCTTGTTTAGATTTATTAGTATCAGATCTATTTCTTCTAGTAGTATTAAAATAAGAGTTAGCGCTATTAGTCACAGTTTTCATATTATCAAGGATTGATTTTATTTTTTCTAAACCCGCAGCTATTTTTTCAGCTTCTTTTAAAGAAGTTGAAGCTTTGTGAATAATGTTCCTAGCTTCCTTAGCTTCCCTGGATTCACTATTAATTTGTTGAAGTTGTCTATGATTATCAGGCTTATTGTTGTCTACTTCACTAACAGTGGAATAATTTGTGCTTAAATTATTATTTACCTGTGGTGTCCCTAAATTATTAATTCTTACGTTTTCTTTTGCGTTACTTTCATTATTTTGTTCTTGATCATTCCTGTTTTGATTACCTTCTTTTCTCCCATTTTCTTCCGCATCATCTAAACCTCTAGGTGTGCGACCACCTCTATTGTTGTTTTTTATAGAATCTAGAGAACTATTATTTAGTTCAGAAGTAGAATTTATATTTTTACTATCAGCTATATCTTTATCATTGATAAAAGGATTATTATTAGCTAAAGTTTGTTGCGATTTATCTGTAAGCTTTTCATATAACTTACAAGAGATAAAACTGCAAAATAAACTGGATATTAATAATACTTTAATCATTAAATTCATTATATTACCTCTATCTGAAATAAAATATTATATCATTATATTACATTTATATTAGTAATCAAGATTATGGACCCCGGATATTAAGCTTATAGCATAGAAGAAGAACTTAGATATAAATTGTTGCCTATTATTTATATTTCAATTGGAAAGGATATGAATTTGTAAATAAATAAATTTATTTTGATTTTTAATAGTATTTTAAGAGTTATTTATACTCTTTACCAGATATTGGAATATTTTATGGATATTTATTCCTGAAATAATAGGGTTATTTGCATATTTACAACAAAGCTAGACTATTATAAAGACAAATACTTCATTTCTTATGAAACTTTTATAAAGGAAGCTTTGATCTTTAAAAATTATGCTATTTAGGATTTTGTATTATTTAAAGCTTTACATGTTTCTCTTAACTTATCAAACTTTTTATTTGCTTGTTTCATATTGTCATTAAGTTCTTCTTGTTTATTCTTAGCAGTTTCTAAGCTACCTTTATTCTCATCGCATCTTGAGCATCAGCCATCTATGAATAGTAAAGATGTATCCTGAATAGGGTATATCTTTTATAGCTTCTTCTAAAGCTCCTTCTGCTTTTATTTTTGGATTCTCAAAGTCATCGTGCATTTTTATCAATAATTGTTTTAATTATATTCGAAATATTCGATTAATTGCAATACCCAATAAATATTTTATTATTTTTGGCTAATCATAGTTTTAAGTCAAAAATTATAGAAATAGTGGTTAAAATAAAATAAAAAGACTGTCGGAAAAGCCAAAAACCTTTTTCAAAGGTGTTTATAGTTAATGCAGTAAATTCTAAAATTTGAAAAAGGGTGTAAAAGGCTATTACAGGATGAATAAGAATCTATATTTATAATTTTTGATTTTATAAATAGTAGTTCACAATGTCTCATACTGGGTTACCGGCTTCGCTTATTTTAAAGACTACAAAAAAACATTTTATACATGTAAACCCGTTGCTTAGTATATTTTTGTTTAAAAATTCAAATATTTTTATTGACAAACATTTTAAGCAAAGCTTGTTTGTTAAAATTGTTTAAAATCTTACTGTCAAAAGAGAGTTTTTCTACAATGGAATTTGAAAATCATCATCAACTTTTCTTCTGAATATCGTATCTGTAAAAACATAGGCAGCAAGTGTTTTTAGGTCTTTTTTTCTTTGCAGCTTGTGTACTCTAAATCTATAAATGAATGTTTGTTACATATGTGATCATCAAGATCAACAATGTTGATCAAAAACTTATTGTTATCTGTTAATCAATGCTAACCATCATTACGGTGAATGAATGAATGAATGAATGAAGCCAATCTTGCTAATTCGTTCACCTTGAAAATTAAAATTGCTGTTATCTCAATATTATGTCTATTTTTTGAAAGACTGAATGTAAGGTGGGTAGTGGTCCTAATAAAGTGATATAAGTTTTTCTCATAAAGATGGATAAATATGAAAATATATTTAGTTTTTGGGCATTACATTTGCTTTATGAGATTTTGAAAGAAATGTTCCGATATTTGATTTTGATTTATGTTAATATATATATAGCAGGTGAGTGAATTATGGAATTAGTTTGGGCAACGACAAGTATTACTGAAGATCAAATATTACATAGAGTTTCTATGACTAGGAATGGAACAATAGCTCAAGATTTTTCAAAAAGATATTATCACAATGAGTTTACATATAGAGATTTGGAAAATTTAGGAAAACAATTCGGTATAAGGTTTGAGAACCTTGTTTCTGAGATTTCTTTTATAGAAAAGAATTTACAAAAAGATATATTTAATTTGGTATAATCTCTTAAAAAAGAAGTGCAAATTAATAGTCAATTTTTATTGTGAAAACTCAAAGTGAGCAACAGAATAATAATTATTATTACTATAATAGTAGTTCTCATTGCTATATCTAGGCATAACAAATATTGTTATGCTGTTAATTGCCAAATTTTTTAAATAGAAATTACAAAGAATTTTTTACTTATATTCGCTTAAGAAAAAAATAGATAGAATTTGCTAATTTATATATAACATTATTATGCTTATAGTTATTATAATTTATTATTATTTTGTTTATTTGGCCATCCTGAATCCCATTAAATGTTCCTTTGATTTTAGCATCCTAACAAGTTTATCAGCATCAAGAACTTCCCCATTAAAGTTATAGTTATAATTATTTACAATTGTATTGCTTACACTTTTTTGTAATCTAACAATTTCTACAATAATTTTAGCTTCTAGTTTGATTAGATTTTCGTCTATTGGAGCAGGAGTTATTCTTATCAATTCAAAAATAGTAAATATTTTATTATTCCTAAATAAATAGTGATGTAGTAATTAATATTACTACATATTGGGGGAATAATTATTATTGGATTCTTGTTTTTAAGGGCCAAGTAGCTAGAGGTTTATTAGATATAGAAGGTGTGTGTTTATAGTAATTTTATTAAACGCTATTGAAACTAATGAATTAAAGAAATTTTCAGAAATTAGAATACTGTCAATAAAAGTACTAGAAATATTTAACCTATTCAATCCTTTGAAAGTATTCTTGATGATGTGATGGTTCACTTTTCTTTTTCAAAAAAGATACCACTATCAACACCTCTAGCATCAGTTAGTATCAATCGAATTATTATCGGTGTCACAGGTAAAGCTACAGCTCAAGGGGATGATGAGCATACCAGTAGCTCTGACGTTGATGTTTGCTTCTGATGATCCTGCTACTGCTAGTGGTGTAAGTGGTAGTCTAGACAAGCAAGAAACCAAAGGTAAGTTAACTGAAGATGATAAAGATAAACTTAATGTTTTTTAGCACAGCTTTAGAATATTAATTTAGGCTATATTCTATTTATAACAAGTATTCAAGCTTTTATAATACTATTGATACCTATGGTAGCTTTAGATACATATCGGAATGGGTTTTAGTTCATGGCCTTCTAAAAACGTGGGCAAGCTCTTATTGATTTAAAGAACAGAAATCTAGAAGAAGATTATACTAAACTTCTTAGTAAGATGTTAAAGGATGATGTGTCTGATTATAAGTTTTAAATTATGTGAATCTTTGCAAGATTCCTTTTCAAGGAAAAAATTTTTAATTAAATTTGAAATAATAAATGTAAGTTTGTTGTTGCTGTTTATATAATAATTTAGATTATTTTTTGAATGGTTGTAAATATTTAAAGGTTTTATATAACTAATTTTTTTTGTATAAATTTAGTATGCAAGGCTTGTTAATCAGTAAAATATTATGTGAAGTAAAGTGTTTATATTTGATTTCATTTAGAGTTAATTTGAACTTAACTTAAAGAGTAAACCGCTTTAATTTGTTTAGTAATCTAAAAAATCGGATATATTTTTTGCTATACATTTAATTTTGTATGCAAGAATGAATGATAATATATTTTTATTCAAATTTTTAATACATGTTGAAACTTCATTGGAGTAAGCTAGAGAAGATTTTCTAATTTTTAAAACCGATACTCAATTGATAGGAGATTAAATTATTTTTAAAGTTATAGTGGGTTTTTATATTTATATTTTTTAGGGTAATTTAAATAAAGGTAAAACTCACAATGATTTTTTGATAAATAGATTTTTTCTTATTTGGAATATACTTATTTGATGATATCAATGGGGGGGGCTCTTTCAGTAGAGATAAGGTAATAACTTATAGATCAAAAATAAGGTTTCCAGTAATACTTATCTAAATAAGTAAAATTGCTTTCATCATCTCTTTAACTTAACCACTTGCTAACTTCCCGCTTAACACTTGTAACTGTATCACCCGTCTATATTACTCTTAGTACTCTTTGCTCCATCATTAACAGTATCAGCAAGCTTTCCACTCTTGGTCAATCCCCTAAAAACAATAGCTGTCGCCGAAATTTTACCATCCTTCTTCATATTAAATCAGTGAACGCTACTTACAGCCTTTTTAACTTTTCCAATAGTTGCATCTTAAGCCTTTCGAATGTATCAACAGTAACTCGATTACTGTAACTAGATAAATAATTTACTATCTTTAGTAAATTGTTGAAAAAGATTCTTTATCTAACAAATTGTTTTCGTCTAAATCAGTATAGAATCTATATTCTATACCATTTGTTAATATACCAAATTCAATTTCACCATTTCTTACAGTTTAAATATTGAATTACTTAGATAATATAGACTGGTTATTTGTTTACATATAGCTATATTAGACATGTCGATTTTGTAAAATGTATTTCTCAAATAACTAAAAAAATGAATGTTTCACAAAACTACTGTTTGTGAAAATGTTTTGATTAATATTTAAAAGTTAATTTTAGATGATATCTATAATTTGAAACTAAATGGGAAGGTCAAAATTTTTTTAAAATTTCTAAAAAACGAGTCTACTTATTTCCCATTACATTAAAAAATGTTATTGTTCATACAAGGCATATAGTGTTTAATTTTATCTAAATTTATAATCTTGATTGAGGTCTCGTTGTACTACTAAAAACAATAGTTATAATATACTAGGATTTTTTGCAATGCCTTTATCTATGTCAAATTCCTTAATTTTATTATATACCCCTATTATAATATCCCTTGTATATCAACTCTGTTGAAGATAGCTAATAATGTTGTTTTGTTGCAATTTTTAAAAAAGCTGCTCAAGAAATTTAAAAAGCTGTTTCTTTCTATTGCGGGTGAGGCAAAATATTTAATAGAGAAGTAAATAATATGAAATAAGGCCCTAGATAATAAGAAATTGGAATTAACAAGAGAAGAGTTTTTAAAGTAGTGCAAGTTTAAAGAAACTTTAATGGCTTTTGAAAGGGCCTTAGATAATAGTTTAATAAGAATATCAAAAGATAGTTTTCAACATTGCTTGTTGATGGTTTAATACATTAAATAAGCATAAATTGGTGTTTTTGTAAGGTAAAGGCTATTTCTGATGTTGTTAAGGTAGTTCAAGGCGCAAGAGATCTTGCAAAAGTAATTACCATTCCTTTAAATGGGTTAAAGCTTTTACCTTTAGTGTTAATATGTTTTTCTTTTTCTTTTCTGCATTCATTTCCATATTGAAGAAAATTAACAGCATTTTCTATATATGCATTCAGTAGTAAGTTCTATGGCTCGACTTGCTAAATCTTGTATGTTACGTTTGTTAAAAGTACTGCCGAACAACCAGTATGAATTTTCGCATTGACTATTTTTTTATGAATGGAGTTTACTAGTTTATCTTTGGCATTCTCTAGTATATCTTTATCAGATTCCCAAGTATTATTTGCATTATCTATAAAAGAACGCATTTCTTTTAATTTTGCCCATAGTATGGCTTTATTATGCTGTATTCTTCTATTCAGAAGAGATATGTGCTTAATTTAGAGAATAATAAATCTGACATTATTTTATGATATTCTTTAATATCAAAAAGTGCATTGTTTAAATTATTTTCAGAATTAGCTTACTTAACAATCCGATCAGCACTTTTAATTTTTGCAAGAGATGCTTTCTCATAATCTTTTTCTGCAAACCTTTCTAAATTGGATTTAATTTTTTCTTCTGAAGGAATAACGGAAGTTTTACGTTTAGTAAGATCATTTTTTAATTTATTTTGCTCTAGATCCATGATGGATAATAGGTGATTTATTTTCTTCTATTTTTACATTAATTTGATGATCAAGAGAGTCATCATGAATTGCTAGACTTGGATTTTGCAGAGTTTTTTTCTTATTTGTACTGGAATTATCTGACATGTATTGATGAGAATCTACTTGTAATAGTAGAGCTAAAGTTTTTTGCTTGATGTTGCAATGTTGATTTTAGATACAAAATTATTTTTACCCAATTTTATCCTATCTTGATTTTTAGTCTTATTCTTGCCTTTTCTTAATTAATAACCCAGAAATTCCTATACTTTTATCTCTAATAGCCCCCCAATTACAGTTAACCATTAAAATTAAAGTTACTAAAAATATAGAAAATTTTACTGCTCATACGCCTCTCCTACAATTTCAGATATATATAACGCTATTATATGCAAGTATTATAAAAATCCCAAATTTACTTTCAGATAAAAAGAAGTTTTAAAAATTTAAAAAAGCTACTGTAAATAGTAATAAAAAAATATTATAAGGTAGAAAACGCAAAAAAAAGTTAAAGTTTTCTTTTTTAATGTTAAAATT
>NZ_JAJNFB010000016.1 GCF_021043605.1 Borreliella americana
TTTAATGCAGCAATAAAAGATCTTTAAAGCTATTGTATACTGCAATAGCAACATCATTAACAGAGCAATTTTTAATTCTTGCAATCTCAAGACATGTATATCCTAAAAACAAAGGCGAATTTATTTTGCCCCTCAATGGCACTGGAGCTAAAAAGGGGCTATCCGTTTCTATTAAAAGATCATTGGTATTTAATTTGCCAACAATAATCCTTAAAGATTGCGCATTTTTAAAAGTTATATTGCCTGAAAAAGAAACTTTAAATCCTAAATCAATAAATTTTTTAGCATGCTCATAAGTTCCTGAATAACAATGTAATATACCCCTATTTAAAAAATTTAAAGACCTTACAATATTATAGGCATCATCATAGGCATCTCTTATATGTAAAATAACTGGCTTTTTATATTTATCAGCCAAATACAATTGCTCTTCAAAAGCTTGAATTTGAAATCTCTTGTTATCTGCTTTAAAATAATCAAGACCCATCTCACCAACAGCAACAACATTTTCACTAATCAAAATTTTTTCAAGCTGTTTAATATCATCTTTAAAATGACCACTTAAATTTAAAGGATGAATACCTGCTGTTAAAAACACATTAGAATAGGGGTTTAAAAGATTTTTTCTATCACTAAAATCACTAGGATGCAAGCCAACATCAAGAAAATAAGAAAAGCCGTTTTTAAAACATTCATTAATAATGTAATTGACATCCAAAGATCTTTTCTTTAATTCATAAAAATGAACATGGGTATCTATTAATTTATCAAAAAAAATAGATTTTTCAGTTTCAAGTAAAGATTCAATCATTCCATTTTTTTCCTAAGAGCCGCAAGGTAGTCAATAACAACAATATTTTTCATACCAAGCTGTAAAAAGCTTGATAAAATATCAATAGCATTTCCAATCTGTCCTAATGCTTCATAACATTCAGCAGCATTAACATACAATACTGAATTTTTAGGATTGTTTTTAATTAAACTTTTAATAGCTATTAATGCTTCTTCATATTTACCTTGTTCCTTTTGAATAAGAGCAAGTCCAAGTATGGCAAACATATCAAAATCAACATCAAGAGCCTTTTTATAATAAATTTGAGAATTTTCATAATCATTTAAATAGCGATAAGCATCTCCTACTCTTGTAAGAACCAAATTATTTTTTGGATCTTTTTCGATAATATCAAGCCAATATTTTAAAGCCTCTTTGTACTCCTTATTTCCCCTATAACAATCAGCAAGTCCAAAAACAGCATAAAAATTGCTAGGTGAAATTTCTAAAGCCTTTTTAAAAAAATAAATTCCTCTGGTAAATTCCCTTAGCTTGCGATAACAATTACCAATTGAGGTCAATACTCTAACATCAACTTTGGATTGATTTAATTCATACATTTTAAGCCAATACTTTAAAGCCTCTTTATATTCTTTAAAGTCGTAATACAAATGGCCAATACCTACAAGAGCATAATCATTATCGGGCATTAATTCCATTACCTTAAGATAAGTTTGCTTAGATTTTTGAAAATTTTTTAGCTTCCTGTAAGATGCCGCAACTCTTGTTAAAACTGTTATATTCTCAGGATCATATTTTAAATATTCTTCCCATATGTCTGTGGCTTTTTTATAATTATCTAAATTTTTGTAACAATCTCCAAGTCCAAAAAGAGCATAATTATTGCTTGGATGCTTTACAAGACATTTTTGATAATAAACTATTGCTTTATCGTAATTATTCTTCTTTCTTTCAATGTCCCCAAGCCCAACAAGAGCATAATTATTCTCATTATCCTTTTCAAGGATATCAGAAAATAAACTTTCCGCTTCAGAGAGCCTTTCCTCCTTGATCAACTGATACCCTCTTTTTGATTTTTCAGTGACATCAAGAAGTTGATCATCAGAAATACTCGAGAGATCTTCTAAAGCATCCAAAATTTTTTCGTTTAACATAAATACCCCTTTTAAATCGGTTTATCAAAGATATAACTTTAACTACCTCAAATTCACCAAAATAATAATACGTAAAGCTCATTTTATATATAAATACAACAAAACCTAATCTAACTTTAATATCCAACTTAATAACATTCATTATATAAAAAAACATGAAAAAATATAATTGATTTTTTAATCAAGCTTATTCTATTCATTTAATAAAATAAGTTTTAAAAAAGAATATTAAAATAAAACATAAAAATGAGCATCCACACAAAACTTATTAAAAAGTCTAACAAAAAAATCTAAAATTAATATAAACTATTACTATCTTTCAGGAGAAACCATAATGCTTTTAGAAAAATTAAATTCAGCAACAAGTAAGATTAAGTTGATAGAAGAAAAATTGCAAGATATTAATCTAATTAAGGATCAAAAAAAATATTCAAAAATAATAAAAGAATATACATATTTAGAAAAAATAAATACTAAAAAAATTGAATACGAAAAAATAATAAGTCAAATTAATGATAACAAAACCATCTTGGAAAAAGAAGAGCAACAAGAAATGAAAGAGCTGATAAAACAAGAACTAATCGATCTGGACAAAAAAAAAGAAGACCTTGAACATCAAATAAAAATACTACTTTTACCTCAAGATGAAAATGACAGCAAAAATATAATAATTGAAATTAGGGCCGGAACAGGTGGAGAAGAAGCTGCTCTTTTTGCAAACAATCTTTATAGTATGTATATAAAATATTCAGAGAAAAAAAAATGGAAAACAGAAATAATAAACTTTAATGAAACAGAACTTGGGGGATTTAAAGAAATAATCTTTGAAATTAAAGGAAAAGATGTATTTAAAAAATTAAAATACGAAAGTGGTGTTCATAGAGTACAAAGAATACCCATAACAGAGTCTAACGGAAGGCTTCAAACTTCAGCTGCTACTGTAGCGGTGCTACCCAATATTGAAGAAACTGAAATTGATATCAATGAAAAAGATTTAAGAATTGATGTTTACAGATCATCTGGAGCTGGTGGACAACACGTCAACACAACTGATTCTGCAGTCAGAATAACGCACCTGCCAACAGGAATTGTTGTACAGTGTCAAAACGAAAGAAGTCAGCACAAAAACAAAGATCAAGCAATGAAAATATTAAGAGCAAGGCTTTATGAATTTGAAGATTCTAAAAAACAAGAGCAAAGATCAAGCAATAGAAAACAACAGGTAGGCTCAGGAGATAGATCTGAAAGAATTAGGACCTATAATTTTCCTCAAAATAGAATAACAGATCATAGAGCAAACATCACTCTTTATAAATTAGAAGAATTTATGCAAGGAGAACTTGATCCACTTCTTGACCCCTTAATGATAGCACTTCAAGAACAAGAATTAAAAAGCAACAACATATAGCAATGAATATAAACGAAGTTATAAATTATGCTAAAAGCAAAAATTTAGATACAATAGAGGCGTTACTAATACTTGAATTAATTTTAAAAACCAGAAAAGAATTAATAATTGCAAATATAAAAAAAAGCTTAACAAAAAAAGAAAAAAAACTTTTTTTTGATCAAATATATAAAATAGAAAAAGGAACTCCTATTCACTACATACTTCAAAAGAAAGAATTTATGGGAATTAAATTTAGCCTAAACAAGCATGTATTAATCCCAAGATTTGATACAGAATGTTTAGCTGAAGAAGCCTTAATTCAAATCCAACAAAATAGTTTTAATAAAATATTAGATTTATGCTGCGGCAGTGGATGCATAGGGCTTTCGATTGCCTATTACATGAGGAAAAAAGTAATACTCTCAGACATTTCAACAAAAGCTTTACAAATAGTTAAAAAAAATACAAAAAAGCTCAAACTTGAAAAATTTGTAGAAATAATTCACTCTAATTTGCTAAAATGTATAAAGGGAAAGCTTGATATAATTATTACAAATCCTCCTTATTTAAACAAAAAAGAATTAGAAATAAAAAATAAAATAAAAAAAGAACCCACAAAAGCTCTTTTGGGATTTGGAAAAGATGGGCTTAATATTTCTAGAAAAATATTAAGTCAAGCAAAAGAAAAGCTTAATCCAAATGGACTAATAATAATAGAATCAGCCCCTTGGCAAATAAAAAGCTTGAAAGATTTTGCAATAAAAAAAGGATTTTTGCATTTAAAAACAATCTACGATCTTGAAAAGAGAGCAAGGGCACTAATATTAGGACAAAGGAATGATACAAGCATACGAAATTGCACACTTAATAAAGATAAATGATCTTGAAAAAGCTAGAAATATTTTTAAAAAAACTGTTGAGAATACTTACAAAAATGAATTTGAACGAAAAAACATATTTAAAGCTCTAGAAATAGCAGAACAGCTCCATTATGGCCAATACAGAGAAAGTGGAGAGCCTTACATTATTCATCCAATAATGGTTTCATTATTTCTTGCCAAATTTCAACTAGACTTTAAAGCAACCATTGCTGGACTACTGCATGACGTACTTGAAGATACAAATGTTGAAAAAGAAGAAATAGTAAAAGAATTTGACGAGGAAATTTTAAGTTTAATAGACGGTGTAACCAAAATTCATGATTTACATAACAAAACAAGAAGCATAAAAGAGGCTAATACTATCTCAAAAATGTTTTTTGCAATGACACACGACATTAGAATAATAATAATAAAACTGGCGGATAAACTTCATAATATGACAACTCTCTCTTATTTGCCTAAAAACAGACAAGACAGGATTGCAAAAGATTGCCTTTCAACTTACGTTCCAATAGCAGAACGCCTTGGAATTTCATCTCTTAAAACATATCTTGAGGATCTTTCGTTTAAGCATCTTTATCCTAAAGATTATAAAGAAATAAAAAATTTTTTATCTGAAACAAAAATAGAAAGAGAAAAAAAATTATATAAAGGTAAATTATCAATAGAAAAAGAACTTCAAAAAAGCGGAATTGAAGCAGAAATTACAGTAAGATCAAAACACTTTTATTCAATATTTAGAAAAATGCAAACAAGAACAAACAAGCTTACTCAAATTTTTGATACTCTAGGAATAAGAATAATTTGTAAAAAGCAAAAAGAATGTTATGAGATATTAGAAATTGTTCACAGGGTGTGGAAACCAATTCCAGGAAGACTTAAAGACTACATTGCAAGCCCAAAAGAAAATAAATATCAATCACTACATACTACCGTAAGAATACCCGAGGATAACCAGCTTATTGAAATACAAATTCGAACAGAAGAAATGGACAGAATTGCTAATTATGGGGTTGCAGCTCACTGGATATATAAAGAACAAATTGAACTTAAAGCTGATGATCTTTCATTCATAAACCGAATAAAAAAATGGCAACAAGAATCGGCCAACAAAAGTCAATATTCAATGAATGACATACATAAAGAATTATTAAATACATTCATATATGTTTACACCCCAGAAGGAGAGGTAGTAGAGCTTCCCTTTGGATCAAATTCAATTGATTTTGCATACATAATTCATACAGACATTGGAGATCAGGCTCTTTATGCAAAAATAAATGGAAAAATAAGCTCAATCACAAAGCCACTTAAAAACGAACAAATTGTTGAAATATTCACCTCAAAAGACTCAAAACCGGATGTAATATGGCTAAACAGCGTAAGAACAAAAAAGGCCCGATCAAAAATTAGATCATGGCTTAACAAAAATGACAACACAATTTTTGTAGACAACAATATTATTGCGTATCTTGTTGGAGCAAACAAAGAGCAAAGAAAGCTTTTCAGCTTATTTAAATCTTATACAAAAACAAAAATAAAAAGAATTGCAATAGACCCTGAATGCAGTCCAACAACAGGTGAAGATATTATTGGAATAATACACAAAGACGAAATAATAGTGCACAATGAAAATTGTCAAAAACTTAAATCCTATAAAAAAACTCAATTGATTGAAGTTGAGTGGGAAGCAACACCAACTAGAAAAGTGCATCACATTATTTTGCTTTTAAAAGAACTAAAAGGAATATTTAGCTATCTTGAAAACATTTTCACACTCAATGACGTAAGACTTATTAGCGAAAAAATAGAAGACTGCGGGAATGGTCACGGAATAACAAATATAATAGTCTCATCAAATACCAAAAATATAACAAAAATTATTTCTGCTTTAAAAGAAAACCCAAATATCTTACAAATAATGCAAATAGAAGAAGATATTAAAAATTATGACAATTAATATATTGTTATTAGTGTTATTGCTTAGCTCAACAGGCTCCACTATTGTGCCAAATAAAATGGAAAAAAATGTATTTAATTCAAGCAATAAAATTACAAACATAGAAACTGAAAAGAGCATAAAAACGCACATTAGGAAAATTAATCAACTAAATGAAAGACAAGAAAAAATAATAAACACTTTTAATTATATAAAAAAATATTTTAATACAAATGAAGTTAAATATATGGAATATTTTTTACAAGAAATTGGATTTATTGGGTATTCACAAAAAATAATACATTCTAAAATTAAAGGGAAAAACGCAAATACTTATAATATAATTATTCCAATTAAAATACAAAATAATTTAAAAAATAATTTAGCAATTGGAATTGCAATTGAGCTTTTAAATAAACTTAAAAATACCAATCCTGAAAACAACATAAATTTTTTTTTTGTTGAGGATGATTCTTTAGAACAAAATACAATAATTAGTAGCAGAATTTTACTTAGCAATAAGTATTTAGATAAAAATACAAATACAATATACTTAATGTTAAACGAAAATAGAATAAAAAATAAAATTTACTTAGAAAATGAATCTTTCATAACAAATTCAAAAACAAATTTGGGATTTTTAAAAGCTATTATAAAAACCTTTGAAAAGAATAAACTTGATTTTAATACATCAAAAATAACTGAAAAAAAATCAAACAATTTATACAATCTATATCGTGATGAATCTATACCCTTTTTAATAATAAATAATAATTTAAACCCTATATTAGCTCGAAATAAAAATACTATTTTTGAAATTTACAAATCAATCGAAGAAGCAGTAACTAGTGAGTACAAAAGTAAAAATACCGATGAAACACACTACATTGTAATTGATATGCCTTTTAAAAAAATAATAATTAACGAAATTGCTTTAATAGCATTAACCTACATTTGTTATAACTTAATTATCATTGTATTTATTAGAAAATTTAAAGAGGCCGGTTTAGTTATGAAAAAAGTAAAAAATAATTACTACAAATTAGTAAGATTGTTTTTTACTTTATTTGCAAGCGCCTACCTATCCTTATTGCTTACAAATAAAATATTTGCAGACTATGAGAACACAACTGTTTACAGCATCACAAATCCCAAATATCTAATAACTTTTTTTGCAACTTTACTTATACATAATCTTTTATCTCTTTTTACATATAATTTCACAATATATTTAAATTACAGACAACTTAAATACCTGGCAATATCAACCTCTATTATTGAACTAATAATATTAATGTTTATTAAAATAGAATTTATCTTAATAATTATCATAAAAAGCATTTTATTGTTAATAAAACCAAATAAAAATACTATTTTTCGGAAAATAGTGGTATTAATCATTTGGATAATAAATTTTGTATTAATAGCATTAATACAAAATGCTGCAGCAATCAAAAATATACTTACACTAAGCTATCTAATATCAATTTGTCTTTTCTCTACCATATTTATTAATATCTCAAAGCATTTAAAATCCAAACTCCCAAAAATTAAACAAAATTTAAAAAAAGCTGAAAAACTTGGTCTTATAACTTTTTTTTTAATAGCCACAATCATAGTATCCAACAATATTGATAAAAAAGAACATGAAATGCAAATAGAACAAACAGTTAGCTTTCCAGAAAAAATAAATAAAATAAAAATTGAATATCAAAAAAACAAGAAACATCCTATCCAAATAATTTCAAATGACCTTAACCTAACTTTACAAGCAAACGAAAAAATATTAAAAACCAATATTGAAGCTGATGATGAGCTAATGAATATTGATTTTAAAAAAATAGATATAGCAGAAAGGGCTGTTTATAGCGTCGATTTGATTACTCAAAAAATTGCAAATCAAATCGAGCTGCATTTTAAAAACGCATCTAAACTAATAATTTATCAAAGCAATACTCCTTATAAAATATTAGCTAATAAAATTATCTTTTCGCTTAAAAACATTAACTCTAAAAAAACAACAATTGCATTTACTCTTAAATCTCAAGATGATATAGCATATGAAGCATTTGCAAATATTCATATTAAAAAAAATCAAGTTAAAATTTACAATAAAGCCAATAATACAGAAGAAAAAAATATAAAAATAAATTATTCTTACAAAGTCAAATATTCAGGAATATTGCCCAAAGCAGAAAAATACAAAAATCTAGAATACTTCAAACTAAAAGATGATAAAGAGATTGAAAATCTAAAAAATTTAAAATTAAATTAATCTAAATTACTCTTCAAAATTAATTCTTTTTTTTTCTATTAATGTAACTTTGAAAAGCATAATCGATTAAATTATCTACTAGGTCTTTAAACTGAAGACCATCATTGCTACACATTTTAGCAAACATAGATATATCGGTAAATCCTGGAATAGTATTTATTTCATTAAGATAAATAGTTCCTAATTTTTTTTCAACAAAAAAATCAATTCTTGCCATACCTCTGAGTTCTAGATTCTTATAAGCAAGAAAGGCATATTCTTTAATGCTTAACAACTGGCTTGTTTCAAGATGTGCAGGAATATTAAAAATAATAGAATTACCAGGAATAACAGAATATTTAGCATCATAATCATAAAATATAAAATCTTGCACAACAACTTCTCCAGGAGAAAATATTTTCATCTTTTCATTCCCAATAATAGAACATTCGATCTCTCTAGCTTCAATAAACTTCTCTATTACAATGGTAAGGTCATACTTTAAAGCCTCTTTAATAAAAGATTCAATCTGATTTTCACTGTAAGCTACATTTATTCCAATTGAAGAGCCTAATACTGCAGGCTTAACAATAACAGGATAGCCTAAAACCTCCTTTACACTTCTTTTTACTTCTTCTTTATCTAAAAAATAATCATGTTGCCTAAATCCAATAAAAGGCACCAGGGGGATATCAAAACTTTTAAGCAAAAGTTTACAAAAATACTTATTACTAGAAATAGCGCTACCTATAATACCAGCACCAACACACGGAATATCCATAACTTTTAAAATTCCTTGAATAGCACCATCCTCACCAGTTCTTCCATGAACAACGGGAAAAACAACATTAATCTCAAGATTTTTGTTATTTGCAAAAATTCCAAATCCCGGCAATAAACTAACAATGGGCAAAACATCTGTATTAATGGGTTTTGGAGGATTGGAAACAGAATCTAATAAATACCAAACACCTGTACATTTATCAATATAAACAGGATAAATATTGTATTTATTTAAATCTAAAAGGGCTAAATAAATGCTATAAGCAGATTTGCAAGAAATTTCATGTTCAAAAGAAACACCACCAAATATCAACATAAGATTTTTTTTCAAATCAATTCTCCTTTTCTAATTTTTCTAAATTTAAAATAACATTTTTAACTACCTCTTGTTCATTCCAAAAAATTTCTCTATTTTTATAAATTATTGAACTTTCATGACCTTTGCCCAAAGTTACAATCAAATCTCCCGCCTTTGCAATACTTATTGCTTTTTCAATAGCTTGCTTTCTATCAGGAATAAAAAATAAATCCTGATTTGCAACTTTATTCTCAATTCCTTTTGCAATGTCTTTAATTATACACATACTATCCTCGCCTCTTGGATCTTCATCGCAAAGTACTATTAAATCAGAATAAACATCTGCAATTTGCCCTTGCAAAAATCTTTTCTCAATATCTCTTTCTCCCGCAGAGCCAAAAACAGAAATCAATCTATTGGTAGCAAATCTTTTAAAAATAGGAAAAAGTTTAGAAAAAGAACCGGGAGTATGAGCATAATCAATTATTACAGAAAAATTTTGCCCTAAATTAATACTATCCATACGCCCATCAAGACTTTTAATGCAAATAAGTTTGTCAACAATGTCTTGAATATCGCTATTTAAAATTTGAGAAACTAAAATAAGAGCAGCCATTACATTCTCAACATTAAAGCTCCCAAGTAGGTTAACATTAGCAAAATATTTAACACCCTTGTGATAAAATTCAAACCTAGTAGAATCGGTTTTCTCATCAATAAAACTGACAAAAAAATCTGCTTTACTGCTTTTTAAGCTATATGTAAAAGATTTTTTAACAGCATTCTTAAAATCAGAAGAATAAAAGTCATCAAGATTAATAACCCCAAAACCAGCATCATCACTAACAGCCCGGAAAAGGCCTAACTTGACATTTAAATAATTTTGAATTGTACCATGAAATTCAAGATGCTCATGTCCAATATTGGTAAAAACAGCTGCAAAATAATTAACATCAATAAGCCTTGCTGTTTCAAGGTCAAGTCCGTGGGAAGTAGATTCAAGAATTGCATATTGAACTTCATTTTTAACCATATTGCATAAAAATGAATGAATTTCTGTGGACTCAGGAGTTGATTGTCTATAAGGATTTTTAATCAAGCTCCCACTCCCGTCATCAAAAAATACCGTCGATATAAAACCTACCTTAACACCCTTTTTTTTTAAAAGAAGATATATATAATAACAAACAGAACTTTTACCGTCAGTACCAGTTACTCCTATGACTTTTAATTTTTTTGAAGGCTCATCATAAAAAATATTTGAAAAATTAGACATAAATTTTCTTATGTTAAAATCATCTACCTTAATATAAGTAACATTGGAGCTGTAAAAATCCAAATCTCGTGAACATACAACAACATTACTACCCCTTTGAATTGCAATTTCAATAAAATCATGTCCATCAAAATGAATTCCTGGAAGAGCAAAAAACACAAACCTGGGTAAAACCAATTTAGAACTATAAGTAACTCCCAATATTTCTAAATCAAGAGAACCTTTTACGCATTTTATTAAATCTTGATCTAACTTTAATAAAACTTCATTAAGCTTTTTATTCATACATTAAAATTTTACATAAAACTAATAAAAATAGCTAAGAAATTTAAAATTATGCTTCAATAGAAAATATATTTACAATTTTCTATTTTTTTAATAAACTAAGCAATGTTACGAGGCGCTGTACCCAAGTGGCTAAGGGAGAAGTCTGCAAAACTTTGATTCGCCGGTTCGATTCCGGTCAGCGCCTTCTAAGGTCAAGTTAAAAATATTTTTATACTTAAAAGGCATAACTTAAAGCATTTTTATTAAAGATAAATTAAAATAATACATATATGTTAGAATTAATTATAATACTACTATTTATAATATTATCTGCTATTTTCTCAGCATCTGAAACAGCTTATACTTCATTAAGCATAATTCAGATACAAGACATAAGGAAAAAAGGAAAGTCGGGAATATCAGTGTACAACTTGGTTCAGTCTCCTTCAAAATTAATTACTACTATTCTTATCGGCAACAATATATCAAACATTGTAGCAAGTACACTTACAACAAAATTTGTACTTGAAAAATACGGAAACAGCGCGCTTACAATATCAACGGGCTTAATAGCAATAATCGTTCTAATTTTTGCAGAAATACTTCCAAAACAAATTGCAATTCTAAATAATGAAATAATTGCTCTATCTACTTCATTTTTTTTAAAGCCATTAATTTTTATATTTAGTCCACTAATATATATAATAAACAAAATAATAAAAAAAATATTAAATCTCTTTAAAGTTAAAACTAGCTCCCAAATGACTAAAGAGAGCATAAAAAATATGCTCTCTTTAGCAGGAAGCTTGGGAATTTTAAAAAATGACTCTAGAATATTTATGCAAAAAATGTTAGACATAGATCAAGTAAGGGCTTCTGAGATCATGACTCACAGAACAGAAGTTTTTTCACTCTCAAGCTCATCAAAGCTAAAAGATGTAATCAAATTGATCAAAGAAGAAGGATACTCTAGAATTCCCATATACAAAAGACAAAGCAGAGAACAAATACTTGGGATCTTAATAGCTAAAGACCTCATAGAAGTAAATAAAAAAGATATGAATAAAAACGTTTCTCAATTTATTAAACCGGCTGTATTTGTACAACAAAATAAAAGAATAAAAGACATACTAGATATTATGAGAAAAAAACAAAAATTAATGGCAATCGTAATCGATGAGTATGGTGGTTTTTCAGGAATACTTACAATAGAAGATATAGTAGAAAAAATTTTTGGAGCAATATCTGATGAATACGACATTAAAGAGGAAAAGCCTCTAATTACTCAAATCAATGAGAATACTTACTCAATACTTGGAGAAACTACTTTCGACGAGATTGAAGAGGCAATTGGAATATCTATTAAACATAAAGAATATACAAATACAATTGGAGGGTATTTAATAGATCTACTTGACAAAATACCAACAAAAAACGAAACCGTAAAAACAAATGATGGAGAATATTTTATTAAGGAAATTCAGAATAATAAAATTGAAACAATAACTTTTATAAAATCCAAAAAGTAGTGACAAAATTCGCTTAATAAAAATAATTTAAAACATTAGGAGAAACAAATGTTTGACATAAAACAAATTTTTAATAAAACTTACGAGTATTTAATAATTATTATTACTTTAATATTAATATCAATAATAGTTATTGCAAACATATTCATAGTAGGACCATCAGAAGAAGCAATTGTACTTCGCCTTGGTAAGCTTAACAGAACTCTTGATTCAGGAATACATGTCAAGATTCCATTGATTGAAGAAAAATTTATCGTACCCGTAAAAATAGTCCAAGAAATTAAATTTGGATTTCTAATATCTACAAACGATATTAGAGAAAATGATAATGCAAGCGACGAAGGCAGGATTATTACTGGAGATTTAAATATCATAAACATTGAGTGGCTAGTGCAATACAAAATAAGAGATCCTTATTCATTCAAGTTTAAAGTAGAAGATCCTGAAACAACAATTAAAGATATTGCAAAGTCATCAATGAATAGATTGATTGGAGATAATACTATTTTTGAAATAATAAATGATAACAGAGTGGGAGTAACAGAAGGTGTAAAGTCTTCTATGAATGAAATAATAGATAATTATAATTTAGGCATTGATGTAGTTCAAGTACAAATTAGAAATGCCCTACCCCCAAAAGGAAAAGTTTACGAAGCCTTTGAAGATGTAAACATTGCTATTCAAGACAAAAATAAATACATAAACGAAGGAAAAAAAGAATTTAATCAAATAGTTCCCAAAATCAAAGGTGAAGCATTAAAGGTTATTGAAGAAGCCAGAGGATACAAAGAAAGCAGAATAAACAATGCATTAGCAGACACAGAAATTTTTAATGCCATACTAGACGCTTACTTGAAAAATCCCGATATTACAAAAGAAAGGCTTTACAATGAAACCATGAAAGAAATACTTGAAAACAAAGATAACATTGAATTAATTGACAAAAACTTCAAAAATTTTCTACCATTTAAAGAGGTAAAATAAATGAAATTTATAATAAATTTTTTATTATCTACTCTAAAGATTATAACCTTTACAGTAATAGTTTGTTTGGCTGTTTTATCTATTTTTCAACCAATTTATATTTTGAAAGAAAATGAAATTTCAATAACCACTCGACTTGGAAAAATTCAAAGAACTGAAAATTTAGCTGGACTTAAATATAAAATCCCATTAATTGAAAATGTGCAAATATTTCCCAAAATAATTCTTAGATGGGATGGAGAACCTCAAAGAATCCCAACAGGGGGTGAAGAAAAGCAATTAATATGGATTGATACAACGGCTAGATGGAAAATTGCAGACATAAATAAATTTTATACAACAATAAAAACAATGAGTAGAGCTTACATTAGAATTGATGCAGCAATTGAACCTGCTGTTAGGGGAGTTATCGCAAAATACCCTTTGCTTGAAATTATAAGAAGCTCAAACGATCCTATTCAACGCTTGTCTAACGGAATACTCACCCCACAGGAAACAAAAATTAACGGTATTTATAAAATAACAAAAGGACGAAAGATAATCGAAAAAGAAATAATTCGTATAGCAAACAACAATACCAAAGATATTGGAATTGAAATTGTAGACGTACTAATAAGAAAAGTTACTTATGATCCAAGCCTTATTGAATCTGTAAACAACAGAATGATTTCAGAAAGACAACAAATCGCAGAAGAACAAAGAAGCATAGGATTGGCTGAAAAAACAGAAATTCTTGGTAGCATAGAAAAAGAAAAACTGAAAATATTAAGCGAAGCAAAAGCCACTGCTGCAAAAATAAAAGCTGAAGGAGATCGAGAAGCCGCAAAAATTTATTCAAATGCATACGGCAAAAATATTGAATTTTACAAATTCTGGCAGGCATTAGAAAGTTATAAAGCAGTATTAAAAGATAAAAGAAAAATTTTCTCAACAGATATGGATTTCTTTCGATATCTTCACAAAAGAAATTGAAAGTTTATTAGTATAAATTTTTTCTTTAAATATATGTAAAATACAAATTCTAAATTCTGTTATTATGCATTAAATAGCATTACAAATCTTTATTTGAGTATTTTTTAAATGGTTTTTTTAAAAAATACTCAAATAATATATACTGCACACCTTTTAAAAAATTAATTAAATTTATAGAATTGCCCATTTTAAAACCTAAAAGCTAATTATAAATCATTTTTTAGTACTACATTTGAAAGCTAAAATTTAAAAAGAGTTGACAAACATATATACTTATGAAAAAATTAAGGTACTAGAATAAAAATGCTGCTGTAGCTCAGTTGGTAGAGCATAGGACTGAAAATCCTTGTGTCAGGAGTTCGATTCTCCTCGGCAGCATACATTCATTTAAATTATAATCGTCGCTGTAGCTCAGTTGGTAGAGCATAGGACTGAAAATCCTTGTGTCAGGAGTTCGATTCTCCTCGGCGACATTTATTTAAAGATTAAAAGGATCTCAAAGTGATACTTAAAGAAATAAAGCAAATAAAAGATCTAAACGAACAAGATATAATTTTTGCAAGAATAGGAAACTTATCAAAACTTGGCACAAGAATAAATGAAAAAATCATTAAAATACTTTCTAAGGGCAATACGCCATACATTCCTGTACTTAAAAAAGAAGAAGATGAATCATATGAAGACCTGATAAAAAAAATAAATGAAGAAATTTTAAATGACGATCTTAACTATTTAAGAGAAAAGCTAATAGATAATCTAAAAGATGTATACAAGCCCTTTAAAGAAGACGACCCAATATTTATTACCAAGGGTAAAAAACCGCTCATGAAAATAAATACATTGATGGAAGCTGAGACCAATCAAATTTATTGGAAAGAAATATTGGAAGGAAGCTTTAAAATACTTCCAAGACATAAAATAACATCTTTACAAAAAATTTTATTAGAAATATATCATTATTTTGATGTTAAAAAGCTTAGAACAAAAGAAAACCTTAAAGATAAAAAAACTTTAAAAAAATTATATTTATATTCTGCTAGAAGAGACTATGAATTTTTCAAAGGAAAAGTCAAAACAGAGGGTGATTCAATACTACTACATTCAGTCGATACAACAATTTACTTTTTAATCACAATTGCAAATTTAAACAAAATAAGGTCTTTAAACAATGCACCCCGTTCAACTATTAAATTTTTTCTTGATAAAACTGAATATACCGAATTTACAGAATTTTTTTATGCAGAAGACATGATACTACAAGCCGCACTTGGATCTTTGCTGCACTCAATAGGATTAATGCATATAACAATATTAGAAAATATAGGAAATAAAATAAGCCTTAAAGACAAAAATTTAAAAGAACATCACAAATTAAAAATAGAACACTTGGAGAAAAATATTAACATTGCTAAAAATTTGTTTAGAATAAGAGAAGATATTTCAGCTATTACAAAAATGATAATAAGTGGACAAAAAGACTACCTTGATGCTACTGGACATCCACAGCTAAAAATCAACAAATTTATTCATGAGCTTGTTAGAATTTTTTGTATAGTAGACACTTACGATGAATTAGTAAATCCAATAATAACCAAAGAAAGCGCTAGCCCTTTAGAGGCTGTTAAATTCTTAATAGAAAATAGTGGGGAATACTATTGGAGCAGAAAAGAGCCAAAAGAGCAAACAAAGAATAAAAAATTTGACATTAAAATGCTAGAAAATTTTTTAACAATACTTGCACCTTTTGACTATGGGCAAGTAGTACATGTAAACAAAAAAAATAATAATGAAAATCTTTTTCAAGCTGCTGTTATGGAATACAAAACTAGCATTATACCAAATCTGTCTATAATAAACAAAAAAAACCAGACTTACAAAATAGAAGAAATAATAATGGATCTTGAGAACAAAGAAATTTTAATAAAAGATGCAAATGGAAATTATAAAAAAAATACTTTTAAAAATGCGGATGATTTTGTAATAAGAAACAGCATTCCAGAATTAAATAAAAATGAAATTCAACTCATTCTCTTTAGTTATGGAAAAAAATAAATCCTACAATATTCTCAAAAAAATAAGCTTTGATCCCCCATACCTTTTTAAATTATAAACTGAAAATTTTGATGTATTTATCTTTAAATCTTCACTAGCAGGATAATGCATAATGATATTAATTTTATCATTTAGAATTTTACCCTTTAAAATAATTTCAAGCAAATTAATCTTATTTTTATAATTAAAAGGGGGATCAAGATAAATAAAATCATAAAAAAGATCTTTTTTACCCAAAAAATCCTCTGCTCTTTGAAAAAAGAATTTATAAAATTCCTCAACAAAACTAAAATTCTTAACTAATGTAATTTTAATTTTTCTATTACATTCAACAAGATGGACAAGGCTAGCTCCCCTACTAAGAGCTTCAATAGACATTATACCAGTCCCTGCAAAAACATCTAAAAATTTTGAGTTAACAATATCCTTGAAAATAATAGAAAAAAAGGCTTCTCTAACAAGAGACATCACAGGACGAACAGAACCATTTTGGGGAAACAAAATTTTTTTACCTTTATATTTACCCGAACTTATATACATAAATAAAAATTTTAAAACAATTTTAAAAAACAATGAATATATAATATAAAACTAAATTTTTGCTATAATTTTATTTCAAGAGAGAAAAATATGAAAGGCATTATTCTGGCGGCTGGGTATGGAACAAGATTTTTACCAATAACAAAAACAATTCCAAAAGAAATGCTACCAATTTTAAACAAACCGGCCATAGATTATATTATTCAAGAATTTATCGATTCAGGAATAAAAGATATTTTATTAATAAACTCAAGGCGAAAAAAAGTTCTTGAAGATTATTTTGACAGAGAAATTGAACTTGAAAATATTTTTTTAAAAGAAAATAAAAAAGATGAATTAGAAAAGATTAAAAGCAAAAAAATTAACATAAGCTTCATAAGGCAAAAAGAAATGCTAGGCACAGGAAATGCCCTGCTTTATGCAAAGCCCTGGATAAATAAAGAGCCTGTAATTGTAGCTTACCCTGACGATCTTCACATTGGAAATCCACCACTAAGCTTGCAATTGATAAAACTTTATGAAAAAACCGAAAAGAACATAATGTCTGTCATTGAAAATCCAGAAAATATAAATAGATATGGAGTAATAGATCTCTACAAAGATAAAATCCATGTAAAAAACATTGTTGAAAAACCAAAAATTGGAAGTGAGCCTAGCAATAAAGCATCTATTGGAAGATTCCTGTACAACTATGAGTTTTTTGAACATTTAGAAGAAGGATTCAAACTGCATCAAAAAGGTGAATACTACCACATTTATGCTTTAAAAAAGCTAATGGATCAAAAAAAAGTATTATATAAAAATATTGAAGGAAAAAGAATTGACATAGGAACTCTTGAGGGTTATCTAGAGGCAATAATAAACTCTGCCAAAAAAGATAAAAATTTAATGAAAATTATAAAAAAAGGAATAAATGAAAACAATTAAAAAGGATTCAGAATTTTATGATTCCCTTGCCTCATTAAAAAAGTATATAAACAAATATATAGAAGAAAAGGTTTTAAAATATAGCATTTCTTCCCAGCTTTACAAATTAAAAAAACCTGAAATAATTGAACTTATAAAAATTAGCAATGATTACGAAAAAGAAAAAAATGTATTTAATACTTCACTTGAAGAATACTACTACAAAAAAACTCAAAATGAAGTAATTAAAAAATGGATATTAGAAATAGTAAGAAGCAAAAATTTTAGCCAAATAAACAAAGAAGCAAATCTCAACACCAAAAAACTGGGAACAACATATAAACTAAAATCTAGCAACTTTTTAAAACTAATTGAAATACAAAATAGCCCTTATTATTCTCAAGAAAAAAAAGACATTTACAAGCAAATTATATTAAATTTTTCTAGCAATATTAACATTGACACCCTAGAACAAACAATAGACATTCTGGTAGCTGTAAGAAACAAAAATAAATTAAAAATACTAAATATTTTAAATAAAAATTTACAATATCAACCGGAAAATCAAAAAGTTTTTAAATCAAGCTTAACTAATAAAGAAAGTAGACTAATAAAATTAAAAAGAATGCTAATACTTACATATTGGCCGGTTGGGTGTTTGAGTAAAAAAATTTTTATTAAAATTTTAATAAAACATTACAAATACTTGGAAGAAGAAATTTTAGCGCTAAAATACAATGAAATTTTAAACTACTTACGCGCACTAAAAACTTTAAGTCTTAATGAAATTTTTTATAAAGGGTCGAGCAAAAATATTAGCTTTAATTATTTTTTTAGCGATTTTACACAATACGCTCCAAAGGATTTTCAAGACTCATTAAAGTGTTATTTGTATGTAATTGAAAAAACAATATCAAAAAAATATTTAACTTGGTTTTTCAAAGACAAAATATCTAATAATTGGGAATCTTTCATAGATGCACTTGAATACATTGAAAAACATAAATTAATCAACATAAAAGAAAAAATAAAAGAAATTATAACTGCAAAATTTCAAACAGAAGATTTTTTCATATCTTTTGATAAAACAAATTTCAACCCCTACGAAAGCTCAATCTTTAAAGAAAGATACATTAAAAGTTCATTTTTAGAAATTATTATGTATTATGTCAAAAAAAATTCTCAGAATATAGAAACTTATGGATGGATTGCATTCTATATTTATGCTGATAAAAAGGATAAGAAAATTTTTTGTCAACACATGAAAGAATTTTTCAAATCTAAAACCTTTGAAATACAAAATCAAATATTTGTATATTTTCTATCTTTTTACCCAAATATTGAATATAAGCATTTCAAATTTATATCAGACATCCTCCTCTACCTTGACGAAGATAAAATTACAATACCTAAAAAAATAATCAAAATACAAAAAATAAATCCTAACCAACTAGATTACCAAAAATCATATCTTTTAATAAAATCACTAAAAACAAGATCGAGGATTTTAAAAATTATTCTCAATAATATAAGATTTAATCTTATTGAAAAACTGGAAGATGAAAATGAAAAAAAATTATTACCTGCAATATGGTATTTAATATGTTGTGAGAATCTGGTAGAATTAAAAAACAATAAAAAGATAAAATCTAATGAAAAAAATAGTTTATTAGAATTTATTTTTTTTTCAAAACAAAATTGAAGCAAAAAATAATTTTTAAAAAAAGAGCTTATGAAAGTTAAAGGCATTTAATCTAAATTAAGTATAATGGAAAAAGAATGAGGATTTATTTATTTTTAAATAGAAATTGCAAGATTTTTATTTTGTTTTTACTTTTAATATTTAATTCAAAATTGGCATATTCTCAAAGGCTAATTAGAATTGGTAAAGAAGAGATAAAAAACAAAAATTATATTCAAGCAATCGAAACACTTAGCAATGCTATTAAAAAATATCCAAAAGTACAACTTGGCTATTACTTTTTATCAATAGCATACAGAGAAAATAATCAACTAACAGAAGCAGAAGGAGCATTGCTTGATGGAATTGCAGTAGGGGGTGAGATCGATTACATACTATATTATGAATTGGGCAACATAATGTTTAACAGAGGAGAAGGTTACTATCCTTTAGCAATAAAATATTATTCTAATTCTATTAAAAGTAGGCCCAATTATGACAGCGCACTACTAAACAGGGCCAATGCCTATGTTCAACAGGGAAAAATAACATCTAAAGAAAAAGAATATCAAAAGGCCTGGGACTCTTACACTATGGCTATACACGACTACTCTCAATTTATTACCCTTAGGTCAAAAACAGAAAAAAAAGACAGCATTTTACTTATAATAAGTTATTTAAGAGATGAAAAAATTAATCTTGAAGAACTTGACAAAAGTTTAAAGGGGCGAACCGAGCACATTGTATACGCAAAAGAAGATAAAAATCAAATACTTAAAGATAGTTTTAAAGACAATCTAGAAACAAATTCTTTAATTGAGCTAGAAAAACTTAATTGGCAAGAGGAGTTATACATAGATGAATAAAAAACATACAAATTTTTCAGTATTATTGCTTTTAATTTTCTTACTTATCTTTTCATTTGGGGGCTTTGGTTACTATATATATCAAAGCAAATTAAATGACAAAAATAGAGAAATAATGCTAAACGAAGTTAAAAATAGCGTAATAGATCGAAACTATAAAAAAGCATATTCTGTTGCAAAACTTCTGCAAGAGAAATATCCCCAAAATGAAGACATCGCAATGCTTACAAATACACTAGCAGAAATTGCCAACAGTAGTCCTTTTGAATCAAACGACTTGCAAAGAGATTCTGCGAATCAAATCTTAGACAAGATCAAAGGTCAAGACAATGCAAAAACAAATGCAAACGAAAATTTTGATATAGCATTTAATAATAGATACATCAAAGACAGCACAATAACAGAAAACTACTCTGACAGAAACGATGATGTTGGCATCGAAGATGAAGACATATCTGAATTTAAAAAAAGCAAAATCCCAGAAAAAATAAAACCAAATACAAACCCAAAAGAAAAAGTAGAGCAAACAATGCAATCTCCAAATCCTAAATTAAGCGTTAATGACCAAAAAAATTTATTTAATTTGGAAAAACTAAAAAAAAAATTAAGTGAAAAATCAAATAGTGAAAATATTTTAAACAACTCTCAAAAAATAGAAAATGAACAGCAAAACACAAATTTATCCAAAGAAAAAAATTCAGAGCATATTTTAAAAACTCCAGAAAACAACAAATATTTAAACAATAACAATTCTACATCTTTAAAAAAAATTCCTTCAAATCCCCACCAAAAGGAAAGTGAACTTTCTCCGCCCAGTAAAACAATAATAGGAAAAATTCATAGACCATATAGTTATTTAATAAAAAAAGAGCTCTATGAAATATTAGACGATATTAATACTGGGAGAGTCACACTTGGAAAAAATAGATTAAAAGAATTAATTAAAAAAGGGCTAAGCAACAAATTTCAAAAAGTAAATGAGTTGATTGAAAGTTTAAAAAATAAAGAAGCCTCAAATTTACTATTAACCTTAATAAAAAAAGATATTGAACCAAATCTAATTAATATACCAAAAGATCCTTACAAAAAAGAAATTTTTCAATTAAATAAAGAAGACAAGAAACCGCAACAACTAGAGGATCTTAAATCTAGGGTTTATTCAATAAAACCCATTGATCTTGAAAACACAAAAACACGTCAACAAGCCATTAAAGA
>NZ_JAJNFB010000017.1 GCF_021043605.1 Borreliella americana
TTGTTTTTAAAGTGTGTACAAAATAAATTATTTATTGTAAACTTACTTTTAATTTTAATATAATTAATAAATTATAAGGGAGAATTTTTATGTATAAAAATGGTTTTTTAAAAGACTATCTGCCATTGTTTTTATTTTTTTTAATAATTGCTTGTACTTCAAAAGATAGCTCAAATGAATATGTTGAAGAGCAAGAAACAGAGAGCTCTTCTAAGCTTGATGATTCTAAAATTGATGAACATACTATTGGGCATGTTTTTCATGCTATGGGAGTAGTTCATTCAAAAAAAGATCGAAAAAGTTTAGGAGAAAATATAAAGATTTTTTATTTTTCTGAAGTAGATGGATATTTTCAAACAATACCCTCAAAAGAGAATGCAAAGCTAATAGTTTATTTTTATGACAATATTTATGCGGGAGAAGTTCCAATTAATATTTTTGGAAAAGAAGCCTTTATTTTTGTTGGGATTACCCCTGACTTTAAAAAGATTATAAATAGTAATTTACATGGCGCTAAAAGTGATCTTATTGGCACTTTTAAAGATCTTAATATTAAAAATTCAAAATTGGAAATTATAGTTGATGAGAATAATTTAGATGCCAAGACTTTCCTTGAAGCTGTTAATTATATTATCGACGGTGTTGAAAAAATTTCACCTATGCTAACGAATTAATTTATATTTTTGATTTTTATAGGCTTTGATTTAGATTTAAGTCTATAAAATCAAGCTTTCAAGTCCTTTTATTAAAATCTCTGCTGTTTTTATGTTGGTTGCAAGCGGTATTTTATGTACATCGCAAAGTCTGATAAGAGCTGACACATCTGGTTCGTGAGGCTGGCTTGTTAGGGGATCCCTAAAGAAAAATATAGCCAAGATATTTCCTTCAGCTACTTCAGCTCCAATTTGCTGGTCTCCTCCCCCCCATAGGGTCTGATTTACATTTAATAATTGCAAGATCGGTAGCTTGCTGGATTTTAGATCCCGTTGTTCCTGTTGCAATAAGCTTAAATTTGGACAAGAAGTGATAGTTTTGTTTGACAAAATTTATCAAATCTTCCTTTTTTTTATCGTGTGCTATTAATGCTATTTTTTTCCCATTAATTTTATTCCTTTTCCAATGTAAAATAATTTTTGTTGAAATTTAATAAAATTTAGCCATAAGTATATTTTTAGATTTCACTTTTTTAGAATTTATATTGGTTCTGGTTTGTGCCATAAAAATCCTTGCCCATAATCTATTTCTAGTTCAATTATTTTTTTTAATATTTCTTCATTATACACAAATTCGGCAATAATTTTTATGTTTTTTGTATCTGCTATTTTTTTAATAGATTTTATTATTACAAAGTCTATTTCACTAGAGTTTATTGCTTTTATGAAAGATCCGTCTATTTTAAGTAAGTCTATTGGTAGTGTTTTAATATATGAGAGTGATGTATGTCCGCTTCCAAAGTCATCAAGTGCTAGTTTAATTCCAAAACTTTTTAATTCTTGAAAATATTTGTTTATTATCTCAAAGTTTTCAAGAATTCCAGTTTCTGTTATTTCCAAGCATATATTTTGAAGCGGGATTTGACTTTTCAATAAAGTATCTCTTAAAAAGATTCTAAAGTTTTGGGATTTTAGTGAATAAGGAGATATGTTAATTGAGAAAATGTGAATTCCATTTTTTGATACAAAGCTTTTGTATTCTCTTAAAGCCTTTGTAACTACCAATGTATCAACCTCAACAGTTAAATTATACTTATCTATTAAGTTAAAAATTTGATTGTTTGGAATTGGTTTGCCCATGTGGTCAAAAAGTCTTGTTAAGATTTCTATTTTAGGCTTTAAGTTCTTTTTAAGAGGATTGATTTTTTGATAATAAAGAGTAAAAAAATCATTTTTTATTGCTTTGAGTATATATTGAAAGATTTTGTTTTGATTTTTTAAAATCACTGCTTCTGGTAGTTCTTCTTTGTATATGGTGGGATTAGATTCGTTGTATTCCGATGATATTTTTGTAGCCATCATTAATTTAGGAATTTTGAATTCTAAGTTTTCTTTTAAATTTACCTCTATTATTCCAATATTGAATTTGAATATAATAATATCTTCTTTTTTAAATGCCAGCGTAATTGTTTTTTTGATTTTTTTGGCAATTGAGATTATTTGCTTTTCGCCGCCACTTGTGCATATGATTACTATTAAATTGTTGTGTTTTAGTTTAAAAATATATTCAGAGTATAATGACATTATTTTTGAATACATTATTTTAAGCATTTTCATATTAAGCTTTTCTTGATCCTCTTTGTATTCATATTCTGCTGTTAGGGATATGTCTAAATTAAGCAAATATATTCTTTTTTTTTTGTAAATATCCATATGATTTACTAATAATTTTTCAATTTCTTTGGCATTTTGCATCTCGTCTTGCGAATCAATAATTTCTAGGTATTTATAGTTTTCTATTTTATTAGGGTTTGATATTTCTTTAATTGTTATTAATTTATCGATATTGTTTTGAGCGATTGTGCTAATAAATATATCTACATGTAGTTTTTTATTATTTTTTAAAGTTAAAAGACAATCGGTTATTAATATATTTTTAAATTCAGGAATAGAATTTGTGTGGTAACTTAAATTTATTTTTTCTAACTTTTCCCAATCTCTGATGTCTATGTCGGTTACTTTGATAATATTTCCAGAGGTTTTCATTGGAAGATTAAGATTTTTACTACCTTTTTCATTGATATAAATAATTTCATTTTTGTTGTTTGTGATGATTACTATTTCTTTTATAAGTTCTGATAAATTTAAAAAGAAATCCAGAGTTGTGTTTTTATTGTCGCAAAATATTTTTTTTTGATGTATTAAGCTTTGCTTATATTCCAATTCGTTTATATCTTTTATTATTTCTATGTGATTAAGTTTTAAATATTCTTCATCAAATTTTTCGTTGCTAATTATAATAGAATGGATTTTGTTTGCATTTTTTAATTCGTTTGCAATGTTTATTGAAAAATCTATTGGTTTTTCATAATTATAAATAATAGCGAATTTAATATTATTTTGTTTTAAATACTCGTTATATAAAGCTTTTTCAGATTTTACGATTTGAATTAAGTTGAAAATAGATTTAAGCTTTACGAGATCTCTAAGATCAACTTCTTTTTTAGAGATTATAACTGAATTTATATTTTGATAATTATTAACTTTATTCATTTTATTGGCTTGCTCTTATTTTAATTTTTGTATGCCAAGTTGGTGTTATTTTTTATTTTTTTATCTGCAATTTTTTTAGTGACTATTATCCAGATTAAACCTGAGAGCATCAGCGCTAGTGAGAGAATTTGTCCCATTGATATGTTTAAAAAATAAAATTCAGACAGACTTTTAATTGGTTTGTAGGTTATTATAAATCCAAGTTCTTTGTCTGGCTCTCTTAAATATTCAATAAAGAATCTGAAAAAAGCGTAAAGCATTACATATACACCAAAAATAAATCCATCATATTTTTTTATTTTTCTAAATAAAAACCATAGCAACAAAAAAGTTACAGGCCCTTCGAAAAATCCTTCAATAAGTTGAGAGGGTATTCTTGGAAGGTTGATTAGCAGGTCATGAGGCGAAATTTCAAGTCCTACTGATGATGCAAATTCTTTTACACCCGGTATATTTGTGTCAAATGGTTCTGCATTAGGGAATATTATTCCTCCTTTCATTACTCTTCCATAAAGTTCTGCATTTGCGAAATTAGCAAGTCTTCCAAGTATATAGCCAGAAGAAAAAGCTATTGATCCATAGTCTGTTAGTTTTAGAAAATATTTTTGAACATTTGTATTTTTAAGCTTTGTATTTATTGTGATTAGAGGAGCAATTATTGCCCCTAGAAAACCCCCATGGATGGCCATGCCTCTAAAGCCCGTAAAGTTCCAATGTTGGTCGAATGGCAAAAGTATTAGCCAAGGATTAGAATAATAAATTCCTGATTTGTCGTAAACCAAGGTAGATGCCAATCTGCCTCCTAAAATTGCTCCAAGCACAAGTGAGAACATAAATGTTTCATAGTTTTCTTTTTTTATATCAACATTATCTGATTGTATTTGATACCAAATAAACTTATAAGAGATTAGTATAATTAAAATATAAGATAGGCTATACCATGTAATTGGTATGCCTTGAATCACTTCAGGATGTAACCAACTTGGATAATTTATGTAATTTGGCATTAGACCTCCTTAGCCTTTTCAAGCTTTTCAAAAAGCTTTTTTTTAAATAACATATTTTGCTTTCTTAAGGTTTCGATTTCTCTTTTCTGAGTTTTTATTATATCAATAATTTCACTACTTTCTATTGTTTTGTTTTTGATCAAAGATTCAAGGTATTCAATTTTTTCAATATATTCTTCTTGAGCTTCTCTTAGTACAAAATCATAACTTTCATTTAAATCTTCTTCGTTTAAAAGCTCGGCATCATTTGTTAAATCTTCAATTTCGATTAATTTTTTTGCAATTTTTTTTATACTTTTAGAAGTTGGGCTTGCAGGTTTGTATATAGTGATGGGTATTTTATTGTTTAAAGCTTGATCAACCATTTCATCTTTATAGATTGCTCCAATGCTTTGTAAATTTATGCTTAAATAGTTTTTTGCGGATTTTATTATTTTTTCGGTTTTTTCAATGTCTTTGGGAGCTTTTAGCATATTAAATATCATGAAAGGACTAATTGTCTTAAACAATTTGTTAAATTTAGAATAATTTTCAGGATCTTCGTTTTCAAGTTTTAGCAGCAAATTAGGTATATAAACTCTTTGAAGATCGATTGAATTTTGTTTTATTGCTCTGAGAATTTCATTTCCTTTTGTTCCTCTTTTAAACATGCTTGATAACAGTCTAAATATTATATTTTTAAGAAATAAATATGCATTCATTGTAGCTGTTACTGTTGGAGTTGTTACTATTACTCCTCTTTTTGACATTAGAAAAAAGTCTATGATATTAAAAGCTGTTCCTGCTCCAAGATCAATCACTAAGTAATCATATTTTAAAGATTTTAAATTTTTTATTATGATTTTTTTTTGAGAAGCAGCGATATTAGCAAGTTCTGGAATGTCAGAATCTCCTGCAATGAAGTTGAGATTTTTAATTCCAGATTGAATAATAATGTCTGAAAAATTAATCTTTGTTTTTAAAAATGTTCCTATACTTTTTTTGGGCGTAATGTTTAACATTGAATGCAAATTAGATGCTCCAAGGTCAAGATCAACAAGTAATACGCTTTTTCCTTCGTTTGCCAGGCAAATTGCTATGTTTGCTGAAAAAAGGGATTTGCCAACGCCCCCCTTACCACTGGCTACAGGAATAATAATCAAACTTTACTCCGATTTTTTTATTTTTGCTTTAATTAGTGCTAATATTGTTACGTTAAATACTAGGTAAACTACTGTAATTCCTAAAAGTATGATCAGAGAGGTTTGGTAGACGTATATTTTAAAAGTAAATCCCAAGATGAACAGTAATAATGTTAATATTATTTGAAATAGTTTAGTTATTACTATAGTGCTGTGAAGAATTTTGAATTTTTCGTAGACAAAGTAATAGATTGTTAAATTGGCCATGAAAAATTCAGGTGAGTATAAGATAAATGTTAGCATAAACTTTATGGAATAGTTATTAATAAAAATTAATTTATTAATGGCTTGGTATAATAAGACTAAGATTAAAAAGCTTTCAGTAATTTGTAAAAAAACAAGTCCTGCTCTGTAAAGGTGGTGTGTTTTTTTAGGATGTGAGTTTAACATAGTTTTAAAATATTATATTATGGAAATAAAATCAAGTTTTAATTTTTGCATTAGGAATGAATAAATGAAAAATAAATTTTTAATATGTGTATATTTTCTATTGACTCTGGGTATAAGCTCTTTAGTAATTGTTGAATCTATTTTTGCTTTTGATGAATCTAATAATAAGTTATCAAGATCAAATTATGAGCAGATGATGATTCAAGCTTTTGAATTTGTAAAGGAAAATTATGTTGATCCTGTAAGCGATGAAGTAATTTTTGAAGGGGCTTTAAAAGGAATATTTCAAGCCTTGGGCGATCCTTATTCTCAATATTTGACAAAAAAAGATTTAGAAGAAATTTCAAAAACAACAGTAGGAGATTATGTTGGCATTGGAATTTCTATAATAAAAAAAATGCATTCCCAAGATAAGCAAGACAAGATAAAAGATCTTGATCCTAATAGCGCGTGTGTTTCTATTGTTACGCCTTTTGAAGGAGGTCCAGCTTATAAGGCTGGAATTAAATCTGGAGATTGTATTACCGCTGTTGATGGCAAGAGTGTATATTCTATGGAGGTAGATCAAGTTGTTGATCTTTTAAAAGGTAAAGAAGGCACAAAAGTTAAAGTATCTATTCTTAGAGGAAAAAATTTAACATTGGATTTTGAACTTACAAGAGAGAAGATAGAAATACAAACAATCAAGTATGATGTTATTAATTCAGATATTGGTTATATAAGAATAGTAAGCTTTAATCCACACACCTCTGTAGATTTTAGAAAAGCTTTAGATAATCTTAAAAATAAAAATATTAAATCTTTAATTTTAGATTTAAGACTTAATACTGGAGGATATTTTCAGGCAGCTATAAAAATGGCGGATGATATTTTATCTAAAGGAATTATTGTTTCCACAAAATCAAGAAATTCTAGCAAGCCTATTGATTATAAGGCAAGTTCAAAACAAGTTTTACCTCCTGATATAAAAATTGTTGCTTTAATAGACAGATCTTCAGCCTCAGCATCAGAGGTTTTTGTAGGAGCCTTAAAAGATAATAAGAGAGCCTACATTATAGGTGAAAGGTCTTATGGCAAGGGGCTTATTCAGCATGTAGTTCCTTTTTATACTGGTGGATTTAAAATTACAAGCTCAAAGTATTATACTCCATCTGGAAAGAGTATTCATAAGGTTGGAATTGAGCCCGATTTGGAAATAAAATCCCCAGATTTTTCTGAGGAGGAAGCATTAATATATAAAGAAATTTTTGATAAAAAGCTGATAGAAGGCTTTTTGAAGGGTAAAAAATCCATTACAGAACAGGAGATTGATTTTTTTGTTGAAAATCTTGTCAAAGAAAATCCAAAATATAAAATCGATAAAGAATTTTTAGGCAAGTATGTGTTTTTTAATTACTATCAAGACAATAATAAAGAATTGCCGATTTATAATCTACATTATGACAAGGCTTTAAAAACAGCTTGTGAATATTTGTCTAAATTAGGTAATTAAATTGTGAAGCAAATTGTTTTGGATGAGAATTGTTTATTAGGCGATTTTATTATTGTTAAAGATATAAAAATATATCATCATCTTGTTAATGTAAGACGACTTAAAAAGGGTGATAAGCTGAACATTCTTTTAAAAGATAAGGAATTAAGGGTCTCAGAAATAGTAAAGATTGGTAGTAATTTTATTAGGTTTACTACCAATAAAATATATAAAATTGAAAAAAATAATTTTGAGATAAGTATTTTTATTTCTACTTTAAAGGGCAAAAAAATAGACTTGGTATTAAGACAGGTTGTTGAGATTGGAGTTTCAGAAATTAATATTGTTAATGCGGACCGTTCTGTATCTAAAATGGATATAAGCAATGCATCTGCCAAAATTTTAAGATTTTCAAAAATAATAGATGCGGCCTTAAAGCAAAGTGGTAATAAAATTGTTCCGAAAATTAATTTTTATAATAATTTTTTTCATTTACCTTATTCTTTTTGCACTACAAGATATTATGTTGCTCATCCAAGCGGAATGATTTTAAGCAAGAATGAAAGTTTTGACAATTTTGGCAAAATTGGAATTATAATAGGCCCGGAAGGATGCTTTTCGGAGTCAGAAATTGTTTTTTTTAAGGAGAAGGGCTTTAATTTTGTAAGGTTTAACACTTCCATTTTACGAGCAGATACGGCTATTATTTATTCGCTTGCTTATTTTAAGGCATTATTAGAGGATTATAATGGCTAATTTAAAAGACATATATTCAAAACCAGACAGATTTTATTTTTTAGGTGTGCCTATAGATGTTTTTGATAGTCGCAGCAAGCTTGTAAGCAGATTTGTCTACCTTTCGGGGCATCCTTATCATTCAATAGTAATTTTTATTGGGCTTAAAGCTTTTTTAAAGGCTTTGATTTTTAAAAAGTTTAGAAATCACATTAAAAATTCTTCTCTTGTTTTTTTAAATTCTAAGATTGTAAGATTTTTTTGTAGGATTTTTAAAAGAGTTAATATTGACTGTTATGATTCAAATACAGTTATTCTTATTTTAATGGAAATACTAGAAAATGCCCATAAAACATGTTATATTATTGACAAAGATAAAGTGATTTCAAAGAAAAAATTTTTAAGATTGAAAGAATCTCATAAAGAAATTAGTTTTATTGGGTATTATGATTTAAAAGCTGTAAAGAGAAATAAAGAAATGTTTTTTGCAAATATTAATAAACTTACTCCCAGTGTAATAATAAGCTTTTGTAATGATAGATATCTTGAAAATTTATTTTATGAAAATAAATTTTATATTAGAACCAATCTAAGCGTTTTTTTATGAGCTTTTAAATTTTAACTATCTATATTTTATGAGGTAAGTATGGCATTTTTGCTAAATCAATCAGTAGTTTATCCAATGCATGGAGTAGGTACGATTAAGGATATTAGGACTAAAGAGTTTAATGGGGAGATTATTGATTATTATGAAATACATTTTCCATTTAATGATATGATTTTTATGGTTCCCGTTGCTAAGGTTGATGATTTTGGAATTAGAGCTTTGGTTAGCAGGGAAAAGGTAGAAGAAGTTTTTGATGTTATTAAAGAGTTTGAAGGTCAAATAGATTCAAAAAAAATAAAAGATGGTGGTCATGAATTTTATAAAAAAAGCGATATTTTAGATACAGCAAAGTTATATAAATTTTTATATAAAAAATCTACTCAAAAAGAACTTCCTTTTTATGAAAAAAGGATTTTAAATGATTTTGAGTTAATATTGGAGCACGAGATTAGCTTAGCTTTGCAAATTAGCTTTGAAGAGGCTAAGAAGAAGATTAAAAATATTTTGGTCGACAATAAAAAGGCTTAAAGTTTTTTCAATTTTCGAGGGGAGGATTTGCTGTGTTTGATTCTTTAAGATTGATCTTTTTGATAATTTGCAGGTTTATCTTAATATTTTGCCTTTTTTCTTTAATGTTCATATGTACATTTTATTTAAAATATAAGTTTTTGTATTTTAATTTTTCTATTTTAAGCTATTGTCTTTATTACAATGCCTATATTTATTCTTTTCCTTTGTCCCTTGTTGTTACTTTTATGAGAATATCTTGTCCTTTTTATGGGATAGTTTTAAAGTCGTCTAGAGAGTCTTTCCATTTTAATTGTATTATCTTTGTTCTTATTTTATTGTTTTCTTATTTGGGATTTTTAGTTAGTTATAGTTTTCATTCTTACTATATTAATAGCAATAGAAATGATAATTTTATTCTTAAAGATGAGGTTGTGCATTTTTTAAATGATGAAATAATATTTTCTAGCAATAGGCCTGGATTTTATGGTTTTAATGGGGTTTTAATTGTTTCAGAGAATGAAAAAGGGGATAAAGGTTTTTCTTACCAATCAAATCTTTCTAATTCTAGTAAGATTGATTTTGTTGAGAATAATTTTTTAGAGCAAAAGATTTATAATAATTTTGTTGATTTTCTTTTCAGAGATTTAAAAATTTTAAATAATTTTCTACTCTCACTCAATTATTTGAATTTAATTTTTAATATATTGGGAATTTCTTTATTGTTATTTTCGTTTTATTATGTTTTTAATCTTATTTTTTCAAATAGTTTTGCAATATTCCTTTATCCTATTTTTATTATACTTTTTTTAAAAATTTATAATGTCTATTCGATTGAGTTTCCCAGGATTTACAATGTAATAATAGGGAAGAGTATGATCTCTGATTTTATTCCTTTTATTTTTTGTGTTTTAACTTTTTTTTCTACCTATTTATTTGGATTTGTTTCGGAATATATTAAAATCAGCAAAGATTTAGATAATGATTTATATAAGGATAGTTAATTCTTAAAGCTTATGAAAAAAGAAGTATATGCATTTTTGAATAATTTTATTATTTTTCTGTGTTTTTTTCTAGGTTTGCTCTTTAGTTATTCATATTTTTTTGGAGAAAATTTTTTAGAAAAACATAAATTAATAGCAACTTTTTTTGATTCTATTTTGCTTTTTTATAAGTATTTTTTTGGATTTTTTATATTTATTGTTTGCATTTACTTTGCTTTTTTTGTTCGGCAAGAAATAAAGATTTATTTAAAGTCGTATAATGGATATTTATTTTCTAGGCTTTATGCATTTTTGCTATTATTTTTTATTATGGGACTCTTTTTTACTTTTCTATTTAATTTAATTTTGCCTTATATAATTGCTCAGAGAAATGAGTATAAGTTTAGTTACGACAGATATAATCTTCTTGAGAGTGAAGCAAATGAAATATCTCTTAAAATTAAAAATATAGATATAAGTTTGTCTTCAAATAGATTTTTTTTATCTTCTGATTTGATAAATTCAATGAAGCAAAAGAGAAAATATCTTGAAAATTTGATTAAAATATATGATAAAATGCGAATTATTTATGTAAATAATGAAGAGCTTTTAACAAATTATTATTTGGTGAAATCTGAATATAGTAAAATTCCAAGTTATGACGTTGATTTAGAAAAGGTTAAAAAAACTTTTTCACAATATCCTTTGCAAAGTCTTAAAAAGCAAGATTTTTTTAATATTGTCAATGGATTTATTTCTCAAAATGATTATTATACAGCCAATTACTTTGCTTATATTGCTTATGTTGCAACAAAAGATGATAATTTTGTTGCGCTTTTAAATTTGACTTTAAAGTTTATTAATGAAAACAGAAATTTTGAAAAAGAAAAAATGCAGTTAATTTCCGAAGAAAAGCAAAAAAATTTTTTGTTTCTTAATACTGAAAAATTTAAATTAGCTTATTACGGGTTTTCAAATCTTCATAAGTTATTGCCCAGTGATAATGAAATTTTGAATTATAAAAATAAATCTCTTGAAAAGCTTAGAAAAAGATATCTTTTTTTTGATGAGATTGAAAAATATTTTGAATATTACGGAATAAACGATATATTTTTATTGCAATCAGATTCTAAGAAAGGTTTTTATGATTATATTTATATGCAAAAAGTTGTCGCCTTTAATAATCATTCTAAAATAATAAAAAATTTTGAACTTATTAGATTTAATAATACAAGGAATGTGATTTTGCATATTAAAATTCCATTTGCTACTTTGAAAGGTAATTTTGTGTATCAAAATGTTTTAGATAAAGACAATGAGCAGAGCGAAATTACTCTTACCAAAGTCTTTGTGTCTACAGATAGTTTTGATACAAATGTTTTAGAGGTTGTCAAAATTAATGAGAATGTAGAAAATTTAGCCTTATTTTCAAATTTTACTGAGTTTGGATTTTTTTTAAAAATTCAAAATTTGTCAAGCGCTTTTCATAGGGTTGCTATATTAAATTTGAAATTAATTAATATTTTTTCTTTAAGTTTGGTTTTACTGATTTCTCCTATTTTGTTAGTTTTAATGGGAGCGTTTTTCATTTCTTTGTTCTCTAAAATAGAATTTAACTTCAATTCCAAGGCTATGATTTTTCTAATTTCATTAATGATAGCTATTTTCTCAGGGATTGCTTGTCTTTTTGTAAATTATTTTCTAATTATTTTTATTTCTCTTCTTATATATGTTTTTAATGGCGTATACTTATCTTTAGCTATTATTTCTGCATTATTGTTTTTTCTTATTTTTAAAATAATTACTGTAAATTACAAGGAAAGGCATATTTAATTTTTATTTTTTTTTAGATTATTAATTTTAGAAAAAAACCATTCATTTATTAGTAAGTTTGCTTTTTCAATCGTTTTTTTGCTTAATACATAGGAATGGCTATTGATTTGAGTTTCGTCAATAATAAAAGGAGATATTCCAGCAATTGAATTTTTTATTTTTAAATTTAATCCTTTGTAAGGAGTAAAACCATTGGCAAATCCAAAACATATATTTGATGGGGATTTATTGTTAAATCCAATTAGGATTTTTTGGGTTTTTTTATCCAATATCCAGTTGATAAATTTTTTAGTTAAAGCCGATGTTTCTAAAATACCGATAAAATTTGGATTTGAGATAACAATTTCATTGTTATCGTTTATTAAATATGAAAATTTTATTTGTGCCTTCTCTTGTTCGCTTAAGCTATTATAGAAGGTTATATCGCTCAATCCCGCTATTAAAAGAGATTTTTTATTAAGCAGTATTTTATTTAGCTTTAAGTAGCCATATTTATTAAAGAAATCTTTTTGCAAATCCATTTGTTTTTTATTTAAAAATGATGAGAAATATTCTAGCATTTTCAGAATTTGATTCTCATTATAATTTAATTTATTTTTTTCAAAAGAAAATCTCACATTATTTATTTGAGAAATTACATAAAATAAATTTTCAGAAACATAAGGTGATATAAAAAATTTTCCTTCTTTAATGAAATTTTCGTATTCTTCTTTTAGATATTTAGTGTTTATGTATTTTTTAATATGATGCGTATTTTTATAGATTAAAATAGGAATGTCAAAGCCCAATGGAATAATTTTGTAGTTAAATTGCTTAAAAATATGTTTTAAGATGGGATAATCTGGATTATAATTGATTTTTATAGATTTAAAATGGTTTACAATATTTGTATTACCAATGTTTTTAGAAATAATTATTTGTGCGTTTTCTTTTTCTATTGTTTGCAGGTCAATATTATTTCTAAATTTAATTATAAAATTTAGTTTATTTTCTATATTAAATTGATTTATATAAAATGGTATTGTTTTATTGTCAGTTAGCACAACGATGTTCTTATTTGTTGAACAACTAGAGTTTATTAACAAAATTGTTGTTAGTATTATATTTTTTATTCTCATAAAATTATTCAAGTTTTTTCTTTTATTTTACAATAAATTATGTATAATTTTTATAGTTATATTAATTTCCATGTTTAATTGGAAAATAGAGTAAGGCAGCTGAAGAGCTTTAGGGGGATGATGAATTTGAGTTTATTTGATTTTATACTTTCTATGTTTAATATTAATAAAGAACTTACTTCTGAGCAAATAAAGCAAAAAAGGCTAAAAGAAGTTAAAGTTAGTTTAAGCAGGGTAAGTAATTTTTTTAATGCTTCAAAAATTCAGGCCTTACCTCAATTTTCTAGATTTCTTTATAATTTTTATAAAATTTTTTCTCCCTTAAGACCATTTGCGCAAAGATATAAAAATTCTAATAAAATTGTTCATTTTGTTGTTGAAAAATATTTAAATGACAATCAGAAGAAGTCTTTAGATTATATTTATTCTTTTTCTGCAAACGACAACGTAAATTTTGCTTCAGATCTTCCTAAAAATTTACATAACAATTTATCTTATTTGTTTAAAAACATAACTCAAGAACAAATTAAATTGATAGATGAAACTTATCAGGCTTTGCATAATTTTTTTGATTTAGTCTTATATCAATATCATTTGGTTCTTAAAAATTTTGACAATTTACTTCCAGAAGATGATTTTGTGTATAGACCTAGATTCAGTGTTATTGGTTGTGGAGTTATTATAGATGATCTTAAAGATTTTTTAGAATGTATTTCTTGTATTAAGAATATTTCTATTTGGAAAAATCTTTATGACATTATTTTAGAAATTTATGGGAATAAAGAAGATTTTCCTATTAAATCTAATGCCTGGATTAAGATTATTTCTTCTATTTTGGATATAAATAAAAATAAAGAAATTTTATATCTAATAAGATATGTTATTGGGGATCCAGATTATTTTCCTATTTCTGTTGGGCAAAAACCTAATCCAATAGCAAGAATATTTTTTAATGATCTTACCAAACATGTTGCTGCCGAAATTGAGAAGATTAAAGTTTTGCAAAAAAGTAGCAAATCTAAAATATTAGCCGAACAGCTTTTTCCAGGAATCTCTTTTTTAAATTTGGATAATTATAATGAAAAAATGAATGAAAAGATTGTATCTAAAATCATGAGTACCACAGGTTATATTTATTGCGAACTTTTAGTTTATTTGAGAACATATACTATTTATTTTGTTAAAAAAGATCTTAATGATATTATTAATTTACTTATTATTAAAGGACAATGGAAGCTTATAGAGCTTTCAAGGGAAATGTCTAATGACATGCATGCTTTAATTAATATTTATGCAAGTCTTATTGATTTTGATTCTAATTTGGGCGAGCAAGGTGGTTATGGCAATAGGATAAATGCATTGTTGCATAGAGCTTCTTTGGGGGATAAATCTTCGGAGAAATTGTTGTTAAATATAATAGCAGATGTTAATAAGAAGGCGTTTGCTATATCAAGCGAATATTATTCTAAAATATATTCTATTGAGCAGCGTTTGCAAGATTGTCTTTCAGACTATTCAAAAGTTTCTTTGGAAAGAGAGCTGATTTATAATTGGAAAGAGCTTGATGTGGATCTTGCTAAAAGCTATGGAAACAATTTAAACTTTGGAAGTATAATGAAAAATATTTTAGGTAGTTTAGCTTTATTTTTAAAGTTAATGGATTTATATTTGGAGAAAAAATCATAATTAAAGGAGTGCTAAAATGGCTAGGAAGTGTGAGATAACAGGAAAAAAAACTATATTTGGGAATAATGTTCCAAGGAAGGGGCTTGCCAAGAAAAAAGGTGGGGCTGGACAACATATTGGAGTAAAAACCAAAAGAACCTTTAAGGTTAATTTAATAAACAAAAAATTTTTTATTCCAAGTCTTGGAAGAAGTGTTAATATTAAAGTTTCTGCTAATGCGCTAAGAAGTATTTCAAAGATAGGACTTGATGCTTTTTTAAAGAAAAACGGCAAAAGAATAGAAAACTTTTTATAAATTTTAATTTTGACAATTTTATTTCATTAGAATGCTGCTTGATATAAAGTATTCTGAGGAGTTAAATGTTATTTTTGAGGCAGTAAATTCAAAATGTTTAAAAAGGCTTGAAATGGCCATGATTGCATTTATGTTTTCTGGAAATATTTTTTTTGATTTATAGTTTTCTAGTATTAGATTAAGATTAGGTAATTTTTCTTCAAGAAAGATATGCTTTAAATTTTCTTCAAGCTTTAAGGCTTTTTTTATATTTGTAGATTTTGAAATAAAGCAGGACAGCAAAATAAATGAGTTTTCTTCTCTGATTATAAAAGGTTTTAAGAACTCGCAAAATTTCATTAAATGTTTATTGCAAGTTTTTCCAAAAATTATTGGAATTATTTTTATATTTTTCTTGATGTTGCTAATAAAATTCAATAAAATTTCAATTTTATGATCATTTTCGATTAATTTATCGTCTATATTAATAAAATTTAAAGTTTTTAATAATTTTAATATCTTTAGGTTTACTTTAATATTTTTATTAAAAATTTTCCACACATTGTGATTGGATATATTAATTAAAAAATCGCTTTTTGCTTCAGAGATTATAAATACATTATTAGTTTGATTTGATATTATTTTTTTAAACAAACATTCATTTTTTAAAAAAAACTCATAGCTTCCATAACCTGTTAGGATGGCTTTGTGAGTTTTTTTTTCTTCCAACTTAAATGACAAGTCGTTTGTATTATTTGAATAAAATATGTTTTCAACCAAGGAGCTTCTAGCTTGTTTTATATATTCCGTCCTTTGATTGCATCTTCTACTGTGTTTATTTCCATAAATTCTGTTCCTTTTTCAATATTTCTATTTGGATTGCCAGAAATAATTATTACAGTATCTTTGTCATTAACAATACCTTGTTCTTTTAACATTTTAAGAGAAGTTACGACAAATTCGGTAGTTCTTTTGAAATTATTGTCTACAAGATTAGAATAAACCCCATAAGATAATGATAATTCTCTTGCTAGTCTCTCGCTATTTGTTGTAATGAATAGTGGAACACTTGCTCTATAAGTTGCCATTATTCTTGCAGTTTTACCCCTTAGAGAATCTACAATAATTGCTTTTACGTCCATAAGTTTTGTAGCATCAATTGCACATTTGATAATATAGTTTCTTGTAATGCTTTTGTCGTAAAAGAGTTCATCCTTATATAAGGTCATTTTTCTGTGTTTTTCAACTTTTTTAGCAATGCTTGTCATCATTTTTACAGCTTCAATTGGATATTTTCCGTAGGCAGTTTCTCCAGATAACATAATTGCATCTGTGCCGTTTAAAATAGCGTTAGCGATATCAGATACTTCTGCTCTAGTAGGTCTTGGATTTTCAATCATTGTATGAAGCATTTGAGTTGCTGTAATCACGGGTATTCCATACTTTATGCAAGTTTGTGTTATTTTAAGTTGAGCAATGGGTACATCTTCTGCAGGAATTTCAACCCCCATATCTCCTCTTGCAACCATTATTCCGTAAGAGGCTTTTGCAATTTCTTCTATGTTGTCAATTCCTTCTTGATTTTCTATTTTGGATATAATTTTTACATCAGGATTTCCAGAGTCAGTTAAAATTTTTTGAACATCTTGAATATCTTTGGAATTTCTTACAAACGAATGGGCAATAAAATCAATATTATATTTTGCTGCAAGCTCAATAAATCCTTTGTCTTTTTCGGTTACTGATTGTAGCTTAAGAGAAATTCCGGGGGTGTTAATTGATTTTTTATTTTTAATTTGGCCGTCATTTTTAATTTCACAAATTAATCGGTCAGGCAATTTGGTAACAACAGTCATTTCAAGCTCACCGTCATCAATTAACACTTTAGATCCTTGGGGAACTTCTTTGACAAAGCCATCATAATTGGTTTGAAAGTTGTTAGGTTCATTAATAGGCGAAGTTGAAATTATTACTTTGTCTCCAGTTTTTACAATAATAGGATTTTCAATATTTGCTGTTCTAACCTCTGGTCCTTTTGTGTCAATCATTAAAGCTATTTTATTTGAAATTTTTCTCACATTGTTTATTACTTTGATTGTATCTTCGTGTGATTGATGAGCAGTATTTAGCCTTATAACATTTACCCCTGCATCGTATAAATCTTTTACATGTTCTGGTTCGCATCTAAGATCAGATATTGTTGCTACAATTTTTGTTAACTTTGAAATCATAAAGTTATTCCTCCACTTTTATAAATTTTATGCTTTTTGTCATTGAATAACAATATTTTATAAAAAATTCAAAACTTTGCTTTGCTATAAGTAGTGTTTAAGTTTGATTTTTTAATTTTTTTATTAGATTTTCATCTAGCTTAATATGTAAATTTTTTTCTGCTTTTGGAATTACAAGGCCTAGTTTTTTATTTTTAACCCTTCTTAAATTTTTGACTTGAGTGTAGTAAAGATCTGATTGTCCCGATTTTTTTGCTAATTTTGTGTAAAATACGCATAAATTACCAGCAGCCAAAAGTACATCAAGGCTAGGAGTTTTATTTTTTTGATTCTTAATAAAAACATAAGCTCCGGGATAATCTCTTGTATGAAGCCAATAGTCATTTCCTTTAACGTAATGTCTTAGAAGTTCATCATTTTCTTTTGCGTTTCTTCCAATAAGAATTTCAAATCCACAATGGGTAAAATGCAAGCCTATTTTTGGCGTTTTTTCTTTTTCTTTAATGGCAGTTTTTTCTTGATTATATTCTTCTTCGGGAATGAAATCTTTTACTTTTAACATTGTTATTTTTGATTGAATTAAATTAAATTTGTCTAGATTATCTTTTAATTGATTTTGTATGGTTTTAAAAGAATTTTTTCCCTTTTTATATGCTTTAAAATATTGCAAGGCATTTTCTTTTGGTGATAATGATTGGTTTAAGGGTATTTTTATTTTTTCTTCTTTATAATTTAAGAGGTTTATTTCTTTAATCCCTTTTTGTATTTTATTAATATTTAATAAAATCAACTCACCTTTTTCCTTTTCGTTTTCAATGTTTTCAATCAGTTTGATTTGTTGTTTTAAAGAATTTATTCTTTTTTCCAAAACAATTAACTCTTTTTTATATTTTTCAATAAGCAATTCTTTTATATTGGTTTTTTTAATTTGATTGTTAAGTGATTCGTAGTAATTTTCAAGAAATTCAGAATAAGATGTATAGCTAGTATTATTGTAGTCTTTTTTCAGACCCATGATTTTTTTATCAGATATTTTATTGCTTTCATGTATTTCTTTAGCTTTTGAAAAGATTTCACCCGATGTTTCTTTTATTTTTGGCCTTCTGTAATATGCATCTAGTATTTTAAAGTTTGAGTTTGTAGCTATGATATTTGGCGAGGATGGCCACAATTTGATGAATAAGATAATTAGGTCTTTTTTAAAAATTTCAAGAGAAATTATTCTTTCATTTTTCATTTGGAAAGCTTTTATAATTTTTCCATTTTGAATTTTTGATTTTAAGAAGTCGGAAAATCTTAATTTTAAAGCATTCTTTTTGAAATTTTTGTTTGTTATGTGCAATCTTGTAGTGTTTGGATCTAAAGAAATTAATATTTTAAATTTTTTATTATCAATTTTATTGTAAATCTCTAAAATCAAACTTTTGTAATCCGGTTGTATTATTTTTGTTATTAAAGAGTTTGTGAAAGGAATTTCTTTAATTAAGGTATTTATTTCAGCGTAATTCAAAGACATTTTTATTGAATCCTAATTCTTTCAAGGTTTTTGTACCTAAGCTTTAAATTTTTATTTTATGTATTAAACTATTACTATTAATAATAGTTTATTTCCATGATATGTAGTATTATGGAAATAAAGTTTATTGACAATAGATAATAGTTTGACTGTAGTTTTGTTAATAGCTTAAGCTTAATAATAATAAGAGTTCATGAAATGATAAAAACAATACTTTTATTAGTTTTGTATCCCGTTGCTGTGTTTGCTCAAATATCTGCAAATCAATATTTTGAAGGAATTTATTCTAAATATCAAAACATAGAGGACATGCAAGCAACAATTAATTTTACTTTAAAGGGATTAAAGCAAACGGGTATTTTGCTTTATAAGTTTCCAGACAAGTTTATTATTAATTTAGATTCAAATAATCAAGTTTTTGTAAGTGATGGTGAATTTTTGACAGTTTATGTTCCATCTCTTGGGACTTCTTTTAATCAGCAATTAGCAAAGGGTAATAGCGGAGGGGGTCTTATGAAAGTTTTAAATAGTGAGTACAGCGTATCTTATACCAATTCTCCAAATTTAGAAGATCTCGATTCATCTGATCCTGGAAAATACATTAAATTAACCTTTTCTAGAAAGCTTTACAAGGGGGCTGCTACTATTAATTCTTTTATTATTGCTTTTGCTCCAGATGGAATAATTAGAAGAATTACTGCTTTTCCTACTAGTGGCGGACGCGAAATAATTATTGATTTAACTTCTGTAAAGTTTAATGTTGGAATTCTTGATAGCAAATTTAAATATGATCCTCCAAAATCTTCAAATAAGGTAGATAATTTTTTATATGATATTAAAAAAAATTAAGGTTTAAGTCTATGGAAGAAAATGATTTTATTAAATTTGGGAGTTATTTGAAAAAAGTTAGAAATAGTAAAAATTTGACTCTTGAAATGGTAGCTGATGATATTAAAATTTCTATTAAGTATCTTAAAGCTCTTGAAGATTCTAATATTGAAATTTTCCCAAACGAAGTTTTGGCCGTTGGATTTTTAAGAACTTATAGCGAATATTTAGACATTGATTCTAGATTAATATCAACACTTTTTAAGGATTATAAAAGTAGACTTAATAATAGTTATATCGGGATTAAATCCGAAGATAAAATTTCAAATTTAGGATTTTTAGGCGATAATAAAGTTTTAGACAAAAAATTGT
>NZ_JAJNFB010000018.1 GCF_021043605.1 Borreliella americana
AAAATATATTAATCAAATTATTGCCTGTGTGAGAGAAAGCCGGCTTTCTCTGAAAGAGTAGACTTTCTCTCAAGACGTCCAAGATCCCAAACAAGGAGCAGACGCAAGGCCGGCACCACCACTACCATTGCCAGCCGCCTTAACAGCCTCAAACACTTTCTTCAAACCCTCACCAACCGCTTTCTGCACTATTGCACTGAGTGAGTCAAGAGTTTTCTTAACCGCACCCTCGACTGTGTTTTTAACACTCCCCTTCCCATTAGTATAATGAACATTAGTCAAACTAAACTTACCATCCTTAGCCATTCCCCGCAGAACAATAGAAGCAGCAATCTGATCATCCTTTTTCATGCCCTCCTCAGTAAACGTCGCCCCAGCTCCATCCGCCCCAATAGCAGCATCAATTGGATTATTTGTGTCAGCAGCAGCAGCTGCTTTAATAATCTGCTTTAATATCTGCTCACCACTAACCGAACTAACAGCAATAGCCGCCTTGCTAGCATCATCAGCAGTAGCACAACCAATAGCACCAAACATCTTTCCTGCATTCACACCCACTTCAGTATTAGAATCTGTAGCCTCCATCACTTGTTTTCTAGCATCAGCAGCATCAACAATCTCTTTTATCCCCTTAGCAATTCCCTTAACACTGCCTTCATTAGCCCCAACTCCTTCATCCTCTTCAACAACATTCCCTATCGCGTCACTACCACCAAAATCGACTTTTTCAACTCTCTTTCCAGCAGCTAAGAGTTTATCTAGCATTTCGCTAACTTCTTTAACTACACTCTCTACAGAACTTGCTATATCTGTTCCTGATTCTGTATTGTTTTCTTTTTTCTGTAAGCCTTCAATATATTTTTTTGTATCTTCTAATTTCTTGACCATAGAACTAAAGTATTCTTTTACGTCTGATTTTTTTGGATCTCCTTTAAGTCCCCAAATATCTCAGCAACTAATCCACCAAAAGAGTTAAAAACATCTAAGAATCCGTGTTCTAGTTCTACAAGTGATTGATAAAATTTGGTTGTTGCATCGTTGTTGTCGGCTGTAACTTCTTCTCCTGCATTGTTTTTACAATTTATAAAAACTAGAAAAGTCGCCATAAATATTGCATTAATTGCTTTTTTCATATAAGTTTCCTATCCTACTAATGAAAATTATAAATTATATTATTAATCTTCGATAACCATTCCCCAGACTAATTACTATATTAAATCTTATATAGACTATACAAATGTTTAAAATATAAAAATAAATTTTCATATTTTAAACATTAAATTTTAATTTGCAAAATGTTTTCAGATTTATCAATATTAAATAATATGTTAAAATAAATTTAACTCGTCAATTATAACATATATTTATAATTGCTTCTAGGAGACATAATCTATGTTTAGAAAAAAAGAAATATATTTCTTATTATTTTCGTTACTTTTTTTAATATCATCAATTATAATATCTCATGGAATAACAAACATTGGTATTAAAAATGAAAATTATATTACGGTTAAAGGTCTTAGCGAAAAAGAAATTTTATCAACATCCGCTAATTGGGAGCTCAGATATAGCTTGACTGGCAATACTATTAATAGTATTAATAAAGCAAATAATTTAAGCTTATCCAAGATAATAAGTTTTTTCTTAAGACATGGATTTAGTGAAGATCATATAAAAATAGGATTTATGGAATTTAGTGAAGAGAATTATAAAGAGTCTTTATATAAATATAAAGCATATATATCTTTAAATGTCCACACAAAAAATATTGAGAAAATGGAAGCGGCAGAAAAAAATATTGCTGAGCTTTATAATCAGGGCATATTGATTAGTAGCAGTGGGGGACCAAGATATTATTTTGACAATATTAATGATATAAAACCCGAAATGTTAGCAGATTCAATTAGAAATGCGAAATTGGCAGCTTTGGAATTTGCAAAACATTCAAGTTCAAAATTAGGAAAAATTAAAAATGCAAATCAAGGGTATTTTGAATTTCTTCCTATTGATAGAAGCTTGGGTAACCAAGAGCATTATCCAAAAAAAATTTCTATGATAGCTTTTTAGGCTCTTACAAGAAAAACAGTCATATATCGTCGTCTTCTCATCCACAACACACTAGAGCATGATCCACAAGCTTAAATTTAGACAATTCCTGCCTTAGTTTTTCTTTCTTTATAAGAATAAGTCTTAAGATTTAGACTTGCATTTATATCTCTATCATGCAAAGTGTTGCAATTACTGCAAGTCCACCTAGTATCACTTAATTTTAGAGTTGTATTTTTAATGTTACAACTGCTACACAGTTTACTTGATGGGAAATATCTATCTACTTTATACAAAGAGGATCCATGCCATTCTGATTTATATGATAATTGTCTTACAAACTCAGACCATCCTAAATCATTAATCCTTTTCCCAAACATTCCTTTTTGCATGCCCTTAATTGATAGATTTTCTATGACTATGTTTTTATAATTGGATACGAAATAATAAGATAATTTATGCAAAAAGTCTTTTCTTTGATTGTAGATTTTTTTATGCAGCTTAGCAACTTTTAATCTAGATTTAGTTCTATTAACAGAACCTTTTTGCTTTTTTGATAATTTTCTTTGGTATTTCTTAAGTTTATTTTCATTTTTTAGTAAATATTTAGGATGATTGGTTTTCTCACCTTCACTACCTACTAAAAAATGTCTCATACTCATATCAATACCAACTATCTCTTTTTTATCACCTTTAGTTTCATTGTTATTTTTAGTATCTAATCACTCAACTGCTATTGAAATATAATATTATATACTGTTATCTAAATTATTAGGAGAATCTATACTTTTGCTATCATTTTTTAATGACCAGTATAGACGTAAGGCTAGAAGAAGTATAACTATTTTTATAATGTCAATGATTAAATCAATAAAAAAGAATATATCTTAGTATAATTCTGTGCATGATTACTAATATAAGAGAGCCTTCTTTTAAAGAAGACTCTAATTTAAATATATTTAAATATTTTCTTATCCATTTCAAGACTTACTTAAAACAGTTTTTGCATTTTCAATCAATTCTTTTATAATCCTCCTTCTCCCCATTGCCAAACCTTTTTAAAAAGAAGAAGAAGTCTCTAAGCTCTTTAAAGCATCTTCTGCTTTATTTAAAGCCCGTCTAGATAATTGTGATGCTACCCTATTTTCACTTTCCAATCTTTTAATAATGCCTTCTTTTAAACTTTCCTTAGCTTCATTAAAAAAGAAAGCCGCAGATTTTATCTCTTGTTCTGCAATATCAATGCAAACCATAATTTCATCAAGTTCGTCCCCTATCTTTAAATTATTTTGCAATTGTGCTAGTTCCTTTATTTGATTTCTTTTATTTCTATTGTTATGATCATTTTTTATTAATGCTGTTCTTTTATTCACAATCTTAGTTGTCACATCATAAAAATCATTTCTTATTAAAGTATATCCATGTTTAAGTGAACATACACTCTTAATTAACTCGGGAAATCCAGAGTCTCTAATAAGACTCTCTATATTTTTAATTGCTTTATCCGCTTTCTTTTCTTCCTTAGTAAAAGGGAAAAAATCCTCTTTTTTTATATCTTTTTTTTGATTATGCTCAATTGAAATGGTTGGAATACTAACCTTATTATCAGATATCTCTAAAGATACATACCGTAGGCTCTACAGGGAAAACTGCAAGCCCTACATTCCCTACAGTAGGCCTTGTGAACGATAAGGATTCTACGGGAGCAATTAAACTCTCATCTTTCAATTCCTCAAAATTTTTAAAACCCTTTTTTTCTTCTTGATTATCATATAAATTATTAAGAGCATTTTCTTGAACACTACCCCAAAGCTTCTTTTATATCATTGTTATTTTTTTGCTCTTTATTAGGCAATTTAGAGTATAGATTGCAAGATATCAATCCTATCGCTAACACAATGTATATAAAAACAAATTTTTTTGCATAAAAACATTCTCCTTTCCTCTCTATTGAGAATATATATCATAAATAATAATTATTATTTATGATATATATATCATTTTGTTTAAATTACAACAAAATATAAATAAAAATTTATACTTTTTTATTTATTAATCATTAGTAGAATATATGATAAGCTTAAAATACTATTTCACTTTAGAAAGAAACTAACAAATTGTTTAACTAAAAAACAAAGTTTAATTACTTATCCAAGTAAATATAAAGAAGAATTTCTTTTCTTAAAGGAAGTTGATAGTTTAGCTCTTTGTAATGTCCAACTTGACTTAAACTCTGCGTATAATAATTTTTTTAGAGAAATTAAAAAGGGAAATAGAACACAAGGATTTCCTAAATATAAAAGTAAGAAAAATAGGCAAACTTTTAGAACTAATAATCAAAAAAACTCAATAAGAATAGAGAATGATTATATAAAACTACCTAAAATAGGGTTTGTAAAATTATGTCTACATAGGAGCATTAAAGACAATGAACTTATTAAAAATGTAGTAGTAGAAAAAGATAATGATGATAAATAAATAATGTAGGAATACAGTTATTAGATAAAGATTGCTAGCTATATCTAATAGCTTGTCACATAGAGCTTTAAAGATAACGCTGCAAATTAAAGACAATTTTCTATAAAAGTTAAATTTATTTGTTTGTTTTTAACATCACTAAACATCTTTTCAGTACTCACCAGTGTTTTCTTGGACTTAAGTTAGCCAAGATAAATAAAAATTGGGCAATTGATATTAAAATATATTGATATTAAAATATATTGATATTAAAATATATTGATATTAAAATATATTGATATTAAAATATATTGATATTAAAATATAATTTAAAACATTATGTTTAAGGAGTATAAATATGGAAAAATTAATAAAAATGCTGCTGTTAAGTTTATTTTTATTGCTCTCAATATCTTGTGTTCATGATAAACAAGAATTATCATCAAAATACGAATCAAAAAAACAGAGTATATTAAGTGAGTTAAATCAGTTATTAGGGAAAACTACAAATTCACTAAAAGAAGCCAAAAATACAACAGATAATTTAAATGCATCAAATGAGGCAAATAAAGTTGTAGAAGCGGTTATAAATGGAGTTAATTTAATTTCATCTGCTGCAGATCAGGTAAAAGGTGCAACAAAAAATATGCATGATTTAGCTCAAATGGCAGAAATAGATTTAGAAAAAATAAAGAACTCTAGTGATAAAGCAATACTTGCGTCTAATGTTGCAAAAGAAGCATATAGCCTTACTAAAGCAGCAGAACAAAACATGCAAAAACTGTATAAAGAGCAACAAAAAATATCAGAATCAGAACCAGAATCTGACTATTCTGATTCTGCTGAAATAAAACAAGCTAAAGAGGCTGTAGAAATAGCTTGGAAAGCTACAGTAGAAGCAAAAGATAAGTTAATTGATGTAGAAAATACAGTCAAAGAGACATTGGATAAAATAAAGACAGAAACTACGAACAATACAAAGCTTGCGGATATAAAAGAAGTGGCAGAGTTAGTATTACAAATAGCTAAGAATGTAAAGGAAATAGCGCAAGAAGTTGTAGCCTTGTTAAATACTTAAATAAATTAATAAATAAAAGATAGAAGGAGGAAGGAAAAACAATTAGTGCTAGCTTATCCTTCCTTCTCTATTAAATCTTTAATTAAAAACGAAATCTACAGGGAAATATACATTTAACTCTGTTTTTATTTCTGTAATAAAAAGAAATTAATAATGGTGTTTTTGTTTTTATACAATACTTACTATTATCTTGTATTTAAAAGGCATAGACGCTTATTATTGAATATTGACTTAATAAGTAAATAAATGAAACACATAATGAATTGGTATTGAAATAAGCAATATCAAGAGTGAACCAAAAAGAATTGTAATTTTTTAATACCACCATCTTATCTTGATAAGGATTTTCCATAAGATGCTGCAGAGTACACGTTACTTCGTAATTTAGATTCTAATAATGAGAATCTAGAAACTAGAATAAGCATGCTTGAAAAGCAAATTATTGGAATTTAAAGATGAATTTAAAAATGAAATAAAAAAATTAGATGAAAAGATAGAAATAAAAAGAATTGAACTTTTTATAAAAATAACGGAAGTAAAAGTGAACTTAGTAAACCAGTTAAGAGTTTAATATTTCCATTTTACTGGGTATTGGAAATATTTATTCCCGGACAGCAATAGGATTGTTTTTATATCTGTGCTACAAAAGTAAATGTTCTCTTATAGTAAACTTTGCAAAAGCAACTATTATTTTTTACGACTTTATTTTACTACATAACGTCTAAACTTTTAAAAGTGTCATATATCCTTTTAAATTTATCAAAGTCTAATTTTACTTGATCCATCTTGTCGTTAAGTGTTTTTTGTTTATGCTTATTAAGCATATTTTTTAGCCCCGCGTGCTTCATTACGACTTTAACATCATTTATCCAGACACGGTAAAAAGGTTTGAAGGCTTAATTAAAACTACTTTCTACTAATTGGACATAGACAAAGACATCGAGAAAAAAATCTAATATATTATTGTCCATAATAGACTTATAATATAAATTAATGAAAGCCGTAATAATCAATTCTAAGAAATTATTAACTTAGTTATATTGAAAAAGCATGTGTGAAAAACAATATCCAATAAACCCCTAGGCTTTATTAATCAACTAGGAATTTGCTCTTTTTTTTTAATTCTTGGTTAAAAGAATCTCAAAGAGCGGGTATAACTAATAGATAGTACTTTATAAAAGGTTTTGACTAATGATTTTGACTTAATATGTTGTAATTTTGGTTTCCAAGACCATATCAAAAATGAAATTTATTATTCCATATTTTCATCTTTATAGCTTAATTTTCATCATTATAAATAAACAGGCCTCTAAACCACTTCTAAAATACCCCCAAAAAAGAGTTTAAAATAACTATTCCATATCTGCTCAACTCATTGAAGAATTTTCTTAGTACTTTAGATCCTTAACTTGATTTTCAATTTCAAATTAAACTTTTCAAAAGTCTTATTTTACTTTTAATTTACCTTCTACCTTCTTAACTTATAAATTTAAAAAAAAATTACTATAAGACATTTAAAACAATTCCTTGATCTTGCCGGAAGCAAAAAACTTCTCTTTCTTTAAGAATAAAAAAATAAAATATTTATTTTAACACTTAGACTCCAATTAATTATCCAAAACTTCACCCTTAGTACTCCCCCGCATAAGTTTTGATCTAAAATAATTTCTATCTCTCTAAATACTCTCCCTTAACATCTCCTTTTACCTGTATTATACTTTTAATTAAAATCGAAATTTAAGAATAAAACAAAAAAGCACATCTCTTAAGACATGTTTTTTTGTTTTATTCTGCAGCTCTCTATTTACAAAGATTTTACAAATATTTAAACCAAGTCTAATTTCCACTGCTCATAATAGACAAACGGCTCAATTCGAATATAAAACGATTAATACTAAATATTAATTAATATAAATTTAAATTTCATTTTATTTAATTTTATCTACTGCTATCCTCTTGTTTATTCTCCTTAATTGTTCTATCTTAATCTTTATCAAATTCTCCCCTCTTACATACTTTCACACCCTATTTAAAATTAATACTAATGCCCTAAGAAGCTCATTGCCATATAAATTAAACTAAAATACTATCAAAAAAAAGATATTAGCTGAAAAGCTCTTAAAAAGCCCCACGCCTAAACTAATCAATTTAATCAATTTATGTCTGTATTACTTAATGAATCACTAGAATCAACCCATCAAAACTTCTCCCTTACCCCTAATATCATCAAGGTTATCTTTTTTAAATTACATGTGTATTCATATTGGTTTATCTTCCCTATATATTAGGTAAAAAATAGACACAAACAACCGCGGTATTTGCGCTTCAATAAAACATCCATCAAAAACCAATATTTTACTTTCCTTATACAGGATAAAAACATATAATATATTTGATATATAATATAGCTTTAATTTATTAATTAATTAATTTATTTATTTAAACTTAATAAATAAATTAAAGGAGAGAATAAAAAAAAGAATGATAAAAGGCAATACGTTTATCTTAATATTATTAACAACAATGTTTGTATCATGTAAATTCTATGGAAGTGATGATGCAAATAAAAAAAACACATCTTTAAGTGGTACTACTGTGGGTATTAGCAATATAGGTTCAGTCATTTTAGAACAAGACGGAAACAAAAAAGGTGATACTACTACTAGTAAAGTTGCTTTAGCTCAAGTTACAGATCATGCTAATAGCAAACCTATGCTTGCTGATGATCCTGATTCTAGTGTTAGTAAATACGACCAAAAAAATACTACTGGCAAATTAAACGAAGAAGATATGGATAAGCTTAAGACCTTTTTTGGAAAAACTATAACATATCAAGGAACGCTAGATTCTATTTATAACAAATATACACGTTCTTATAATACTATTGCCACTTATTCTGGTTGTGCTGATTATGGTATTGAATGTTTTAGTGAAGGCCCTTCTGCAAGGCGTAGCCAAGCCCTTACCAACCTAGAGAACAATCAACTAGATAAAGAGTATTCTAAACTTAACAAAATGCTAAAACAAGCTGCAACTGGTTATGACGATAGCACTTTGAATAGTGCAATTAATAAATATAAGGAAGTTATAAAAAGGGCTAAAGAAGCTGAAAATCACATAGAAAAAGAAAACGATTATGCAGAGACTAAAAAAGCTGGTGAGGAGAAAAAGAAGAAAAATTTAGATAATCTAAAAACAGTTAAAGATGTTCTTTCTGTTTCTGAAAAGACCATAGAAACAGCTAGTGTAGCCTATGCCAATGCTTTTGCCGTTATAGCATCTGGGCTATCTTCTGCCGAATTTATTACAGCTGTTAATGAATTTAAGGAGGCTGCTGAGAAGTATGCCAATGGCAATAAAGGAGACCATGCTATTGATGTTATTGTGGGTGCTATTACCGGAATAGCTCTTGATAACGAAAATAGATTTCAAAGAGCAAATATGTTTGCTAATAAGGAAACGGGCGAAGAGGTAGACAAAATGATTGCTGCTATCGAGAAACTAAGAACTATTTATAATGCAGTTAAGCCTAAAAATAAAGATAAATAAATAATAAATATAATAATTGGGGAAATACATAAAATATTCTTAAACATTTCTATTAAGCTTTTTAATATATAATTTATTTTATATAGGATAGAAACGGAGTATATAAGAATGCAAAAATACTTGTCACAAAAGACACTCTAAGTCCTATTTATTTTGTTCAAAAACCATCTTAAGCAAATTTATAAATATATATTATCAATAGAAAAAAGAAATCATTCTACACTAAAGTTTTATAAAATTATGCTATAATAAAATTCATATAAAAATAGATTGTTAAATAATCTATTTAATTAAATAAAATTATTTAATTTCTTAATAAGGCTTATTTTCCTCTTCTGGTGTTTAAAAATTATACTCTGATAAAAAATTATCAGTCTTTAAATTACAGATACTAAATATTGCACCATTTTTTCTTATCATATATTACAAATTCAAAGAAAATATGCCCCCACTTAAGAATCCAAATCCTCCTAGGACAACCATATGGAGTTTGTTGTAATTTATAATTCATTTAAAAATTACAACAAACTCAATGTGATAAGATGGATAAGAACTATCGGATTTTTCTTAATCCCATTATCTAGCCTCCGGGGGCTTTCAGAGTAAACATTTACATTTGATTTTTTATTAAAGAGCTACCTTTTAATATTACCAGACTAAAATTATTTAAAATAACATTTGCACATAATAACACTATCTATTGGACTTACTGAATCATACTAAGATAAAGAAGTTGGCAAATATATTTTTAACGTCGCCAAAGTATTTCTCTACATCTTTCATTAACTCATTTATACATTTCTTAACCAAATCTTTTCCTTTTTCTCTGGGATAAGAATTCAAGCTTATTATAGAATAACCATACTCATCCTTTTCCTTCTTATTGAATTCATCTACCACTTCCTTTATTTTTTTGCAGATACTATCATCAAAATTGTCATTATCGATCTCATTTATTTTTGGATTCACAACCTCTAATATCTTGTCTAATAAGCGTATTCTATCTATTCCAACCTTCATATTATCTGTAAGAGGGGATGATGAGGCACCATATCCTGAAGTTACCAATAGCTTTACAGCTTCATCAAGCTTTTCGGCTGATTCTCTAATATTTCTTACAAGCATTGGAGCATCTCCCAATGCTATTTTAGCGTTCTCCTTTTTACTACTTAAAACTTTATCTTTAGATTCCTTGGCAGAAATACTAGCCCTTTCAGCCACATCTTTAGGATTATCCTCCTTAATTAAGGCCTTAATTTTCAATGCAGATTCAAGCATACCTTTTACACCCACAACCTTAGGATTCGAGTGGTCACCACCTTTTTCCACAGTGTCATTTAAATTTGAATACCATAATTTACAAGACATTGTTAAAAAGACACTAAACAAATATAAATATATTTTCATCATATTTAAACCTCTCTTTACAAGAGTAATTTACATCATTTTATTGGGATTACTACCCATCCGGCATTTAATCTTTTTGAGATTACCTATTTTATCTATTAATGTAAATTTAAATAAATTGCTAAATTATTTGTTTATTTGTTATATTTATACCCTTTGTTGGCTTTATGTTTTTAAGTTTTTAAACAATATCTATCTTTTTGCCTTATAATTTTATCTGCTCCCAGCTTCATAATACACTCATCTTGAATATAATATAAAAAAATATAATATACCAACTAGAAATCTTATAATTCAATTTTTAGTTCAATGCTAAACATATTGTAAAAAGGAGTATCCTTAAGATTTATCTTTTTATTAAATTCCAATATATTTGACACCTTTAAAGAACATTCTTTAAGAATTAAAAAATTATTTTCAAAATAGAATTGCAAGGAATGAGTATTTAGATTGGTTCTTAAAGAAACCGTCGTTTGGAGTAGCTCATAAATCCATGCTAGTTTAATCCCAGCTCCCAAAAAATAATTATTATTCTTCGAATAACTCTCAAATACTATCGACAAATCATTAAAAACGTCATTTTCAAAGCTAATATAATATCTAAGACCAAGCAAAAATCTATTGTCATCATCATCAAATTTATAATTTTTAGACCAAAGTAGGTCTTGTCTTATAGTAGAGTAAAAAAATACTCCACTATAAATTTCAAATAAAAAATCAAAAATAACAGTAATATCAAAAGTTTTATTTTCAATGTTAAATGGGAATTCAACCATTGCAAGTAAATCAACTTCATTAAAAGATGCTTGAAAATAAAGCCAAGGGGATAAATATTTGGGAGATGAAAATTTATCTAGGCTTTCTTTGTCTAACATAGAACCCAAAGAGACAGAATAATTAGAAATAAAATAATAAAACTCAAAAAACCATTCTGGTTCTATTGTGGTCCTTTTTAAAACAATATTTTCAATTAATCCATTTCCTAAATAATAATTTTGCCTACCTAATTTAAAAATAAAATCATTAAAGCTTAAATTGAAGAACAATTTATTAAAACTAAAATATTGATCATTATTTTGCACAATAAAAGAAGGTGCAATGCCAAATTCTAATATTTTATAGTTTAATAAAAATCCTAAATAAGCTTCATTGGCAAATTGTAAAGCTCCTGTACCAAAAAAATCTTTTTTATCTTCATCGGGCAACAATAAAGAGAATTTTGTTTTGAATCCTAAATGCTCCTTTAAAAACAAAGAGGATTCAGAAAACAAAAAACCAGGTAAAGCAAAAAAAAGAATTAAACAAAATTTTTTAAAAAATACCAATATTAACTATCCCTCTACGCTCTCAATTTATATACCTTGAATATAAATCAAATATTCTATTAAATCCTTTTAAGCTAAAAATAGAGTTATTCAGATTAGTACTAATAATATTTTCCACATAAATTTTGGTACTAGAATCGTTAAAAGCTTTATCTTCAATTTCAAAATAAACAAAAGCATCAATTCCTTTAATATTTCCCTTTCTATAAATTACTTCTTTTAGAATTTTTAATTTCTTGTCTTTGTGTAAAGTTTTAAAATCATTTTTATTAATTTTTAATAAATCTACAAATGGATATATTGATTTTTCTTTTGATTGAAATTCAACCCTATTATCTTCGGATTTTAATAAAACGAAATCTGTATTGAAATTTAAACCCAAAATATCTTTAAGCTCAGATGCGCCCTTAACTTTATAGGATGAGCTTACCTTAATTGGAATCTTGGCTTGTCTTCCTAGCATAAAATGCCCTTTATTCCTAATAGATAAAAAGGCAAAATCCGTTTTTGATCCTGACATATAAATTAAACGCACATCCTTATTATCAACATTAATAATTCTTAGCCCCACACTTTCTTCTAAATTATTTTTTATGTTAATTTTAAAATTCATTTTGAAAGCATAAATTCCATTTTTTAATTGGGGATAATATAGATTTTCAAATTCTTTTATTAAACTTTTCCCATCTCCAGCATTTAACAAATTTAAAACACAAAAATTGAAAACAATTACAAAAATCTTAAGCATCATTCATTACCTCTACTACCGATTTCTTACTTGCTTTGCTAAATGGCAAAATAGAAGAAAAAATAGCAAGAATTAACATGAAAATTGAAACATATATTATATCACTAGCATAATAAAATATGTTGATGTAGTATGTTTCTGAATAGCCTGGAGGAGTAAAGCTAATTTTTTGAAACTGAATAAAAAGTTTAGCAAAATAAGCCAATATTACTCCTACAATAATATTGGCAACAGAAATAATAACAATTTCTAAAAATAGAGAGCAAAAAAGTTCCAATTTGGTTAAACCAATTGCTCTTAATGTACCAAGCTCTCTAGTGCGCTCAATGCTTAATGCTGTCATTATCTGGAAAAATGCAATAAATATAAGAAGAGATATTAAGACCAATATAAACATAAATGTTGTTCTAGTCATCCCTAAAACAGATTTAAAGTAAGGATTAATCTCAAACCAGTCATTATAATCAAATGAAATCCCCTTATTTTTTTTAAAATTATCTAATTTCTTTTTAAAAGTCTCTAAGGTAGAACTATCCTTTAAAAATACTTGGATCACATGTGCTCCACCCTCAAATGCAAACAGGTCTTTTAAAGTCTTAATAGTAGTAATTGCAAAAATATTATCTGCTGTTGAAAATGGAAATTTTATAATTCCAGCAACTTTAATATTTTGGAAATTCAAACCTCTCCCTAGCAAATTTGTCATTAATGTAAGATCAGAATTGGTTTCTGTTATTTTTTCTATACCAAACGAAGCGGCCAAATTACTACCAAGCAAAAACTCACCTGCATTAGAATCGTGAAAAATGGGCTCACCCTCTAATAAAGATAGGCTGCTTGTAATTATATCTGGATCTTCATAGGCAAATGCAAAAACTGGGTTACTTGTCGAAGAATTGCCTAGAAGGCCATCAAAATTAACTATTAAATTGGTAGATTGTAATTCATCATAACTAGCTATTTCATTCCGTATCAAATTAATATCCTTTTCTTCAAGTAAAAGCCCATTCTTAAGGTTGCTAAATTTAGGATTAAAATAATTTTCTTTCGCAATTTGAATATGACCACTTGAACTAACAAAGCTCTTTTCCATCCCCTCTCTACTAAAGTTCATATATCCAACAAAAACCAATAAAAATACCACAGAACTTGCTAGAAGTAAAGATAATATGATTGTACGCCTTAAATCTCTAAAGATATTGTAAAAAGCCAATTTAAACACACTCACCTCCCACTAAAGACAGCACTCCATCTTCTATTCTATAAAGTTTATTAGCCAAATTTTTTAAATTATAATCATGAGAAACAAAAATCCCAATTGCATTCTTCTCTTTAAGATACTTTTGTATTGAAGTATAAACAAAAATAGCTGTTTCTTTGTCCAAATGACTAGTTATTTCATCTCCAATTATTAATTTGGGATCATAAACAAAGGCTCTTGCTATTCCTATCCTTTGCCTTTGTCCTCCAGACATATATCTAGGTTTTTTATTCACAAACTTTGAAAGTTTGAAGAATTCTATTAATTCTTCCGCTTTAGACTTTAATCGCTTAGCACTTTCTCTTGAGAATCTTAGAGGCAATGAAATGTTGTCAAAACCTGTAAGACTTGGGATAAGCTCAAAATGCTGAAAGATTAACCCTACATTATACCTTCTAAACAAAGTTCTATCCTTTTCATTCATTAAACTCAAAAGAGTTGAGTTGAAGCGGATCTCTCCTGTATCAAGAGAATCTATTCCAGAAAGCAAATTCATTAAAGTTGTCTTGCCGCTCCCCGTAGGTCCTGAAATCCAAACCATGTCCCTTGATTTTAAATTAAGTGAAATATCCTTATTTGCATGAATAATTTCTTGTCCAACTTTGTATTTTTTATTAACCAATTTTAAATCTAAATTAACATTCCCCACAAAACCTCCTATATTTCAAATTCACCCATAAAATTTAAAAAGCTTTGCCAAAATAATATCACTCAAAAATTATTGAACTTAATAAAAATCCAAATGATAATTTTTTATCCTGATTAATGCCAACCTTGAAAACAAAAGGAACCTCCTTAAATAATTTATAACCTATTCCAAAACCCAAAATATAAAGAAACTTTCCTTTATCTAAAAGCAAATCCTCTTTTATCCCATATCCAATATCTGCAGACAATACTAAAAATAAATCAGAAGCAAGATTTTTTAATGATTCAAGGAAAAATAATCTATACTCTAATCCAAAATTAGAAACAACATTAAAATAAAGACTTTCTTGATCCATTTTGGGAATAGTCAAAGCATAAAAATTTAAAGCATTATAATCAAATCCGGTTTCAAAGATAGAAGACGAAGACTTTTTAAAATCGCCTGCCACTCCAAGATCGGCCTTAAATCCCAGTTCTCCAAAAGGAATAGAAACAAGATATTTTAAATTCCAATGTACTCTATAAAACTGTTCATTATTATCTGATAAATACTTATATAAGAAAGACGTTCTAATATCTGCTCGCTGAAATTCTGAATAATAAATTGGAAGTAAAATGGCAACCGTGTTTTCCACGGTTAAAGCATTATGATATGACCCGCCAACATTAGCTTCTGTTTCCTTGATTAAATTATTCATCAATCCCGATCTAAATCTATTTTCAAGTCTTAAATAATCAAAATTATAACCAACCTCAAAATTACCAATATGTTCAATATTTTTAGAATCAAAAATAAACGGAACCCTAATTTCATAAAATACCTTAGAAAAAAATTTCCTAAAATCATAAGCAAGCCCAGTGCCAAATAAAAACATTTTAGAATAATCGGTTCCCAATCTAAAAAAAGGTGAAATTTTTGAATCATTTTCCTTAATGTTCAAAATAAAATCAAAATTATTTTCAAAATTATTTGGAACACTAAGATAATCAAGACGAAATTCAAAATCCACTCCGCTTATTACAAAATCACCTAGCTCACCATCTAAATCATTTGCAAACACCCCAAAACAGGGCAATATTAAAAATAAAAACTTTTTCATGAATACCTTCGATCTTAATTGAAATTAAATTCTAAATAATTTTCTAGTAGTAGAAAGAATTACCCTCTTTTAATTTTTCAATTGCCAATACAGCCATATTTCCATTAGGAAATATGGCTGTGGCTTTTTTTAAACATTCAATTGCTTCCAATCTTCTATTAGTACGAATTAAAAAAGAACTTTTCACTAATTCTTTCAAATATTTTTGCCTATCATTAAGATTGCTGTCTTCTGCTCTATCAATATAGCTTTTTGCAAATAGAATTTTATAAAAATCTCTATTTGACACTCTAACTGTATATAAAATAGATAGGGGAATAAAAGCTTTAACGTTATCACCATCTATTTTTAAAGCTGTTTCTAAATGCCTCTTGGCATTAACAAAATAAAAATACAATCCTTTCCTATTGTGCGGTATTAAATTTATAGCAAGCTCTCCCAATGCCCGAAAATAATCCGCTGGAACATTATCATCTTCTAAAGAAATTTTCAAAGCACAATTATAATTGCGAATTAGTTTTTGAATCAAATCATTGTATTTATGTGGATCATTAATTAAGTAAGAAACGTCACAAAAAACCAAAGACATAAGTAAATTTAAGTAATTATATTCAATACTTTCCCTTCTATATTTCATTAAAATAACATTTTCTATGCTTTGAAGCTCATTTGTAAAAATTTTATCGGGTGAAAAAAAATCAAACTCAAAATTACCAGAACAATATTTAGTATGAACGCTTTCTATTTTATCTATATATACTTTGACCTCTTTTTCAAAAGAAAATAAGCTAATATTTACTAAAAAAATTAACAATACCCTTAACATATAAAAATCACCTCATAACTCATAAATCTTAAATGAGTTATATCAGCCTCCTATTTAACTAATTTTTTATAGGAAAATCCATAAACAAATTTCCAACCTTGTTTTGTTCTAGAACCATCTTGTGAAAAGCTCCGTTGGGAAATATTTCACCGGCTTTGAGTATATATTTAAGGCTTTCTTTTTCATTTTTAAGAAGGAAATGAGCTTGACTTATCCATATATTTGCGAAATATTTTTCCACATCTGTTTGACCATGTTTAAACCCTAATTGAGCAAATGACAAAGTTTTATTTGGATCTCCCCCCGCAACCCTTGGGGCATATAAATACCAACTTGCAATAGAAGTATTGGCAAATGAGTTTTTACTATTAATTTTTAAGGACTTTTCAAAATATTTTCTAGCCTCATTTGCAAGCCTGCTTAAAGCTGCACCCCCCGCATACCTCAAAAGCATTAAATTAACATCTCCCAAAATCCTGTAAATATCACTTTGAATGGTTTTTTCTAAACCTTTAAAATCTTTTGATTCAATGAGCTCTAAAAGAGATTTTTGAGTGGATTTTAAAACAGAATAACTTTTAGAAGAATTCCTTCTTCCTTCTTTATTCTGAAGAAGTCTGGCAATTTGGTAATCAACAAGATTAACAAAATATAACTTGATGCCGGAACTCATTTCACTCAATGTTTCTTTAAATTTACCAAACCTATATATATAGGCATCTTCATCATTTTTTTTTGACAATTCCTCAATTTTGCCTGAATAATAACCTTCCAATATGCCATAAAATTTTCTACTTGAAACATCAAATGAATATACACAAACAACACTAAAAGTTAATAATAAAAAACAACAACTAATTTCTCTCATAATTACCCCATTCAAACTTTAGTTCAATACTTAATAAATTATAATTTTTTTGAAAAAATAATAAAAAAAATAAATTCAATACTGTACACTCATTTCTGAAATTTGATCTTACCCCAATACAAAAACAACCATACTTTAAAAAACAAACGGTCTATCATATTTAAATAATTCAACATTTAAACTTTAAAGAGAATGTATATAAGTAAATGTTTTTGAATTTTTAAAATTCAAGAAAAGTTATTGATTAATAAATATTAATTTTTCTTATAAAGAAGAAACTAAAAAATCAATATTTATTCAAATTTATTAATAATAAAATTTATGTATGTCAAGCAAAAATAAAGCTTTAAACATGAATTTTATAAAAAATAAAAGATGAGAGTGAGAAAATGCAAACTCATTGTTAAAAATTAAGCCCAAACAAAACAATTTTTTATTAATCCATTTTTATATGCAAGGCACTATTGTCACACCGATTCTTCATTTATCCAGACTGAAGTTGTAATCGGAATTATTAAAAATGAAAAAAGTTGAATATGTTCTTTGTTCTAAAGATAATAAACACACTATTTTATTAGAAGCCAATATATTGCAAGGCAAATCTTGAAAAGCATTTTAATTAATTATTAGATTATTTTTACAATCTTCATTCTAAATATGAAATTAAATTCAGCATATTAACAAATGGCATAGAATATAGATTCTATGCCGATTTAGACAAAACTAATATACGAAACAAAGGGCCTGTTTTAATTATTAATTTAGATAAATTAAGATCTAAAGATTTTGAATATCTTAAAAAGTTCTCTAGAAATTCTTTAAATATTGAAGACGCTAGATTTTTTGCA
>NZ_JAJNFB010000019.1 GCF_021043605.1 Borreliella americana
TCTATTAAAAGTAAATGGGATAAATAATCATTACAATAAAGCATTATTTGACATATTTACAAGATTAGAAAAACAAGTATATGAGTTTTATAATAAAAAATATTCAGAGAAAGGACCACCTATAAAATGGATACTAAAAAATCTAAAGCAATAACAATTGCATCGATTAAGGGCAGTGTTGGTAAAAGCGTATTAACAATTATTTTAGCTTTATTTTAAAAGATTTTAATCATAAGGTTTTATTGAATGATTTAGATCCTCAAAATAGTTTGACTAGTTATTTTAATTGTTGCATTATTTATAATAATGATTTTTGCACTTTGGATTCCAATTTTTTCAAATCTTATTTTCAATTCTTAGAATGTTTTTTTAAATTTTAGATTTTAGATTTTTGTTCAAGAATTCTCAATTTATTATTTATAAGACTAAGATTGGTGCTTACTTAAAGGATGTATCTATGGAGTAGGTATTAATCCTATCTCAATTAAAATAAAAGATTAAAAAAAATCTTTAATTTTAAATTTTAAAATAGCAAAGCCTATTTATTATTAGGTATAGGCTTTGCTTAAAGTTAATAACTTAAAATTTATTTATTGAAAGAATGTCATTTTCTAGCTTTTTTGCTTCTTCTTCTTTTTCTTTAATTTGATTGTAGATTTTGGTTATATAAGATTTAAGCTCAGTACTATTTGTTTGTTTGAGATTTTCATTATTTTTATAATCTAATAAAATTTGATTTAACATTTTTGATACGATGGGTTTTATAGATAATAATTTTTCAAACGAATTTTTAATCTTCTCTAAGTCTGAAATGTCTAGTTTGTCTAAAAAATCTTTTTTGGAGTATAAGCTATCAATCACATCGTCAAAAATACTTACAAATCCGGTAATGGTGTTAAAGAGTAGGTTTGTTTTTGTTGACGATATTATTATGTTTGAAAATTCTTTTAATTCACTAGTATCAATAGTATTTAAGATCTCATAAGTTCTTCTTCTATATCTATTAGATCTCTCAGTATTATCGGATACTGCTTCTTTTGGTGGTTCTTCCCAATGCATTTCTTTGAATACCGACATTTCATATTGGTTTTTAGGTTCTTCATCCATTTTTTTTATATATTTTTCTTTATCTGCATGAGCTGTTTTTATTAAATTCCTTAAATCATTAAGTAGTGAGTTTTTTCTTTTTATATTAGAGTTTTCTCTTTTTTGACTAGAGGCCCCTACTACTACTTCTTCTTCTTCTAGACTAGAGATTTCTTCTTTTTCTTTTGGGTTAGCTTCTTGGCTAGAGTTTGCTCCTTGGCTAGAAAAGGTTGCTTTTGTTTTAGGTTTTAGTCCTTTTTTTTTGGTATACTTTAATCCTTTTTTGAAAGGCTGATGTTTCGTATCTTTTTTAGTGGTGTTAAAATCTGGATTGCAAGCATTTAAAAATAGAAAAATAAAGATGCTTACAATTATATTATACTTCATAAATATTCTCCTTACTTAAAATCTAAAATATAATATTAAATATAATGCAATATTAAATACAATACAATATTGAATGTAACACAATATTGTATTGTATTTAATATTGTGTTATTAGAATAATCATAATAATATACTTGAGTTACGATAATTTTTAGCAGTGTTAGAGGCTCTTTTGCTTTTCAGTAGTAATGAATTTAAAAATTTCTAAGTAATAATTTCTTAGAAGAAATGATTTTTTGAATATCGCAAAATAATTATGTGTTTTTTCCTTTATTTAAATTGCAATTTTGAATTGTAAGCTTTTAATATGGCTTTAATAAATATATTGTTAATTTTTATTTATTGTGTTAATTATACTCAAGCAGCCTATCCTTAATAAGGATAGGCTTAATGCTTTAATCAAAGATTACAAAGAATTTTTTATCTATAGACAATTTTAGTAATAACTTAAATGCTACTATATATTGAAGATATGATATTTTTTAGTTTCTGTGCTTTCTCTTTTATTTCTATAATTTGGTTAAAAAGTGTATTTACATGAGATTCAGGTTTAGTGAGATTTGTTTTTATATGATTTGTATCATTTTGATAATCTAATAAAAGGTGCTTAAACATTTTCTCGATGATTGTTTTTGTAGACAATAATTCTTCAAACGAATTTTTAAGCTTCTCCAAATCTGAGATGTTTAATTTGTCTAGGGTATCTTTTTTGGAATATAAGCTAACAATTGTGTCGTCGAAAAAGCTTCCAAAAATGTAAAGGGTGTTTAATAAGTTTGTTTTTTGACTTGACAATTTTACAATTTCTGAGAATGTTTTGAATTCATTGGTATTAATGGCACTTAAGAAGCTATAAATTCGTCTTCGATATTTTTTAGATCTCTCGGAATAATTATTGAATACCTTTTCTTTTGGTGGTTCTTTCCAATTAAGATCTTTAAAAACTAATACTCCATATTGATCTAAAGGTTCTTCTTCTAATTTTTTTATATCTTTTTCTTTGTCCGTATGAGCTGTTTTTATTAAATTTCTTAAATCATTAAGTAGTGTGTTTTTTCTTTTTATATTAGAGTTTTCTCTTTTTTGACTAGAGGCCCCTACTACTACTTCTTCTTCTTCTAGACTAGAGATTTCTTCTTTTTCTTTTGGGTTAGCTTCTTGGCTAGAGTTTGCTCCTTGGCTAGAAAAGGTTGCTTTTGTTTTAGGTTTTAGTCCTTTTTTGGTGTACTTTAATTCTTTTTTGATAATCTAGCTGAGAGCCCAAAATTTAAGTATTGATAAGATTTTAAATAGCTTATACATTTTCAATACTTATATTCTTAATACTAGAACAAAAAACCAGTACCATTCAGTTTGGGCCAAGCTGAAGCTTTAATAACTTATAAGATTGATAGTTTTATACATAAAAGATTTTTGATTTTTTTATACTAATTTTTAACTAAAAATAGTGACTCTAATTATATGAGCATTGTCATTGAAGAGTATAATCGAAGTGGCAATTTTTTGAGTAATAAATATTTTTTTAAATATTATATTCAAGCTCAAATACAACTTTCATGTACTGGGCTTGAATATTGTAACTTATTCTTTTTGATAGGTGATAAATCTATTCTAAGGGAAAATTATTTGATGTTGTTAACTACTGGCTATCAATAGGAAATAATAAATTCCTATAAGCAAAAAAATAGAAACTATTGATAATGCTGTCTACATTACATTTGTAGGAAAATAGTTCATATGAAATTTCATTAGATGAGCTTAAAAAGAATCTAAAATAAATAAATAAAAAGCGCCCTCTGAAGGCGCTTTTCTTATGCCTTTGTTGTGTTTCTCTTATTTTATTACTTCACATCTTTTTCTAATTTTTCAAGTATGCTATCAAGGCTACCATTACTGCCGTCATTAATATAAATTAATGTTTTTTGTATTAGCTTAATAATAAGAGATGCTTGACCTACCTTATCTTTTGTAATCCCATCAATAGTAACATCAGAAAGAATGCCACCAAGGTGACCTTTAGCTTTGCCACATAAAGTCTTTAGAATATCTTTGATTTTCTTTAAGTTTTCAAACTTAGTATCAAATTCCTTTTCAAATTGAAAGCCCAATTTCTTACGCGCATCAATCTTCTCTTTCGCTTCTATAAGACTACTGAGTTTTGTAATCTCATAAATAGCATCTTTAAGAGATTTGTTTAAAGTATGCTAATTTGTAGTAAATACTCTTTCAATGTAATCTTAGGATTACTCAGAGCTAAACAATTTGATCCGCTGTTCAAAGTTTTATAAAATCGATATAGCATAATATAAGTATTTATACTTTATTATATCCATGAAAACCAACGGTTCTTAGGGGGCACTACTTGGTTTGCCGTGTATGATATCTTTGGATGGATTTTTTGCAATGTGTTGCAAGTTTTATTTTATCCCATTGTTTCACCATGTTTAAATAATAAGGAATTGGGAGTGATGATAATAAATGGTCAGTTATAACGAGATGAAAAATTCCATTTTAAACTCTATAGTCTTAATAAGGAAGCAAAACTTAAAAAAACTATAGTATATACAGCTTCTTAAAAATAAGGAATTAGTTGGATAGCGTATTCAGGTTCTTGTTGTAATGCGTTAAGGACTGTACTTACAAAGTTAGTTATTTTATCTTTATCATGCACTTTGGTTTTATATTTTTCACTATCTAAGAATCCAACCGATATTTTTTAGTTTTATATTACTAGTATCTGCCCTGTATTCGTTTGTGATGGTTAACTCTATATACTCTAGGAAATCCCCTCTTGGTGAGAGAAAGAGTGTGTACTCTTATCACTATTTCTGGTTGTTTTAGGACCACAAAAGTAGGGTAATACTTGCTGTAGCCAAGGCAGTCTAAATAAAAATTAAAAGTAGTAGTAAAAATACCATTTTGTGGTACTTATTTTTTTATTTTCATTTTATTCCTCTTTTACTATTATTAACATAATAATATTTCTATGATAGGCATGCTCGATACATATCTGCTATCTTATAAGATAGACTATATAAATATTGAAAATTGAAAAAATAAATTTTTATATTTTAAGTATTAAATTTTAATTTGCCAAATGTTTTCAGATTTATCAATACTAAATAATATGTTAAAATAAATTTAAATCATCAATTCTAGCATGGTATTTATTATTGCTTTTAGGAGACGTAATCTATGTTTAGAAAAAAAGAAATATATTTCTTGTTATTTTCGTTACTTTTTTTAATATCATCAATTATAATGTCTCACGGAATAACAAACATCGGTATTAAAAATGAAAATTATATTACAGTTAAGGGTCTTAGCGAAAAAGAAATTTTATCAACATCTTCTAGTTGGGAGCTCAGATATAGCTTGACCGGCAATACTATTAATGATATTAATAAAGCAAATAATTTAAGCTTATCTAAAATTATAAGCTTTTTCTTAAGACATGGATTTAGTGAAGATCATATAAAAATAGGATTTATGGAATTTAGTGAAGAGAATTATAAAGAGGCTTTATATAAATATAGAGCATATATATCTTTAAATGTTCATACAAAAAGGATTGAGAAAATGGAAGCGGCAGAAAAAAATATTGCTGAGCTTTATAATCAGGGCATATTGATTAGTAGTAGTGGGGGACCAAGATATTATTTTGACAATATTAATGATATAAAACCCGAAATGTTAGCAGATTCGATTAGAAATGCGAAATTGGCAGCTTTAGAATTTGCAAAACATTCAAGTTCAAAATTAGGAAAAATTAAAAATGCAAATCAAGGATATTTTGAATTTCTTCCTATTGATAGAAGCTTGGGTGATCAAGAACATTATCCAAAAAAGATATTAAGAGTCGTTACAACTGTTTCTTATTATTTGGATTGATATTTAATGAACTATTATTTCTAAATGAAATTATAGAAATGGGCTCTAGTTCCATTCTATGGTAGCTTTTTTAGGTTTTAAAAACTGTATCATCAAATATGGCATAATTTACAAATTTTTGATTTCTTTATATGTATCATAAATAAGTCATATTTCTTACCTAATTGATAAGTTTTTGTAATTAAAATCCATTATAAAAAGGGATTAAAACCTAAAACAGAAGCAATTTCTAAACAAGAAGAAGACACTAAGAAAAAAATAAAGAATAAACTACTAGATGATTTAAAAAATTTAATAGACACCGCTAAAGTGGATATAGAAAAAGATATAAAAACATTAGAATAAGAAACTTCTAACCAATATGGAGTATTGATATTCTACGATGTTGGTTGGTCAACATCCTCAGGTGAATTGATGTCCGGAAATTCTGAAAGATCTAATAGATATAGAAGATGGGCTTATGGCTAACTTAAATGCTATTGATAGTAAATAAAGGGTTATCATTAAAAAATATTACTATAGTACAAATTTTTTATATATTAGCAATTATTATTTTTGAATTTCCATTAGGTGTAATATCAGATATTTTTGATAGAAAAATTGTTTACTTAGCATCAATTTTTTTGCTAATGGTTTTTTGTTTTATTATTTTTAAAGCTTCTTCATTCATACTTCTTTGTATTTCATGGTTTATATATGGGATGCCAGCTGCTATTAACATCGGAACAATCAATATTAGTTTTGCTAAACTATACCAAAATAATTCAAAAAGCTTTTAGCTTTTATGTCATTTGTAAAAATGATACTAATTATTAGTTATATTTTAGGTGGACATATTGGAAGTGTGCTATATCATTATTGATATAAGAAAAGTATAGATCATAAGCATAGTAAAGAAGATTTAGCTTTATATCTTGTAAAGTTTAAAAAGAAAATAATAATATTATTAAAATTTATTTAGATATAGTAACTTTATATCTAAAATAAGATTACTCAAGCTTATTTCAAGCTTTTTCCATATTTCTCAGCAAAATCAATTTATAAATAAACTGGACATTGCTAACAAATTTCTACATAAAAATAATTTTAATCTCCAAAATAGTTTAAATAGTTATGGATTATCATAGTATACTCAAGTGGTATACTATCCTCATTAAAAACAATGCCAAGCGCAAAAACCTTTCCATAAGGCGTTTGAATGACGCTTGAACTTCTTACTTTGCCTTTAATAGAAATCTCTTTATCTATAAACTCAATGCTAAAAATCAAATCAACAACCGTATCTTCATTAAGATCTTCATCAAAAAAAAGTAATTACATACAAAAAGCAGCGTGCAACAAGACAAAGCAAATTATTAAAAAGTGAACAACAATATCAAACACCTCTCCCCTAATAACTATTTAAAAAAAATTAAAAAGGCTTAACAGTATACTACTTATAAACCTTTTTAATAAAAACAAAAATTTATTATAAACCTCAATAACAATATATACATTTAAAATACATACAAATCATTTTAGCCCATCAAAAGATATTTTCAAATTTATTTTATAATTTTTTTAAAATAAACTCTTACATGGGCAAAATCCGGCTATTTAAGAGCTTTAAAAGATAAACACAACAATTTAATTAAAGATCTTGAAGGACTTAAGTACTCTTATATTTTTTCACCCATCAGATTCAAAAATTATTCATGGTTCAGCTATACTAAAACCTATAGCATTAACGACAATAATTATAAATTATTAGGACAAGAAATACCTATAGCCAAAATAATATCATTTAAATCAACCAAAGAGTTTGAAGAAAAATACCAAGTCAAGAACCTAAAACTAAGCTCAGAAGAATTAAATTTAGTATATATTCATTATTATTTTTTGATCTTACGCAATAGGGAGGATTGCCAAGTATTACAAACATCAAGGTTGGAGACCCTAAAAGTTTTGGAGAATTATACGAAACTTTACTTGAATATGACCTAAAAATTGCAGATGCTACTAATTTGCTATTAAAATCTAATTTGTATTTATCATTTTCAAAAAGTAGTATAACTGCTTTAGAGTTTACTCCTTCTATTTGTCCACATTTTTGTTGTTCCGCTGAATAATTTAGTTCTTCAAATATAGATTTTAGTAAAGAATCTATATTTACTTCTGTTGAAGTATCATCTATTGAAGAAAGTCTATTTGTTACAAAAATGAAAAAATTTTCTATCTTCTTAATATTTTCTTTTTTTATAAATTCTTTTGATAATTCCTTATACAAAGATATATTGGAATCATTTGCTTTTACAATAGAATTAATTTTCATAATTTATAATTAAGGCTCCATTTATGTTATTTATAAATCTTTTTCAACCCTTCTTAATAATCAAATACGTTATAAGATTAATTTTTTAATTAAAAAACTAATCTTTGGACAAATCAACCAAAGCTTGCTTTAATATCTTATTTTAGATATAGTAACTTTATATCTAAAATAAGATTACTCAAGCTTATTTCAAGCTTTTTCCATATTTCTCAGCAAAATCAATTTATAAATAAACTGGACATTGCCTAAAGAACTTTTAGAATTATTTATTTTAAATGGCTCTATTCAATTTTTTATCAACCTTTTTATTTATGCTGGTAAGCAATTTTGCTGATAAGAATAGCTATTAGTATATTTGGAATTATACATATACTGTTTAGCTTATCAGATATTGTGGAAGCATAGACATCTTTTTTAAAGAAAAATTAAACATTCAAAATATGATATTTATGATGATATTTGTGTTATTTTAGCTATGATATTTTTGTTACTAGTTTAATAAAAATAGTTGCACATATTTACATATTTATTGCTATAATAATGTTTTTGGAAATTTTAATTTCTATTTATTTTAATATAATAATTTAAAATATTTCTTAAGAAAAAATGTGGATTCAAAAGTTTTAGGGACTATAACTTCTATTAATAGCACATTATCTCGTATGTTTTTAGTTTTAACATTAGCTATATGTTCAATTTTAGCTAATTTTATGAGCTCTATAAATGCATTTGTTTTATTAATACTTATTTTTTGTACATTGTTTGTTATTGTGACATTGAGATAAGGATTTTCCTGATACCTTTATTGAGGAAAAATGAAAAAGAGAGAATACTGAATACTATCGATTTACACTAAATCATTTAAAAAAATGGAAAGCAAGGTATACAAATTTTACAATAAAGAATTATCAATTGTTTGCCAGTTATGAGTATCCTTTAAGATTCTTTTAGTTAAGAATTTGAAGCATAAAGGAATAAATTTTTAGTTAATTAATAAAGATGAAAAGCTTATTAAAATATAATAAGACATTAACAAGTGTTTGTTATGCATAAGGGTAGCATTGTAAAACATCTTTATTTTAAAACGTTTCCAATTTATTAAAAATCAAATTAATTTATGTGTTTTTCTTCTATTTAAATTGCAATTTTGCATTGTAAACTTTATAATATATTATTAATAAATATTATTATCTGATTTTTATTTATTGTGTTAATTATAGATGGAAATTTTTTTGTAATCTTTGGTTAAAACGTTAAGCCTACCCTTAATAAAGGATAGGCTGGATATTGTGCAACAATTTTAGTATTTAACCTAAATGTTTTTATATATTGAGGATATGATATTGTTTAGCTCATTTGCTTCATCTTTTGTTGTTCTAATTTGATCGAAAATTGAATCTATACGAGGTGCAAGTTTAAGGGTATCTTTTTTAATAAGATATTTATTATTTTCATCATCTAATAAAAATTGCTTAAACATTTTTGATACGATTATTTTTGTAGATAATAATTTTTTAAACGAATTTTTAAGATTCTCTAAAGTTGAATTGTTTAATTTATTCATAGTATCTTTTTTGGAATACAATTTAACAATTGTATCAATTGTGTTGTCGAAAAGGATTCCAAACTCGTAAAGTTCGTTTAATAGATAGTATTTGTGGCCTGTCAATATTATAATTTCTGCAAATTTCTTGTATTCGTTGGCATCAACAGGATTTAAGAAGCTATAAATCTGCCTCCTAAATTCTTTAGATCGAGGTACATTGTCAGATATTTTTTTATTTTCATCTGGTGGTGTTCCCCAATGCAATAGTTCGAAAGCAGCTAACATTCCATATTGTTCTGAAGTTTCTTCTTTTAATTTTTTTATATCTTTTTCTCTATCTAAGTTAGCTGTTTCTATTAAATTTCTTAAATCATCAAGTGATGTGTTGCTTATTTTTCTATTTGTGTCTTTGTCTTTTTCTTCTTCTTTTTGGTTAGAGACCTCTTTTTTTCTTGAATTAGAGTTTTCTTTTTGGTTAGAGATTATTTTTTTTTCTTCTTCTTTTTGGTTAGAGACCTCTTTTTTTCTTGAATTAGAGTTTTCTTTTTGATTTTGACTTATTTTTATGTTAGTTTTTGATCCATTATTAGTGGACTTTGATTTTTCTTTTTTAATAGACTGGTGTTTAGTATCTTTTTTATTGGTGTTAAAATATGGATTGCAGGCTAAAAGTAAAAAAACTAATATGCTTACAATTATATTATATTTCATAAATATTCTCCTTACTTAAAATTTAAAATACAATATTAAATATAATACAATATTGTATTGTATACAATATTGTATATTGAACGATATTATATTATCTAAATAATCATAATAATATTTTTATTGCCGGAAGTTTTATAATATTTTGAGCTTTTTTAAAAGTCCGTTTTGGTTTATTTTTGATTAGTTTTTGTTAAATTTATTTATTTTAATTTTTTTAATAAAGACTTTTTTTATTTTATTGTAAAAGAGAAAGTTTGCTTTTACAATAAAATAAAATCTCAACTTGTATTGGTTTTAGCTATGTTATTTTTTGGAAAGTTTCCATCCAAAAAATTTTCTTGTTTATTCTTTTTTATTTTTTATACTTAATTTAATATATATGCTCTTTCTTTAGGTTTTGAGTTAAAAGTTATAAGTACACTATCTTAATCTTATAGTTTTTATTCAATCTTTTATATGCTTAATATCACATGAAGTTTGATTTAAAATAATTTCAATATTAAGGTGTTTTAGTAGCTTAAGATAGCATTTTAAATATCAAAAAGAAAAATACCCGCATATTTTATTATTAAATACAAGTAAAATTTTTATTTTTTTAAACTTTCTGCTTATAAATAAAGCATTTTAATAAAAGCATAAAAATTGCTTATTTTTTTATTCTATTCTATATTATAAGCAAGACGTTTGCATGTTTCTGCTATAATTGCAACAGCTTAGCTTAGTAATTTCAATGGCTCATAAATTCTTATGAATTACTTTTAGCATTCTTATGTAGTAACTCACCGGACACTCCATTTCTACTGCTTCTAACATCGGTCAAAAGAAGCTTATTACTTTTCCCATTAACTTCTTAATGCATTCATTAACAATCTCAATATTTTTTTTGGAACTATTAGAAATGTTAAATACTATCGAATCACTTTTTTCTTTTTTAAATTCTTCTATTACTTTATTTACCTTTGCGATTAGAGAGCATGATTCATTCTCAAAATTAATAATGTCATCTTTCTTTGATACTTCTAATATTTTATTTTTTATTATTTAGTAAACTTATGATATCTATATTAGTTCTTAGAGTTGAATTAACTTGGATCCCAATGAAGAATTTTATAGTAAGTGTATCGGCTAAAATTGAATATTTGGCAATGTAAATAGTGAAAGCTAAATTGAAATAAGTATTTGAAACAAAATTTCTATTTATTGGGATTATTGGGATTATTGGGATTATTGGGATTATTGGGATTATTGGGATTATTAGGATGGTAAAAAAATTTATGGGACTGAATTGTATTTCAATCCATTCATTGTAAGATGTTAATATTCCAATAAAGGCATGTATTTATATCTTTCATTATAAATGGTATGATTTGTATAATTATGATAAAATGGCAGCATGTTTCATTTCAATATTATTACATATATTAATATAATAATATTGAAGAAATTATGATAATTCAGTAAATAACAAAAGTACAATGTTTAAAACAAGTATGGCAAATAAATTTTAAATTATTGTCTCTACTCTATATTTGCTTTATAATAAATTGATATTTGGGTGGTAATGAATAACTAAAAAGAAAAGAATGGGGTATTAATGATTAGAAGGAGTAATATGTGTATTGTTCTGCTAACAACAATATTGTTTGTGTCTTGCAAGTTTTTTGGAAATTCTGGTGCAAGTAAAAGAAGGTGGTACTTCTTTGCCTGGTGCTGCTTCTAATTTTAATTTATTTTATTTCTAATATAAAAGAAAATGATCCACTAATTTTTATGAGAATTAATGATTCATAAATTTATTTGAAAAATGCTTTTTATAGGTGATTTTGTTTAGTATTAATATGTTTTGGTTAATTTTTTATCAATATTTTGTCTATTTTCCTTTTTAAATGTGCTAAAGCTTACATCTTTAGTGTATATGTTTCTCTATTTCTTTTCTGCGTTCATTTCCATATTGAAGAAAACTAACAGCATTTTCTATATCTTTAATGCATTCAGTAGAAAGATCTATGATCGACTTGCTAAATCTTGTATGTTGCGTTTGTTAAAAGTACTGCTGAACCAGTATGAATTTTCATTTTCTTTGTTTATTCTTTTATGAATAGAGTTTGCTAGTCTATCTTTATCATTTTCTAGCATATCTTTAGCAGATACCCAAGAATTAATTGATTGATCTATAAAAGAAACGCATTTCTTCTAATTTTACCCATAATATGGCTTTATCAGACGGCATTCTTCTATTTAGAAGAGATGTGCTTAGGTTAGAGAATAATAAATCTGACATTATTTTATGATATTCTTTAATATCAAGAAGTGCATTGTTTAAATTGTTTTCAAAATTAGCTTCCTTAACAATCTGATCATCACTTTTAATTTTTGCAAGAGATGCTTTCTCATAATCTTTTTCTGCAAACCTTTTTAAATTAGATTTAATTTCTTCTTCTGAAGGAATAACCCAAGTTTTATGTTTAGTAAGACCATTTTTTGAGTTATTTTGCTCTATTGAGCCATGATGGATAATAGGTTATTTATTTTCTTCTATTTTTTCTATTTTTACATTAATTTGATCAAGAGAGTCATCGTGAATTGCTAGACTTGGATTTTGTAGAGGCTTTTCCTTCTCTTGTATATTAGAATCATCTGACATGTATTGATGAGAATCTATTTGTAAGATTTGAGAGGAAGTTTTTTTACTTGATGTTGTAATGTTGTTTTTAGATACAAAATTATTTTTACCCAATTCTATCCTGTCTTGATTTTTAGTCTTTCTTACCTTTTTAATAACCCAGAAATTTCTGTAATTTTATTTCTAATAGCCCCCAAATCACAGCCAACCATTAAAATTGAAATTACTAAAATATAGAAAATTTTATTGCTAATACTTCTTTTATAATTTAAGATATATAATACTGTTATATGCAAATATTAAAAAATCCCAAATTTATTTTCAGATAAAAAGAAGTTTTAAAAATTTAAAAAAAGATGCTGTAAACTGTTTATGCCAATAAAAAATAACCTGCATTTTGTTAAATTTGCAATTACTTACTATTTGTTTTACTTTTATGGTAAAATTGATTTGTGAGTTAATAGTCATTAAATGGGAAATTCGTCAGGAATAAATAGATTTATATATTATTTTTATTTATAAATAATAACTTCTTTAGTTGCTTTAAAAAAACAAACCCTTTTCTTTTTTTATTAAACTTATAATAATTTTAAAAAATAAAATGATATATGAATGATAATATAGATTATAAGTATAGAATATATCCTAACACTAATCAAGAAAATACTTTTCAAAAGTATATTTGAATTCACAAGATTTTAATATGAAATTAAATTTATCATTTAATTCACAACAATGTTTAACTATTTTTATAGGTAGTTTATTGTCAAGGTTAGTATTTTATATTAAATGAAGTTTTTCCATTTAAAGAATATGTACCATACATCTTTTTTTGCTATTTCTTCCGATAAATTTGGCAGTTTCTTGTATATCTCATGCTAAACAACAAATGTATTTTTACAAACAATTTTAACTTTTTAAATCAATCTCTCAGTAAATCTTTACAGCCCACCTATAATATTTGTTTATTACTATTTAGCAGGCGGCAATTTTGTTTATTGAAAAAATTTATAAAAATACCTCTAATAGGTAAAAATTCCAGACTATATAATAATTAGTCTGATAGGGGAAGGGGGATCGGAGATTAATAATATAATTTATAAAATTATGTGATTTTGTATAGAAGACTCAAAAAAAGTTAAAGCTTGCTATTTAAATGTTAAAGTTTAATTTTTTGAAAAAATTAGATTTTAAAGGTTGCTCTTTTGATGTTAAAATT
>NZ_JAJNFB010000002.1 GCF_021043605.1 Borreliella americana
ATACAAATTTTATATTTTTGAAAAAAGGCGAATTTAATATCTTTTTTAAAATAATATTAATATCCCTTAAAGAGAATAATATTATTGTTTTTATTTGAGGAGTAATGAATGTTTGAATATAGGATATGTTTTTTTCGTTTATTAGGATAATATTAACATTTTTTTCTTTGCCTTTTTTTCCCAAATATTCAAGGTCTTCGTTATTTAGAGAGTTATCTCTAAATAGTAATGTATTTTGCAAGTTTATTGATTTTTCGTTAAGCAGAAAATCAATGGATTTTTTTAGAGAAAATTTTATTTTTGATAGATAAAAAATTTTCTCTTTTAGAATTTCGTTATTTAGGATTTCGTTATTTGATTTGTGGGTTAATAGTATTTTTTTTGTTGTTTTAAGTTTGTCTTTTATAATTTCTAAATTTTTGTCATTTATAAATAGTATTTCGTTTTTTATGAATGGAGTTTTTTGAATTTCAAAAAAATATTCAGTTGCATCTGAAAAAATAATTGCATAATTAAATTGTTTTTCAATAATGGAAGATTCTTTGCATCCTTGTGTTGAAACTAGTAAAAGCGCTACTATGATAAGTTTTTTTGGGCCAGACATTTTATTTTCCAGCATACTTATTATTAATAGCTATATATGTTAAAACTAGACCAAGTATTATTAGTGCATAGATGCTCATATTGGTTAAAATTAATGTTTTTAAGGTTGCAATAAATAATCCTAAAAATAGAATGGGGAAAAGAATGATTTTGTATTCTTTTGTCGAGTATTTTTGGCATTTTTTAATTTTCTTTTCAAAGATTGTAGCTGAAAATATTAACTCTATTGCATTAAGTATTGGTAATTCTATATATTCATAGATTCCAAAAATTTTGCTATTTAGAATTATTATTTCTAAGTTTTTAGAAAATATTAGTCCAGATGTGAAATATATAAGAATTGTTAAATCTTTTTTAAATAAAGAATTTTCATTTAGAGTAAAAAAAAATATAAATATTAATAGTGGGAATATATAGTAGTATAAATGCTCTTTGATAAATATTGAAATTCCTAGGTTTATTCTTGATGTGTAATTTAATTCAAATGATCTACATAGAATAAATTCTTGGGTTAAATAAAGAAAAGAAAACATTGTTATTGCAAAAAATATTGCTAAAACATGAGCTTGTGTATTCTTTGTTTGACTTTGTTTTAACCGAATATCCATGTAAATTTTTAATATTAGTGGCAGACTTGTTAATAAAAATAAACTCATTGTAAGTACAATTCTACTTTTAAACGTTTTTTAAATCAATTGATTGACTGAAAACTTGTGTGATTTGAATATTTTTTTATCAACTTTATTAAGTTTATTACTTTTTGTAAACATTATTCTTAGAATTTACTTTTTAGTGAATGTATAATAAAATTAATTATTAATTGATTTAGGAGTATATATTTTTTAGATGATAAATAGAAATGCTAATAGAGATAGGGACAGGTCCAGATCAAATGACAAAGAATTGAAAATTAATTACAGAATTAAGGCTCGTGAGGTAAGAGTTGTTTTTGAAAATGGAACACAAGAGGTTTTGCCGATTGAAGATGCTATTAAAAAAGCAAAGGAAGCTGGACTTGATTTGGTTGAGGTTTCTCCCAATGTATCTCCTCCGGTTTGCAAGATTATTGATTATGGAAAATATAAATTCCATCAAGAAAAGCGTCAAAAAGAGCAAAAGAAAAATCAAAAAGTAATTAAGCTTAAGGAAGTCAGAATGCAACCCAAGATAGATGCCCATGACCTTGATTTTAAATCAAGAAATATTTTAGGTTTTCTCAAAGATGGTAATAAGGTTAAAGTTACAATAAGATTTAGAGGGCGTGAGCTTGCTCATACATATTTAGGATATGGTATCTTAAATAGCATTCTTGAAAAAGTGGGGGATGTGAATTATGTTTTGGAATCTGCAGCTAAAATGGAAGGCAAAACAATGTTTTTGATTGTAGCGCCTAAGTTTAAAAAATAAATATTAATTAAATTAAAGGGGATGAAATGGCAAATAAAATGAAAACACGCAAAAGTGCAAAAAAAAGGTATTCTTTTACTGTAAATGGCAAAGTTAAGCATAAAAAACAAAATTTAAGGCATATTTTGACAAAAAAATCTTCTAAGCGTAAGAGAAATTTAAGGAAATCGGGCAATCTTTCTTGTTTTGAAGTTAAAAGAATTAAAACTTTATTACCGTATGGTTAAAATAATTTTAGGAGATAGATATGGCTAGGGCTAAAAACGGTACAGTTCACGTTGCAAGGCGTAAGCGAATTTTAAAAAAAACAAAAGGGTTTTGGGGTACGAAAAAGAGCAATTATAAAAAAGCTAAGGATACCTTAAGAAAAGGCATGATGTATGCTACAAGAGATAGAAAGGTTAGAAAAAGAGATTTTAGACGTTTGTGGATTTCAAGAATTTCGGCTGCTTTAAGTGATACTGGAGTTAGTTATTCAAGATTTATTGAGGGTTTATTTAAATCTAATATAAAAATTAATAGAAAAATTTTGTCTAATTTGGCGATTGAAGATATTGAAGCTTTTAAAAAAATTGTTTTAGAAATAAGAAAATGAAAAATCGAAACTCCTGGGAGGTTTAATTTTAAGAATTAGAGTTATTTTTTTGCGACATCTCATAAAATTTAGGAATTTGAAGATTTTTAGTCAATGATGGCCAAAAGCAATTCAGAGGTTAAGAATAAAAATTCCGCCTTGAAAAATAGCGCTAAATAAAAATGTTCTTATGTTGGCTTTTTGGGAGTTTAATTTATTTTAAGGATTATTATTGTGCAGCTTATTTCTCTTAATAATATTGAAAAGCAAGAGAGTTTTATACACTATAGAAACGTATATTTTGCTGATGTTATTTACAAGTATAATGACATCTTAGAAATCAAAAAAGTCAAGTTTGTAATTGAAGCTACACCCTTAGGAGAAAAGCATGTCACTATCGATTTTATAGATCTTTTAAATTATCCTGTGTTAAAGTTAATGGTTGCAATTAAAAGGTGTGTAATTGATTTAGAATTTAAAGGTAAGCTTCCTTGATTTTAGAATTTAAATCAGAAAAAAAAATGATAAATTTTTCCAAATCTTTTTTTTATCCTTTGCCAATTGGCAAAATATTTGTTTTAAGTGGTGATATGGGATCTGGAAAAACTAGTTTTTTAAAGGGACTTTCCCTTAACCTTGGAATTTCTTATTTTACAAGTCCAACTTATAACATTGTTAATGTTTATGATTTTATAGATTTTAAATTTTATCACATTGATTTATATCGGGTATCTTCTTTAGAAGAATTTGAGCTTGTTGGGGGATTGGAAATACTTATGGATCTTGATTCAATTATTGCTATTGAATGGCCACAAATTGCTTTGAGCATTGTTCCAAAAGACAGATTATTTTCTTTAACTTTTAGAATATTCGGTTCAGGTAGGGTTGTAGAATTTAATGATTAATACACTTGCATTTGAATATTCATATAAAGCATTAATAGTTTATTGTAGAATTAATCATAAGAATTTTTCATTGGTTGAACTTAAATCAAATTTTAATTTTAGTGTTCCAAAAATTTTCAATGATTTTGTAATTAAAAATAATATAGATCTTAATCAAATTGAATTAATTATAAATTCTTGTGGCCCTGGCTCTTTTACTGGCCTTAGAATTAGTTTAAGTTTTGTCAAAGGCCTTGCTTTAGGTCTTTCTATTCCTTTTGTTAATATTTCTACATTAGATGTTTTTGCAAATTTAGTTAAAAACAACACCAGTTTAATTGTATTAATTTTTACTGCAGGTAAATATTTTCTTGGGCATTATAAAAATTGTGAATTGATAGGGAAGATTTTTTGTTTTTCTAAGGAAGATTTATTTGAACATTTAAATCAGATTGATGATCCAAATTCGGTGCTTATTGGGAACAATCTTGAGGATGTTTTTAAAGAATTCAATTATAAATTTAAAATAATTGAGAATTTGAGTTCGTTTGGAAAAACTTTGACAGAGCTCGGGATAGCTAAATACTTAAAAAATCGCAAAGGCGATGATATTTTATCGGGACCTCTTTACATAAGGCAAAGTGATGCAGAGGTTAATTTTCATTCTTGAAATAATGATTAAATAGGCTTTTAATTTTGCTTATATTGTGTTTGTCTTTTAGTAGTGATTTTTTATTTTCTTCTATAATAAATTCATAAATTTCAGATCTAAATATTTTGATGTTTTCAGGGGCTTTAATTGCTATTTTAACAGTATCTTTTTTTATTTCTAATATTAAAACCTCAATATCAGAATTTATTTTAATACTTTCATTTACTTTTCTTGACAATACTAGCATCTTTATTCCTTGAAAACTTTATGGTGTAGTGAATATTTTTCGTTTGTGCATATAGCCTGTTTTCCAAGTAATTTTTTTTTGTTTATTATGATTGGTGCCTTTAGGTTAGCTGTAATGTCTTTATAATCATTAACATGCATATTAATTATGCATAGTATAACTTTTTCATCTTCTGCTTTTGCTTTAATGTCTGACCAATCTTTTTCCTGGATATTTGGTAAGTATTCACTTAAAAAATTGAAAGGAGATGTTACCAAAAAACTTACGTCTTTATTGATAGATTGCATAATAGAAAAAGGTTTATATTTAGAGTCTTTTATTATAAATTTTTTAATGTTTTCAAATCCAAGTATTCCTTCGGGAAAATCAAATTCTATACTTTTTTCATCTATCATTCTATTTTATAAAATCTAATAGGGTTGTTTGCATTATTTTAGCAGAGATTCCTATAGATACTTGATAAGCTAAGCTTGCCATATTTAAATTAGTTATTGCTTTTGTTACATCAAGATCTGTATATTGAACCATATCTTCTTTCATATCTGCAGCTTCTTTGCTTATTCTTTCATAGCTTCTATCAAGTCTATTTTCTTTTGCTCCAAGATCTGCAACGGATATAAGCAATCTTTTTAAGCTCTCGTCAATTTCTGCCAGGCTTCTACTACCAACAAGTTCTTCTTTGTTATTGTAAAGTGTGTCTCTAAGCTCAATAAGCGCATCGAAAATAGACCTGCTTCTAACTTCTGTACTGCTAGAAAGATTGTAAGGAGGCAGCTTAGTATCATTGTTTTTCGTCAGTATTCCGAGTGTTTGTAAAACATTTGATTCTTTTTCTTCTGTTATCCAAATTTGGTGTGGAGTTGTAGTTTTAATAGACAATGAGTTTAAAACGGGATCAATGCTTGCTTCAACAGGCGCTGAGGATTCATTGATTTTTGCAACAATGTCAAGAGCAGTATCTCCTTCTGTTAGTCCTATCTCAATATTGTCAATATAAATTTTTGTATTTTCTTTTACCACAAATCCATTAGTGTTTATTGATGAGACAATATTTTGGTTTTGTAAGAAAAATATAACATTTCCAGGATAATTATTTGACATATGAATGTCATTGTATACTTCTGTTTTTTTTTCAGCTTGGTTGCCGTTGTATTCTACTTTGATTATTTGGGGACCTGCACCGTCTTTGCTTGTTTTGCTTATTTTATTCTCTCTAGTTACCTTAAACGCTTTGCTATCAATTTTAGTCCCCGAGAATATGCTATATCCATCAGGCCCTTTAGCGTTTGCTATTGCAACAACATCTTCAAGCAAAGCATTTACTTCTTTTGATATCATTTTTTTGTCATCTGCTTCATAAGTTCCGCTTGCTCCCTGAATTGCAATTTCTTTAGCTCGTGTTAAAATATTTGTAAGAGATTGTAAATATCCTTCCGTATACCTCAGGTTGCTTTTAGAAGTAGCAATATTTTTTATGTATACATTAAGCTTAAATATGTCGTTATCTAGCCTTATTGCATGAGTAACGCCCGTTGGATCGTTTCTTAGTTTTACAATCCTTTTACCGCCTTTGTATAAGTTTTCTAAAAGTTTTGTAATTTTAGACTCTTGTTCTGCTAAAGAGGTTTTGAAATTTTCATATGTTAATGGATGACTTGCTCTATTTATCATACTTATACTCCCATTTTATTTATTACTGTGTCTATTAGTTCAACAGAAACAGTGATAAATTTACTTGCTGCAATAAATGCTTGTTGAAATTCGATCATGTTTGCAAGTTCTTCATCTTTGTTTACTCCAGAAATAGACATTCTTAGATCTGTTAAATCTTTTAATATTTGAGATTGGCTTTCTTTTGTGATTTCTGAAATTTGTCCTTTTATTGCTATATTTGATGCTGTATTTGCAAAGTAGTCATTTAGTGTTAAATTCTTGCCAATCATAATCTGAGAATTTCCAAAAGAGGAGATTCTCAGTGCTGCTTGGTTATCTCCAATGGACATTCCATTTGTTAGATTTTTAATTCCCGATGCTATTTTTGAAGGATCTGAGTCTATTATGTCTGTAACTTTTATCCATGCTGCAGGATTTTTTAGAGGCGAGATTGAATAGGTTGATTTAGGCGTCAATTTGTCTGTTGTGTCAATATTTTTATAATCATAAGCTCCCTCAGGTCCAGATGCATTTAATGTTCCTGTATATTTTGTTAGAAATGATCCAGAATCTTCTATATGTTTGATTTTAAATGTTATGTTCTCATCTTCTTGTTCTTTAACCGCTTTGATTTCAAGCTTGCCTTCTGAGTTAATTTTTGCTGTAACTTGTGCGTTGGAATTGTTTATTCTATTTATTACGTCTTGAACTGTATCTGGAGCGTTGTAAGGTATTTCTACAATTTCATTGCTATTTATAGCTTCAAATTTAAGAGTTCCGTAAAATCCCAATTTTTCTTCTGGAAATATTTCGTTTGTGCTTTTAATTTTGAAAATATGAACGGAATCAAACTGACCATTTCCGTTAGCATCATATCTACCCTGATCATCAGTTAGTTTTAGCTCTTGAGAAAAAAAGCTTCTTCCATTTTTTTTGTCCAGTCCATGTCCTGCTTCATGTATTTCGTTAACAATTTCTGTAATGTTGACAGCTATATTATTTAGTTCATTGATTTCATTTTTAATCTCTTCATCTCTTATGTTAAGTAAAGATCCTAGCTTGCCCGTTTTAAGGTAAGCTTTGTCATTATTTGCCCATAAAATGTTCCATCTAGTTCTGGTAGGCCCGTTTGTAGCTTCTAGTTTAAATTCATTTGCAATTGAACCTTGTACTAGGTGCCTTCCTTCTGAGTGGATTAAAAATTCATTTGGATCTTGTTTATTTTCAATTGATACGCTTATTATATTGCCCAATTTTTCAACCATTAAGTCTCTTGCATCCATTAAGTCATTTGGATTGTCTTTCATTGCTTGAGATTTTGAAATTTGTTTATTAAGATTTGCAATGTTTCTAATGTAATTGTTTGCTTCATCTGTTGTAATTTTTATTTCATCGTTTGCCATTATGTAAATTCTTTCAAGTGAATGGAATCTATTTCTTATTCCTTCACAAAAAGATTTGCCCCTTTCTAGAATTATTTTTCTTTCTGCTAAACCTTGTGGTTGATTTGCCAGATCGTGCCAACTTTCCCAAAAATCATTTAATCTTTTTCTTATTGATTGATCCTCAGGTTCGTTATAAACATCTTCTAATATTGATATGAACTTGTCTTGTGAAGTCCAATATCCTAGTCGGTGTGATTCTTCAATGATTCTTGTGTTAAGTAGTTCATCTTTGACTCTATCTATAGATTTAACTACGATTCCCTGGCCCAATTGCCCTTGTTTTTTGGCTCTGTTTAGTTGTGGAGCATAAAGAGGAATTTCGCTTTTCATTGTTACTCTTTGTCTTGAATATCCGGGCTTTGTAGCGTTGGATAAATTGTGTCCAACTGTATTCATAGCATCTTTATGTGCAAATAAACTTCTTTTTCCAATTTCTATTCCTGAAAATGTTGAATCCACTCTAAACTCCTTTAAAGTTTTTTATTTATTAAAATGGAAGCTTTATTTGAGCATCCAATTTTTGGCCCATAAGGGTTTTTGTAAGTTACATTTTCTACGCTTTCTTGGATATCTTGGAATATTATTGACAACATGTCAAGGGACGTGTTTACATAGTTTTGTATTATGTAGTTTAAATTTTTGATATTAAGTATTCCAATTTTCAATTTGTGTAGATAGTCGTATATTTCTTGTTTGTAAATTGTGGTCAATTTTTCTACAGCTTCATAAGTTGACTTAAAGTTTTCATTTTTGGTGAATTTTTTCCAAATTTCGTCTCTTTTACTTTCAATTTCTTTAAAACTTTCAAGTAATATTTTTGTGTTGCTTGCAATCTCTTTAAGTCCTGTTTCATTTTTATTGTCGATATTTTCTTTTATTTTTATGTATGACTTATATATTTCTTCTACCAAAAGAAATTCTTTTTTTAAGACTTCTCTTAGTTCCATTTCAAGCTTTGTTTTCATTTTTATAAAATTAATTATAAACTATTATAAACATATTTACAAATCAATTTTGTCTTTTTTATTGTGTTATAATACATTAAAGTATGAGTAAGTTTTTTGAGAGAGATGATGATATTGTAGCTCTTGCAACTCCTTTTTTAAGTAGCGCTTTATGTGTGATTCGTAGCAGCGGTGCTTCTTCTATATCTAAATTTTCTAAAATATTTTCAAATCATTCAGCTCTCAATTCAGCGTCTGGCAATACGATTCATTATGGTTATATATTAGACAATGAGAATGATTGCAAGGTTGATGAAGTTGTTGTTTGTTTATATCGAGCACCAAAGAGTTTTACAGGGCAAGATGCTATTGAAGTCATGGCGCACGGTTCTGTGGTTGGGATTAAAAAGATTATAGATTTGTTTTTAAAAAGTGGATTTAGGATGGCTAAACCTGGTGAATTTACTTTGCGCGCATTTCTTGCTAAGAAAATTGATCTTACAAAGGCAGAGGCAATTCATGAGATTGTTTTTGCCAAAACTAATAAAACTTATTCTCTTGCAGTTAATAAACTTTCTGGAGCTTTATTTATTAAAATAGATACAATAAAAAAAAATATTTTAAATTTTCTATCTGCTGTTAGTGTTTATCTTGATTATGAGGTTGATGATCATGAAATTAGCATTCCTTTTGACTTAATTTTATGTAGCAAAGCTGAACTTAAAAAATTAATTAATTCCTATAAGATTTATGAAAAAATTGATAATGGTGTTACTTTGGTTTTAGCGGGTTCTGTTAATGCTGGAAAGTCTTCGTTATTTAATTTGTTTCTCAAAAAAGATAGATCAATTGTCTCTTCATACCCAGGCACTACAAGAGATTATATTGAAGCAAGTTTTGAGCTTGACGGTATTTTATTTAATCTTTTTGATACAGCAGGACTCAGAGATGCTGACAATTTTGTTGAGAGATTGGGAATTGAAAAAAGTAATTCTTTAATAAAAGAAGCATCTTTAGTAATTTATGTGATTGATGTTAGTTCAAATTTAACAAGGGATGATTTCTTATTTATTGATTCAAATAAGTCTAATAGTAAAATATTGTTCGTTTTAAATAAGATAGATTTAAAGATAAATAAGTCCACCGAAGAATTTGTTCGCTCAAAGGTTTTAAATTCTTCAAATTTAATAATGATTAGTACTAAAAATTTAGAAGGAATAGATATTCTTTATGACAAAATAAAGGCTTTAATCTCTTATGAGAAAGTCGAAATTGGACTTGATGATATTATTATATCATCAAGTCGTCAGATGCAACTTTTAGAGAAAGCCTATGCTTTGATTTTAGATTTACTTAGAAAAATTGATCGTCAAGTAAGTTATGATATGTTAGCATTTGATGCTTATGAGATTATCAACTGCTTGGGAGAAATAACAGGAGAAGTTAGTAGTGAAGATGTTCTTGACAACATGTTTAAGAATTTTTGTTTGGGGAAATAAATATGGATTTTGAGGCAATTGTTATTGGAGGAGGACATGCGGGGATTGAAGCTGCTCTTGCTCTTTCAAGGTTGAATTTTAAAACTTTAATGATTACTCAAAATTTAGATACAATAGGCAAGCTTTCTTGTAATCCTGCTATTGGTGGGCTTGCTAAGGGCAATATGGTTAGAGAAATTGATGCTCTTGGTGGTGAAATGGGCCGTATTATTGACTTTAGCATGATTCAGTTTAGAGTTTTAAACAAAAGTCGTGGTCCTGCAGTTCAAGCTCCACGTGCTCAAGCTGATAAATTAATGTACCAAACCAAGGCCAAAGAAACTTTAGAGCGTCAAGACAATCTTGATCTTTTTCAAGATACAGTTGTTGATTTTCTTCTTAATTCTATGAGAAATGAAATTGAAGGTGTTGTTACAGAGAGAGGTAATAAGTTTAGGTCAAGCGTTGTGGTGCTTACAACAGGGACGTTTCTTAGAGGTAAAATATTTATTGGTGAGTATAGGGCCGATATGGGTAGACTTGCTGAATTTTCTGCTTATGGGCTTGATAAAACTTTACTTGGTCTTGGATTTGAAATGGGTAGGCTTAAAACTGGTACTCCAGCAAGAATTCATAAAAAAAGTGTGGATTTTTCAAAGACGGAGGTTCAATTTGGAGATTCAGACATTATTCCTTTCTCTTTTTCAAATGGCAAGTTAGACAAATCTCAACTTTCATGTTATGTAACCTATACTAATAAAAAAACTCACGAAATAATTAGCGAAAATATGCATCTGTCACCTCTTTATTCTGGTGAGATTGTGGGCAATGGTCCAAGATATTGCCCTTCTATTGAGGATAAAATAGTGAAATTTAAAGATAAAGATAGGCATCAAATTTTTATTGAGCCTGAAGGGTTTAATACCGAGGAAATGTATCTTAATGGTCTTAGCTCTTCTTTGCCTGAAAATATTCAGCAAAAATTGATTAACAGTATTGAAGGCCTTGAGCATGCTGTTATTACAAGGCCTGGTTATGCTGTTGAGTATGATTATATAAATCCAATTGAACTTTACCCAAATCTTGAGAGTAAAAGAGTCAAAGGACTTTTTATAGCAGGCCAGACCAATGGCTCTTCAGGATATGAAGAAGCAGCAGCGCAAGGTTTAATGGCTGGAATTAATGCTGCTCTTAGGCTTCAAAATAAAAAGCCAATGATTTTAACAAGAACTAGCTCTTATATTGGAGTTCTTATTGACGATCTTGTTACCAAGGGCACTAAAGAACCTTATAGAATGTTTACCTCTAGAGCTGAGCACAGACTTAATTTAAGGCATGATACTAGTGACAAGCGTTTGATTAAGATTGGGTATGATCTTGGACTTGTTGATGAGGAGAGGTATTCAAGATATCTTTTTAAAGAGAGGAGAGTTGAAGAGATAAAGGAGCTTTTAAAGCAAAGACGCCTTAGCTTAAAAGATGTTGTTGATGAACAATTAAAAAAACATGTTAGTAAAGATTTTTACCATATTTTAAAAGATCCTTCTATTAGTTTGGATAATCTTATAAAGATTGATCCAAGTTTAAATGATTCAAAAGTAATTTTAGAGCAAGTTGAATTAGATGTTAAATATGAAGGTTATATTAATAGACAAAAAGATTTGATTAAAAGGCTTGATAATCTAGAGCTTGTCAAGCTACCATTTGATTTTAATTATGAGATTATTGAAGGCCTTTCAAGAGAAGCTAGAGAGAAATTTTCCAAGGTCCAACCAGCTAATCTTGCTCAAGCAAGTCGAATTCCTGGAATAAGAAGTACAGATATTACTGTTTTGTTAATATATTTTTCAAATCCTAAAAATAAGGTAGTTATAAATTTTTCTTTATGATAAGTGATATTGAATTTGCTTTCTCAGAATATAATTTTCAGTTTGCTTACAAAGATCTTCAGAAAATAAATTTATATATAAAAAGAATTTTACTTTTAAATACTAGATTTAATCTAATTTCAAATAGTAATAGCAATTTTAGTTCTATTCTTAATCTACACGTTATAGATTCTCTTTTAGGATTGTCTACTATTAAAGAGATTAATCCTTCTGAAGTTCTTGACGTTGGAAGTGGTGCTGGATTTCCAGGCATTATTTTGGCTATTTTTGATACTTCTAGAAAGTATTATCTTTTAGAGAGAAGTAAAAAAAAATCTACTTTTTTAAAAATGATAAAATTAGAACTTGATTTAGAAAATGTAAAAATTTTAGAATATGAGATTGAAAGAGAAAAAAGGAAGTATGAATTCATTACAATTCGAGCTTTTAGAAGTATGAATGAATACGCATTAATTTTAAAAAATCTTTTAAAGAGCGGGGGATTGATTATGGCATATAAGGGTAAATTTGATAGAATTAATCTTGAAGTTAATCAAATTAAAAATTTATTTAGTAAAATAGAAGTAAAGTCTTTAAATTTGAAATTGAGAGTAGATAGAAATTTGGTTTTGTTTTACAGATAATATTATTATCTTTTAAGTCCAATTTATCTTTTAGAGTGATTTTGACTAGGAGTATTATGAAGAATAGTTTTCAGATAGATTCAGAAGTAGAGAATGCGTTACATTTGATAAATAAATTTAGAAGAGAGGTTGCAAGCAGAGTTCTAGGTCAAAAAGAAATGATAGATGCTATTTTAATGGGGCTTTTAACAGATGGGCATGTTTTGCTTGAAGGGGTTCCGGGCCTTGCCAAGACCCTTGCAATTCAAACTGTATCTGATGTTCTTGATCTTGAATTTAAGCGTATACAGTTTACCCCAGATCTTTTGCCATCTGACCTTACTGGTAATATGGTTTATAAAAGTGCTACAGGCACTTTTAAGGTTAGAAAAGGGCCAGTATTCTCAAATGTTATTTTAGCAGATGAAATAAACAGGGCCCCTGCAAAAGTTCAGTCTGCTCTTCTTGAAGCTATGGGAGAAAGACAAGTAACTCTTGGGGACGAAACTCATAGACTTCCGGATCCGTTTTTTGTTCTTGCTACTCAAAATCCAATAGAGCAAGAGGGGACTTATAATTTGCCAGAATCCCAACTTGATAGATTTTTATTAAAAGTTAATGTTCATTATCCATCAGTGCAAGATGAAGTACGGCTTTTGAAAATATTTTCAGTAGATGGACGTCTTGAGAATATTAAAGTTGCAAAGGTGATGAATGCTTATTCTTTGGCTGACATTAAGAGAACAGTTAGCAGAGTAAAAGTTGATGATAAAATAATGCTTTACATTGTTACTTTAATCTCAGCATCTCGTGAGAGAGATAAGAAAACTTATCCGTTTGCTAAATATATTGAATTTGGAGCATCTCCTAGGGCTTCTCTTAGTTTATTAAAGTGTGCGCGCGTTAATGCTCTTTATGAGGGGCGAATATTTGTTTTACCAGAAGATGTCAAAGCCGTTGCTTACGGGGTATTAAGGCACAGAATTACACCATCTTATGAGGCAGAGGTAGAGGAAATGAGTATTGATGATATTATTAGAATGCTTCTTTTCGCTGTGGCGCTTCCTTAGGAAATAATTTTGAGATGATACAAGATAATGAGATAAGTAGTAGTACTAAAACTAGGATAAAAACTTTAAAGTTTTTTTCAAGGAAAATGCTTTCAGAGCTTAATTTTGGTGGTTATCGTTCAATTTTTAAAGGCCTTGGCCTTGAATTTCATGAATTTAGACCTTATGAGGATTCTGATGATGCTAGATTTATTGATTGGAATGTAAGTTCAAAAGCCGATAGCATTTTTTCAAAGGTTTTCAAAGAAGATAGGGGAATGAATCTTCACCTTCTTGTTGATAATTCACTTTCCATGAGCTTGGGAGACAAGGTAAATAAAAAGGATGTTCAGGATTTGTTGGTTTCTATTTTTGCACATATGGCATTTTTTAATAATGATAAAATAGGTGTTACTTTTTTTTCAAGTGGTACAGATAAGTTTATACCCTCTAGCAAAGGTCATTCACACTTGGGATTGATATTAAGTGAAACAATCAATAGAAATCTTAAGCCGGGTAGCAGCTTGGCTTATATTTTTAAAAATACGGCAGAATATTATAAAAAAAGATCTTTAGTTATAATTATTTCTGATTTTAAAGCTAATACTTATTTTAAATCTTTAAATGTTTTGAGCAAGAGGCACAATGTTATTGCTATAAGAATTTCAGATTTTTTTGATGAAAATTTTCCTAAAATTGGGACTTTGATTTGTGAAGATATTGAAACTGGAGAAAATTTTTTAGTTTCAGGGTTTAGCAAGTCAACATTAAGTGGTTATAAAAACTATTGGACGCTTGATAAAATAAAATGGAAAAAAGAATGTATTAAAAAAAATATTAGTTTTATTGAGATTGATACTAAAGAAGATGTTTTTAAAAAACTCAAAATTCTTCTTAAAAAGGGACAATAGATTTTGAAGAGAGCTATTTCAAATCTTTTTCTTTTGTTAACATTATCTTTGCATTCTTATGAAATAAAAAATGAAATATTTATGCCTACTCGTTATTATGTAGGTGATTCTGTTGATTTTAAAGTTTCATTAATTTTAAATGATGGTGAAGAGTTTTTCCCTGTAGATTTTAAAGATATTAATATTAAAGATGAATTTGTTGAAGTAAATTCAATTAGTTTTAATGACACAACAAATGAAATAATAGTTAATTTTGTTTCTTTTTATATTGGAAGCAGCTCTCTTCCTTCTATTTATATTGGGGATGTAATTAGCAATGGTAAGAAAAACAAGGTTATTCTAAAGAATATAAAAATCAATACAGATAAACTAGTATCTAATAATTCTGATTTTAAAATTAAAAATATAGAAGGCGTTTTATTTATTCCTGGAACAAGCACCTATTTGTTTTTATTCATTTTTGTTTTGTTTTTGATTCCTTATTTGATTATTAAGCTTCTAAAGTTTTTAAATCGGCTTTTGATTTGCTTGATAGTTAAGCACGGACTTAGAAAGCCTTACAAGGTATTGCAGAGGCAGTTTGTTATTTTGTCTAAATATGTTAAAGAGGGTGTGGATCAAAGTGCATTTTATAATTTAATAAATTCTTCTTTAAGGGTTTATTTATCTAAAAAAACAGGTTTTGATTTTAATGCGATTACTACAACAGAAATTTCTATAATTTTGCAAGATCTTAAGGTTCCTTATGAGATTCGTTCAACTTTTATTAATACGTTAAGACTTTCTGATTTTAGTAAATTTAGTGGTGTTGATTTAGTACTTGATAGCTTGTTGTTTGTTTTAGAGGATTTAAGAGCTGCAGCATCAAATTTTGAAGAATTTAATAGAGGCGCTAATGTTAACATTTAATGAGCCTTTATATTTATTTTTATTGGTAATTTTTCCTTTAATAATTTACTTTAATCATTTTTTTAGAAATAGAGGAGGCAAGATAAAGTTTCCAATATCGCTTTATGGTAATTTCAACTCTTTGAAACTTAAGAATTATAGATTAAATTTGATATATTTTTTTACTTATTCTTTTTTATATTTAGCTGCAATGGTTATGGTGTTTGCTTTAGCAGGCCCTTCAGTTTCAAAAAAGAAGATGATACATCTTAGTGCTGGTGCTGACATTGTCATTGTTCTTGACATATCGCCTAGCATGGGAGCTGTTGAGTTTTCTTCTAAGAATAGACTTGAGTTTTCAAAAGAACTGATTAGAAGTTTTATTTCTCAACGTGAAAATGATAACATTGGTTTAGTAGCTTTTGCAAAAGATGCTTCAATAGTAGTGCCTATAACAACAGATAGGGAATTTTTTAATAAAAAGTTAGATGATATTTATATTATGGATCTTGGCAATGGCTCTGCTTTAGGACTAGGTATTTCTATTGCACTGTCTCATTTAAAGCATTCTGAGGCTCTTAAAAGATCAATAGTGGTTTTAACAGACGGAGTTGTTAATTCAGATGAGATTTATAAGGATCAAGTGATTAATCTTGCTCAAGGTTTAAATGTTAAGATTTATTCTATTGGTATTGGAAGTTCTGAGGAATTTAGCGTTGAGTTTAAATTAAGATCTGGAAAATTTTATCAAGGAAGTCTTAAAGAGGTTTATGATCCTAGTATGCTTGTTGAGATTTCAAATAAAACAGGGGGACTTTTTTATTCGGTTAATGATGATTTTTCTTTTCAATTTGCAATTCAAGATTTTTCAAAAAAGGAAAATTTGGAGAGAAAAATTAAAATAGCTGTGGACAATAAAGATATTTATAAAGAATTTTTAGTTTTAGCGCTTTGCTTATTGCTTATTTATTTTATTTTTTCAAGAATTTTCTTAAAAGAGGTGCTATGAGTATAAATAATTATAGTGCTTTATACTTTTTTTTAATTTTATTATTTATTTTTTTTGTATGCGTGCTTGATTTTAGACGAAATATTCCGTTTTTTAAAACCTTAAGTTTTATGTATGGGGACAATTCCTATATTCAAAATTACTACATTAAAAAAATTCTTATGTCAATGTTTTTTATTTTTAGCTTTATTTTTTTGATTTTATCCATTTTAGATATTTCTTGGGGGCAAAGAGCTGTTGAGGATGAGAGAAGTAAATTGAGAATTTCTTTTATTTTTGATATTTCTCGTAGCATGTTAAGTGTGGATGAAGGTAAAATTATTAATAGGCTTGAGATTGCTAAAAATATGATTAGTTTAATTTTAAGTAATTTTGAGAATGCAGAATATTCCCTTACTATTTTTAAAGGTAAGTCTATATTGGTTTTACCTTTTTCTAAGGATAAAAACAGTTTAAACAAGATGTTAAATTATATAGAGCCTGATTTAATAAGTTCCCCTGGGAGTTTTTTAGGAGATGCTGTTTTTAGCGTAATCTCTAATGTGCAGGATGACTCTTATTATAATTTTTTAGTTATTTTAACAGATGGCGATGATTGGGGGGAAAATAATTATTATAGGTTTTCTAAATTTGTAAATAATTTAAAATTGGAAAGTTTTGTGGTTGGGATTGGCGGGAGTAATCCCGTTTTATTTAATAAAAATTTAAGCATTAAAGATAAAAATGGAAATCTTATTAAAACTGTTGTAAATGAAGAAAATTTACTTCTTCTTGCTTCTTCTCTTAAGGGATCATATTATAATCTATATTCAAAAGGGATTAACTTTGTTGTGAATGATATAAGAAATGGTATAATAAGAAGAACGTCAAACGATATTATACTTGTTGATGTATTAAGATATAAAATTTTTTTGGTTATTTCATTGTTGTTTATTTTTATGTATTTATTTATCAGGATGATAAAGTGGGACGAAACTTTTTAGCGGTTTTATATTCTTGCTTTTTGTGTTTAGGTTTTTTGTCTTGTTCAAATGTTAAGTCCATGTCTTTAATGGCTATTGGCAATTATGAATATGTTAGGGGAAATTATCAAAATGCAATTTCAAATTATTATAATCTTGTAAAGGATAAAAAATATTCTGCTTGGGGATATTACAATCTTGGTGTTGTATATTATTCTTTAGGTGAATATGAAAGTTCTCTTAGAATATTCTCTTACGTAAAGAAGACTAATGATATTTTTTTAAATTTTAATGTCAATTATAACGAAGGAGTAATATACTATAATCAAGGACTGTATCATAAGGCCGAGATGGCTTTTAAGGAAGCTTTAAAGATTAATCCTGGCAGTTATAATGCTAAATATAATCTTGAACTTGCAATAATAAAAAAACGAACGATGCGTGATAGTTTGAATTCTTTAAGTGTAGAAAAAAGTAAAAATTTTGTTGAAAGTAATGAAAATTTTTTAAGGTATATTGAAAATCTTGAGAGGGTTGTATGGTTGAGAAAAATAGACAAGAATCTAGCTGTTCCAAAAGAAGATTGGTAATATTTTTTATTTATTTTTTTTCAATTGCAAGACTTTATTCGCTTACAGGTATTGATTTTGTTAAAAATATTAAAGTTTTAAAGGGCGATAAATTTATTCAGGTTGTAAGGCTTAACAATCCTTTGCAAGATATTGACATAAGTTTGCTAAAAGTTGAAATAAGCAAAGAAGTTCAATCCAATTCCAATGTTTTATCAATATCTAGGATAACGGATAATAACTTATCTTTTATTGAGATCAAGGTTGAGTATCTTTTTGAGAGTTTGGGATTTATTAAGATTCCTCCATTAAAAGTAATTTATAAGGATGATTTTTATCTATCTTCAGAAGTTGAAGTTGGTGTGCTAAGAGCGGATGAAATAAATTCTTTTGGTTTGCCGGTTGATTTATATTGGGATCTTGATAAAAAAGAAGTTTATGAATATCAAAGTATTGGGCTTGTTTTGCGCTCAAATTGGCTTTCAGATAGTAATTCTAATGAAATATCTGGATTTTTGCCTGCTATTAAGGATGCAATGGTTGAAAAGATGCCTATATTTGGGGATATTAAATATAGAACTTTTCATAATAAAGAAATTTTAGATATACCTTTTTATAACTTTGTGCTAACTCCTCTTAAAGACTCAAAAAATGTTTTGATTCCCAGTTTTTCTTTTAATATTGGTTTTGGTCTTGTTAGGAATACCCCCGAGCTTTTATTAAAAGTCAAACCGATTCCTGGAGAGGTTAAATCTTTAGCAGTAGGAACTTTTAGAATTGATTATGAGACTCCAACTTATTCGACAATTGAGCAAGATATATTTACTATTTTAATAAAAATTACAGGTCAAGGGAATTTTCCACATTTTTACTTTCCAGAAATTGAAACCTATAATTCTAAAATTCTTAATAAAAAGAAAAATTATAGCTTTAAACCTTCTAAAAATGGATACAAGGGCAGTATTTCTCAAATTTATACAGTTAAGCCCGACACCAAAGGTAGTGTATTTTTAAATATTGGTGATTTTAATTATTTAAATCCTGATAATGATGCGGTTTATACTCTTAAAGGGAAAAAATTGAAGTATGAGTATTCAGGAGAATTTAACAATATAAATAAAATACAAAATAATGTAGATTCTGATTTTAAACTATTATCTTACTCCGATATTTTGAATTATAAAAATAAAACTTTTTTATTTTTTGTTTCATACTATTATTTACTTTTGATTCCAGGATTTTTATTATCCTTAGTTATTTTAATTAACTATAAAAAATTTTTTGCAGCATCAAGTTTTGGACTGGTTATTTTAATATTGGCTGTTGGCATTAGTTTAAATGCTGTAAATGATGGTTTATTGTCAGAGAAAAATATAAATGATTTGATTGAAAACTATAATACCAAAAATTATGATGCTGCGCTTATCAAGATTGATAATATTCTTAAAAAATATCCAAATTATTCAGGACTTTGGTTAAATAGAGCTCTTGTTTTAAGTAAAATGGATAGGGATTTTGATGCTATTTATTCTGCTTATAAGGCATTTTTGGCTTCTCCAAATAATGAGACCACTTATAAGGTTATTGATTTGATTGAATCTAAAAATGGAATTACAGATAATGTTCGTAACAATAGTTTCATTTTTTCCAACATTTTTTTTATTATTAGCTTATTTTTGATTAATTTTTTAGTTGTATCTATTTCTTATAGATTTTTGGCAAAAAATTTGAAAAAAATAATTATATTTTTACTTTTTTCTGCTACTTGTTTTACTATATTTGAAACATATTACTTTTATTATGAGCAACAATCTGAAGTAGGAATAATTAAGGGTGATTTGGTTTCTCTTTATAAAGTTCCTGACAATTTTTCAAGGAGTTGGAGATTTTTAAAAGGAAATGCAAGTGTTTATATTCTTGACAGCAAAGACGATTTTGTTCTTATTGAAACAAGTTATGGACTTCAGGGCTGGATTAACAAGAATTTTATTGTCTCCTTAAAAGATGATTTGATCTAAAAAATAAATATTTATAACACTTGAAAATTTTTTAAAAAGGTTTAGTTTTATTTTTCCCTGTATACTATTCTGCCTTTTGTAAGATCATAAGGAGATAACTCAACTTTTACTTTATCACCAGGAACTATTTTTATGAAATGTTTTCTCATCTTGCCAGATAAATGGGCAAGTACAATGTGCTTGTTTTTAAGCTCTACTCTAAACATGGTATTTGGAAGGGATTCTTTTACAACTCCTTCAGCTTCAATAGCTTCTTCTTTAATATTCAAGACAACCTCCACAATTTTCTCTAATAGGATAAATTTTACATGATTAAACATATCATTTCAATTATTATTTTTAATAATAAAAGCATTATTTTTTGTTTACATTATAAGAAATTGTGTATATAATTACACGAAGTTTTTTAAAAATGTAATTTATAGGGAGGTATCATGCAAAAAGCTGTTTCTGAGCATGAGTTTATTGAGGAGATCAAAAAATTTCTTTCAGCTGAAAAAAGAGAAATATTAGATTCTATTAAGTCTGTAGAAAATAGCAAAAAGGAAATAATTAATAATGATATGTATCCAAAGGATGTTGTCGATATTGCTTTTGATAATATGGATGGAAATAATCTTGAAGCGCTAGGTTTTGTTGAAAAGAGAAAGTTGAATTTAATAAATCAAGCTCTTTATAGAATTTCTCAAAATTCTTACGGTAAGTGTTTGGCTTGTGAAAAGGAGATTGCTAGGGAGAGACTTTTAGCTATTCCTTATGCTTTTTTATGTATTAGTTGTCAGACAAAAAAAGAAAAAAAGAACAAAAGATGATATATCTTAAGTTAGTTATTTAATATTGTAATTTCTACTCGCCTATTTTTAGCCTTTAATGGGGAAGATTTAGGATATTTTGGTTTTTGAGATCCCCATCCTTTAAATAGTATTTGGTCTTTGTCTTTTACTTTCATTTTTATTAAATAATTCCCAATTGCACGGGCTCTTTTTTCAGAGAGTTCGTGCATTTCTTCTTCCAATCCAAATTGTTCAGTATGCCCTTCTATTAGTATGTTATTTTTTTTAAATTTTTCAAGAAGTTTAGCTATAAGGTCAATTTTTTTATATTCTTTTTGTAGTATTTGAAATGAGTTAGGATAAAATTCAATGTCAAAACTTAAATTAATGCCTTTATTGTTTTTTTCAACGTCAATAGCTTTTATTTTATTTTCTCGGATGTAATTTTCAACTTCAGTTTCAATAAGATTATCATTTGGAAGCTCAATTGAAACTATTCTGCCGAGAGAGTTGCCAACCATTTTAAAATGTTGGTTGTTGTTCTGATTTATTTCAAATATATATTTATCGCTGTATTTATATGTATTGCCAATTTCATTATCAAAATAAATTTTTTGGTCTACTTTTTGATAGAAAGAGATGTTTTTTACATTGTATTGTGATTCGTAATTCGAAAGAATTATGTGGTAGTGTTTGCCATTGTATTCTTCTTTGCCTTTATATTCATAGTTAACACTAAATTTTACAACGAAATCTTTTATATTTTTGTCTATTTTTGACGCCTCTATATATTCTTCTGCAGGATATGTCCATTTTTCATTTATTTCGATTGGTGTTTTTGGAAATCTTGGAATGCCCCTAACAGAGGGTCTTTTTTGATTTGCTCCTATTATATATTCTCCTTGCTTATTTACGCTGAAGGTTTCTTCAAACTCTTCATTTAATAGGTAAGGTTCATTAATATTTTCTCTTTTTAAGATTCTAAAAAAAGCTTTAATGCTTGCAAAGTTTTCTTTTGTGTCTTTCATTTCACTTGAAATTTGAATATTAGTAGTAGAGCTTGAGTTATAATTCCCGTTGTAATATATTTTTTGATTATCTATACCTTCTAATCTAAACTTTGAACCTTTAATGTATTTAAATTCAAAGATCTCAGAAGAAAAAGCTAAGCTTTGAACTAAAAATAATAGTAACAATAGCATAGTAGCTTTAGTATTCATTAATAGATTTTATCATAAAAGTATTTAATTTTTAAATTTTTTTTAAAATTGCCATTTAATATGTTGTTCTGAGCTGATATTTATTATAATTTATAACACAGTAAGAATTTATTTAAATTATTAATTAATAGAGGTTTTATATGAAATATAAAAAAATAAGTATTAATTTAAAATTAAAAAGAAAAAGTGGTATTTTGCTTAACATAAGCTCTTTACCATCTAAATATGGCATTGGAGATTTAGGCAAAGGAGCTTATAAATTTATAGATTTTTTGTTTGCATCTTCTCAAAGTTATTGGCAAATGTTTGCTTATTCTCCTATTGATTTTACAAGATCTCCCCCCTATTCAATTTTTTCAGCTTTTGCTGGCAATGTTTATTATATTGATTTAGAATCCCTTGACAAATTTATAGATTCAGATTTGAGCCTTTTAAAGGAAAATGAAACCAGATATTCTGATTTAAAAAAGTTAAGTTTTAAAGATAAATTTCTTAAAGAAGCTGCTTTAAATTTTATTAATAGAGCTTCGGCCGATGAGGTTAGAAGCTTTGAAAAATTTAAAAAAAAGTCTTCTTATTGGCTTTTAGATTTTGCAAGTTTTGTTGCATTTAAAGAATATTTTTTTAAAGAGTCAAAGAATACTTTTAATGTTCTTTTTGATAGAGGAATTCTTAAAAGAAATGAAAAAGATTTATTTAAATTGAGAAATATCCTTTCAAAAGAGGTTAAAGTGCAAGAGGTGTTGCAGTATTTCTTTTTTTCACAATTTCAAGCTTTAAAGCGCTATGCAAATGATAAGGGGATTGAGCTAGTTATTAATGTGCCTTTTTTTATAGCATATGATTCTGCTGACGTTTGGGCACACCAAAAATATTTTAAGCTAAGATTTGATGCAAGCAAAGATAAGGTTGCAGGAATTTCTCCAGATTATTTTTTAGAACAAGAGCAAGCTTGGGATAGTGCAGCTTATAGCTGGAATGTTTTAAAGAAATTTAAGTATGAATGGTGGGCAAAAAGGATTGGAGTTTTAAGAAAGTATGCAGATATAATTAAAATTGATCATTTCAGAGGTTTTGTTTCTACTTGGGAAGTTAGTGCGGGTGAGACTTATGCTTTTAATGGGTTATGGGTAAAGTCACCAGGACGAGATTTTTTCAATTTTATTTTAAATGAAATTAAAGATTTAAAAATTTGGGTTGAAGATTTTGAAAATGATCTTGAAGATGTTTCAAGACTAAGAGATTTTTTTAATTTTCCAGGAATGAAAATAATGAAACTTGCCTTTGATTTTGATTCAGGTAATCAAAATCTTCCTCATAATTATATTAAAAATTGTATAGTTTACACAGGAAGTGGTGATAATGATACAATACGAGAATTTGTTAACTCTTTAGATGATTTGCATAAAAAGTACATTTTTGATTATTTAAATACAAATGAAAATTTTGTTGTTTGGGACATGATAAGAGGTGCTATGGGTAGTGTTTCTGATAATGTAATAGTGCCAATGCAAGATTATATTAATTTAGAAGACGAATTTAAGGCAAATATCCAAAAAAATACTTTAGATAATTGTATTTTTAGATTATTAGAAAGTGATTTAGATACTGCTTTGAGTCAAAATATAAGTTTTATTACAAGGCTTTATGGCAGGGCTTAAGATTTTTAAGAGCAAAGTTGTTCTAAAGTTTAAGTAATTTTGAATTTAATTGAGATCCAATTGTTCAAATAAAAATCACTATTATTTAATATTTTTTGATTTGCAAGTATCATGTATTAATGTATATGAAAATTTTTGTCTATTGGGTAGTTATTTTCTTTTTTTTTGTTTTTAAAGTTTTTAGTATATATTCATTAACCGATGAAGAATTTTTTAAAAAATATAGTTTATTTTTTGTTCATAAAGGATTTTTAAGTAAAAATGTTAATGGGAAAATAACCAAAGTTCAAGTTAATGGGATAAATTCTAGGTGGATTTACCCTTTTCATAAGCTTGTTCCTAGTCGAATTACTTCTATTTATGAAGATGTTTATTCTGCAAATTCATTTTTGACTACAAGCAACAATCTTTACGTTTCTTATGATTATTCAAAAAATTTTAGAAAATTGGTGGGAATTGATAAATTTAATAGCAGTGCGTATATTACATCTAGCGCCTTTTCTCAAGGAGAGTATAAGCGTATTGCTATTGGAACTGCGATTCATGGTATTTATCTTAGTGTTAATGGAGCTATTAGTTTTAAAAATTTAAATCGTTTAATTCCGCAGATTTATTTAGGTGCAGGGTATTACGATATTATTAGTGCTATTGAATTTTCAAAAGAAGAGACAAATAATTTATATTTTTCTTCTGGAGTTTATGGAGATATTTTTTTAATTAGTCAAAAAAGTGGATTTATTAAAAAAATTTCTTTTCCCTTTAAAAAGCAAATAATACGTATTTTAGACTTATCTAGCAAGAATTTAGAAAAAATTTTAGTCAGAACGTATGACAACCATTTTTATTCTTATATCAATGGGCAATGGGCATTTATTGGAAAATTATCTTTACAGGATCAGAATTTTTTTGAAAAATCACAAAGGATGCAGCTTGCTAAAAATAAAGGATCTATTTATTTAACAGCATATACATTGCGTAATAAGAGGGCAGTTGATGAAAGATTTAAATTTATTAAAGATTCTGGTATGAATGCCGTTGTAATTGATTTTAAAGATGATAATGGTAATTTGACTTATTCTAGCAAGCTTTCTTTACCCAATAAGTTGAAATCTGTTAAAAACTTAATTGATGTTCCTTATATTCTTAAAAAAGCCAAAGAGCTTGGAATTTATGTTATTGCTAGATGTGTTGTATTTAAAGATGCAAAATTATATTACTATGATAATTTTAAGCATGCTCTTTGGAATAAAAGAACCAATAAACCCTGGGCCCATTTTGTTAAAAAAGTTGATTCTAGTGGTCTTGTGAATTATGTACAAGTAGAGCATTGGGTAGATATTTTTTCTCCTGCTACTTGGGAGTACAATATTTCTATTGCAAGAGAAATTCAATCTTTTGGAGTTGACGAGATACAGTTTGATTATATTAGATTTCCATCAGATGGGCCTGTTTCTCTTGCAATTTCAAGAATAAATAAGTATGAGATGCAACCCGTTGATGCTCTTGAATCTTTTTTAATTATGGTAAGAGAACAGCTTTATGTTCCTATTTCTGTTGATATTTATGGGTATAATGGCTGGTTTCCTACCAATAGTATTGGTCAAAATATTTCAATGTTATCAGATTATGTTGACGTTATATCTCCTATGTTTTATCCTTCACATTATACTGATGATTTTTTGCCAAGCAATTTTTATTATACAAAAAGAGCCTATAGGATTTATAAAGAGGGAAGTGATAGAGCGCTTGCTTTTTCTTTAGATGGGGTTGTTATTAGGCCTTATGTTCAAGCTTTTTTATTGGGAAAAGAAAGATTTGTGGATGACGAGATTTATTTGAAGTATTTAAAATTTCAGCTTAAAGGAATCAAAGAGTCATTTGGTAGTGGCTTTAGCCTTTGGAATGCGTCTAATGTTTATTATATGATTAAAGGCAGTTTAAAAGAATATTTAGATTCTTTTTAATTGTTGTTTCTTGTAAAAGGAGATTCATTTGGAACATTTAATTCAATTTTTTTACGTAGGATTTGGAATTTTTTTATTGTATCTTGGTGGTGATTTACTTTTAAAAAGTTCAGTTAGCATTGCTACTTATTTGAAAGTTCCAACACTTTTAATAGGAGTTACAATAGTATCTTTTTCAACAAGTGCTCCAGAGCTTTTTACAAGTTTGGTGGCGGCTTTTAAGGGTAAAAACGAAATTGTTGTTTCTAATGTTATTGGTAGCAATATTATTAATATGTTGCTTGCTCTGCCTTTAGCAGGATTCTTTTTAAAGATTAAGGCAGATTTTAAAAGACTTAAACTTTCTTTTATGTTTCTGTTTTTATTAATGTTTCTTCTTTTGTTGCTTTCATTTGATTTTAGATCTTACTCTTTTTTTGTAACACCTTATAATCGTTTTAGCTCATTTAGTATCTTAATTTTGTTTTTATCCTATCTATTACTTTTTTATAAAGAAGAAAAAGCGCATGCCAGCTTGGAAAATTCTTTTCAAGAGGGTGTAAGTAATTTAAATCAGAGTTTTATCTTTATATTTTTTAATTTATTAAGTTTTGTTATTAGCATGTATTTTCTTTATTTGGGATCGAAATTATTGGTAGATGGAGCTCTTTACATTGCCAACAATGTTTTTAATGTTAGTGAAAAGTTGATTGGGATTATACTTGTAGCTTTTGGGACAAGTGTTCCTGAGCTTGTTGTATCTTTTTTTGCAATAATTAGAAAAGAATCAGACATCGCATTTGGCAACATTATTGGTAGTAATATTTTTAATATCGGGTTTATTTTAGCTGGTAGTAGTTTTTTTAGGCCTATCTTGTTGCAAGATATTTATATTTTAGATTTTGGTATAATGGTATTTATAACTTTAGTTTTATTTTTAGTGGTTGAATTTAAAGGTATTTTTAGTAGAGGCATTTCTTTAATTTTTTTGCTTTTATATCTTTTATATAATTTAATGTTATTTAATTTTTATTGATTATTTGAACTTAATTTTGACTTATTGATATATTATTAATGTAATATGCTTTATTATTTAGATATAATATAAGGGAAAATATGAAAAAATTACCAGAAATTTTTTATATGAGTAGCAAAGAAGTAGATATTTTGATTTCTCAACTAGGAATATCTTCTGATACCCAAAAATCAATTTTGAAAATTATTTTATCTTATAAAAAGGAATCTATAGATTATTCTTCTTTTATAGAAGAGCATTCTGTAAGAATACGAGGTTTAAAAGGAGAGCTTGATTTTTTATTTCGCAAACTTTATGAAGTTAAAAGGGGAATAGTTACCAATAAAATAGCAACCGATGGAGAATTTTTGCCAGACAGCATAATTTTGACCGATGAGGCTAGTTATGATTTTTATTATTATTCTATTGATGATTTATTTTTGAAAACTTATATAGGAATAGAGCTTTTTAGTTCTTTGCTTACTGTTAAGAATATAGAATCTAGTTTGTTAGTTTTTAAGAATGAATTTATAACTATTGCAGATTCAGATATTAACTATAAATTTTTTGAAACAAAATCGCAATTGAAAGAAATATTAGTTTGGAAATCGTTGATAATTCCATCAAGCAGGGCTTTATATTTCATTGAGTTTGTTAAAAAAATATTTTTTAATATTGCTTCTAATAATGTTGTAAAAGATGTTTTCGTGAGAATAAAAGGATTAAAGCTTATTGATTATGAGAAAACTTTAGAAGAGGGCAAGAATATTATTGGTGCTATTTCCAAGATTCTCTCTGGTATAGTTGAAATCAAGGATGAAGTTCTTGTTAAGAAAGGAATTACTTTCTCAAAGAATTATTTTGTTTTTTTGGAGTTTCTTAATCTTTTTATTAAAAATGAAAAAGACTTAGAGGAGCTTAAGGCTATAGAAGCTATTAAAATTGATGAATCTTTAAAAGCAATTGAAAAGACTTTAGAGTTTAAAAAAGGTTCAATTGACACAGAAGAGTTTTTAGGGATTTTAAAAGTTTATTCTGAAGGGCTAAACGATCCTAAAAATTTTTTGTTAGTTGCTAATATGTACTTTTTTGAATCTAAAATTCATGATATTTTGCCAAAAATATTTCAAGTAAAAGAAAATTTTTATTTGTACAAGCCTTTTGCATATGAATTTTTTCTAGAAGAATATGAAAAGGTTTTGCGATTTCTTAATAGTGAATTGAAGGCTAGTATATTTAAAATTCTTAGTTTTGGAGATGATTCTTCTTCTATTTTCACGGAAGAAGGCTTAGAAGAAGTTCTCAGTAGATTAGTATCTAGATATATTATGAATGAGTATTGCTTAAAAAATAAAGTTAAGTTTCTTGACCTTATTGTTTCTCATTACAGGAGAATTTGTAAAACACAAAGTGTTCAGGCTCATCTTAAAGATTTGATTAAAGTTGAAGCAGCAAAATATTTTAAGAATAGTAATGAACTTTTGCCCTTATATAAAATATATAAACTTGATTTGTACTCGATTTTGAATGCTGCTTATAAAGAATTAAGTTTATTTAAAAGAATTGTTTTGTTTTTAACAGGCAAGCATCAAAGCTATAAAGAGGCTTTATCTAGATTAGATTTTAGAGCTGGTTTGAATAAAAGTGGAAGCGGTCTTTTTGATTCCAATGAAAGAGTTAAAAGACAATTGGAAAAAATTAGAAAACAAAGAGAGGAAATAAAAGAACAAGTTAGGAATTCTTTCCCCAAAAAAGGCACGGTGTCCAAGCAAGTAGCAAATAAGAGCTATACAAAACAAGAGCAAGATGAAGCCTGGGTCAAATTTAGTGATAGGATACAAAAAAAATAGCGTTTATAAGTAAGTGGATTTATTTTTTAAAATAAATCCCTTGGTTTTCTTGCTGTATTTTTTGACGTTTGACATTCTGCGTAATGCTTTATTTTTCCATTTTCAAATTTTGATTTCATTATAATTTTTCCTCCCCATCGACTTATTAGTTCTTTTGAACCCACTCTTTGAGCGTTTTTAGAAATTTTAGCCATTTTAAGCTCCTTTTGATAGATTTATTGTATAATAAAATCTATCAAAATAGGGTTGATTTATCAAGGAATTTATTCATGTTATTTATAATATTTTTTATTAGTGCTCCTCTTTTTTCAAAAGAAGTTTACTATAGATTTGCAGATTATTCTGTTAATTACAGTATAGTGGGTAAATATGAGATTACAAAAGAAGAGTCTGAGGAAGAGTACGGATATAAATTTACTTATGATCGAAACAATAATCTTATTTTAGTTGATTATATTGGTAAGCTTAGTATTTTAATGTCTTCTTTTTTTAATGCAAACCAAATTAAAATAGAAAGATCCAAGAGCAGTGAAAGGCGGATATTTCTAAATAGGGGACTTGCTTTTAAAAACAATAATGGTGTTTATATTGAACATATAGAATATATGAGTGATGGTAGGATTAAAAATATTTTTAATTATAATAGATCTAATGGAATGGTTAGAGATAATTATGGTGTTTCTTATTATCATTTTTTATACGACAATGAAAGAGAGTTTAGTGTTTACAGATTTAATGAATCAGGGATTCAAATCAAAGATTTAAATAATGTGTATTTTACAAAAATCAGCTATGATCATACTAAATTTGTTAAAACGGTTTTGTATTATGATGAGAATGGTTATATTGTAAGATCAAAAAATGGCACTTGTGGTTTTAGATTAACTTATGATACTAATCATAATCTTATTAAAGAGGAATATCTTGACAAATCGGCTTATGTCGTTTCAAATCCATTTTCTGTAGCTACTAAAATATATCACTATGATGTTGATGGAAAAGTTATTGAGATTTTAAATTATGATATTAATAACAACTTGACTCCTGATGAAAATAATGTAGCAATTTATCGTTATGAATATTATTTTAAAGATAAAGATTGCTATTACAAGGAATATAATTATGACAATAATAATAATTTAACAATCAGTCAAAATGGGTATGCCATGAAGAAGACTATTTTTTATATTCAGAATAATGAAAAAAGGATAATAAATTACAGTAATAAGATCAATAAAAACTATAATAGAGATATTCCGACTGTTTATGAGGAAAAGTATGAAATAATGGATAATTTTAAAGGCATTGCTATTTATAGTTATAAATATAATGATAATTTTTATTTAATAGAAAATATTTTTTTTGATAAAAATTTTAATTTAATAGCTGATGTTAAAGGTGTGATGATTTATAGATACTCTTACGACAAAGAAGGATTTTTGATTGCTCAAGAACATTTTGGTGGAGATTTTGTTAATCCAATAGATGATTTTGAAGGAGTTTCAAAGTATAAATTTAGTTACGATTCTAATGGCAATATGATTTCAAAGAAAAATTATTCTAAGGATGGGGTTTTGGTTGCTGATTGTAATTTTGTTTTTGAGTATTTATATGAATATGATAAACAAAATAGGCTTATTTCCCAAAAAAATTTTGGTAGCTTAGGACAATTGCAAGACGATATTCATGGAGTTAGTGTTTATAAATATGAATACAATAAATTTGGGAAAATATCAAAGCAATCTAATCATGGTCCAGATTTGAGATTAAGAGATGATGTTGGGGGATTTTCAATTTATAAGTGGATTTATGATTCTAGAGGCAATTTAATAGATTTCCAAAAATTTGATTCTTTGGGCAATTTAATCTAAATATTTTTTTTTCTCGTATTTTCCTATATTACATAATAATTCATAATGACTTCTTTTAGAAAATTTACTCATTTCATCTATACTTAATTTTTCTGATACAATTTCTGCTTTTGAACCCGTTTTAACTTTTAGGTCTTTAGGAATTTCCACTATTGTTAAATTCATGCAAACTTTTCCTCTTATTTTACATTTTTTATTGTTTATTAAAAAATAAAAATCATTACTTATATTTTGAGGTATTCCATCAAAATATCCGATTGGAATAATTCCTATTTTTATATCTTCTTTGGCTTGAAATATGCCTGAATATGAAATTTTTTCACCTTTTTTTACATTTTTGATAAATATTACTTTTGAAAATAAACTTAATACAGGCTTAAAATTTAAAGCAGGTTTTTTATTTTTTAGCGATTGACAGTAACCGTAAAGAATAAGACCAGGTCTTACCATATTGAATTGTGGACTTATTTTGTAGTTAATAATGTGTCCTGAATTAGAAATATGAACAAATTTGGGATGAATATTTTTTTGTTTTAGAGTTTCTAAAAAAAATAAGAATTGCTCTATTTGTTTTTGAGTGATTTTAAAGTTTTTTGTTGATGGGAGATGCGAGCATATCCCTTCTAGTTCTAAAAATTCTGAATTTTGAATATACGTGGCTATTTCAAGAGCATCATCTATTTTTATTCCATATCTATTCATTCCAATATCAATTTTTAAGTGGACTTTTATTTTATTTTTTTGCAATGCGCATTCTTTTTCTATTAAAAATAGATATTCAAAATCAGCAACAAATGGTACTAAATCAAGTTTAATTAAATTTTTAATTTCTTTTTGATCCACTTTAATGTACATCAATATTTTTATATTTTTATCAATTTTTTTAAGTATTTTAGCGTCTTCAATATTAGAAAGTCCAAAATACTTTATTTTTTTTGATTTTAAAAATTTAAATATGTTTATAAGCCCATGACCATATGCGTCACCTTTTAGGGTGGCCACTATTTCTTTTTCGCCAATTTTATTTTTAATTAAATTTAAGTTATGTTCTAAATTATTTAAATTTATTATTATTGTTTTGTTACTACCCATTGTTTTATTATTATATATTTAGCGTCCTTAGAAAAGTAAAAATCTTTTTTCTATTAATTTGTAGTTTATTCCATAACTACTGGTATTGGGAATTTATTTATTTGATTGTTTTTAAAATGTAATCTCAATTTTTTTTGAAAATCATTATATATTTTAGGGTTAATTCTAATTTCGTATATTTTAGTTTCTTTATTTATATTATTTTCTACTGTTATTGCTGCTAAAATATAATACCAGTTGTTATCTTTGTAATATTCTGCAATTGTTTTTGAAAGAGATTCAGTTCTTAATGTGCCAAATGAATAAGCATCTTTTGCGAGCTCTTTTTTTGATTGCTGTTTTCCACTAGTAAGATTACTTATTCGATTAATAAAATTGCCTTTATCTGGACTTAAAAATTCTAATTTTGTGATTTTGTATTTCTTGGAAGCTTCTTTTGATAGATCAAATGAAATAATAGCAGAAGATCCAATTTTTGAAAATACATTTATAAATGAATAACTAATTCCATCAAGTTCTTTTATTGGATCTCCATTTAAATCTACTAATTCTATGTAAGGTTGGCTGATGGCGACATCAACAGATGTAAGTAAAAAACTTTGTTTTAGTTTTTTAATTTCTGTTTTTATATTTTCTTTTACAATATAATTTTCATTTTCGAAGATATTAATTTTGTTTTCAGAAAAAATATTTTTAGCTAAAGAAAGAATTATCACGGTTAAAATAAATTTTTTAATGCTCATAAGATGTTTCCTTTTAATTGTATTTATATATCTTCAAATAAATCTCCAGCTATGTCTTTTAATATAAAATTTTCTTTTAGTACTTCTTTTAAAAATTCAATAATTAATTTTGAATTAAGAGAAATTTTATAAATTTTAGTTTTTTTAGTAAGTTTATTTTTGACAGTTAAATCTGCAAGCATATAATTCCAATGACCATTTTTATATGTTAATTTAAAGGCATTTTTTATCTCATCGCTCATCAATATTCCAAATGGGTATGCAGTAATATATCCTTCTTCTTGTGAATTTTCAACAGCTAGAAGCGAATTTTTAAGTTCCAGATTGGAACCAGCTGTTACAAATTTAACATCTTCAATTTCATATTCATCATCTCCATTTTTAGTTGTTTCAAAAAGTATTAATAGTGACGCGTAATAACTATATTTATCATCCATTTTTACAGGAGATATTATATAAGAATATCCAAATTTGTTTTTAAATTCTGGTATTTCTTTTCCATCTTCGCCTAAGATTTTCATTGCTTTTGTTTTTATCCAAGTTACATCATGGTTGCCGTTTATGATTGGCAATTTTTTATTTGAAATTTTGCCTGATATTAAATGCAATTTTTCATCGCCTATTGGTTTTCCAGTTTCGTTTTCTTGCTGTACAGATTGTGGTTTTTTAAAAAAAGCGCAACTCAATATTAATATGGGCAGTATTATTAGTTTTAAATGTTTATATATTCTAAATATCATTATACCTTCTTCCTTTATACCATTTAAAGCCCTTTTTGAGGCGGTAATTAAATTTACATTAAATCATAGTAATAATATAGAATGCTTATATCAAAGTCAATGAACTTTTGGTTTTATTAACAATTGCATCTTTATTTTTAATCTTTCAACATTTTACAATAAAGGTATTTCTGCTGCTAAAAAATGAATTATTCCTATAACAATTGATATAATGCCAATTAGTTGTTGATTGCTTTCAAGTATTGATTTGAATTTTCCATATTTTTTATTATTTTGAACTTCTGTAGGCAATTTTTGGTTTAAAAACAAGATAAATCCGATTAAAAATAAACTTATAGCTGGAATCAAATTTCCAATTATTGGCAATTTGTAGGGTTTGATTATTTCAAGGGTGCTGGTTATTAAAAATAATAATCCAAAAATGCTTTTTACCTTTTTATTGTCGTTTATTAAATTTACAAAATCTTCAAAAATTTTGAAAAAGCTTATTCTTTCTATTAATATTGGAAATGCAAGTATTATTCCCCCTAAGATGTTAAGTGAAACAGATATGAAGTATATTTGTATCATATTTTATCCTCTAGGCTTTATTCTTTTACTATAAAAGACATTATTATTGCCATTACTTTTTAATATTATACTTAATAAACTTTCATTTTGATAGATCATATTAGCATATGTTGTAAAGTTTTTGCTACTTATATAAAGCATATTACTTTCAATTAATCTACTGTCCAGATAAATATCTAGCTTGGCTTTTCCCAGGTTAGAAGTTTTTTTTGTTTTTATGTTTATTCTTAGCGCCAATCTGTTTTTGTCTTGCTTGTAGCTTATTATCATTTTGATATTATTTTTATTATTTTCGTGATTTTGAATTCTAGGAATTAATACAATTTTAAAAAATAAAAGAATTACAACAAAGATTATTCCAATAATGATATGTTTTTTTATTTTTTTTGGTATTCAATTTCTAGTTGTTGATTGCAATTAATCTTTTTCATTGTATTTGCAAATTCAACCTTCTTATAATTATAATTTTAATAATGTATTTAAATTCCACCAGTAAACACTAACACCGGTTTTTCCGCCATAAAGTATGCTAAGTATTCCATCTTTAGATAAACTCTCAGAGAGAAACATTAAATTTGGAGGCTCAATTAAAGCTATTTGTTCTTTAATTAAACCTTTGTTGTCTAATTTCCATATTAAATTGTTAGATAAATTTTTCATATTAGTGGATGCTATTATTTTGTCTTTTTGTATTTTTATAATGTTTATGAAGCTTTCTTGTTTATCATCTAGTAAGTTTTTGGGAAGAGCAATTTTAGTTATCACTTCCAATTCTTTGTTTTTTTTCAAACTCATTTTATAGATGTATTGATCTTTAATTTTAATTCCAAGGTCGTTTATATTTTCATTGTCGCCAATGTTTTCATAGTAAGTAGTTTTTACATAAAGAATTTTTTTATTAACTTCAAAAAAAACCTTGTCTATTGAAATGTTGTATTTTTTCTTTTGATTGTCTATTGTTTTTAGCAGGTTTTTGTTGACGTAAATTTTATAAAGAGGGAAAAATTCTTTATTGTAAGAATATATTATATATCCTTTGCTATATATTGATATTATTGCAATGTTGCCATTTTCATCAACATTAACATCGTAAATTTGTGGAAATGGCGTTCCGTTTAAACCCTCTTGACCTAAAATTTCTACAGTCGAGTTTTTGTTTAGTATTAATATTCTCATAAAGTAGGCAATATTCTCTTTTTGGTTGAATTTTGATTTTTTATTATTTAGTTTATCTGCGACAATAATGAAATCTTTTAGTGGATATATTGCTTGAATTCCTTCAAAATCTATTTTTTTTATTTTTAAATCTAGGTTTGTTTTAAATATTCCATTTTGATATGTTTGTATTAGTTTTCCGTATGAGTTGAAAATCATTAATTTATTTGTTTTTATTTCTGCAATGTACACCAGCCCGTTATACGTTTTGATGTCAAATTTTGAATTTGTGAATTTGTTATTAAGAGGCATTATTGCGCCAGGAAGTGTTCCAAATGGTATTTTGAATTGTTCTTCTCCTAGTTCGTTTAAAGTTTTAGTATTACATGATATAATTTCAAAAAGCAGGCTTAATATAAGAGCTTTATAGTGTTTTTTCATATTTTTATATTATTATTTAAAATGACTTTAAGTCAATTATTTAGGAGAATTAATACCTATCATGTTAAAAGCAGTACTTGAGACAGCTATTGGCTCAAAGAGTATAAGAGATTTAAAAGATTATCTTCCAACTTTAAGAAATATTAATAAACTTGAGCGTTGGGCATTATTGTTGGCAGATGACGATTTTTCAAAGGAGACAGAAAAGCTTAAAGATGAATTAAAATCGGGCAATTCTTTAGATAATATTTTAGAGCGAGCTTTTACTCTGTCTAGAGAAGCTGCTAGAAGGCGTCTTAAAGAAAGGCCTTATGATGTGCAAATCATTGCGGGGCTGGCTCTTCACAAGGGCAAAATAATAGAGATGAAAACAGGAGAAGGAAAAACTCTCTCCTCAGTTCAAGCAGCGTATTTAAATAGTTTGACAGGAGATGGAGTTATTATTGTTACTGTTAATGACTATCTTGCAGAGCGTGATTCTAATTGGATGAAGCCGGTTTTCGATCTTTTAGGTGTTAGCGTGGGGGTTGTTCTATCTAATATGGATTATGAGCTAAGAAAGACTCAGTATGCTAAAGACATTACTTATGTTACAAATAATGAACTTGGATTTGATTATTTAAGAGATAATATGCGTTATGACCTTAATGAAAAATCCTTAAGAAAGTTTAATTATTGTATTATTGATGAAATTGATTCTATTTTGATCGATGAGGCAAGAACCCCTTTAATTATTTCGGGGCCTACTGAAGGTAACACCAATGCTTATCTTGAAGTTAATTCCCTTGTATCTTTTTTAAAAGAATGTTCCAAAGATCCCAAAACAGGCGATTATCCTTTAGAAATAGATGATCTTGATGGTGACTATACTGTTGATGAAAAATCTAAAAGAATTTCTTTTACTGCCAAAGGACTTAATAATCTTGAGCAGCTTTTAGTTTCTAAGGGCATTATTAGTGGATCTATGTATACTGATTCAAATTTTAATTATGTTCATTATATGACTCAAGCCTTAAAAGCACATTTGCTTTTTTTGAAAGATAGAGAATATATTGTTGGTGATTCTGGAGTTGAGATTGTAGATGAATTTACTGGGAGAGTTTTAACAGGACGAAGATATTCAGATGGACTTCATCAAGCTATTGAGGCTAAAGAAGGAGTTAGGGTTGCTAATGAAAATAAGACTATGGCAACTATTACTTTTCAAAATCTATTTAGAATGTTTGATAAGATTTCTGGTATGACAGGTACAGCTGATACAGAAGCTAAGGAATTTCACAAAATATATAATCTTGATGTAGTTGTAGTTCCAACAAACAGATTATTAGCTCGAATAGATGAGGATGATACTATTTATTATACGGAAGAATTTAAATTTAATGCGATTACAGATGAGGTTTATAAAACTTACAAAAAGGGTCAACCGGTTTTAGTGGGAACCGCTTCTATTGAAAAATCTGAGATTTTATCAGCCATGTTTAAAAGTAGGGGGATTAAGCATGAAGTTCTTAATGCGAAAAATCATTCTCGAGAAGCATTTATTATTGCTGAAGCTGGAGCAAAACATGCGGTTACAATAGCAACAAATATGGCTGGTCGTGGTACGGATATTAAACTTGGGGGAAATATTGAGCACAGAGTTAGAAAAAAAATCGGAACTAATGTAAGCCTTGAAGAATTTCAAGAGGCTGTTAAAAATGAGAGAGAAAACTACCTAAAAGACTATAATGAGGTTAAAAGTCTTGGCGGGCTTTATGTTATTGGTAGTGAACGTCACGAATCAAGGCGAATAGACAATCAACTTCGTGGGCGTAGCGGAAGGCAAGGTGATCCTGGGCGTTCAAGATTTTATGTGTCGCTTGAGGACGATTTAATGCGTCTTTTTGCTGGAGACAATCTAAGATCATTAATGGGTAAGCTTGGAATGGCAACAGGAGAGCCTATTACACATTCTCTTTTAACGAAATCTTTGATTAATGCTCAAAAACGAGTAGAAGACAGAAATTTTGAAATTAGAAAGCATTTGTTAGAGTATGACGATGTTATTACAAAACACAGAGATTTTATTTATGCTCAGAGAAACTCTATTCTTGAAGATACAGCCATTAAGGATCGTATTCTTGTTGCTTTAGAAGAATATCTTAGTTTTTTACTTGAAGGGACAAAAGGTAGTACATTTTCAAATGTTTTTTTAAATGAAGTAAATTCAATTTTTGCTTATATGCTTGAGAGTCTTGGCTCTATTGAAAATATTAATTCTCTTGATTTAAAGGCTAAGTTAATGCAAATAGCAAAGTCAAATTTAGATGAAAAAGAAAATTTGATTGGTAGGGATCTTTTTAATGGATTTTTAAGATATGAATATTTGAAAAATATTGATTTTAAATTTCAAGAACATCTTGCAAATTTAGACTCTTTAAGAGAGGCTGTTTATTTAAGGTCTTATGCTAATAAAAATCCAATTACAGAATACAAAGAAGAGGGATTTTCAATATTTAGCGAGCTTATTAAAGATATTAAAGTTTCTACCATAAGACGTGTTCTTCAGTTAAAATTAGATAGCAATTCTTCCGATTTTAAATTAACAAAGAAGTCTAGGAATGTTAAACCAATTCATAAAGAACTTTCTGGAATTGTTATTAATGAGGGTAAAAACGTTTCTAATATTCAAGTGGTTAGAAGTTCTCCTAAAATAGGTAGAAATGAGCCTTGTTATTGTGGAAGTGGGAAGAAATATAAAAATTGTCACGGCAAAAGTTAAAACAGGAGGTTTTATGTTTAAGTTGCCAGAACTTGGTTATGATTATGATGCTGTTGAGCCTTATATTGATGCTAAAACTATGGAAATTCATCACAGAAAGCACCATAATGGTTTTGTAATGAATTTGAATTCCATTTTGGAAAAAGTGGGGAAAATTCATTCCACAGATGTGTCAAGCATACTAGAAAATATTCATGATTTTCCAGAAGAATTTCAAACTTTAATACGAAATAATGCTGGAGGCTATTCTAACCACACTTTATATTTTAGAACTTTAAGGCCAGGAAACAAGGATAATCTTTTTGAAAAGTTTAAAGATGATATTAATACAGCTTTTGGAAGCCTAGATGTTCTTAAGGCTAATTTGAAAGATACTGCGATGAAAATTTTTGGAAGTGGTTGGGCTTGGCTAGTATTGTGCCCTGATAGCGGACTTAAGGTTATTTCAATGCCTAATCAAGACAGTCCGTTAATGAAGTCTTATAAACCAATTTTAGGTATTGATGTTTGGGAGCATGCCTATTATCTTAAATATCAAAATAGAAGAATTGAATATGTTGATGCATTTTTAAAGGGGTTGAATTGGGAAGAAGTTTCAAAAATTTACAATGAAGCTAACAATTAGCCTTTATTTTTAGAAAGAGTTTGTTATGAATAATAGTATTTTACTTTAAAATTTTAATTAATTCATTTTAAATCATTATTAAAGCTTTCTCTTTCTATGTCATTAAAGTATTCTACTGTTCCAACTTTTAATTCGTAAGTTGCATTTTTATCAGACACTATGATTGCATTTTTATGTAATTGAAGTGCGCTAATTGTCCACATATGATTAATACCTTTTTCAATAGCGTGCTTTAATGCTCTTGCTTTGCTATGTCCATTTACTATTATTAAAATTTCTTGTGAATCCATAATTGTTCCAACTCCAACGGTTAACGCACTTTTGGGAACTTTGTTCAGATTGCCTTCAAAAAACCTTGAATTAGCAATGATTGTATCTTGGGTTAAAGTTTTAATTCTTGTTCTTGATGTTAAGGAGGAACCTGGTTCGTTAAAAGCAATGTGACCATCAGGTCCGATTCCACCTACAAAAAGCATAATTCCTCCGAAAGATTTGATTTTCTTTTCATACTCTTCACATTCTTTTTCAAGATCTAAAGCATTTCCATTTAGTATATTTATGTTTTCTTTTTTGATATCAATGTGAGAAAAAAAAAATTTCCACATAAATGAATGGTAACTTTGAGGATGATTTTTTTCAATTCCTATATATTCATCCATGTTAAAAGTTATGACATTTTGAAATGAAATTTTTTTATCTTTATTTAATTCAATTAAATTTTTATACATACCAATTGGAGAACTTCCTGTTGGAAGTCCAAGGATAAATGGCTTTTCTTTTGTTGGAGAAAATTTTTTAATTTTTTGTGCTACATGATTGGCTGCCCACTTTGATATGTCTTCATATGTAGGTCTAATTATTAATCTCATTACTATTTCCTTAAAATGGTTTAAATTTATAGATTGTTAAAAATTATTTTAGATTCTATCATTGTTAACTTCAGATTAAAATCTTTATCTAAGACATTGATGTTTGCATCATATCCGTGACATATTAATCCCTTTTCATCAATATTTAGAATTCTTGTTGGATTGTAGGAGCTTGCTTGAACAGCATCACTTAAACTGTATCCAAATTCTACTAAGTTTTTAAGACCTTGTATCATTGTGAGTGTTGATCCAGCTATTGTGTTGTTTTTTACGCTATGGAATAATCCATCTTCTGCAATATAAACTTCGTCTCCGTTTGCAATTAGTTTTCCACAAGTCTGACAATTTGGAGTAAGTCCATCAGTTACAAGGACTATTTTACTTATATCTTTAAGTTTTCTAAGCATTAAAACTAATTTTGGGTGTATATGGTGGCCATCTGCAATAATTTCACAAGAAACATCGCCGTGTATTAACACCGCTCCTATTGCATTTGGATTTCTGTGATCAAGTTTTGACATTGCGTTGAAAAAATGAGTTGTGTGAAGTATTCCAACTTGAAATCCTTCTATCATATTTTCATATGTTGCATTTGTGTGTCCTGCTTGAAGGTTTATATTGTTTTCAAGGCAAAATATTGCAAGATCTCTCATGCCCTTAAGCTCAGGAGCAACGGTCATTGTACTTATATGTGTTTTTCTTTTGCCGTTTGATCCTGTAAATACTCCACCAGCTGCATCTATTAATTTTTGCATAACTTCAATACTGGGTTCATGAAGATGGGAAACGGGATGGGCTCCATTTTTTTCAGGAGAAAAAAATGGTCCTTCAAGGTGAAGTCCTAAAATTTTAGCTCCCTTTTCTTTACCAATTGCTGCTGTGCAAGCTTTTATTGCTTCAATCATTTCATCTATTGGTCTTGGATAAAGAGTTGGCAAAAATCCTACTACACCGTATTGTGCTAAATGTTCTGACATTTTAAGTATTGATTCTGTTGAACACTGATCTGTCCCATGACCGTGAAATCCATGAATATGATTGTCGTAAAGTCCGGGAGTTATATAATTGCCTTTTGTATCAATCATTTGGTATTCTTCAAGATCCATTTTTTTAAGCCTATCAGACGTTACAATATCAAAAATTTTATTATCCTTAATTAGTACTGCTGAATTATCTATTTTATCGTTCCCAGTTAAAACGGATTTTGAGTTGAATAAGCAAAAATTTGGCATTTTTATGCTCCTTTTAATTTATTTTACTATAAACATTAAATTTTTTTAAAGTTTTTACTTTTTATGTTTTTTATTTTAAATTGATTTAGATACTTGAATTTTATGTTTTTTGTTTATTGCATATTATATTTTATTTTCAATTTTATTAATGATATAATTTACCCCGGAGGGCATTATTTTGGCATCAGGATTTTTTGTTCCTGGACTTGAGAGTAAATACAATACCAAAGAAATTCGTGAATCCATGCTTAAGTCCGATAAAGCTAAAATCGATTCTTCTTTTAAGAAACTTGAATCTTTAGAACAAGAGAAAAGTGCTTGGCAGCTAATTAATAGAAAAATTTCTACTTTAAATTCTCTTGCAAAAGAACTTACATCGCTTAACAGTCCTTTTAATCTAATGTCAGGAAATTCTGGTAATAGCGAAGTTTTAACCTTGTCTACTAGATATGGAGCTAAGAATGAGACTCACAAATTAATTGTTGATCAAATAGCATCAGCCGATGTGTTTTTGTCTTCAAATTTTGATCCTAAAAAAGTTACAATCCCTGAGGGGGATTATATATTTTTAGTTGGCAAGAAAGAAATTAATGTAAAAAGTAATGGTAACATTGATTTACTTGTGAGGGATATTAATAACAAGGGAAAGGGCTTTTTATCTGCAAAAATAGTAAAAAGTGATAAAAATGGGAATAGTCGTTTTGTTTTACAATCTTTAAAGGAAGGTAAAGAAAATAAACTTGTTATAAAAGGGAAAGGATTGTCTTTTGCTAAGCAAATTGGAATTTTAAGTGAACTTAAAACTAATTTTAACCCTAATCTTTCAGATATTGTTGCAAATCAATCTAGCAGTAACAATAAACTTTCTTTTGAGAACAATAACCTTGTTTTGAATCCGCTTTCAGAGGTATCAATTGAAATTCCCGAAGATATTGAAATTACATCTAGGAGTAAAATTAAATTTGAAGTTAAGTATTTTGATACGGGCTTAGAAGAGCCTGATAGCAAGATTATTTTTAATCCCGGAGGGGCTACGTTTAAGGATGCAAAAGTTGAGAGTGAAGATAGTGTAGTTGATTTTGGATCTGATTTAAAAACTCCTTTGGAAAAAAAATATATTCAAATGAATATGGTTAAAATATGTGGCAAGGAGGGTTCTTTAGAGCTTCCTTTAATAAATATTTCAAATAATTTTGAAGAAGTTGAAGTTGATGTTGGAGTTCTTTCTAATTTGGAAGAAATAAATATTGAAAATAAAGCAAATAATAAAGTAATTGTGATTAGCAATGTTGAAATTTTTGATCCAAAAAATAGAGATGGTCATTTGCCAATAAATGCTAAAAGTTTTGCTGAAAATGCAAAAATTAAATTTGATGGAGTAGATGTTGAGAGAGATTCAAATGTTATAAATGATTTAGTTCCAAATGTGACATTAAGTTTAAAAAAAGCCTCAAGTTATATGGTTGAGGCTAAAATAGAGCCCGATTATGAAGGGATCAAGAGGGTTCTTTTGGATTTTATTGGTGCTTACAATGAAGTTCTTGCTGAGATTAATATTGTAAGCTCTAATGAAGATCAACCCAATAATCAAAAGTCTAATATAATTGAAGAGCTGACTTATCTTAGTGATTCTCAAAAAGAAGAGGCTTATAAAAATTTAGGTATTTTAAGATCTGAATTTTTATTAAAAAATCTTAAGTCCAGATTAGAATCAATAATTTTTAAGCCTTATGTTACTAGTGATCCTAATTTTTCAATAATTAATCAGATGGGAGTTTTTACTAATTCCATTTCTTCTTCTGGAGGACTTTCTAGATATTTAAGACTTGATGAGAAAAAGTTTGATGAATCGATTCGTAATAATATCGATAATGTTAGAGAACTTTTTTTATTTGACCTTAATGGTGACAGAGTATATGATAATGGAATTGCTAAAATGCTAGGAGATTGTCTGGGACCTCTTGTGGCTTCTGGAGGAGTTATTTATAATAAAATAAAAAATTACGACTTGAAAATTTTTAATCAAAAAAATAAAGTTGAAGATTATAAAAAGAAGTACGAAGATAGAGAGAGAAAAGTGGAAGGTGAGCTTAATACCCTAGATTTTACCGTTAAGCGCATGAAAGATCAGGAAAATACATTAAGGGCTTTTGATTTTAATCAAAGAAATAAATAATAACAATTATTTTTAATGCTATTGCCGTTTGCGTTTCTTTTTTTTAAATTTTTGTGCTATTCTTTTTAACAGGCAAAAGGATTTGCCAAAAATAAATAACTAAATTTTATCATGGAGGAATGATATATGATTATAAATCATAATACATCAGCTATTAATGCTTCAAGAAATAATGGTATTAATGCTGCCAATCTTAGTAAAACTCAAGAAAAGCTTTCTAGTGGGTACAGAATTAATCGAGCTTCTGATGATGCTGCTGGAATGGGAGTTTCTGGTAAGATTAATGCTCAAATAAGAGGTTTGTCACAAGCTTCTAGAAATACTTCAAAGGCTATAAATTTTATTCAGACAACAGAAGGGAATTTGAATGAAGTAGAAAAAGTCTTAGTAAGAATGAAAGAATTAGCAGTTCAATCAGGTAACGGTACATATTCAGATGCCGACAGAGGTTCTATACAAATTGAAATAGAGCAACTTACAGACGAAATCAATAGAATTGCTGATCAAGCTCAATATAACCAAATGCACATGTTATCAAACAAATCTGCTTCTCAAAATGTAAGAACAGCCGAAGAGCTTGGAATGCAACCTGCAAAAATTAACACTCCAGCATCACTTTCAGGGTCTCAAGCTTCTTGGACTTTAAGAGTTCATGTTGGAGCAAACCAAGATGAAGCTATTGCTGTAAATATTTATGCAGCTAATGTTGCAAATCTTTTCTCTGGTGAGGGAGCTCAAACTGCTCAGGCTGCACCTGTTCAAGAAGGTGTTCAACAGGAAGGAGCTCAACAGCCAGCACCTGCTACAGCACCTTCTCAAGGCGGAGTTAATTCTCCTGTTAATGTTACAACTACAGTTGATGCTAATACATCACTTGCTAAAATAGAAAGTGCTATTAGAATGATAAGTGATCAAAGGGCAAATTTAGGTGCTTTCCAAAATAGACTTGAATCTATAAAGGATAGTACTGAGTATGCAATTGAAAATCTAAAAGCATCTTATGCTCAAATAAAAGATGCTACAATGACAGATGAGGTTGTAGCTGCTACAACTAATAGTATTTTAACACAATCTGCAATGGCAATGATTGCGCAGGCTAATCAAGTTCCCCAATATGTTTTGTCATTGCTTAGATAAAATTCTAATTTAATTGGTACAAATTATTAACAAAAGATCCTTTAAAGGATCTTTTGTTTTTTTATTTCAGATCGGTAAAAATTTAATAATTTTAGTATAATTTATAATGATGTGTTATAAAGTATAATGCAGGCTTATTGAGGAGTTTGCTTTGAGTAGGGTTGCTGTTAAAATTAAAGATTGTTATAAAGTATTTTCTTATTATGTTGACAAAAAGCGGATAAGTCAAGCTATAAAAGACTATGAAGATGGCAAAGATAGAATGCAAATCTACAAAGAATCTTTTATTTTTATTGCAAATGCCAATATTAATCTTGATGTTTATGAAAATGAAATTTTAGTTATTATGGGTATGTCAGGCTGTGGCAAGTCTACTTTAGTCAGATGTTTAAATGGTATTCATAAAATAGATTCAGGGTCTATTTTGGTAAATAATATGGAAATGAATGCTATAAATCGCAAAGATCTTTCTAATTTAAGAAAAGATAAATTTGCAATGGTTTTTCAAAACTTTGGACTTTTCCCACATATGAATGTATTGAGAAACGTTACTTATGGACTTGAGGTCAAACGTATTCCTAGAAAGATCAGAGAAGAGCGTGCTATTGAGGTGTTAAATCTTGTGGGGCTTGAAGATTCAAAATATAAGTATATTAATGAACTTTCTGGAGGAATGAAGCAAAGAGTTGGAATAGCAAGAGCATTGGTGGTTAATCCAGATATTCTTTTAATGGATGAAGCTTTTTCTGCACTTGATCCTTTGATTAAAGGAGAAATGCAAGAAGAACTTTTAAGGTTGGTTGCCAAACTTAAAAAAACAGTTGTGTTTATTACTCATGATTTAAATGAAGCTTTTAAATTGGGACATAGAATTGCTTTTATGAGAGATGGAAAAATTATTCAAGTTGGTAAACCCTTAGAAATTTTAGCCAATCCTAGTACAGATTTTATATCTAATTTTATTAAAAATTTACCTGTTTTAAATATTTTAAAAATAAAAGATATTTTAAAGGATGATTTTGATTTAAATTCTAGTAGTGATAATGGTTTAAATGTTATTATTAAACGTCAAGGCGAAAATTTTAGTTTGTATGACAAAGTTCTTAATAAAGGATATGATAATCTTGTATCTTTAGATTTAGATCTAAATGATGAGATAAAAAAAATTGTTGAATATTTGAATAAGCAAGATTATTTAATAATAAAAGAAAAGGGAACTATTACCGGGTATATTAGTTTAAATGAAATCTCTTATTTATTATCAAGATAGGAATTTATGAATAAAGATTTTTTTATATTAAAAATAGATAATTTTTTTGATTTTTTGGTTGATAATTTTTCAATTTCTGAAGGGGTAGGTTTTTCTAAAAGTATAATTTTTTTATATGAAAATTTGAAAAATTTATTTCTTTTTGTTAATCCACTTCTTTTTATTTTGACTGTATGTTTGTTGAGTTTTGTTTTCTTAAAAAAGAGATTAATATTTTTAATTTCACCCGGATTCTTTTTTATTTTGTATTTTAATCTTTGGGAAGCTTCAATGGATACAATAGCTATAATATTTGTTTCTGTATTAGTTTCTGTTATTTTAGGAATTCCTATAGGTATTTTGGGGGGGTATTTCCCAAGGTTTTATGTTTTTTTAAAACCCATTCTAGATTTAATGCAAGCCATGCCTCCTTTTATTTACTTGATTCCCGCTATTCCTTTTTTTGGAATGGGTACAGCTTCTGCTATTTTTGCTACAATAGTTTTTGCTATGCCCCCTGTTATTAGATATACAAGGCTGGGAATTGTTCAAGTTTCAGATGAAGTAATAGAAGCTGCTAAGTCCTTTGGTAGTAGTAATTTGCGCATTCTTTTTCAAGTTCAGCTTCCTCTTTCTCTTCAGAGTATAATTGAAGGCATTAATCAGTCAATAATGATGGCTATATCTATGATAGTAATTGCTGCAATGGTTGGATCGTCTGGTTTGGGCAGAACTGTGATCTACTCTATAGAAAGATTAAATTTTGGTGAGGGTTTAATATCTGGATTAGCAGTTGTTATTATAGCTATTATTTTAGATAGGATTATGCAATCTATCTTTATTAAATTTAGCTATTTAAACACAGATCATTATGGTGGAAAGAGAGAAAATAAATTTAAAAGATTTTTAGAAATATATAATAAATAAGCGGATAGTATTTTATGTCTAAATTGTTTATTGGGTTTTGTAGATTACTTTATGAAATGGAGATTTCTTTATGAATAAATTATTCATTATTTTTTGTATTTTTCTTACTTTTTTGTCTTGTGATGAAAAAAAGAGTTCAAAGAATTTAAAATCGGTAAAAATTGGATATGTGAATTGGGGTGGAGAAACGGCAGCTACAAATGTATTAAAGGTTGTTTTTGAGAAAATGGGCTACAATGCAGAAATATTTTCAGTTACTACGTCTATAATGTATCAATACTTAGCATCTGGAAAGGTAGATGGTACGGTATCTTCTTGGGTTCCCACAGCCGATAAATTTTATTACGAAAAACTGAAAACAAAGTTTGTTGATCTTGGTGCAAATTATGAAGGAACCATTCAGGGTTTTGTGGTGCCAAGTTATGTTCCAATTTCTAGCATTAGTGAGCTTAAGGGTAAGGGCGCCAAGTTTAAAAACAAAGTGATTGGCATAGATGCTGGTGCGGGAACTCAGATTGTTACAGAACAAGCGCTTGATTATTATGGATTAAGTAAAGAGTATGAGCTAGTTCCTTCAAGCGAGAGTGTTATGCTTGCAAGTTTAGATTCTTCAATAAAGAGAAGCGAATGGATTTTAGTTCCTTTATGGAAGCCCCATTGGGCTTTTTCTAGGTATGATATTAAGTTTCTTGATGATCCTGATTTAATTATGGGGGGAATTGAGAGTGTGCACACTCTTGTTAGACTTGATCTTGAAAATGATGATTTTGATGTATATTATGTTTTCGATCATTTTTATTGGAGCGATGATTTAATATTGCCCTTAATGGATAAAAATGATAAAGAGCCGGGCAAAGAATACCGCAATGCGGTTGAATTTGTTGAAAAAAATAAAGAGGTTGTAAAGACGTGGGTTCCAGAAAAATATAAGACCTTATTTGATTAATCTTTTTTTAAATTCTTTTAAGGATTCTAAAATAGGGTTGTATTTAGGGATAAAATCGTTTCCTCCTTTGAATAATGCATTACATCTTATTATTCTTAGTGTCATTAATATTAAGGCCGTTAAAAAATTGTATTTTTTAAGGCATTCGATTGAATATTTTGAGCAAGTAGGTTTGTATATGCATTGCAGTCCAAATATTTTAGAGAAAGTGTTTTGATAAATTTTTATTAAAAAAATAAGAGTATTATTTAAGATAAATAAAATTTTAAAAATGTTCATACTTGGAATTATATTATAATATAATAAATGTTATAATAATTAATCAAATGAATTGAAATATTAATTAATTTTTGTAACTTTAAGGTTTTGATTTTTATTATAGGGGGGGCTTCAAATTAAAAAAATTTTTTTAATTTTTGTGACCGTCTCTTTTTCTTTTGCTGAAATTATTAAAATATCACCCAAACAAGCTGTAAATATGGCCTTAGAAAATAGCTTGGATTCAAAAAATGCTTTGTATAAAGAAAATATAAAAAAACTTTATAAAAATAATGCGTGGAATATTTTTGTTCCGAATGTTAACCTTAGTTCTACACTTAGCAGAAATTCTTCTGCTTCGAGTGAACTTGAGAGAGATTATTGGGGTTTTGGGTTTGGAGTTGGGATTAGTCTTTCTTTGTCCCCCTCTGTTTTAAAGAGAATGCAACTTGTTATGTTGGAGTATGAAAGTGCAAAAATAGAAAGGGAGGGTGCTGTTCGCAATATCAAGCTAAATGTTCTTAAGTCTTACAATCAATTGATAGCTTTAAAGAGCACCTTGAAAGTTTTTGAGAGTCAAATACAAAATAGTAAACTTAAATTTGAACAAGCTAGAATTGCTTATAATAATGGAATAATATCAGAAATAGATTTTCTTGATGCGCAGCTTAAGTATAAAAAATCTCAACCAGATTTGGATGGTCAGATTATTAATTTTGAAAAATCAAAAGAAATTTTCAAATTATTAATAGGATTAGATCCGGATCAAGATTTTGAAATTATTGGCGAATTGCCAGATGAAACAATAGATTTTTCTTTATTTAATGAGGCATTAAATTTTAATGAATCATTAGAGATTAAGGATTTGAATATGCGCTTAAAAATGACCGAACAGCTTATTGGTTCGCTTTGGTTAGATACATATTTGCCAAGCCTTTCTTTGTCATTTTCTTACTCTCCTTATAAATCATTTCATGAAAATTCCAAGGGTTTTTCAACTGGATTTTTAGCATCCTTTAGTTTAAATTATGGTTTAACTGAATTATTTCCATTTTCAAAGAGTTTTACAAAAATACAAGATAACAACTATCAGCTAAAAATATTACAAAACAATGTTGAAAGTAAAATTAGGAATTTAAAATCTAGTATTGTGCAAAAAAGAAAGGACATTAGAAGATATAAAGCAATTCTTGATGCTTCTAAAATTAATGTGGAATTAGCGAATAAAAATTATCAAATGGCATTTAATGCTTTTAATTCCGGGGTCATGGATCTTTCTAAATTGAATGATATTGAACTTGTTTATAAGCAGAGCGATTTAAAGTTCATTGAAGATAAATTAAATTATGCCAATTCTATACTTGAATATAAAAATTTAATAAATTCATTAGACTAAGAGGTATTTTGATGAATTTGATTTTTAATTTTAACTTTTATTTAAAAAGATATTTTTTAGTTTTATTCTTAGTCTTGCTTGCTTGTGTGAATAAGAACAAGCTAGATGACAAAAATATTAATAAGGAGAAAGAAAGTCCTTATAGATTTCCAGTAATTGCTATGAAGGTTAAAAAGGGAATCTTGAGTGATTATTTGTCTTTAAATGGAGATGTAGATACAAAAGTTAAGGCAGATATTTTTCCAGATGCTGTGGGCAAAATAACTTCTTTGAGAATAAAGCTTGGAGCCTATGTTCAACAGGGACAAATAGTTGCAACTCTTGATCCTTCAAGGCCCGGTTCTGTATATTTGAAAAGTCCTGTAAGAGCTCCAATATCAGGGTATATTTTAAATATTACAAAAAAAATTGGTGAAACAGTTAATCCTCAATCCAACATAGCAGTAGTAGGAAGGATAGATACAAAGCAAATTTTAACCTATGTGTCTGAGAAATATATTTCAAATATTAAAGTTGGAAATGATGCTATTATTGAGGTTGGGGCTTATCCTAATGAAAAGTTTAAAGCTAAAGTTTCAGAAATATCTCCTATTTTAGATTCTAAAAGCCGAACTATAGAAGTATATCTTACCCCTATTGGTAGTAATTTGGATAAACTTATTATTGGGATGTTTTCTAAAATTAAACTTATTACTAAGCGATTTAAAGATGTAATTAAGATTCCAAGAGAGGCTGTTGTTGAGAGAGAGGGCAAGAAATTTGTATTTAAGCTTGATTTAGAGAGCAAGAGTGTTCAAATGTTATCCATTACAGTGCTTTTTGAAATAGACAACATTGTAGCTCTTTCGGGTGAGGTTGAAGAGAATGATTTAATTGTAATAGAAGGTATGTCTGCTCTTTCTAATGGAACTCTAATAAATTTGGTAGATACTAAAGAAGGTCTTTCAACCGAAAGCAATATTTAATTTGTTGGGGGATGTGTTATGTTGGTAAAGAGAATAGTTAGCAAACCAATAACAATGTTGATTTTATTTTCATTGTTATTGATGATAAGTTTGTATACCTTTTCAAGATTAAAAGTAGACCTTTTGCCGGGAATTGATATTCCCCAAATAAGTATTTACACTAGTTATCCTGGCGCTTCTCCCAGAGAAGTTGAAGAGAGCGTTTCTAGAGTTCTTGAGAGTGGCTTGAGCTCAGTAAAGAATTTAAAAAATATATATAGCACTTCTTCTAAAGAAAGTAGCACTGTTTCACTTGAATTTTATCATGGAACTGATTTGGATTTGGTTTTAAATGAAATTCGAGAGGCTCTTGAATTGGTAAAATCTTCATTGCCCAGCAAATCACAGACCCCTAGAATTTTTAGATACAATCTTAAAAATATTCCTGTAATGGAAATTGTTATTAATTCTGTAAGGCCAGTTTCTGAGCTTAAAAGATATGCTGATGAAATCATTAAGCCCGGGCTTGAAAGGCTTGATGGAGTTGCAATTGTTACTGTTAATGGGGGAAGTAAAAAGCGTGTTTTAATTGAAGTTTCTCAAAACAGATTGGAGTCTTATGGTCTTTCTTTATCAAGAATATCTTCAATTATAGCGTCTCAAAATTTGGAACTTTCGGCTGGTAATATATTGGAGAACAACTTGGAATATTTGGTTGAAGTTTCTGGCAAATTTAAATCAATTGAAGAGATAAGTAATGTGGTTGTAGCTTATAAGATGCCCGACATTTCTTTCGGTATAAATTCATCTCCTATTGAGATAAAACTCAAAGACATTGCTAATATTAAAACCGATTTTGAAGATTTGTCAGAATATGTTGAGTATAATGGGTTGCCCTCAATTTCTTTGTCGGTTCAAAAACGTAGTGATGCCAATTCTATTGCAGTTTCTAAAGTTGTTATTAATGAAATAGAAAAATTGAAATTATCTATGCCTAAAGATATGAAATTGGAGATTGCTTCTGATAGTACTGATTTTATTAAAGCGTCCATTTCAACGGTAGTAAATTCAGCCTATTTTGGGGCTATGCTTGCAATATTTGTTATTTTTTTCTTTTTAAGAAGCTTTAGGGCCACAATAATTATTGGAATTTCTATTCCAATAGCAATTGTTTTGACCTTTTGTTTAATGTATTTTGTAAATATTTCTCTTAATATTATGAGTCTTGCGGGTCTTGCACTTGGGATTGGAATGGTTGTTGACTGTTCAATTGTTGTAATAGATAACATATACAAATATAGGCAAAAAGGAGCAAAGCTTATTTCATCTTCTATTCTCGGAGCTCAGGAGATGATGCTACCTATTACATCTTCAACTTTTACTTCTATTTGTGTTTTTGGGCCATTCCTTATTTTCAAATCAGAACTTGGGGTATATGGAGATTTTTTCAAAGACTTTACATTTACGATTGTTATTTCCTTAGGTGTTTCTCTTTTAGTTGCGATTTTTTTGGTTCCTGTTTTATCAAGCCACTATGTCGGTTTATACACGAGTTTTCAAAAGAATATTAAGAATGCTTTTATTAGGAAAATTGATGCCTTTTTTGCTAGTATTTATTATTTTTTAGAGTTTTTGTATATCAATTTATTAAGTATAGTTTTAAATCACAAATTGATTTTTGGGGTGATTATTTTTTTTAGTTTTATTGGCAGCTTGCTTTTAGGATTGTTGTTAGATGTGACAACTTTTGCTAGAGGGAAAGAGAACTCAATTACTATTAATTTAAATTTTCCCCATAAAACTAATTTGGAATATGCAAAATTTTATTCTAATAGATTTTTAGAAATTGTAAAAAGTGAGGCTAAAGGATATAAAAATATTATTGCTATTTTGCGTGCTGATAGAATAACTTTCAACGTATTGTTTCCTCTCAAAGAAGAATCAAGAGATAAGCTAACTCAAAGCGTAGATTACGATTCTATTAAATATAAAATTATGAATCGTATTGGAAATCTTTATCCCGAATTTAATATTGAGCCTTCCAGTAGCAATGCTTTAGGTGGTGGAGATTCTATTAAAATTAAAATTTCGGCCAATGATTTTGAATATATAAAAGATTATGGAAAAATTTTAGTTTCCATGTTGAAAAAGGAAATTCCCGAACTTGTAAATCCAAGGCTTAGCGTAAGTGATTCCCAACTTCAAATTGGTGTTGAGATAGACAGATCGCTAGCTTATAATTATGGTGTTGACATGAATATCATTTTAAATGAGTTGAAAGCCAATATTAATGGTGTTGTTGCTGGGCAATATGTAGAGAATGGACTTAATTATGATATTGTTCTTAAGCTTGATAGAATGGATGTTAAAAATTTAAAAGATTTAGAAAAAATATTTATTACAAATTCATCTGGAGTTAAAATTCCTTTTTCATCAATAGCTACCTTTGAAAAAACCAATAAAGCCGAATCTCTTTACAGAGAAAATCAAGCTTTAACTATTTATCTTAATGCAGGTATTTCTCCAAATGATAATTTAACCCAAGTAACTGCAAAAGTTGTAGATTTTATTAATAATAAGGTACCCCATAAAGAAGGCATAACTCTTAAGGTTGAGGGAGAATATAATGAATTTTCAAATATCATGGATCAGTTTAAGATAATTATTATGATGGCTGTTATTGTTGTGTTTGGTATTATGGCTTCTCAATTTGAATCTTTTTTAAAACCTTTTATTATTATTTTTACAATTCCTTTAACGGCAATAGGGGTTGTACTTATACATTTTATTGCAGGAGAAAAACTTTCTATTTTTGCTGCAATTGGTATGCTTATGCTTGTTGGTGTTGTGGTAAATACAGGAATTGTTCTTATAGATTATACTGGATTATTGATCAAGAGAGGGTTTGACCTAAGAGAAGCAATTATTGAATCTTGTCGTTCAAGGCTTAGGCCAATTTTAATGTCTTCTTTGACCTCAATAATAGGGCTTATTCCAATGGCATTTTCTAGTGGGAGTGGAAATGAACTTCTAAAGCCAATTGCATTTACTTTTATTGGTGGAATGACAGCCAGCACATTTCTTACTTTGTTTTTTATTCCTATGCTTTTTGAAATTTTTTCCAACATTGTTTCAAGTTTCAAATCTAGATTAAAAAGAGTGACGTCCAATGTGGATGTTGAAAAATCATTCAAAATTAATAATTCAGCTAAAAGTAGTTATGATAATTTATTTGAAGAAGATGGGGAATGATATGATTGAATTTTATAAGTATAGGATTGAAATAGTTTCCAACTTATCTTTAGAGCTTGATGTTTTTGAATGTATAGAAAAAATAGAGCAAGAGTTAGGAGAGCCCATATATTATTCTAAGATAGGAAATGTTTATGGAAAAGGCAAGAAGGGGGAGAAACAAGGTAATGGCGTTTGGCCTGAAGAAAATTTTATTTTGATTATTTATACTTCTAATCAATTTATTGTTAATCGATTAAAGGATATTGTGGATGATTTGAATAGTTCTTACCCTACAGAGGGGATTAATTTTTTTGTTTTGAAAAATTAATTCTTAAGGGCAAAATTTTATTTACTGCTTTGGTTAATAAAGGAGTAGTTAATGATTTTTAAAAAGTTCTTAATACGAGAAGTGGAAGATTGTAATATTTCAAAAATTCTTAGAGTATTGTAGACAGGCGATCAAATTTATGTTGATACACCCGTGGGCATTTTGTTTTAAATGATAAATAGTGATAAATTTTTATTACAGAATAAATTGTACCATTTTATTTCAATAGTTACAGAAATTTTTTCTTAGCAAAATCAGATAAATATGATCAGATAAATATTATTTTAAAGACTGTGAATATTATATTTCTTGTGTTTATGAAGGAAAAAATAAGGAGATTTTTAGAAAGAGTGTTCGATTGTTTCAAGGGTAATAAAATAGATCCTAAACACTATTTTTATGTTTGTGAAAATAATTGAATAACATTTAATGTTTTTGGTATTTTGAAAAAAATATTACTTGCTAAAATATTAAAATTGAAATTTACTTTTAGATTTTCAATTATTTTTTTTATTAAATATTTTTTCAAACTTTGTTTTGATTTTTTAGGTTTTTATTTTAATTTACTTTCTGTATGCTTTTTGCAGCAGGAGGCTTTATAAATGATCCTTATGAATTTATGGTTAATAATGATATAATAAACCATGTTAACTTTGTTAAAAGGAGGATTATATGTCAATAGCAAAGGCATTCTTTGAGGTGGCTGATCAACAAAAAGATAAGATTGCTCAAATATATAAAGTTTGCAATAGATATGCCCATGTTACTTATGGCGACTTAAAAAACAATGTTTTAAAGCTTGCTTCCTTTTTAAAGTCAATCAATGTTAAGCATCAAGATAAAATATTTATTTGTTCTGAGAATAGGGCCGAGTGGGCCGTGATAGATTTTGCAATTTTATCTTTAGGTGCTGTTGATATTCCAAAGGGTTCTGATGTTACTCTTTTTGAAGCTGAAATTATTTTTAACTCCGTTCTTCCAAGTATAATTGTTTTAGAAAATTTAAATCTTCTTAATATGTTTGTTCAAATTAAATTTACAGTAAAGCCAATATTTATTATTATTGAAAATTTAAACCAAGAAGATAAACTAAAATATAGTGATTTTGAAATTTATACTTATAGTGATTGTATTTCATTTGGAGATAACTTAAGAAAAGATTCGGAAATTATTGAGATTGCAAGTAAAGTTGATGCTAATGATATGGCAACAATAATATATACTTCTGGAACAACAGGCCATCCAAAGGGGGTAATGCTCAGCCATGCTAACCTTCTTTATCAGGTTTCTAGTTTTAGTTTAATGGTTGATACGCAGGTGGGACAAATATTTATGTGCATTTTGCCAATTTGGCATTCCTTTCAAAGGTCTTTTTCTTACAACATTTTTCTCAAGGGTATGGTTTGTTTGTTTTCTACCATTGTTCCAAGGGCAATGCTTGATGATATTAAAAATATTAATCCTCATTATATTGCAGCTGTTCCTAGGCTTTGGATTGCAATAAGACAAAATATTTACAAAGAAGTTTCTAGAAAACCGTTTATTTCTAGAATGATTTTTCATTTTTTTGTAAAATCGGCCCTTCTTAGTGATATTTGCTATAGGGTGGTAATGGGTCTTTATCCAGACAACGGATTTAGTTTATTTTTCCCCATAAAGAAAATTTTAGGAATATTTGGATTAATCTGCTTATTTCCTTTTAAAGCCTTGGGGAATATTTTAATTTTTAATAAAATAAATAAGATCTTGGGCAATAATTTTGTTGTTGGGATTACTGGTGGTGGGAGCATGCCGTTGCCTGTTGTTAGATTTTTTAATTCAATTGGCATTGAACTTGCCAATGCTTATGGATTGACAGAAACTTCACCTGGAGTGGCTTCTAATAAGCATAAAAAAGTGATTATTGGAACTTGTGGTAAAATTTTGCCTGGAACTGTTGCTGAGATTAGAGATGCCGATGGGAATAAACTTGAAAAACCTGGAAAGGGAATTTTGTTTGTAAAAGGGCCCCAAGTAATGCTTGGATATTACAAGGATAAAGAAGCAACTTGTATGATTATTGGTCCTGATGGGTTTTTAAACACAGGTGACATTGCAAAATTATCTAAGGATAATGTTGTTCAAATTATTGGTCGAGAAAAAGATACAATTGTTTTGAACAATGGAGAGAATGTTGAGCCTGCTCCAATTGAGATTAAGCTTGAAGAATCAGTATTAATAGAAAAAGCGGTTGTTGTAGGCCAAGATCAAAAATTCTTAGGCGCTCTTATTCTTCCAAATTTTGAAGAAATAAATAAATATCTAGAAAGTGTTGGGCAAAAAATTTTTGATGCCAATAATAGGCGTCAAATTATTGCAAATAATATTGTTCTTAAGGCCATAAATGATGAAATAAAAAACTTAATCAATAAAGCTAATGGATTTAAGCCTTTTGAGCAGATATTAAAGTTTACTCTTCTAGAAAAACCATTTGAAGTTGGTAAAGAAATGTCTATTAAAATGGACATTAAGCGAAGCTATATTTTAAATTTTTATAAAAATGAAATTAAAAATTTATTTATTTAATTAACCCCAATTATTTTAAATACAGCTCAAGTTCTGATATATCTTCCAATTTTGTATTGGGAGGTATGCTTTGCTTGTAAACAAATCCGTTGCCATTTATTTTTATTTTCATAGTATTTTTATAATATTTTAGTATGTCTATTGCTTCTCTTTTGGAAAGGTTGATAAAATTTGGCAAGTATGTTTTGTTTTCATAATTGGTTTCAGTTTTAGGGATCTTGATTTTTGAGGGCATTTTAATTTTTTTATATGCGATTGTATTTTGTTGGTGTTCAATAAATTCTATTATTTCTTTTGCCATTGGAGCTGCTATTCTTGTTCCATATATTATTTTTTTTGGGTATCTGTATACAATATAAATAATATATTTTGGTTGTTCTGTGGGGTATATTGCTAATATAGAGGAGGTATAATCTTCTTCTGAGTATTTACCTGTTTTTCTATCAATAGCTTGAGATGTTCCGCTTTTTGCAGAAATGTCAAGATTTTTAATCTTAAGATTTGGAATTCCACCTTTATTTACAACTTCTCGCATCATTTTTAAAACTTTTTGTGCTGAATTTTTAGATATTACTTTTCTTATTTCTTCTTTATCAAATTCTTTAATATTTTCTCCCTTATCGTTGCTTATTTTTTTTATTATTCTAGGTTTTAACATTATTCCATTATTGCTTAGTATGCTTGCAGCTTGTAATATTTGAATCGCTGATACCCCTATTTCTTGTCCAAATCCAATTGTAGCTTTGCTTCGTCCTGACCATTTTGAATAATGATTCAACAGTCCTTTTGTTTCTCCGGGAAATGGAAATCCAACTTTTTCCCCAAATCCAAAATCCAAAAGTTTTTTGTAAAAGTATTCATTGCTAACTTTTTCAGTAATGTAAGCTATTCCAACATTTGATGAATAAATTAAAATCTCTGTAGAGTCGATATACTTATAGGGAGGATTTAATGTTTTGATTGTAATTTTTTCTCCTGATGGAAATTGTTTTTGATATATTCCATTATCTAAAAATTTTTCTTCCAAATTTAATTTTCCACTTTCTAATATTATTGCAACTGTAAAAATTTTATTAATACTTCCGGGCTCATAGGTTAGAGATGAAGAAAGGTTTTTTCTTATTTTTTCAGGATATTCAGAATAAAAGTTCGCATCATATTGAGGAAATTGAACCATGGACAATATTTCTCCATTTTGGGAGTTCATTACCAAAGTAATTAAACTTTCAGGATTATTTTCTTTAAAATATTTTTTAGCTATTTTGCTAACACCTTGTTGTATGTCCATGTCTATTGTTAAGTAGATGTTGTTTGTTTCTAACTCTTGATTTAAAAATTGTTGTTTGGTTTTATCTTTTCCTAATATGCTATTTAGAGAAAATTCAATTCCCTCAAGGCCAAGATTATCTGTTCCTACAAAGCCAGTAATATTACTTGTGGTATGTCTAAAGGGATAAATTCTTGTATAATCGGGATATAAAGTAATGTTTGAAAGTCTACCTTCAGCTTGAATTCTTTTTATTAAATCTGATTCTTCCCTTTTTATTTTTCTTTTTATATATAAAAACCCTTTATTGGAAGAAAGCTTTTCCTTTAAAATTCTTGAATCAATTTGAAGTATTGCACCAAGAGTTTCTGATGTGCTTACAATATTTTCTATTTTTTGAGGATTTGTTCCTATTGAGTAGGACTTTGAAGAGAATGCTATTGGTTTGCCATTTCTATCATAAATTGTTCCTCTTCTGGTAATATCATTTGACTTTAAAGATATTATGTTGTCTGGGCTGTTATTAAAAACCATTAGTGTGAAATACTTGTAAATGGTTAATAAAGTTATGCCCAAGAAGATTGTTAATATTGTTTTTGCGCGGTAATTATTATTAAGTATTCTTTTGGTCATGAATTTTGGACCTCTTAAATTATTTTATGGCTGTATGAAATAAAAAATTATTCATTTTTTTTTGCATCTATATTATTATATGTTATTATAATCTGAAAAAGTAAATTACGATATAACAGAGGGTATAATATAATGGATATTAAAACTTTAAAAGGCTTTAAAGATTATTTACCTAAGGATTCTTTGATTCGAATTCATATTGTTAGACAGATATTTAGCATTCTTAGTTCTTATAATTTCGACTTAATAGATACTCCAGTTCTTGAATATTCAGATTTGCTTTTGAAAAAGAGTGGAGATGAGACCGAAAAGCAAATTTATAGGTTTAAGGATAATGGGGGCAGAGATGTTTCCATGCGATTTGATTTAACTGTTCCTTTTGCCAGATTTGTTGCTACAAATATTTCTACTTTAAAATTTCCTTTCAGACGCTCTCAATTTGGAAAAGTTTTCAGAGGAGAAAATTCTCAAAAGGGTAGATACAGAGAATTTATGCAATTTGACTTTGATATAGTTGGAGAGGACAGTTTTAGGGGTGATGCTGAGATTCTTTCTGTTGTATATTATGGACTTGAAGAGATTTTTTTGAATTTTATAGAAGGTATTAATAAAAAATTTATTATTCATTATTCTCATCTTGGTATATTAAATTCTTTTTTTGAAAAATTAGGACTTAAAGAAAAATCTATTTTTATTTTAAGGAATATTGACAAAATAGATAAAATAGGAATTGATAAGGTTAAAGAAGCGTTGCTTCTTGAGATTGAAAAAGAAGCAGTAGATTCAATCTTAAATTTAGTGAGCTTGCAAGGGACTTTTAAAGATAAAATACAAGCTTTAAAAAGTATTTTAGGGGATAATGAGTCTATCAAGAGAGTAGAAGATGTTTTTCAGCATCTTAGTTTATTAAAAATTCAAGATTCTTTTAACTTAAATCTTAAAATATCGCGTGGGCTTGATTATTATACAGGGATTGTTTTTGAATCTGAGGTGTTTGGTAGTAATATGGGTAGTGTTTGTAGTGGGGGAAGATATGATAATTTGGTTTCTTCGTTCTCAAACTCTATTCAAAAAGTTTCAGGAGTTGGGGGATCTTTTGGTGTTGACAGAATAAAGGATATAATTGATCTTGAAAAGTTTAGTTATGTTAAAATATTTGTAACTAAAGCTAGATCTAAAGTTTTGATTGTAAATTTAGATAGTGCTTTGCAAAATTATTATTATGAACTTGCTACTAGGTTTAGAAATCATGATTATTCCAAGGTTAAAAATATTTCTTGTGAAGTCTATTTTAAAAATAAAAATGGTAAAAATATTAAAGAGCAAATAGAATATGCTTTAAGCAAAGAAATAAGATTTTTAATTTTTGTTGGTCAAGAAGAATATAAAGAAAATAAAATGAAAGTAAGGGATTTGACAAAAAAGGAAGAATTGCTGCTTTCTTTTGAAGAATCAATAAATCTTATCAAATGTAATGAAAAATTACTGTGCACCCCTTTTTAATTTTAAATGTTAATTATTTTTTGGAATTTTGGTAAAGACATTAGGATTAATTTGCATTTTTATCTATCTTTCTAATTGTTATTGCATTTAAGGTAAGTTTGTTCTTTTTGTATTCTATTTGTCCAAGTATTTCAACATTGTCTTTAAAATCAATATCAATATCAAAGGTTGTTTTTGTTGGGATAATTCCTGAGAGTACATTTTTATTGTATCCTACATAGAAGTCAAATTGAATTATGTTATCTTTTTTTTCGATATTATTTACTACTCCTTCCCATTTTACATACACGTTTGAATATATTGATGGATCTTTTTTAATATCTTTTAGGTTTAGATGTTCATTAAAGCTAATGAAATCTGGTCTTGATATAAAACTTGCAAGATTTTTGGCTTTTAGTTTTATTGATTCTGATGCATTTGAATTTAATATTTTATTTATTTCTACTCTTGCAAAATTATCTTTTCCCTTTTTTAAATAAATTTTGATTTTTTCGAAAGAATTTTTAATTTCGTCGCTGGTTAGTATCAATATGAATTGACCTTCTTCATTTTTTATTTTTTCTTTGTTATTTATTTTAATGTCATCAATGTAAGCAGCAATATTGTTTAAATTTTTGTTTATTTCTGTTTTTAGATTTGCGGATGTTTTTGTTTTTTGTTCATAAAAAACAAAATAGATTGCTAACATTGAAATAAATACAATCCCCCCTATGATGATTATTATGATTAACTTTGTTGAATTTTTATCGGGTATTGCTTTAATTGTTGGAAACAATTTTTCATATAGGTTGCTATTTTTAAAAAAGGCAGAATCTTTGATAGGATTTTTTCGAATAATTTCAAGAGACAGCTCTGATCGATCCACTTCTTGATTTTCTTCTATCATTTTAAGCCATATATGAATAGCTTTTTCTTCTTTGCCTTGGCTTACTAAAAGTATAGCAATAGCTTGTTTTATATTTGATTCACCTGGGTTTAAAGTATAAGCTTTTTTAAGATATGTTTGAGCATTGCCAAGGTTCCCAATACGAAGATAAGACATTCCCAAGACATAGTGATACAAATAGTAATTTTTGTAGAAAAAAATTTCTTTTTCTAGGAGTTTTATTGCCTGTGAATATTTTTTTGAATTATAGTAATAAATAGATTTATTGATAATTTTATTAGGTTCCATATAGCTAGAATTTGACTCCACAATTTTCTTTTTAATATTATAATATAAGATTTTCTTTAAAAGAATAATAAATGAAATATTGTTATTTTGCCTTAATTTCTTGTTTGACTAAAAATTGATAAATGATATAATTATATAAAGTGTAGCGGGGGTTTGTATATATTGTTTAAAATGGTGGGAATGTGTCATCAGAAAGAATCGTTGAATTGATTAAAGAGATTTATTTAGATTTTAGGAAAGGTAATTTCAAAGAAGCTTTAGTAAAATCTGAAGAGGCTCATTCTCTTGATTTTGATAATATTGAAATTCTAACAGCTTTGAAAAGTTCTGTGTATTGGAATGGTCAAGTTGAAAGCCTTGATAGAATAGGTCAAGATTATGAAAAGGCAGAATTTTTAATAAGAGAGTGGAATAATTTTGCAGGACGATATTTGAAAAAGATGGGTTGTAATTTTTTGCAAGGTCGCAATTCTATAAAATATTTTGTGTTTCAGACCTGTCTTTATATATATAAAAATATATACAAAATGCATCCAGAAAATTTGGACCTTTTAATAAAAATTGCTAAGTCTTATAAAGGTATGGGAAATTACGAAAGAGCAATTAATGTTTTTTTGCAAATATTAGGAGATTTTAAAGATAACTCAGATGTTGTTGCAGAGCTTGCTGATTCTTATGCGTTGGTTGATGAAATTAAAGAAGCTAAAGTCTTATTCAGAGAGGCTTTTTTTATTAATCCTCAAAAGATAGATATATATTCTCTTGAGTCTGATATGATTTTAAGATTAATAGATCTTATTAAGTCTGAAAGAAACATTTCAGACGATCTTATAAAAGAATGGATTCCTGTTTATGGCTCTCTTAATGGTGTTTTTAATATTAAAAGAGAGTTAAGGCCTATAGAGCTTGGACAGCTAAAGCAGTCTGTTTACAGTTTGCGCAATGAACTTAAAGAAAAGTCTTATAGATCAATAAATGAGAGCATATTGCTTCCAAGGCTTATTAATAAATATTTTTGGCTTATTGATCATTATGTAAGGATAAAAGAAGATAGAGCACGTATTGATGAAATTTTGTTATACATAAAAGAAATAGACTTAGGTATTTATCAACAGTATGTAAATTAGTTGCTTGATGCTAAAAAATCGATATTAGGAGAGTTTGATGTCTAATGTTACTACCATAGAGAAATTAGATAGTATTTTACAAGAAGATAAATGGACAAGAATAGTTGTTAATAATTATTCTCTTGCCAAAATAAAAGAATTGGATGATTTGATAGATAATATTATTGATGAGGGGTTAACAGAGGATGTTCTTGATATTTGTGGCAGGCATTTAAAGGATGTTAAAAAAAGTATAGCGGGTCTTTATATTTCTGGAATGCTCATATATAGTAGGCGACCCTTAAATGATATGAATTTGCTTGCCGTTATTGATTTGTTTTCTCAAAATTTAAAATGGGCTCTTGTTGAGCATATATGCAATGAAATGCTTTTAATTTCTGAGAATAAGCATGCTCTTTATACTCTTGCAAAAATATATGCTCAGAACAATGAAAATGAGAAGCTTCCAAGTATTTGGACTAGAATTGTTGAAGCAGATATTGACGATACTGTGTTTGTTAGACAGCTTGCTACTTATTATGAAACTATTGATTTGCAAAAATCAATTTTCTATTTTAGAAAAGCCATTTATCGTTTTATTGATAAAAAACAAATGTCAGGAATCAGAGAAGTATGGGCTAAGCTTATTCATTATGTTTCGGATGATTTTGATTCTTTTTTGCTTATTTTGCAAAAAATTGAAAAAGATCTTGGATTTAAAAAGGCCATAGTTCTTTATGAGGATTTATTTGATCATTATTCTTTGACTGATAATGTTGATGAGACAATAGAAATTTTAAAAGGTATTTTAAAGCTTGATAACAAAAATCATAAGGCAAGAGAAAATTTGGTTAAATTTTTAAGAAAAAGATATAAAGATGTTAAAAATATTGAAGATTATCTTGTAAAGTCTGATATTGAAAACTTAGATAAGAACTTTGTTGATGTATATTCAGACTTTGAAAAATATTTGTTTTTTGCAAAAGGTAATTTTGTTTATCATCAGACTTGGTCTGTTGGAATAGTAAGGGGTGTAAATGATAATGGCATTACTGTTGATTTTGTTTCCAAAAGAGGGCATTTTATTGGTTTTGATATGGCTATGTCGGCTTTGTCTCCTCTAAGCAGAGAGGATATTAGAGTATTAAAAGCTGTAACGCCTAGAGAGGAACTTGCAGATAGAATAAAAAAAGATATTGAGTGGGCTATAAAGGTTATTATAAAAAGCTATAAAGCCATTGATTTAAAGGGAATAAAAAAAGAGTTAGTTCCAAGCTTGATAACTCAAAGTTCTTGGAATTCATGGAGTTTGAAAGCAAAGCAAATTTTAAAGGATAATCCCCATTTTGTTATGGATTCTGGCAAGCTTGATTGTTATGTATATAATGAGAGATCTTCCAATTTGAATGAAAAAATGTATGATAAATTTAAGATTGAGAAAGATTTTTATAAAAGATACGAGATATTTATAAACTATTGTAATGTTAAGGGAATTGCTAAGGATTTGCATATTGAAGAAGAGATGCTTAATTATTTTTTAATTTATGTTAACAATTTTACAAAGGTTGATCATCATGTTATAAGTTCTTACGTTATTCTTAAATCTTTAGGTAATTTTTCTGAAGAATTGCCATCAAAAGTTAATATAGAAAAAGATGTTAATTTGGAATCTCTTTTAAAAGAATATCCAAAAGGAATAGTGGATCTTTTTGATTCAATTTTGAATGCAGAAATTAAAAAAGAGTTAGTTGTTTTGATTAAAAAAGAACTAAGCAATTGGATTTTATACTACAAAGAACTTTTTCCTCATTCTGTTAATAAGAGATTGGTTGAATCGCTTTACAAAGAAGATCCCAGAGAAGTAGAAAAATTATTTAACTATGTTATAAAAAATTATAAGATCTATAAAGATGCTTATATTTGGATTTTGAAGCATTATAAAACTTATTCTATAGAGTTGAGTTATTCAGATTCGGATCTTTTATCCAATTTGATTAAAATTTTAACAGATAGTGTTATCAAAATTAATAATAAAAATAATTCTGTTGCAAGTAAAAGAATTTATAAAATGGCAATTAATCTTTTAGTTAAAGATGGATATCTTAAATCAGTCTTAGAGGTCGCGAGGGATGAAGAGCTTGCAAAAAGGGTTTATATGACTTGTTTTTATGTAAAAGATTTCCCGCCAAAGGATCTTTTAGAGATTAAATCTATAATAAGGCAATTATTTGATTCGGTTGAGTTTGAAGATGAGAAGATGCGGCTTGCAGGCGAGAGAATGGAAATTGGATTTTTAACCATATTAAGTTCTTTGAATAAAAAGCAAAAAGAGCTTAAACATTTAAAAGAAGTTGAAATTCCAGAAAATTCAAAAGAAATTGGAAAAGCTCGTGAACTTGGCGATTTAAAAGAAAATGCTGAATATCATTCTGCTAAGGAAAAACAACAGTTTTTGACAAAAAGGTTAAATTCCTTAATGTTGGAAATAGAAAATGCAAAAGTTATAGATACTAAGGATCTTCAAAGTTCTGTTGTTGGTTTTGGGACTAAGGTTGTCATTTTAAATGAAGCTACAGGTAAAGATGAATCTTATTTAATACTTGGACCTTGGGAATCAAACCCCGATAAAGGCATTATTTCATATAAATCGCCTTTTGGAGAAAATTTGCTTGATTCTAGAGAAGGGGACAGGCTTAATTTTGTTATAAATAATACTAATTTTAGATATTTTGTAAAGAAAATAGAACCCATAAAATTTAGTTAGGGAAAATTTAAGAATGTCAAAGTTAAAGGAAAAAAGGGAAAAAGCTGTTATTGGCATAGAAAGAGCAAATAAAGAGGAAGCTATTGAACTTGCAAGAATTCAAATAGAAAAAGCTTTTGGGAAGGGAAGTCTTATTAAGATGGGAGAATCTCCTGTCGGAAAAGGTATAAAAAGCATCTCAAGTGGATCTATTGTATTAGATGAGGCTCTTGGTATTGGTGGATATCCTAGGGGGCGCATAATAGAAATTTTTGGCCCTGAGTCGTCTGGCAAGACCACTTTAACCCTTCAAGCGATTGCTGAGGTGCAAAAAGAAGGCGGGATGGCTGCTTTTATTGATGCTGAACATGCTCTTGACCCTGTTTATGCAAAAGCTTTAGGAGTTAATGTTGCAGAACTTTGGCTTAGTCAGCCTGATACCGGAGAGCAAGCCCTTGAGATTGCTGAGCATTTAATCAGAAGTGGCGGTGTTGATTTGATTGTAGTTGATTCTGTAGCAGCTTTAACCCCCAAATTAGAGATAGATGGAGAAATGGGGGATTCTCAGATCGGTCTTCAAGCAAGACTAATGAGCAAGGCTCTTAGAAAGATTACCGGCATACTTTCTAAATCCAATACTTGCATTATGTTTATTAATCAAATAAGGATTAGGATTGGTGTTATGTTTGGTAATCCTGAGACTACTACTGGCGGGAATGCTTTAAAGTTTTATTCATCTCTTAGACTTGAGGTTCGAAAGATTGAACAAGTAACTAGATCAGGTTCAAGTGATGATGTTATTGGGAATAAGATTAGAGTTAAGATTGTAAAGAATAAGGTTGCTCCACCTTTTCGTAAAGTAGAATTGATAATTTATTTTGGTAAAGGTATCTCAAGAGAAGCTGGTATTTTAGATGCTGCCGTTAAGTATAATTTAATACAAAAAACAGGCTCGTGGTATTCATTAGGAGATAGCAAGTTGGGGCAAGGAAAAGAGAGTGTTATTGAGTATCTTAGCAAAGAAGTAGAACTTGCAAATGATTTGGATAAGAGGCTTAGAAAAATAATTTTTAATAATTTTGATCAAGAGTATGATAATTTTATTGAATTTAAAGAAGATGAATCTAAGTAATATGGAAAATTTAAATGTCTGAGTTGGATAGTTATTCTATCAGTCTTGATAATTTTACAGGTGGAATAGAGCTTTTTTTTGAATATGTTAGTATGAATAGACATGTTCTGAGGACTTTGAGTTTAAATCAAATAATTGAAGAATTTATATCTGTTTCAGGTGACCTTGGTATAAGCATTCAGGGATTGATTGATTTTTTTTATTTTGCTAATAATTTGTTTTATTGGAAAACTCAAATTTTATTTCCACTTAAGCTTGAATACAAAAATAAAGCTGAGCGCAAAGTTGTGGGAAAATTAATATGTTCTAGCAAGAATAGAGAAACTGAAAAATTACAATTAAATCAAGCAAAAAATTTTAAATTCTATGACTCAAAAATGATTGAAGAGTTTATTTTTAGCAATAGTGATAATTTTGTTAAAAATATTAATGCTATTGCTAATAATAATAAAAAGAGAAATTTAAAGAGAAAGTCTGGCGCATTTAAGAAGAAAGTTATTAATAAAAATTTTTTGTGTGATAAAAAATTTAAAGCCGTTTGTAATAAATATGAATTGAAAATTTTTGAGAAAAAGATGAAAATTATTTCTATCTTAAATAAAGAGAGTAGCATAGTTTTTGATTCTCTTTTGGATTTTAATGCCGATAATTATTCTTTTGAGAGATTTTCTTATTTTTTAGTATCTCTTGAGTGCCAAATGCTTAATATTGTAAATTTAGGATATTTAAATAACAAATTAGTATTGTATCGAGGTTGTAAAATTAATGATTGCACTTAAAACCCCTAGAGTTCACGTTTTTTTAGCTGAAAAGGGAGTAGGGTCAAGAAGATTTTGCGAGGAGCTGATAAGAAAGAAACTTGTAAGAGTTAATAACACTATTGCCAAGCTTGGGGATAAAGTATCTTTAGGCGATAGAATAATTTATAAAAAACAGATTTTTGTTTTTAAAGATCTTCAAATTAATAATAAAATTTATCTAGCTCTTAATAAGCCTAGAAATTATTTATGTTCCAATTTTGATGTTAATAGAAGAAAATTGGCAATATCTTTAGTTCAGCCTTTATTTAAAGAGCGTGTGTTTTCAATTGGTAGGCTTGATTTTAAAAGCTCTGGACTTTTATTATTCACCAACGATGGTAAATTTGCAAACGATATTATTCATCCAAGGCAAAAAATCGAAAAAGAATATATTATTGAATCAAAAAAAGATATTGATGAAAATTTGCTTATTTCTTTTAAATCGGGTATAAAGGTAAAAAAAGAATTTTTTAAATTAAAATCTTATGAAATTTTAAATAAAAATTCTGCTAGATTGATTTTAGATGAAGGAAAAAATAGAGAAATAAGAAAAGTGTTTTTAAGTAAAAATATTTTTTTAAAAAAAATTCATAGAATTAGAATTGGCAATATTAGTTTGGATAGTTTAAAGGAAGGCCAAGTAAAAATTGTTCCGTTATCTAAGATAAATAGTTTAAAATCCAGGTTGGAGAAATTAAATGATAGTAGCAATTGATGGGCCTTCAGCATCAGGGAAAAGCTCAATTGCAAGAGAGCTTGGTTTAAAACTGAATTATAAATTTATAAGTTCTGGACATCTTTATAGAATAATAACTTTAATTGCTCAAAGATCTCTTATGAATAGCTGCGATTTTATTAGTGAGGATAGTCTTTTAAATTTGATTCTTGAGAATGATATAAGTTTTAATAATTCCACTTTTTTGCTTAATGGAGAGAATGTTGAAAATCAAATTTTAAATGATAAAATTGATTTTCAAGTTTCTTTTTATTCTTCTTATGTTGGCATAAGAAACATTGTGAATAAAAAGTTAAGAGAGGTTGTTAAATTTAGCGACGATAATTATATAATAGAAGGTAGAGATATTACTACTGTAGTTTTTCCAGAATCTGAATTTAAAATATATCTTGATGCTTCTGTTAAAGTTCGAGCTTTGAGGCGATATGAACAAAGAAATGGGAATGAAACTTTAGAAGAATTAGAGCGTACTCTTAAAAGAAGAGATGATGTTGACAAGAAAAAACAATATGGTAAGTTAAAATTATCAAAAGGGGTTTTTTACCTTGATACAAGCTACAAAGGATTAGACGATGTATGTAATATTATAATAGAAAAGTTTAATTTGAAAAAAGTAAGAGAGAGGTGAGAATGGAAAATCAAAAAGATTTACAAGAAAATTATTTGAAAGTACTTGAAAGAGTAGAGCTTGGAAGTCGTGTTTCTGGAGCGGTTGTTAACATTATGAAGGATTATGTTCTAGTAGATATTGGTTATAAATCGGAAGGCTTTATTAAGATTGAAGAATTTGAAAACGTTCCCCAAGTTGGTGATAAACTTGAAGCAATCGTTGTAAGAATAGGTGGAGAATTAGGTCTTATTTTAAGTGTTGAAAAGCTTAATTCTTTAAATTTTCAAGATAAAGTATATGAATATATTCAAAATAAAAAAATAATTAAAGGCAAGGTGCTGGTTGAGCTTCCAAATGGTTATAAGATTCAAATTAATGAAAATGTTTCTGGCTTTATGCCTTTTTATTTAAGCTCTAAATCTAAGGATGAGAAATTAAAAAGAGGGTCTGTTGTTGAATTTTATATCCTTGAAGCAAGCGAAGCAGATGGTTTGAGACTTATTCTTGATAGGCGCACCTTAGAAAAAGAAAGAGATCTTGCCAAGAGAATAGAGTTAGTAGGTTCTTATAATGAAGAAGATGTAGTTGATGGTGTGGTTGAGCGTATTACAGAATATGGTGCGATTGTAAAAATTAAAAATTTTGTTACAGGAATTTTGCATAAAAGAAATATTGCCTTTAATCAAGTTGAAAATGTTGAAGATTTTGTTAGGGTTGGTGATAAGCTAAAGTTGAAAATTATTAAGATAAATCCACAAACAGGCAAAATGGAATTGTCTCTTAAAGCATTAAAAGCAAATCCTTGGGATTCTGTAGATGATAAATATAAAATTGATAGCATTGTAAAAGGGAAAGTTGTAAAAATTTTACCCTTTGGAGCTGTTATTGAACTTGACAGCGAATTGTCGGGATTTTTACATATAAGTAATTTTTCTTGGATAAGAGTAGTAAAAAGTCCTCAAGAATTAATAAAACTTGGTCAGATTGTAGAAGTTAAAATTTTAGAGATAGATAAAGAAAATCAAAAAATATCCCTAGGTATTAAACAGATCAATGAGAATCCTTGGGAGAGATTAACTGAGAAATATCCTATTGGAAGGGTTGTTCAAGGAGTTGTTACCAATATTACAAAAACAGGCGCTTTTGTAAATATTGAAGAGGGTATAGATGCGTATGTTAGTAAGTTTGATATTTCTTGGCTTGAGGAGATTGATCCTGAAGAGTATTTTAAGATAGGTGATTTAGTGAATGGGAAAGTGCTTGAAGTTGACAAGCGAAAGAGGAATGTTAGATTAGGAATTAAGCAGTTAGAAGAGAGTCCCTGGGAAGATTTTTCTAAAAGTTATAAAAAAGGCGATGCTATTGAGGTTGAGATTGTGGAGAAAAAATCAAAAGGCTTCCAAGTAAGAGTTTATAATAAAATAATGGGATTTATTAGTAAAATTCAACTGGGGGATACAAAAGAATCTAGTTTAGAAACTTTCGAAAAATTAAATGTTGGAGACAAGCTTAAAGTAGTAATAACAAGTATTGATTCTAAAGACAAGTCAGTACTACTCTCTTATAGGGAGTATGAAAATCAAAGATCAAGAGAAGAAATTTCTTCTTATTTATTTAAGGGCAATGATGAGGAATCTTATAAGCCATTTGAAAATTTGCTAAAGAGGGATGAATAATGGCTAGGAATAATCTTTTAGTTTTCTTTATTGCTGTTATTTTTGTGTTTGTAGCTATTATTGTTGTTTTTTATAATTCTTTAGGCAAGGATTATGTAAAGAGTGGTGGAGAAATAGTAGAAAATCTTGAAAAAGATTTAAATGATTATTTAAAAGAAAATGATGCTAAAGAGAGAGAAAAAATATTTCTTAGGATAAAGGAACTTATTTCAAAGGAAAAAGAAATTTCATCTTATTTTATTTCAAGGTTCTATTTGGCCAGGGCTGTTTATTTTCAAAGTCAAGCACAGTATGATGATGCTATTAAAGATTTAGATATTGTTATTAAGGCAAAGGGTATTGAAAGTGAAATTGCTTCTCTTAATAAAGCTGCAGTTTATGAAAAAATGGGATTAAAAGAAGATGCTTTATTAGTTTATGAAGATCTTATCAATAGTACTAGTTTGGATTTTTTAAAGGTAAGAGCTCTTTTGAGTAAGGCAATATTGATTGAGGAAAAAGATAAGAATCTTGCTGTTAGAGTATATGAAGAAATTGTTAAGTTTCCTTATGAAAATAATTTATATATAAATATAGCAAATAATAAAATTTTAGAACTCAAGCAAAATTAATTTGTATTGTTTGGGGAGGTTTTATAATTTTTTTTATCTTATATTTTGTATTTTGTATGGGATTTTTTGGATGTGGTCTTGACAATATTTTAATACTTCCTTTACCAGAAAAGGTTGATAATCGAATTTCAAGAGATTCTGTGGCTTTTTTTTTACCAGCGGGTTATTTTTCTAGCCAAGAAGCTGGTAAATTAAGAGGTTTTGATATATATTATAAGTTTTATCCGGAAGGTGCCAATTATCATATAAGTAGTTTCCAAAAAAGCGTAGAAAAAGATTTTGAATCCTTAAAAGGTGTTTTTGACAATGTTAGCGAATTTAATAATAGAGGGTTTTATAAAATAAATTTAAGTTCTACTATTTATTCAGGTAAGCCTGTTTTTAAATTAAATAAAGAATGGGTAGATAGCAAATTGTCTTTATATTTTGAAATAAATTTTGGGGAATTAAGAAAAGATGTTCCTGGTGAGGCATTCATTATTGTGAGAAATGGAAATACTTCTTCATCTGTTATTCTTGAGAAGAAAACTATATATAGGTCCCATATTGACAAAGGAGAATATATAGGTTTTTCAAAATCTATTAAAAAGTCCAATCTTTTAGATAAAGATAAAAGGCCAATTGATCTAAAACATATAAATGAAGATTTTTTTACAAAAGATATTGCCCCTAAGTATAATTTGGCAATTTTTGTTATGGGTGTCGGCAGCATTGTTGATGATGCTTATAGTGTTCTTATTAATCTTGGGGATTTGTCGGGATTTAGTTTATCTAATTAGTTCTTTTTAAGGGGGGATTATGATAGTATTTTTTTCTCATTTGATTTTAACAAACATTGTTATTTCTTTTTTGGTAAGCTTTTTTGTTATGTTTTTAAACATATTAAATTTTAAATTTTTAGTAGTTTATTTAATAAGCTTTTTGGGTGGAATTTTATTTTTGTTTTTTATCCCTTTTTTCTATTCTGATTATTATGAAAGGCAAATAGATTTTATTATTTATTTATTTCCTATTTTGGGGTCAGTTATTTTAATAGGTTTGATTAAATTCTCTGAAAGAAATAAGAACGATCTATAAAGGAATGATTTTTAAAAGAGTTTGATATTAATTTAGCTTTTAATATTTTTTTATTAATATAATTTGTTGATAATTTTATTAAAGAGAATTACGTTTATTTTTAATGCGGTGGACTTATTAATTGGATTGTTTTATTATATTCTTATAAAAGAGGGGATAATTTCCGCCGTGTGTTTTCATGGTGAGTAAAAGAGAAGGACAATAGGAGGTTGATTTGGCAATTGTTACGATGAAGAGTCTGTTAGAGGCCGGAGTTCATTTTGGTCATCAAGTAAAAAGGCTTGATCCTAGAATGAAAAGATTTATTTTTTCTGAGAGAAATGAAATACATATTTTAGATCTTCAAAAAACTTTGCAGGGTATTAAAGATTCTTATGAGCTTGTTCAAAGTGTAATAAAAGATGGCAAAAAGGTGCTTTTTATTGGAACTAAAAAGCAAGCTAGTGAAATAATAGAACAAGAAGCAAGAAGAAGTGATATGCCATATGTAAACAATAGATGGCTTGGAGGCATGCTTTCTAATTTTAATACGATTAGAAAATCTGTTCAAAAATTAAAAAAGCTAGAAAAGATGGAAGTTGATGGAACTTTTGACATGATAAGCAAAAAAGAGATTTCACAACTTAATCGTGAAAAATCAAAATTAGCTAAAAATTTAACAGGCATCAAGGACATGGAAACGCTTCCTGGTGCTATTTTTATCATTGATCCTAAGAGAGAGCAAATAGCTATTAATGAGGCTAGAAAATTAAAAATTCCCATTATTTCTGTGGTTGATACGAATTGTAATCCAGATGTTATTGATTGTCCAATTCCTGGCAATGATGATGCGATTCGCTCTGTTGCTTTGTTTACTAAAATAATATCTGATGCTATTTTAGAAAGTGATAAAGAGGTTGGTATTCAAATAATTGAAAATTTGAATGAAGAAGATTTGATGAAAGAAATTGAAATTAAAAACGATAAAAGTGATTCTATTGAAGAAAGGGGAGAGTAATTTATGAGCATTATTAGTCCTCAAGATGTAAAAAAGCTTCGAGAAGAAACCAATGCTGGTTTTGGAGATTGTAAAAAAGCTTTGTCTGCTGCTGGTGGAGACTTTGAATTAGCTAAAAAAAAACTTAGAGAAATGGGAATCGCATCTGCTGAGAAAAGACTTGACAGAGATGCAAAAGAAGGCAGAGTATTCTCATATTCAAACAATATTCATGCTGGGCTTTTGCTTGTTTCTTGTGAAACAGACTTTGTTGCTTTAAATCACAATTTTGTTAATTTTGGCGATTCTTTGATTAAGGAATTGGTAGAAAGCGGAAGAGATTCTTTAACTACTTCTCAAGAGTTAGAGCTTAAAAATTTAGCAGCTACAATAAAAGAAAATATTCAGGTTAAAAAGATTTTTATTACTGAAATTCAATCTAATGAGTTTGTAAGAATTTATTTGCATGGTGAACAATCCAAGATAGGCGTTTTAGTTAAATTAAAAGTAAATGATTTTTCTAAAACTGAAGATAAAATTTTTCAAAATTTTGCTATGGATTTAGCTTTGCACGTAGCTGCGTTTGCTCCTGTTTATTTGAGAAATGATGATGTTTGTCCAAATTATATTAAAGAGCAAGAAGAAATATTTACCAAGCAATTAGAATCTAGTGGTAAGCCGAAAAGCATAATCAAGGGTATAGTTGCGGGAAAAATCAAAAAACATCTTGCTGAGATTTCTCTTCTTGAGCAAAGTTTTGTAAAGAATGATAAAATCACTGTAAAGGAAATGCTTGAAGAAATTTCAAAAGCAATTTCAAGCAAGGTAGAAATGGTTGAGTTTAAATATTTAAGAATAGGGTAGATAATGTGCTTTTTATCAGCAAGGAGGAGTTTATATGGAAGATTATAAGGCTTTTCTAGATGAAAGGATGAACAAGGTTCTTTTATCACTTGATAATGAATATAAAACGTTAAGAACAGGTAGAATTACTAGTAATATTTTTGATAGAATTTGTATTCAATACCATGACCGAAGAACACCTATAACTCAAGTGTCAAGTATTAGAATTCCTGAAGCAAGGCTTGTTGTTATTCAGCCCTGGGATAAAAGTATCTTAAATAAGATAGAGCAAGCCATACTTAATTCTGATCTTTCTATGAATCCTTCAAATGATGGTTCAGTTATTAGAATTAAGGTTCCAAATTTAACTAGTGAAAGGCGGCAAGAGATTGTAAAGCATGCTAAAAAAATAGCAGAAGAACATAAAATTTCAACTAGAAATATACGACAGGATTTAAACAATAAGGTTAAAAAGCAAGAAAAAGAATCGGAAATTACAGAGGACAGTTTAAAAAGAATTTTAGATGATATTCAAAAATCTACAGATATTTGTATTAAAAAGATAGATTCAATTTTAGAATCTAAAATTCAAGAAATAATGGAAGCTTAATCCATGAATAAAGGTTCTCTTCCAGGTCATGTTGGAATTATTATGGATGGCAATAGAAGGTGGGCTTTAGGCAGAGGATTGTCTTCTTTGGAAGGTTATAAAGAGGGTCTTAAAAGAGCAAAAGAAATAGTGAAGTATTCTTTAAGGATAGGTATTAAATATTTATCCTTTTATGTATTTTCTACTGAGAATTGGAAAAGGGATGATTGTGAGATAGAAAATTTAATGTTTTTAATTGCCAACTATTTAAGAGCTGAATTTGATTTTTATAAAAAAAATGGAATAAAAATAATAGTTTCAGGAGATGTTGAGTCTTTAAGCAAGGAAGTAAAAAGTTCTATAAAAGATTCTATTAGCTTTTCTGAAAATTTCAATAATCTTATTTTAAATTTGGCAATCAATTATGGGGGTCGTAATGAAATACTTAGAGCTGTTAAAAAATTTGTTTCAAGCGATTTTGATTTAGAGTCTTTGAATGAGAATACTTTTTCCAGTTTTTTAGACAATCCAGAACTACCCGATCTTGATCTTTTAATACGTACAGGCGGAAATATTAGAATAAGTAATTTTTTCTTATGGAGGATTGCTTATTCTGAATTAATTTTTTCAAATGTTTTGTGGCCTGAATATTATGACAATAAGTATAGTAAAGATTTGGAATGTTTCCAATTTAGAAGAAGAAATTTTGGGAGATGATTTGTTGAGTAAGGTTAAGAGATTTGCTTTTTTTGCAAGGTTGGGAACATTTCTATTTTTTGTTCCTTTGATTTTATTTTTAATATTTTTAGATTTTAAAAATTATTTATTTCTTAATATTTTAATTTTTATATTTAGTGGCTTTGCAGCAAAAGAAGTTAATGATTTATTAAAATTAAAATTCAAATCCTCAGGACTTTCGAGCATATTATCTTTTTTTTTAGGGTTTGTTCCTCCAATTTTAACATATATTCATTTTAATGTTTTTTATTTGGGCATGAATGTAATATATTACTTGGTTATAGCGTTAGTTTTTAGCAATTGGATTGTTGATTTGGTGTTTATTAAAGAACATGAGATTGGAAACTTTTTTTCTCAAGCAACGTCAATACTTTTTATACTTATATATCCTGGGGCATTAATGTCTTTTACGGTTTCTATTACAACTTTACCTAAGGCACCATTTTTGATGTTAATACTTTTTGCTATGGTAAGTGGAAATGATACTTTTGCATATCTTTTTGGTTATTTTTTAGGGAAAAACAGTTATCGTCCCACTATTATTAGCCCAAATAAAACATTAATGGGATTTTTTGGAGGCATTTTGTTTTCTGTGTTTGCTGCTATATTTGCAGTGTTTTTTAGATTAATAAATTTAAGCTATGGAGAATCTATTGTTTTAGGCATTTTGATTGGAGTTTTTACCATTATTGGCGACTTGTTTGAATCTGGATTAAAGCGAAGTGCTGGAGTAAAAGATTCTGGGAAAATTGTTCCTGGTAGAGGCGGAGCTCTTGATTCGATTGACTCTTTTCTTTTAACAGGTCCTATATTTTATTTATACCTATCTTAGTGATTTTGGGAGGAAATTATGTATATTCTTTTTAGTGTGCTGGCTCTTAGTTTTATAATATTTATTCATGAGCTAGGGCACTTTTTATTTGCGAAGCTTTTTAAAGTTAAGGTTGAAATTTTTTCTGTGGGTATAGGTCCTAGCATATTAAAGTTTAAAATTAATAATACTGAGTATAGGCTTTCTCCAATCCTTTTAGGAGGATATTGTAAGCTTAAAGGATTTGATCACTTAGAAAAAGAACTTAAGGCAAATAAAGAATTAGAAGCGGATAAAGATTCTTTGTTTGGAATTTCACATTTTAAAAAAATTCTAATATATTTTGCAGGTCCTTTGTTTAATTTGATTTTTTCATTTATTGTTTTCATTTTTATAAGTATGGCAGGTGTTATATATTTTGATTATTCTTCAAGGGTTAGTATTTTAAATAAAGATTCTTTTTTAAAAGATAAATTTAGAGATGGTGATGTTATATTAAAGATTAATAATAAAAAAATTGAATATTTTTCTGATTTAAGAAAAGTTATTCCTGAGGAAAAATCTACAGTTATATTTGATGTTTTAAGGGAAAAAGAAAATATTACTTTTAAAGAGACTGTTAGTTTGCAAGATTTTTTAAAAGAAATTGGCCCTTGGGTTGATCTTGTGGTAGCAGATGTGGTTTTAAATTTGCCTGCTAAGATTGCAGGAATGAAACCGGGTGATGAAATAATTAGCATTGATAATATTCTTTTGAAAAATAAAAGAGATTTAGATGATTTTCTTAAGAATTTAAATTCGGATGTTGCGGAGATTAAGTTTTCTAGAAATGGCGAGATTTTTTCTTCAAAATTAATATTTCATGATAAAAATAAAATGATTGGTATATATTTTTCACCGCCTTTAGAAAGGATAGTTAAAGTAGAAAATGTTTCAAGTGCCATTAAGAATTCTTTTTTTCAGGTTGTAAACGCTTTGAAAGACATTTTGTATTCTATTTTTTTATTAATAACAAATTTTTTAAATACTTCTAAAAATGTATCAGGCCCTATTGGAATTGTAGGCATTCTCTCTTCATCTTATTCTTTAGGGGTATTGTATTGGATTAATAGTATTTCTTTCTTGAGCTTAATTCTTGCTGGCATGAATCTATTTTTTATTGTAATACCTATTTTTGATGGGGGACAAATTTTTATCAGTTTGATTGAACTTTTGCGTGGCAAAAGATTTAAGGCCAAAACCATTTATTCTTTTTATGGCTTTGGTGTTTTTTTGGGACTGTTTCTTTTTGGTCTGGGCCTTTTTAACGATTTGAAAGGTTTTTTGAATATATTTAATTAAAAATTAGAAATGTATTTTAGCATAAACCAAAAGTGAGATGCTGATGCGATTATTATCAATACATGAAATACATCATGCATTTTCATATTAATTGTTGGATTGAATTTTTTACTTAATGCGTATACTATTGCGCCTATTGTATATACGATTCCACCAAAAACTAACCAAAAAAATCCTTGTCCGTTGAGGGTCTTATAAATGGGCTTAATTTTAAAAATGATAATCCACCCCATGATTATAAATATGGATCCATTAAACCATCCAGGGCTATTTGTAAATATTACTTTAAAAATTATTCCAATTATAGCTAAGCTCCACACTATGCATAATATTATTAGTCCTGATTTGTTTGGTACAAGGATGGCACATGCAGGAGTATAAGTTCCTGCTATTAGAATGAATATTGAAATATGATCAAATTTTCTAAATATTTTTTTTATTTTACTTCCTTTTGGAAATATGTGATAAAGAGTACTCATTACATATAATAGAGTCATTGAAAACCCGTAAATAAAGAATACAAGTACATGTAAATCTTTTTTCTTAAGAGTAGATATTGTAACAAGAATTGTTGTTCCGATGATAGACAAAATAATTCCAAAAAGATGCGATATTGAACTAAAAAGTTCATTTTTTGGTATTTTGCTTGTATTAACTTCGCTTAACGAGTAATTTTTAAGTTTGTTTTCTCTAAGCATAACTTTGCCTCCGTTTTATCATTTATTTATAAAAAATATATAATACATTACTTTAATTGTAAGTTTTTCTCAAGATCAAATTAAATCTTACTCTTGCTTGATTTATCTAATCTTATTATTTGGCTTGTTTAGTAAGTGAGGTTTTTTTTTACAAAAAAAGCTTTATAATAAATAGTGTTTGCTGAAATTAGTATTGGAGAGGTTTAGCATGATTAATTTTATTAAAATAATTAACTTTTCAAGTTTGCAAAAAGTTTCTAAAGCACTACGAGTGCCTATTTCTATTTTACCAGTTGCATGTTTATTGATTGGCATTGGATCTGCATTTTCAAATTCTTCTAGTATTGTTTATGTTGATAAAATTTTTATTCAAAATGTTTTGGGTTTAATGAAAGCTATAGGCAATGCTATTCTTCTCAATATGCCCTTAATTTTTTCTATTGGAATTTCTATTGGAGTTGCAAGAATGGGGCAGGGAACAGCTGCTTTAGGGGGCCTTATTGGTTATTTAACATTTAATATTACTGGAAATTATTTTATTGAGACTTTCTCAGGGCTTGTTGAAGCAGAGTCAATGTCTTCTGTGGGGCGTATAAATTTTCTTGGCGTTCAAACTTTAAATACAGGAATTGCAGGTTCTTTAGCTGTAGGTCTTGTAGTTGGCTATTTGCATAACAAATTTTATAATATGAAGCTGCCTAAGCCTTTTATTTTTTTTTCAGAGTCCCATTTTGTGCCCATAGTAATAATTTTGCCTTTTTGCGTTGTTTTGGCGATATTTTTTTGTTTGATTTGGTCGAGTTTTGACAAATTAATTGCATCTTTAGGTGTGTTTGTTTTTAAGTTTGAATATTTTGGCAGTTTTCTTTATGGATTTTTAAATAGGCTTTTATTGCCTTTAGGATTGCATTCTATTTTATCTTTTCCTTTTGATTTTACTTCTTTGGGAGGAGTAGAGATAATTAATGGCAATGCTGTTAGAGGTCTTAAGAATATATTTTATGCTCAGTTATTAGATCCATCACTTGGTAAATTTTCATCAGGCTTTGCCAAGATTAGCAGTGGATTTTATCTCTCTATTATGTTTGGACTTCCCGGAGCAGCGTTGGGGGTTTACAAGGGTATTGTTCATGAAGATAAAAATAAGGTTGCAGCGCTTCTTTTATCTGGGGCCTTGACAGCTTTTTTAACAGGAATAACTGAACCTTTGGAATTTTTATTTATTTTTACAGCGCCCTTGCTTTATTTTGTTCATGCCACTTATTCGGGATTTGCATTGTTGCTTGCTAATTTTTTTGATGTTACGATTGGCAATACCTTTTCTAATGGATTTTTAGATTTTTTTATGTTTGGAATACTTCAAGGAAATTCTAAGACAAATTGGATTAGTGTAGTACCTTTGGGGGCAATATTTTTTGTTCTTTATTATTTTACTTTTAGTTGGCTTTATAGATATTTTGATTTTCAAATATTTGTTACAGACGATCCATTTTTTGAAGGCCAAGAAGGCAAGCTAGAGAGTCTCGGGATTGCTCATCTTTTAATTCAAGGTCTTGGTGGATTTGATAATATTACAAAGCTTGATGTTTGTTCTACAAGATTGCATGTAGATGTTGTTAATACTGAGCTTGTTGATAATGATTTGCTGAAAGAGGCTGGAGTTCTTAAAATAGGACTTGTTAATGGCAGGGTTCAACTTTTTTATGGATCTAATGTTTATTATATTAAAAAGGCTATTGATAACTATTCTCCAAAGAGTCTTTTTGAAGCTAGTGTTATGGTTGCAGTTGATAATGTAAAAAAAGGCTTTAAGACTTATATTGAAATGAAAGAAGACAAAAAACTTGAAAAGCAAGGCAAGTTAGGGAAAACCTATAAGCTTAGCGAATTAGAAGAAGATTAGGGTTTAACATTATAGCATTATTTTTTAGATACATTTTGTATGTTATAAAAAGTTTTTGTTGTTGAAAAAAATTAGTCTCTTTTATATACTAACTAAGTAGCCTTTATTGCATACTTTGCAATGCGATAGACCATAAGGAGTTTTAGTAATGATTAAAAGATATGAGGCATGTTTTTTGTTTAAAAGTGAAGAAATTGAATATAAAGGTTCTTTAGAAGAAGTTAAAAAATCTTTAGAATTTTTTGGTGCAACTGAAATTGTTAGCAATTTTATTGGGGAGAGAGCCTTGGAATATCCTATCAAAAAGCAGGCCAGGGGTCGTTATGAAATAATAGAGTTTAGTATGGAAGGTAATAATTTAAAAGAACTTGAATCAAGGCTTAAGTTAATTAAAAACTTGCTTAGGTATATGATTTTGGTTAAAGTAGTTAGAAAGATTAATACTAAAAAAATCAAAAGAAGAAATTTTAGAGAATTTAGAGACAATATTGACAAAGACAGTCTTAAAGGTGCCTCTAAAGTTGAAACACCAACAGGTTCTGAAAGCACAGATATTTAGGAAAAATAAGAGGATTTTGAATGGCTGATATTAATTCATTAGTATTGTCTGGTAGGCTTACAAGAGATTCTGAGCTTTCTTATGCAGAAAGTGGCATGGCTGTTCTTAGGTTTTCTATAGCTAATAATAGAAGAATGAAGAAAAACGATGAATGGATTGATTATCCACAATATTTTGATTGTGTTATTTTTTCAAAAAGAGCTGAAAGTCTCAGCGATTATTTGAAAAAGGGCAAACAAGTTGTGGTAAGTGGGTCTCTTAAATATGAAAGCTGGCAAGATAGGAATACGGGTGATAAGAGGAGTAAGGTCAATATATTTGTAGATAATTTGCAAATGTTTAGCTCAGGTTCTAATACCATTCAAATGCAAGATTCAGATATCAATAGTTTGACAAATCATAAAAAAGAAGATGTAGTTAAAGATATTGATATTATTGATGATAAGTTTAGTGAAGATATACCTTTTTAATGGAGTTTAAGTTATGTATAAAGATAGAGATGCAAATCAAAGGGATTCAAGATTTGAAAATCAGCAGGATGGCTTTAAGAAAAATTCAAATTTCAGATTTTTTAAGAGAAAGTCATGTAAATTTTGTGATTCTGGTAAACATCCTGATTATAAGGATTTTGATTTTCTTAAAAAGTTTATTACCGAGCAAGGTAAAATTTTACCCAAAAGAATTACTGGAACTTCTGCTAAGCACCAAAGACGCTTGGCATTAGAAATTAAACGGGCAAGATATATGGCTTTGTTGCCTTTTGTAAAAAAATAATTATTTGGGGGTAATTATGAGAGTGATTTTAAAGGAAGATTTTATTAATCTTGGAAAAGAAGGGGATACTGTAGAGGTAAGAGATGGATTTGCAAGAAACTATTTACTACCAAAAGGTTTTGCAGTTTTTTCAAATAAACATAATATTGAGATTTTTAATCAAAAAAGAAGATCAATATTAAAAAAGCAAGAAACAAAAAAGCAAATGGCTAACGATCTGAAATCTAAGCTTGATCTTGTTAAATTAGAATTTTTTATGAAATCTAATGATTCTGGCAAATTGTTTCATAGTATTAACAGTTTAAATATTGCTGATGAACTTTTAAAACTTGGTTTTAATATAGAGAGAAAAAAAATAGATATACATCATGGAACCTTAAAGACTTTTGGAACTTATGATGTGTCAATTAAGCTTTATGAAGGTATTAGCTCTATTATTAAAGTAGAGATAAAAAAAGAAAAAAAACAATAGGATAAAAAGTCTTTAAGTAAAAAGTTGAATAAAGAAGATGAGTAAGCTGAAAGGGTAGGGGTGTAGTTTGTGGCTTTAGCGGCTTTTTCAAATTCTGCACTTCTTTTTAATGATGGTGCGGAAAAAGCAGTAATTTCTAGTATATTTTATAATTCAGATAAGATAGAGCAAATTGCTTTTCATGTAAGAGCTGATGATTTTTACAATGAAACTCATAAGTTAATTTTTAAAGCAATGGTTTCGCTTTATGAAAAAAGAGAAAATATTGATCCTATTACCGTTTTTGAAGAAGTATCTAAGCATGTTTCAAAAACACAACTTTTGATTAAAAAAGATTTAATCAATTTGCCCGATTATTTGGATTCACTTTCAGTTTATTTGCCAACAGATAGAACTATAAATGTTTATGCAAAAATTGTAAAGGAACAGAGTGTTCGCAGAAGCATTTTAAATGTTTCTAAAGAACTTAATGACTATATAAATGATTCTACAAAATCTATTAATGAGATTGTTGAAGAATCTCAACAAAAGATTCTTTCAATTGAATTAGATTATTCTAGCAAAAACCTTTATCATGCTAAAGTTATTGCAGAACGTGTTCATAATGAGATATATGAGCGCAGTATGAAGAAAAAAGAAGCAAACTTTGGCATTCCAAGTGGCTTTAGAAATGTTGACTCTCTTATTGGGGGATTTAGAAACAGTGATTTTATTATAGTTGGTGCTCGTCCTAGCATTGGTAAAACGGCATTTGCTTTAAATATTGCTTCTTTTATAGCATTAAGAAAAGAAGAAAAGAAAAAAGTAGGATTTTTTTCTCTTGAAATGACAGCGGATGCTTTAATAAAAAGAATAATATCTTCTCAATCTTGTATTGATAGCTTTAAGGTTCAAAATAGCATTTTATCTGGACAAGAGATAAAGTCATTAAATGATATTGTAAATGAAATTAGTGATTCTGAGCTTTATATTGAAGATACTCCCAATATTAGTTTACTAACTTTAGCAACTCAAGCTAGAAAACTTAAGCGATTTTATGGTATAGATATAATATTTGTTGATTATATTAGTCTGATTTCTTTTGAAACAAAAAATCTTCCAAGGCATGAACAAGTTGCTTCGATTAGCAAATCTCTCAAAGAGCTTGCTAGAGAGCTTGAGATTCCTATTGTTGCATTGTCTCAGCTTACAAGAGATACGGAAGGGCGAGAGCCTAATCTTGCCAGTTTAAGGGAATCAGGAGCATTAGAGCAAGATGCTGATATTGTAATTTTGCTTCACAGGGATAAGGATTTTAAATTTGAGTCTTCTGCTGAAATAGAACCAATAGAAACTAAGGTTATTGTAGCAAAACACAGAAACGGTCCTACAGGTAGGGCAGATATATTATTTTTGCCACACATTACTAAATTTGTTAACAAAGATCATCAGTATTAGTTGTTATTTAACAATTAATCCAATTCCCAAATAATTAAAGTTAATAGAATGTTTTTCTAATTTTTTTTCATTTAAGTTATAAGCTAGAGGAATATAACTGACTTTTGAATATATTTTGAAAATATACTCGGTGTTGCGGTATTTTAGCATTGTGAACAAAAATCCTAATTCATTTTCAATTCCAACTTGAAAAATGTTTTTTATTCTTATTGGTCTGAAGATGCTTTTAATATCTTGGTTATTTTGATTATAGGCAAAAAATAATCCTGAAATTAGATAAGGATTGAATGTTTTTTGTGGTAAAAATTCATACATGATGCCTGATGAGAATTGATTTGTAAAGCTATTAGTTTCATTATGATTAGTGTAATAATTTGTTGATATTGAAAAGTAATGATTGATGTTTTTATTTATTTTATAAAATAATGAATTTCTTATTTTTAATGGGATCATAATATCAAACCCAAAGTAAAAATTATTACTTAAAACATTAAATTCATTATTTGATTCTGATATTTTTTTGTATTCTTCAGGTGTAATGATTATTCCAAATCCTCCAACGCTTAAAAAATTTTCCTTGGTTGAAAAATTTTTAATGTTTAAATTATTGGTTATGAAAAAATTTTTAGAGTAAAATTGATAATTTATTCCAATTCCTATTTCTGCTTCTTGTGTTTTTGAATATGTTTTAAAGCTTTTGATTTGATTTTGAATTTGGGAATAAAGTTTTATATCAAATCCAATATTTTCATTTTTTAAGGTAATTCCAATACTGTTTTTAATAAAATAATCTGCAAAATAAGATAAGTCCATATAATTTTCTAAATTTAAAAAATTCATGTAAGAGTAATTTAGAGCAAAACTTAAAAATCCTCTATAATTATAGCTGTCGTAGCTTTTTATACTTGGAATTGGGCGGTGTTGATTTAAAATGAGGTGAATTATGCTTTGCATTAAATGTCCTCCCCAGTCTCCAAATAATAAGTTTTTGACTCCAATTCCTAAGTCTATTTCTCCAAAATTTTTTCCATTAATTAGTAATAGGATTGGAAAATAATACATGAAACCTATTTCAATTAAGTCTGTTCTACTAATTAAAGATTTCGGTGAATCTTTATAACCTCTATAGGTTAGCATGTGTGCTTCTAAATTTATTATAAAATTGTATTTTGAAGCATAGGTAAAAATTAGAGAACCACTTCTTAAGTCATCAAAAAAATCGCTTAATGAAAATCCAAACCCATCATTTAGTATTTCAAAATAATATTTGTCAATACCTTCATTTTTGTATTGGATTGCATAATTATAAGAATAAGCTTTTAAAGTAGAAATTATAAATATTATTAAAAATATTTTTTTAAACTGCATTTTAAAATTATAACATTTTAGCTTGTTTATTAAATAATTCAGGCTAAATAGTTTATTTTATTAAATAAACTTAGTTTTTATATGATCTATTGTATTGTATAATTCAATAAGTTTATTAAGACTTTAGGAGTAATTGTGATAAAAAAGGTAGCTATTATTGATGGACTTAGAACACCCAATTTCAAGTTTGGAGGTTCTTTTAAGGGTTTAGATATTATTGACGAATCTTCAAAAGTTGTTAAAGCTTTGCTTGGAAGAAATAAGTTATGTAAAGTGGATGAGGTTATTATTGGCAATGTAATATCTGCGGGACTTGGTCAAAATATTGCAAGACAAATTGCTTTAAAGTCTGGTTTAGGCGATAATGTACCTGCATTTAGCGTTAATAAAGTTTGTGGTTCTGGTCTTAAGGCTTTGGAGCTTGCATTTAATTCTATTGCCCTTGGAGACAATGATATTGTATTAGCTGGAGGGGTGGAAGATTTAACCAATTCTCCTTATTTATTACCCAGAAAGATTAGATTTGACGGCCTTAAATTTGGTAATTTTGGAATTGAAGATTCAATCCAAAAAGACGTCTTAACAGATCCTCTAAATTTTATTTCTATGGGGCTTACAGCTGAAAATCTTTCAGAAAAATATAGTATAACAAGAGAAATGCAAGATGAATTTGCATATAATTCTCATGTAAAGGCATCAAAGGCAAGAGAACTTGGATATTTTGAGGATGAAATTTATCCTCTGACCGTTTTTGATAAGAAGACCAACTCTAAGAGGACTGTCTCAAGTGATGAGGAAATAAGAGATAATTTAACTTTAAATAAGCTAGCATCTCTTAATCCTGTTTTTAAAGAATCAGGCACAGTAACTGCCGGAAATTCTTCAAGTTTAAATGATGGTGCTTGTTTTTTAATTTTAGCAAGTGAGGAAAAATTAAAAAGCTTAGGGTTAAGTCCATTAGCTTATATTGGAGGATTTAAAAGTGTGGGGCTTGATCCACTTTATATGGGTTTTGGCGCTTATATGGCTATTGAAGGTATTATTAGTAAATTAAGTTTAAACCCTGGCGAAATAGATTTGATTGAGGTAAATGAGGCATTTGCTGCCCAAGCATTAAGTATTGAAAGGGCCTTGTTTAAAAAATACAATATAACTAGTGATATTATTAATGTAAATGGCGGTGCTATTGCTTTGGGGCATCCATTTGCAGTTAGCGGTTCAAGAATTTTATTAACACTTTCTCGTTCTATGAAAATGAATAATAAAACACAAGGAATAGTATCTATTTGTATTGGCGGTGGACAAGGAATTTCTAGTTTTTTATATAGATGAAAATGTTTTATTAACTAGATTTAAATGTAAAATTTTGTTAAATTAGTGGGTAAGTGATTCTTTAATAAGAGGTTATACTATGAAGAGTTTTTTATTTTGGGTAATATTGGGGACTGTAGGGATTGGCTCTTTTGCTCAAAATACTCCTGTTGCTATTATTAATTTACATAAGAATGAAATTATTACTAAAACCGGTTTTGATTCTAAGGTTGATATCTTTAAAAAGACCCAAGGTAGAGACCTGACTGCTGCTGAGAAAAAGCAAGTTTTGCAAGTTTTAATAGCAGATGTTCTTTTTAGCCAAGAGGCTTCAAAACAAGGAATTAAAATTTCAGATGATGAGGTTATGCAAACAATTAGAACTCAATTTGGACTTGTGAATTTTACTGATGAACAAATCAAGCAGATGATAGAAAAACAAGGTACAAATTGGGGCGAGCTTTTGTCTTCAATGAAAAGATCTCTATCTTCTCAAAAACTTGTTTTAAAGCAGGCTCAGCCCAAGTTTTCTGAAATTAAAACTCCTGGTGAGAAAGAAATTGTTGAGTATTATGAGGCTAATAAAACTAAATTTGTAAATCCTGATATTTCAAGAGTTAGTCATATATTTTTTTCTACTAAAGATAAAAAAAGATCAGATGTTTTAGATCAAGCAAAAAATATTTTAAGCCAAATAAGATCAAAAAAAATTACTTTTGAAGAAGCTGTAAGAAAATATTCAAATGACGAATCTTCTAAGGCTAAAAATGGTGATCTTGGATTTTTGTCAAGGGGCGATCAAAATGCTCAAAATCTTCTTGGAGCTGATTTTGTGAAAGAGGTTTTTAATTTTAATAAGGGTGATATATCTTCGCCTATTGCTTCAAAGGAAGGGTTTCATATTATTAAAGTTACAGAAAAATATGCTCAGAGATTTTTAGGTTTGAATGATAAAGTTTCTCCTACTGCAGATTTGATTGTCAAAGATGCAATAAGAAACAATATGATTAATGTTCAACAACAGCAAATTGTTGTTCAAGTGCAGCAAGATATGTATGGTAAGCTTAACAAGTCTGCAAATATACAAATTTTGGATTCTAGTCTAAAATAAAACATATTTTTATTTATATAATTTTATTATGGATTTAATGCATGAAGTTAGAGTCTTGGCTTTTCAAAAGATTTATAGCATTGATATTAATCAAAGCGCAATGGACGATATTTTTGATATTTTTAATATTGAAGATAAAGGATTAGACATAGAAAATGAATCTATCAAGTCGTTTTATTCTTCTTTAGTAAATGGTACTTTTAATAATTTAGAGCATATTGATAGCTTGATTAGGAATATTTCTTTGAATTGGTCTTTAGATCGCATGGATAAGGTTGATCTTGCAATACTTAGAATGGGCGTTTATTCTTTAAAGTTCCAAAATTTTGAAAATTCAAAACGTGCTGTAATTGATGAGGCAATTTTGATTGCCAAAAAGTATGGCAGTAAAAACTCTTACAAGTTTATAAATGGTATACTTGATGCTTTACTTAAAAATATGGAGAGTTGTATTGAAAAAAAATAAAACTTTAGTGTTCATTTCATTGTTCTTATTATTGGGTTTTTTAGGAGGTTTTTATTTCTATTTCAATTCCAATATTTTATATCTTTTAAAAGGTGAGAAAGATTTTAGCAAGCTTATTATGGGGATTGATTTTTATATTGATAAAAAAAAATTTTCAGATGCTAAAAAAGCAATGCTATTTTCATCATATTATGCTAATACTGAATTTAAATGGCTAGCTCTTGCTAAAAGAGCTAAAATTTGGGCTTTAAATACTGGTGATTATCATCTTATGGGGGAGATAGTAGATCTTGGTGTTAAAGTTTTGCCAGGAAATTTGAAATTAAGAGCTTTAGAAGTTTATTCTAAACTTAAAATTGGGCTTTTAAAAGACGCTTATAGAATTGCAAATCAATATCTTTTAAATAGCGAAGAGTATCAAAGCCTTTATGATGAAGTTTTTATTAAAAATTTAAGTTCAGATAATGGTATTATAGATTTTAACAAATTTATTGATAAAATCTATAAAGAAAAGGATGCTCGTATTTTTGAAGAGATAGGTTCAAATCTTAAAAACAATGCATTTTTAATAAATGCAATGCTTTTGTATATAGAGAAAAAAAACATAGATGCTGCTAAGCGCATACTTTTAAAAATCAAAGAAGACAAAAATTTTTTAAAAGAGCTTGCATATATTTCTTATAATCTTAATGATTTAGATTATACAATTTCCAATCTTAAGTCTATTAAAAATGAAGAAGATCCCACTTTACTTTTTTTACTTGCCGATGCTTATTTTAAAAAAGGAGATATTAAGAATGCCAAGAATGAATATTTAAAGCTTTATACAAGATTTCCCAATTACAATGTTCTTGTTTATTTGAATCTTGCACTCATAGCTAATAGTGAGAATGATCATAAAAGAGCAATTTCTTATTTAAATAAGGCTAATGAGATGTTTAAAGATAATAAGATAATAAGTTATTATTTAGCAAATATATATTTTAAAATTAAAAATTATTTTAAAGCTAATGAAATTATAACTAATTATAAGGAAGACCCGTTATTTTTTAAACTTTATTTTGCATTAAATTATGCAAATTCTAAGTATGAGGCAAAAAAATCTTATTTGTGGCGACTATTTTACAAGACTGAATACAATTCTAGTATTGCTCAATTTTTGGCTTGGAATTTGCTGCTTTATTCAGATTTAAAGGATCTCGATTTATTTTTTAGAATTTATAATTTTTCTGAAAGTAAACAAGATTGGTATAATTTTTATAAATTTTATTATTTTTTTCTTAAAAGAGATTTTATTAGTTCAAAAAAGATAATTTTTGACAATAAATCTCAAAAATATATGTTTGGAATTTATTATAATCTTGGAGTTTTGAGCTTTTCTGAAAAAGACTATAAAGAAGCGGAAAGATATTTTAATAAAGGAATATCTTTATTGCCTAGTAGTTTTTATGATAAAGATTCTAGTACTAACTATGAACGTGAACTTATATCAAAAATTTACTTAAAACAAGGAATTAATTATCTTTATTTGGGGAAAATGGAAAAAGGTAAAGAGTCTATTTTGACTTCTTATTCTTTTTACGAAACTGATGAAGGAAGACTTTATAAAAATATGATAGATACACTTAGAGAAAGGAAGTTGAATTTTGACTAAACTAAGATTGAAATCTAAAGATGAGATTAAAAAAATCAAAGCTTCAGCAAGTTTGTTAGCGCTTACTTTGTTAGAGGTCGAGAGAAATATTGTTCCTGGTATTAGTACCAAGGAACTTGATTTAATAGCCTATGATTTTATTATTAAAAATAGAGCTAAACCCGCTTTTAAGGGATATCGTGGGTTTGGGGGTACTATTTGCGCATCTGTTAATGAAGAGGTTATTCACGGCATTCCCGGAAAAAGGAAATTAGCGAATGGGGATATTGTTAGTATTGATTGTGGGGTTATTCTTGATGGGTTTTATAGCGATATGGCGAAAACTTTTAAAGTGGGAAATGTGGATTCTAGTATCGATAAACTTTTAGAAGTTACAAATGCTTCTCTTTACAAAGGTATTGCTGAGATGAAAGTTGGAAATAGAATTTTAAATATATCAGAGGCAATAGAAGATTATATAAAACCGTTTGGTTTTGGAATAGTTAGAGAATATACAGGACATGGTGTTGGATTTGAACTTCACGAAGAACCAAGTGTTCCAAATTATTATGCTCCTTTTTTTAAAAATATTAGAATTCAAGAGGGTATGGTTTTGGCTATTGAGCCTATGGTAAACTTAAAGGGGCACAAGGTTTCAATAAAAAGTGATGGTTGGACTGTTTTTGCATCTGATCTTAGTTATTCTGCACATTTTGAACATACTGTTGCTGTTTTTGATGGATTGCCTTTAATTTTAAGTGAAGTTTGAATTTTAAATTAATCAAATATTTAAATATTATTTGTAGAATTGAGTAATTATGTGGAGGTTATAAAAGTGGAAAAAAAGTTTTTTTCTGGATTTCTTCTTAGTTTTTTGGCTTTGGGTATTGGGTTTTTTATTGGAATGCATTATTTAGATTCTAATAGAAGCAACATTGTTTTTGCAGAAGAAAAGGACAATACTGTACGAGCCTTGCAAGATTCTTTTAGGGAAGTTTCCAAGAAAATTTTACCATCATCTGTGGAAGTTCATGCAACAGGGGTAATCAAGCAGAGCTTTCCTATTCCATTTTTCTTTTTTGATATGCCAGAATTTGATTCTGAGAGAAAAAGCAATTGGGCAGGGTCTGGAGTAATAATTGGGAGAGATTCTCAAAAAAAATCATTATTTTATGTGGTTACAAATAGTCATGTGGTAGATAAGGCAACTGAGCTTGAAGTTGTATCTTATGATAAAAAAAAGCACAAGGCTAAGTTAGTTGGCAAAGATGAAAAAAAAGATATTGCTCTTATTAGTTTTGAAAGTAATGATGCAACTATTAAAGTAGCTGATCTTGGAGATAGTGATAAGCTTGAAATAGGTGATTGGGTTATGGCAGTGGGCAGTCCTTTTCAATTTAGTTTTACAGTTACAGCAGGCATTGTGAGTGGATTGCAACGTTCTGCAAATCCTAATTTGCAATCAAGGAATTTGTTTATTCAAACTGATGCTGCAATCAACAGGGGTAATTCGGGTGGTCCTCTTGTAAATATAAAAGGTGAGGTTATTGGAATTAATGCCTGGATAGCTTCAAATTCTGGCGGAAATATTGGGCTAGGTTTTGCAATTCCTGTTAACAATATTAAAAGCACTGTAGATTTTTTCCTTAAAGGTAAAAAAATTGAATCAGCGTGGCTTGGAATTTCTTTTTATCCGTTAAAGACAAGAGATTCTGAGGTGCTAAAAAGCTTGGGGGTTGAAAGTAATGATGTTTCAGCTGCAATTATTGCTTCTCTTTATCCGGGTTCGCCTGCTGTTAAGTCGGGGCTTAGGGCAGGAGATATTATTATGAAGGTTAATGGGGTTTCCATGAGCATTTTTCAGGATGTTACATCATATATTAGTGATTTTTATGCTGGTGAAAAAGTAAATGTAGAAATCTTAAGAGGCAATGTCAAAAAAAATATTGAAATTGTTCTTGCTGTTAGACCTAAGGATAAAGAGCTTTCTTCTTCAAAGATGCTTCCAGGTTTTGTTGTGTATCCATTAGTTGAGGATATTAAAGCTCAGCTTAATTTAAGAAATTGGATTAAAGGCGTTGTTGTTGATTATATTGATAAAAATTTAGCATCAAATATTAAGATGAAATCAGGAGATGTAATTCTTTCTGTAAATTCAAAAAGTGTTTCTAATTTAAGAGAATTTTATGATGCTCTTGAGATTGGAAAAAATACTTATAAAATTTTAAGAGGAAACGATTCTTTTAAAATTTCATTTTAGTAAATTTTGGTTTTGGGTTAAGAGCTGATCTTAGCCCTTTTTTATTTTATGTAAATATTTGTGTGTTAATTTGCAAGTTAAAATATTTTGATTAAATAAATTTTATTTTTATTAAAAAAGAATAAAAGGAATAAGTTTGAATTATGAAAAAATATGTTTCTTATGAAGAGATAAGAATTAATGGATTTAAGCTTGCTTATAAAATTTATAAAGATGGATTTATTCCAGATATTATGTATGTCTCTTTGAGAGGAGGAGCCTATCTTGGCAATATTATTAGCGAATTTTTTAAATTTGTAAAAGTAGATAAACCTCTTTTATATGCTGCTGTTGTTGCTAGATCTTATGATATTTTTAATGAGCAAAAAAAGATAATGATAGATGGTTGGACTTATGATCCAAAATATTTAAGGGCAGGCGATAAAGTTTTATTTGTTGATGACATTTTTGATACAGGTCGTACCATTGTTTATTTAAGAAATGAAGTTTTGAAAAAAGGCATAGAGAATAAAAATGTTAAAATAGCAGTTTATGATTATAAGGATCATGGATTTGTAGATTATATTCCTGATTATTATGTTAATAAATATTCTAACCAAGAAGAATTAAATACTTGGATTCATTATGGAAATCATGAGCTGACAGGATTAAAAAATGAAAGTGAATATAAGAATAGTTTTAAATACATAGATGATGAGCTTAATGAGATTTTAAAATTTTTAGCAAAAACTAAATCTTAATTATTGTCCTCTATGTATTCTATTAAAGTATATCCCTTTGTTTTTAGCATTTTAATTATTATTCCCAGATTATCTTTTAATATTGGGCCTATTAGCATGTGAGTTTTTTCGGTTTTAACCGGAAATTTATTAGCATTTTTAATTTCTTGAAAGTTATCATTTTTATAACTAGGATAAACTTTAACATAACTAGTTTTTGCAGAATTCACATCATTTACAGTTTTTTGATTGATATTATTGCCTAAATTTCTATTGGGGTAATTAATTTTTTTTGATTTTTGTATGTATATATTGGAATTTATATTTTTTTCACTGTTTGTATCTCTTTTTAAAATTGATTCTTTTTTGATCTTTTTGCTATTTGAGCTTGAATCGTAAGTTTTAGAATTTTTTTTGATTTTTGTTTCTACGTTTGAAAATAATTCCAATTTTTTGTTTAATTTTTCATCTTTTACTTTTACTGAAAATAATCTTGTTGCAAAAATAAAGAGTAGCATTAATTTGCAAAGTTTTATTAATTTCATCTTTTTGTTTCCTTTTTTTTATTAAAAATAAAGATTTTTGGGAGTCCTTGGGAATGGTATTGAATCTCTTATATTAGATATTCCTGTTGAGTATTGCACCAACCTTTCAAGCCCAAGTCCAAAACCAGAATGAGGAGTCGAACCAAATCTTCTTAGATCAAGATACCAGTTTAAATGTTCCATATTTAGGTTTAATTCTTTTATTCTATTTTCTAATTTTTGAAGGTCATCTTCTCTTTCGCTTCCTCCTATAATCTCTCCAATTTTTGGAACTAGTATATCCATTCCTTTAACGGTTTTATTGTCTTTATTTACTTTCATGTAAAATGCTTTGAAATTTTTTGGATAATCTATGACCACTACCGGTTTTTTAAAAGTCTCTTCTGTTAGGTATCTTTCATGATCTGTTTGCAAATCTATTCCCCAGTAAGGTTTTATTTCAAAATTTTTTTTTGAGTTTTCAAGAATTTCAATTGCTTTAGTATAGGTGATAACCTCAAAATTTGAGTTTATTACATTTTCTAGTTTTTTAATCAAACCTTTTTCAATGTAATTTTCTAAAAAATCCATATCTTGTGAGCATTCTTTTAAAATTGAACTTAAAAGATATTTCAAGAGATCTTCTGCTAGATCAATATTGTCATTAAGCTTATAAAAAGCCATTTCTGGTTCTATCATCCAAAATTCTGAAGCGTGTCGTGTGGTGTTAGAATTTTCTGCTCTAAATGTTGGGCCGAATGTATATATTTTAGATAAAGCCATTGCATATGCTTCCCCATGCAATTGACCAGTGACAGAGAGAAAAGCTTCTTTTCCAAAAAAATCGTCTTTAAAATCAATATTGCTAAGCGTATTGTTTGGTTTATTAAATTTTAGTGTGGAAACTCTAAACATTTCTCCAGCACCTTCCCCATCATTTGATGTAATTATTGGTGTATTAATATAAAAAAAACCATTTTTTTGGAAATATTCATGAATTTTGTATGAAATTTTGTTTCTTACCCTAGCAATAGCTCCAAATGTGTTGGTTCGTATTCTTAAATGGGGAATTTCTCTTAAAAATTCAAAAGAATGTCTTTTCTTTTGCAATGGATAAGTTTCTGGGTCTGTTTCGCCGATTACATCAAAACTGTGTGTTTTTATTTCATAATTTTGCCCTTTTGCAGGACTTTCCACCAATAGGCCTGTTAATGATATACTTGCTCCGGTTGTTAATTTTTTTAGATCTTTTTCACTAAATTGATTTTCTTCTTCGTTTATTACAGCTTGAATTCCTTTAAGCGTTGAGCCATCATTAATTTCTATAAATCCAATCTTACCATTACTTCTTTTGGTTCTAATCCAGCCGTTTATTGTAACATTGCTTTTTAAAATTGGCTTTTTTAAAATATCTTTAATGCTTGCAAACATTTTATTTATCATCCTAAATACTTATTAATATTGCTAAATCAATTTCATTATAGCTTAAAACTTTTTTTAAAAAAACATTTAACAATTTTTATTATTTTAATTCTTGATATTAACTTTGTTAATATTTATACTTTACTTTTTAGGGTTGATTATTATTTTGTAATGGAAAATTTCAAAGAAGTAATAATTATTTTTGATTCAGGTATAGGGGGACTTTCTTATTTTAAATATATTAAAAGTAAAATAGGAGGGTTCCAATATGTTTATGTTGCCGATAATAAAAATTTTCCTTATGGAGAAAAAAGTTCTGAATATCTTTTAGAAGCAGTTTTGTTTTTAATTGAGAAGCTTAAAAAAAACTATAATATTGGTGCATTGGTTTTGGCTTGCAATACAATTTCTGTTAGTGTATACAATAAATTAAATTTTGTTTTTCCAGTAGTCTATACTTTACCAGATGTAAGTTCAGTTTCAGATCTTGCTTTAAAAAAAGTTCTTTTAATTGCAACAAATACTACTCTTGAAAGCAAATTTGTTAAAGATCAAGTAAATATGCATAATGATTTGATTGTAAAAGCTGCTGGAGAGCTTGTTAATTTTGTTGAATATGGAGAGAAGTACAAAAAAGATGCTTTTAGATGTTTAGAGGCTTTAAAATTTGAAGTTGTAAATACCGGTAGAGAAATTGTTTTCCTTGGATGCACGCATTATTTGCATCTCAAGACAGTAATAGAAGATTTTTTAAAAATTCCTGTTTATGAGAATCGTGAATTAGTGGTACAAAATCTTATTAGATTAATGAATTTTCCTGGACATAAAGGTAATTATTATAAAAATAATTTTGTAGATGTAGATGTAGATGTAGATGATGAATTTTATTTGACCGGAAATAAAAATTTGACTTTTTATCAAAATTTTTGCAAAAAATATAATCTCTGCTTTAAAGGAACGATAGTTTGAATTATCTTGAATTTGAAATTATTTGGGGAGTTAATAATATATATTCTATTTTAGAACTTAGCAGCAAGTTAATTTATGAAGGAATTTTTAAGGGCAAGGTTCTAGAAACAGGTTTTAAGGAGTACAGTCCTTTAGTTCCAGGGGATATAGTCTTAGGGTATATTTATAGTTCTCGCAAAGTATATATTGATAAGCGATTAAATAGGAAGAATATTCTTTGGCGTTACAACAAGAAAGCAGATCTTAGGCAGACAATTGTTTCTAATATTGATAATGTTTTGATTGTAAGTTCTGCTAATTTTCCTGAGATGAAAAATTTTTTTATTGACAGAGTTCTTGTTGTTGCAGAAGAACAAAATATTGTTCCTGTTATTGTGATTAATAAAATTGACAAAGGAATAAGTCAAAGCGCACAAGAATTTTCTGAAATTTATGAAAATCTAGGATACAAGGTTTTAAAAACTTCTGTTAAAACTTCTGAGGGTATCAAAGAAGTAAAAGAGGTTTTGAAAAATTCAAGAACTTCTTTTATTGGCCAGTCTGGTGTTGGTAAATCTTCTTTGATAAATTTGATTGATTCAAGAGCTTCTCAATCGGTAAATGAAATTTCACATAAGTATTCTAGAGGAAAACATACTACCGTTTATTCAATATCATTTCATTCTGAGAGTGGAATAATAGTTGATACTCCGGGAATAAAGGAGTTTGGAATTGAAACATTGCCCTTTGAGAATCTTAAATATTATTTTAAAGAGTTTGAAAATTTTGCTAGTTTTTGTAAATATAAATCTTGTTTACATGTTAGCGAACCTTATTGTTCTGTTACAAGTTCTTTAGGTAATGGGATTTCTAAACTTAGATACGAAAGCTATTTAAAGATTTTGGCAGAGCTTAAAAATTATAAAAATTATAAAAATTATGCAAGATGCACAAGATAAATATTTAAAAAATATCGACTTTTATGAAATTTTATCTTTAGTGTTTAAATACGTTTCTAATCCAGACACTGTTGATTTACTAAGTAATCAAAAAATATTAAAAACAAAAGAAAGTTTGGAGAAAATATTCTCCTTTGTAAGTTTGATTAGACTGCTTTTTGAAAGTTATAAAGGATATCCAAACTCTTTTATAAATAGTTTAAAATATCCCATTTCATTATTATCAAAAGAAAATTCAAGAGTTTCTATTGAGAATTTGAGAGATATTTTAATGTTTTTAGATGAAGTTTTAAGAATAAATTTATTTTTACAAAAAAATAGTGATATCAAACATCTTAATGTTCAGATTATATCTGATTTATTATTTTTAAACCCAGAGCTAAAAGATTTGCTTAATGAATTAAAAGAGCATATAGATGTTGATGCTCTTGAATTGAAAAGTGGTGTTGTCAAAGAATATGATTTGATTGAATTTGAAATTAAAAATTTAAATAGACGAGTTGAAAATCAGATAAAAAAAATAATTAGTTTGAACGCAGAATATTTGACTTCTAATTTTGTTTATTATAAGTCCAATAAATATACCCTTGCTCTTAAGTCTAATTTTAAAGGCAAAATTAAGGGCAATATTATTTCTATTTCATCATCAGGCGAAACATTTTACATTGAACCAAATGATATTGCAAATGATAATAATAGGTTAAATTATTTGAGTTTAGAAAAAGAAAGAATAATTTTAAAAATTTTGCGAAATCTTTCTGCTAGAGTTCATAACAACATTGTTCTTTTAGATAATCTTTATAATAATTTTTTGTATTATGATTCTTTAAAAGCACGAGCGATTTATGGAATCAAAACCAAAGGAATATTTCCTGAGATTTCAAATGCATTAAGTATTTTTGATGCACATCATCCTCTGTTAAAGGATTCAAAGGCAATAACTTTTACTCCTGCTGAGAATCGTGTTGTAATTATTACTGGTCCTAATGCTGGTGGAAAAACGGTAACTTTAAAGACAATTGGATTACTTAGTGCAATGTTTCAATTTGGGATTCCTATTGTTGTTGGTGAATCTAGCACTTTTAAAATTTTTGATAACATTTTCATTGACATTGGTGATGAACAGTCAATTTCTAATTCTCTTTCAACTTTTTCAAGTCATATGAGCAATATTTCTTATATTTTAAAACATACTACAAAAAATAGCCTTGTAATATTTGATGAATTTTGCTCAGGGACTGACATTGATCAAGGTCAGGCGCTTGCTATTTCAATTCTTGAGTATTTAATCAATATTAATTCTTATGTTTTAATATCAACTCATTATAATGCTCTTAAATATTTTGCATATACCCACGAAGGTGTTGTTAATGCTTCTATGCGGATGGATTTAGAGACGATGCAGCCTAATTATAATTTAATTTTTTCCATTCCTGGTGAAAGTTATGCATTTAATGTTGCTAGTAAGGCTTTGATTGACAGGAGCATAGTAATTCGTGCTAATGAAATTTATTCATCTCAAAAAACAGAAATTAATAAAATTTTAGAAAAATTAATAGAAAAAGAAAAAGATTTACTTTTAATTAAAGAGAATATGGATAAAAAATTAATCCAAATAGAATTGCAAGAAAAAGAATTGGAAAATTTTTATCAAGATCTTTTATTAAAGGAAAAAAATATTGAGACAGAGCTTTTAAATGAGCAGAATGAATTTTTAAAAAATTCAAGAAAAGTTTTAGAAAATTTGGTTAGAGAAATAAAAGAGGGCAATATTAATGTTGCAAAGAATAAAGCCTTTATATCAGATTTGGAAAAAAATGTAGACCGCAAGTTAAATAAAGTAAATTCTCTTAACAGCAAGAGAAATATGGTTGTAGATTTTAAAATAGGAGACAGAGTTAAGATACTAAATTCTAATGCAATAGGAAAAATAGTCGGGATCTCAAAAAAGAAGATAACTGTTAATGTGGGTGCTTTTAATGTTACTGTTTCTAGCTCAGAGATATCTTTGGAAAACTTTAAAGAAAAAAAAGAGGATGGTAAAAATTTTAACTTTTCAATTGATTATAATAAAGAAAATTTATTAAGTTTTACCATTGATATTAGGGGTATGAGGTCTGTTGATGCTCTAGACTTTTTAAATAAGAAAATAGATAATATTATATTAAATGGCATTAATAAATTTGAGATCATTCATGGAAAAGGTGAGGGGCATCTTATGAGAGAAGTTCACAATTTACTAAAAGAATTGAAGTTTATTAGAAAATATTGTTTTGCTCACCCTAGTGATGGAGGGTCTGGAAAAACTATAGTTGAGATTTAATTTAAATGAATATATCGAAATTTAATGAATTTGAAAATGTATTGTTTCACATTTGCCTAGATGTTGATTTTGTTCTTGAGAATGAATTTGGAAATTCTTATGATATTCATCCCAACAGACCTTTTAGGGGTAAGGCTGCAAATGGTCTTTTAGATGGTCTTTTTAGTGTTACAACAACTTTTACGTCAGGCTATGGATCTAAGTTTGGAAGAGGTTATCTGATTATTATTGAGATATTAACTTTAAATTTTGTTGATGATGAATTTTGGGATAAGATAAATAAAAGGGGTATTGAAATCTTTAGAGAAGGACTTAAAAATAAATTTTCAAGCAAAAATCTTGATATAGTGCGTGATGGCAATGTTTATAAAATTATTGGGCCATTTTTTTAATGGTTGTATTATTTCTAATAATGGAGAATAAATATATTCTTTAAAGAAGTATTATTGTGTCAACTTGATATGTTTTTAAATATTATAAAATTTTTGATATTAAAAATTTATTGTGTGCTTTTTTAAAAGTTTTGTTTGCTAATAAGTGTTAAGTTATTATTTTGATCTTATATGATAAGGAGTTTTAATGCAATTTGAAGTAAAGGATCTGATAAATAAAATTAAAAAAGATGGACTTGAAGAAGCCGAGAGAGCAGCTAATGATGTTATTTTAAAGGCTAAAAGAGAGGCAGAAGAAATAGTTGCTAAAGCAGAAGAATCTGCTAGAGTATTAAAGGCAAAATCAGAAAAAGAAGCTAATGATTACAAATGTCATGCTCTTGAAGCTTCTCGTCAGGCAATAAGAGATTTAATTATTGGCGTTGAAAAGAATCTTAAATCTCTTTTTGAAAATGCTTTAAAAGATAGTGTAACGGGAGTTTTTAGTGATTATAATTTTTTAGCAGAGCTTATAATTAAAATAACAGATTCATGGGCTGAGGAGGAAAAATTAGTTATTCAATTAAATGAATCTGATTTTTCTAGTTTAGAGCAGATATTAAGATTAAAGCTTGGCCATAAGCTTAAGGAAGGGATGGAGCTTAGGCCTTTCAGGGGGATAAGTAAGGGTTTTAAGATTCAAAAAAAGAATATTGGTTTGCATTATGATTTTTCAGCTGAAACTATTGCAGACATTCTTTTTGATTATCTTAATCCAAGATTTAAGGAAGTTATAAAAGTGGTCTAGGAGACTTTTGTGTTGGATTCATATTATTATGTTTTATCTTCTTTGCCCTACATTGATTTAAAATCTTTGAAAAATTATAGTGTTTCAGATTTTTTTAATAATGTTGAAATTTCTTTAAGTAAAAAGGACTTCGATTTTTTAAAAGGGTTGTTAGAATTTAAGGTAGATAGAGGTAAGTCAAGAGTTATTGATCTTTTTCTTGATTTTGAGGATACAATAAGATATACACTTGCGTCTTTAAGGGCAGAAAAATTGGGGTTGTCTAAGGATTTTTATTTAGAATCTACTTATTTTTCAAGTTATTATCTGAGTATTTTGAAAAACATCTGCTTGAAAGAAAATCCTTTTGAAATAGAATTAAGTTTTGACCTTCTTAAGTGGCAATTTTTAACTGATCTTGAGGTTGGGCATGAATTTGATTTTGAGAAATTAATAATTTACTTTTTAAAGTTAAGGTTATTTTTAAGGCATAATTTATTTAGAGAAAAATTGGGTATTCAAAATTTTGACAATATTTGTAAAAATTTAATTGATCAAACTAATGAAAAAGTTTAGAAAAGGAATTTAGATGAATACAAAAGGAAAAGTCGTTGGAGTTAATGGAAACTTAGTTACTATTGAGGTAGAAGGTTCAGTTTCTATGAATGAAGTTTTATTTGTAAAGACTGCTGGTAGAAATTTAAAAGCAGAAGTAATTCGTATTAGAGGCAATGAAGTTGATGCACAAGTTTTTGAATTGACAAAAGGGATAACTGTTGGAGATCTAGTTGAATTTACAGACAAACTTTTAACAGTTGAGCTTGGACCAGGTCTTTTAACTCAAGTGTATGATGGGCTTCAAAATCCTTTGCCCGAATTGGCTATGCAATGTGGATTTTTTTTAGAAAGGGGAGTATATCTAAGGCCCTTGAATAAAGATAAAAAGTGGAATTTTAAAAAAACTTCCGAAGTTGGAGACATCGTTATTGCAGGAGATTTTTTAGGTTTTGTAATTGAGGGAACTGTTCACCATCAGATAATGGTACCATTTTATAAAAGGGATTCTTATAAAATTGTGGAGATTGTAAATGATGGTGATTATTCGATTGATGAGCAAATTGCTGTAATTGAAGATGATTCTGGTATGAGACATAATATTACAATGTCTTTTCATTGGCCCGTTAAAGTTCCTATTACTAATTATAAGGAACGGCTTATTCCTAGTGAACCTATGTTGACTCAAACTAGAATTATAGATACATTTTTTCCAGTTGCTAAAGGGGGGACTTTTTGCATTCCGGGGCCTTTTGGGGCTGGAAAAACGGTTCTTCAGCAGGTTACAAGTCGAAATGCTGATGTTGATGTAGTGATTATTGCAGCTTGTGGTGAGCGAGCAGGAGAAGTAGTAGAAACTCTTAAAGAATTTCCCGAGTTAATGGATCCAAAAACCGGTAAATCTTTAATGGATAGGACTTGTATTATTTGTAATACATCTTCAATGCCAGTTGCAGCCAGAGAAGCTTCTGTTTATACTGCTATTACTATTGGTGAGTACTACAGGCAAATGGGCCTTGATATTCTTCTTTTGGCAGATTCAACTTCAAGATGGGCGCAAGCTATGAGAGAAATGTCTGGTCGTCTTGAAGAAATTCCTGGTGAAGAGGCTTTTCCTGCGTATCTTGAATCTATTATTGCTTCCTTTTATGAAAGGGCAGGCATTGTAGTTCTTAATAACGGTGGTATTGGATCTGTAACAGTTGGTGGTTCTGTAAGCCCTGCTGGAGGTAATTTTGAAGAGCCAGTTACTCAAGCAACTTTAAAGGTTGTAGGAGCATTTCACGGACTTACAAGAGAAAGGTCTGATGCTAGAAAATTTCCAGCTATTAGCCCTCTTGAATCTTGGAGCAAATATAAAGGTGTTATTGATTCTGAAAAGACCGAATATGCAAGATCTTTTTTGGTAAAAGGTAATGAAATTAATCAAATGATGAAAGTTGTTGGGGAAGAGGGCATAAGTAATGAGGATTTTTTAATTTATTTAAAGTCTGAACTTCTTGATTCATGCTATTTACAGCAAAATTCATTTGATTCTGTTGATGCTGCTGTAAATTCTGAGCGTCAAAATTATATGTTTGATATAGTTTACAACATTCTTAAAACTAACTTTGAGTTTCCCGATAAGCTTCAAGCAAGAGATTTTATAAATGAATTGAGGCAAAATCTTTTAGACATGAATCTTTCTTCTTTTAAGGATTATAAGTTTAATAAATTGGAGCATGCTTTGAGTGAATTGATAAATTTTAAAAAGGCAATTTAGGGGGTTTGGAGAAATATATATATGAAAAGAATCTACAGTAAAATAGAGTCTATAGCGGGCAATGTAATAACTGTTACAGCTCAAGGTATTAAGTATGGTGAGCTTGCTATTGTGAAAGCAAAAGATACAAGTTCTCTAGCCGAAGTAATTAAACTTGATAGAGAAAAAGTTTCTCTTCAGGTTTATGGTGGTACAAGAGGTGTTTCTACCTCAGACGAGATAAAGTTTTTAGGGCATTCAATGCAGGTTTCATTTTCCGACAATTTGTTAGGCAGAATTTTTGATGGTTCTGGGAATCCTAGAGATGGGGGCCCTTCTCTTGATGATAGTTTGATTGAAATTGGGGGTCCTTCTGCAAATCCTACAAAACGTATTGTTCCCAGAAATATGATAAGGACAGGGCTTCCAATGATAGATGTTTTTAATACCCTTGTTGAATCTCAAAAATTACCAATTTTTTCTGTTTCTGGCGAGCCTTATAATGAGCTGCTTGTAAGAATTGCACTTCAAGCAGAAGTTGATTTAATAATTCTTGGTGGAATGGGGCTTAAGAATGATGATTATTTAACTTTTAAAGATTCCTTGGAAAAAGGGGGCGCTTTAAGTAGGGCAATATTTTTTGTTCATACCGCTAATGATTCTGTTGTTGAATCTTTAACTGTTCCTGATATTTCGCTTTCTGTTGCTGAAAAGTTTGCTCTTAAAGGTAAAAAGGTTTTAGTACTTCTTACAGATATGACAAATTTTGCTGATGCAATGAAAGAAATATCCATTACAATGGAACAAGTCCCTTCTAACAGAGGTTATCCTGGCGATTTATATTCTCAGCTTGCATATCGTTATGAGAAGGCTATTGATTTTGAAGGTGCAGGATCGATTACAATACTTGCGGTTACAACAATGCCGGGTGATGATGTTACTCATCCTGTTCCTGATAACACCGGTTATATTACAGAAGGTCAGTATTATTTAAAAGGTGGCAGAATAGAACCTTTTGGGTCGCTTTCAAGACTTAAACAAATGGTAAATAATAGAACTAGAGACGATCATAGGACTATAATGGATTCAATGATCAAACTTTATGCATCTTCAAAAGAGTCTGTAGAAAAAAAGGCTATGGGATTTAATATGACTAAGTGGGATGAAAAATTACTCAAGTATAGCAATATGTTTGAAAGTAAGATGATGGATTTGTCTGTTAATATTCCCTTAGAAGAGGCTTTGGATTTGGGTTGGGATATTCTTGCTAGTTGTTTTAGCCCAAAAGAAACGGGAATAAAAAAAGACCTTATTGAAAAATATTGGCCTAAAAAGAGACTTGTTGATTATGTCTAAAATTAAATTGACCAAAAATGATCTTAAAAAGCAAAAAGATGAACTCAAAATGTTTAAGAGATATTTGCCTACTTTGCAGCTTAAGAAGCAACAGCTTTATATGGAAATTGTCAAAATTGAGAATTCTTACAAAATTAAAAATCTTGAGCAACAAAAACTTAAGGAGAGTATTTCTAATTGGATTTCTCTTTTTAGCGAAAAGTTTCCTTTTGAGAGTTGGATTCAAGTAAAAACAGTAGTCAAAAAGTCTTTAAATATTGCGGGGGTTGTAATCCCTATATTCGATTCTATTGAATATAAGGAAATAAAGCATGATTTACTTTTTACCCCTTATTGGGTAGATAAGGGAATTGAGATTCTTAAAGTTATGATTCAAATTGACGTAGAACTCAAAATTTTAAAAAAACAGATCGATTTGCTTTTAAAAGAGTTTCGAGTAACATCTCAGAGAGTCAATTTATTTGAGAAAGTTATGATACCAACAGCTAAGGCTAATATAAAAAAAATTAATATATATCTTGGAGATCAGCAAACTGCTGCTGTTGTAAGAGGTAAAATTGCTAAATCTAGTTTGATAAAAAAAAATAGGAACAGCTTATGATTGTAAAAATGAAAAAAGTTTTACTTTTAACTTTATCAAAATATAAAAAAGAATCTTTAGAGATTTTAAGAGATTTTGGAGCAGTTCATATTAATTCTTGCAATAAGAATTCAGAATCTTTAAAAAAAAGCATTGATAATAGACGAATTTTAATACAAGCTTTTTCTCTGCTTAAAGAGGATGGGGGGGGTGTTAAAGCTTTAAAATCTTCTAATGGAAATTTTTTAGATATTGCAAAAAGCATAGTTAATTTGGGAAATGAAATTAAAGAATTTCAAGATATTAAAAGATCTTTATTGCATGAAAGGAATTTGATTTCTGTTTGGGGAAATTTTTCTTTAGAAAATATTAACAAATTGAAAGAATCTAACATTTATATTCAATTTTTTAAAATCCAAAAAAGTGAATATAAAAATTTATTAAAAGATCCCAATGTTAATGTGTTTTTGATTAAAAACGTAAAAAACACTTCTTATTTTGTGAATGTTGGCGAGTTTGAGCAAAAAATTGAAATTGCTGACGAATTTAAATTTAATTTTGATCTTAATTATATTAATAATAAATTAAAGGTTGTTGATGAAATTTTAGATCAAAAGTTGACTCAAATTTCTCTTTTTAATAAATATATTGATATTTTAAGAGATGAGATAAAAAATTACGATCAAATCGTAGAGTTTGAGCAAGTTTTAGCTGATATGCAAACTGATTTTGAAGATTTTTCGTATATTACAGGATTTATTCCAGCTGAAAGTCAAGAAGCTCTTAAAAATGCAGTTTTAAAAGCAGGTTTTGCAGCTCAATTTGCAGATCCCGAAGAAAATGATATTATTCCAACTTATATAAAAAGAAAAGGAATTGCCAGTTTAGCTGCACCTATTTTTAATATTTTAGAGACAATTCCTGGGTATAAAGAAAGAGATATAAGTTTTATCTTTATGTTATTTTTCTTTGTGTTTTTTGGTATGATAATAGGTGATGCGGCTTATGGAGTGATATTTTTTTTGATAGGAATTTTACTTACTTTGAGTTTTCTTCTTAAAGGTAAACCCTTAACGCCAGTTCATGGGTTGATATTTTATCTAAGTGTATCATCGATACTTTATGGGGCTATGACTGGGACTTGGTTTGGTAGTCCTTTAATTCTTGAAATGTTTCCCGTTTTAAATTCATTTAAAGTTAGTTATTTGACAGATAAAAATAGTGTACAAAATATTATCTTTATCTGTTTTTCAATAGGAGTTTTGCAAATTTCATTAGCGCATGCTTGGAATTTTTTCAGACAAGTAAAAGAAAAACCCCACGTTCATTCAATTGCACAGATTGGTTGGATTATGTGTATAGTTGGACTTTATTATCTTGTTTTGAATTTAATACTAAGTCAATCTCGATTCCCCATGTATAATATTGTTTATAATGTAATATATTTTGGCATTGCACTTGTATTTGTTTTTGGTAAGCAGGATGGTTCAAATTTTTTCAAGTGTATATTTAAAAGTTTTGGAGGTATTATAGAGCAGTTTTTAACCACTGTGTCGGGGTTTGCAGATATAATATCTTATATTAGACTTTTTGCAGTTGGACTTGCAGGACTTTCGATTTCAGCAAGTTTTAATACTATGTCAATACCTTTGTTAAAATCTTCTAATATTGGTTTTATAGTAGCTGGAATTATTGTTATACTTTTTGGGCATGTTTTAAATATAATGCTATCTTTGCTTTCAGTAATTGTTCATGGATTAAGGCTTAATATGCTTGAATTTTCAAACCATTTAGGGCAAGAATGGATTGGATATGCTTATAGGCCTTTTAGAAAAATGAAAAAATAAATAAAAAAGGAGTACTTATGGATATAGGTTTAATAGGGGTTAATTCAGCTTTAACAATCTCAGCAATAGGTTCTGCGTTGGGTATGGGTGCAGCAGGTAGTGCTGCTATTGGAGCATGGAAGAGGTGCTATATGCAAGGAAAGCCGGCGCCATTTTTATTGATCGTTTTTGTTTCAGCACCGCTGACTCAAATAATATATGGATATATTTTGATGAACACATTATATGAGGTAATGATGCAGACAAATCCATGGTTGTTGCTTGGAGCTGGTATTGGTGGTGGGTTTGCTATTGCTGTTTCTGGATTTGCTCAAGGTAAAGCCGCAGCGGGTGCTTGCGATGCGTTTTCTGAGACCGGAAAAGGATTTGCCACATATCTATTAGTTTTAGGATTAATCGAATCTGTTGCTCTTTTTGTAATGGTATTTTTAATGATATTTAAGTTTGTTTAATTTTGATTTATTATTTCTTTTAATATTAAATTTTCTCGTAATTTATGAGTTAATTTAATATATTTATTATTATGAGGAATGTGGTTTTATTTTTTTTTGCGTTGCCTTTTTCTATTTCTTTGAATTCTTCAAGTAATAAAAATTTTCCGTATTGGATTTTACTTGAAAAAGGCAGGCAATTTCTTTATTCTAAATCTGAATTTAGTAAGTCTAATCTTACACATGCTATTAATTATTTGCAGGAAGCTTTGCTTAGAAAAGGTGTTTATCCTGAGGCCAGTTATTATTTGTCAGTAGCTTATGGCATGTCTGGCAATGCTATTCTTGAAAAATTAAACCTTTACAAGTCTTTTGAAGATAAAGATTATTTATTAGATGAATCTTTTGAAAAAAAAATACTTTTTTCTTTAGCTAAAATGGCTGAACTTGAGAATAATTATGTTGATACGATTGATTATTTGAATGATATATTAAACAAGTTTTCAACTAAAAAAGATTATTATAGCTATCATGATTATTCTCAAGGCGAAAATAGTGTGCCAAATAATGAATTTAATGTTTCATTTTATTTAACTTCTTATTTAAAACAAGTAAGAGGAGCTTTTGGTATTGATTTTACTTTTAATCTTTACAGATTTAAAAACTATAATGTTATTGATGCTCATCAATTATTGTCAAAAGTTTATTTGCGTTTAAAAGCTTATGAACTTTCAATTACTCATGGACTTATAGCCGCAGTAGGAATTTTAACAAGAATGTATGATTATGTTTGTTATTATGAACCTGTGTATCAGTTTAAAAATTTAAGATCTTTTGTTCAAAAAATTAATGAGTATAAGGCAATAAAAAATGCTTTTGAATCTACAGATTTTTGGAAAATAGTTTATAATGTTGCTGCTGCTACTTATGCATATTCTAATGGCAATTATAAATTTAGAGCAATAGATACTTGGAAATTAATAGTAGATCTTGCACCAAGATTTTCTCCTTATATTGCGAAATCAAGAAGTCAAATTAAAAATTTTGTATATTTGAAAAAAATTAATTTTTAAATCTTGACTTGTAGTTTGGGAGGATTAGTATTAGTATTCGCAAGAAAAACTTTTGCATTATTGCACACATTGATCATGGAAAATCTACATTAGCCGATCGATTTATTCAAAAGGCCAAAATAATATCCGATCGTGATTTTAAAAGTCAAATGCTTGACAGTATGGATATTGAACGAGAAAGAGGAATTACAATAAAAAGTCAGGCAGTAACAATTACTTATAAAAGTAATGATGGCAATTTTTATGAGTTAAATTTTGTAGATACTCCAGGCCATGTTGATTTTTCTTATGAAGTCTCAAGGGCAATTTCATCTTGTGAGGGTGCTCTTTTATTAATTGATGCAAGTCAGGGAATACAAGCTCAAACAGTTTCTAATTTTTATATGGCTTTTGAGCACGATTTAGAAATTATTCCTGTTATTAATAAAATAGACCTTCCAAATGCTAATGTTGATTTTGTAAAAAAGCAAATAAAAAATGATTTAGGATTAAATGAAGAAATTGCTATTTCGATTTCTGCTAAAAATGGAATAGGAATTGATGATTTGCTTGAAGCTATTTGTAAGTATGTGCCATCTCCTAAGGGAAGTATTAAGGATCCCTTAAGAGCATTAATTTTTGATTCACATTATGATTCTTATAGAGGAGTGGTTGTCCACTTTAGAATTTTTGAAGGACAAATCAAAACGGGCGATAGGATTAGGTTAATGCATACTAATAGCGAGCATTTAATTGAAGAGATTGGAATTTTTAAAATATCACTTGAAAGAAAAGATAGCTTAGAAGCAGGAGATGTTGGATATTTTATTGCAGGAATAAAAAATATATCAGATGTTAAAATTGGGGATACAGTAACCCTTTGTGATTTTTCAGCAGTATCTCCTCTTGAGGGATTTAAAGAAGTTAAGCCCGTAGTGTTCTCTTCAGTGTATCCCGTTGATGCTAATCAATATGATGATCTTTTAAAGGCAATGGACAGATTAAAACTTAATGATGCGTCTTTAACATTTGAGAAAGATTCATCATCTGCACTTGGACATGGTTTTAAATGTGGATTTCTTGGGCTTTTACATTTAGAAGTTATTCAAGAACGTATTGAGCGTGAATTTAATTTAAATGTGATATTAACTTCTCCTTCTGTTAGATACAAAATAATTCCTAAAAAGGGAGAATCTTATTTTATTGAAACTCCTGAGCAATTTCCTGGAAATGAATCTATTGAAAGCGTTCTTGAGCCTTATATTAAGGCTAATATTATTGTTCCTAAAGAATTCTTAGGGAATATTATGAGTGTGTGTTTATTAAAAAGAGGAGTTCAGACAAACTTAATTTATCTTGACACTAAGCGTGTTGAACTTATTTATAAAATGCCTCTTTCTGAAATCCTTTTTGATTTTTATGATAAGATTAAATCTGTGAGTCGTGGATATGCTTCTTTTGATTATGAACTTTTAGATTATGAATATACAGATTTAGTAAGATTAGATATACTGGTCAATGGGGATAGAATTGATGCACTCTCTCAATTGGTTTTTAAAGACAGTGCCAGAACTAAGGCTATTGGAATTTGTAAAAAGTTGAAAGATGAAATAGCAAGACAACAATTTAGAATAGCTATTCAAGGCGCTATTGGCTCTAATGTTATTGCTCGAGAGACAATTTCTCCTGTTAGAAAAGATGTTACTGCCAAGTGTTATGGTGGTGATATTACTCGTAAGAGGAAACTTTTAGAAAAGCAGAAAGAAGGTAAAAAGCGAATGAAGATGGTAGGAAATGTTGAAATTCCACAAAGCGCTTTTCTTGCAGTTCTAAAATCCAATGATAATTAAATTTGTTTTTAATTTTTTGTGCTACGTGATTGGCAAAGCCCTTGGAAATGCGATAAAATATTTTTATCGTTGCTTATTTAAAATTAGTTGTATAGAGTTTTAATTTATATGGAGTACTTTATGCTTAAGTCTAATAAAGTTGTTCTTATTGGAGCTGGTGGGGTGGGTTCAAGCTTTGCTTATGCTTTGACAATAGACAATTCGCTTGTACATGAACTTATGATTATTGATGTGAATGAAAATAAAGCAAAAGGGGAGGTCATGGACCTTAATCATGGCCAAATGTTTTTAAAGAAGAATATTAATGTATTGTTTGGTACTTACAAAGATTGTGCTAATGCAGATATTGTTGTAATTACAGCAGGACTTAATCAAAAACCCGGTGAAACAAGACTTGATTTAGTTGATAAAAATTCTAAAATTTTTAAAGATATTGTAACTAATGTTGTGTCTAGTGGTTTTGATGGTATTTTTGTAGTTGCAAGTAATCCTGTAGACATTATGACTTATGTTACGATGAAATATTCCAAATTTCCTATTCACAAAGTTATTGGTACTGGTACTATTCTTGATACTTCTCGACTCAGATATTTTTTAAGTGATCGTTTTAATGTTAATACTCAAAATATACATTCATATATTATGGGTGAGCATGGTGACAGTTCTTTTGTTACTTGGGATGAAACAAAAATAGCAATGAAGCCTTTATCAGAATACCTTGCTGAAGGTAAAATAACTGAGTCTGAGCTTGATGAAATTCATAAAAAGGTTGTAAATGCTGCTTATGAAGTTATTAAGTTAAAGGGAGCAACCTATTATGCTATTGGACTTGGTATTAAGAATATTGTAAATGCAATAATTGGAGACCAGAATGTTATTCTGCCAATATCTTCTTATATTAATGGTCAGTATGGGGGATTGATTAAAGACATCTATATTGGAGCGCCTGCTATAGTTTGCAAAGAAGGAGTCAAAGAAGTTTTAAACTTTAAGATAAGCCCTAAAGAGCTTGAGAGGTTTAACAGTTCTGCTAATCAGCTTAAAAGCTATATTGATAAAATAGAATTTTAGTATTAAGACCCCAAATATTTTAGGGGTTTTCATTTTTCAAGCATATTTTCTCCGTTTTTTCTGTGTTCAATTGCTTCAAGCAAGGCTTCTCTTGAAATATTTTTTTCTTCTTTTAAATCGGAGATTGTTCTTGCAATTTTTAGTATTGAATGTGTTGCTCTTGAAGATATGTTGAGTTTGTTTAGAATGTAAATCAAATCATTTTTTAAAATTGCACTTAATTCACAAAATTTTTCAATGTAATCGGAATTAAGATCAGAATTTTTATTTATGTTTGCAAAATTTTCGTATCTTATATTTTGAATGTTTCTTGCTTTTATTATTCTTTTTTTTATTTCACTTGAACTTTCGCTTGTTTTGCCGAGTAAATTTTCATTATTAATTGCTCTTGTTGGAACTCTAATATCAATTCTATCAAGCATTGCGGCTCCAAGTTTTTTCCAATAATTTGAAATTTCTTGTTGTGAGCAAAAACAATCTGTATTTTTTTTACCAAGATTTCCACAAGGACAAAGATTCATTGCAAGCATTAATTGGAAATTGGCTGGGTATTTGAATACTCTAGAATTTGCTCTTGAGATTGAAATTGATTTGTCTTCAATGGGTTCGCGCAAAGATTGTAATATAGATTTTTTAAATTCTAAAGCTTCGTCTAAAAATAATATTCCGTTGTGAGCAAGAGACACTTCTCCAGGTAAAGGGTTAGGCCCCCCTCCGATTATTCCTTCTTTGCTGGCAGTATGATGGGGATTTCTAAAAGGTCTTTGTTTGATTATCTTTCTGTCTATTAATTTCCCGGATATTGACCATATTCTGTTTGTTTCTATAAGTTCTTTGTTTGTAAGTGGGGGAAGAATAGATTGTGCGCATTTAATACTAAGTGTTTTTCCGCTTCCAGGTGGACCAAATAACATGATGTTATGTCCACCAGCAATTGCTATTTCAATTGCTCTTTTTGCTCTTTGTTGTCCTTTTATGTTTTTAAAGTCATAATCTATAATATAATCTTCTTCAATTTTTGATTGGAGTTTAGTATTTGTTCTTGGGGGGAGCATATTGTCGTTTAATTGTTCTAATATTTTTATAGTTTCTTTTAAATTTTTAACACCCCAAATATTCAAGCCATCTATTAGCCTAGCTTCTTCTAAATTCTCAAAGGGAACTATTGCAAATTTTATTTCCTTTTCTTTAGCAAGTGCAATGGCTGGTAAAACTGCTTTTATTGATCTTATTTTGCCATCTAATTGTAATTCTCCCAATATTAAGATTTCCAAATTTTTATTATCTTTGCTTTCTTGGACTTTAATAATACTAATAGCAATCGAAAGGTCAAAAGCTGTTCCAAGCTTTTTAATTCCAGCCGGTGCAAGATTTATTAATATTCTATCTTTAGGAAAATGAAAATTTGAATTTTTGATAGCCGATTTTACCCTTTCTCTTGATTCTTTAATTTCACTCCCAGCAAGTCCTACGATATCAATTCCAGAAATTCCTTTTTTAATATCTATTTCAATCTCAATTAGTTCTCCTTCATATCCGACTGATGAGTGTGAATAGATTTTCATCTAATAGCTCTCCTTGAAGGCTTGTAATTTTCCAAACTATCTTTTAATGATTTGTATGGCAGTAAAAAACAGTCTTTTCTATTTGTATTTGTAAATACGTCAAAAATTTTTAGACTTACGTCAATTTCATCTAGATTTGCAAAATTACCGCTTAACACTTTTTGCACTAAATTTAGAATTTCAGACTTTGCTTTGTTATTGCACAATTTATTTAAAGCGTTGGCGCTTGCAAGTAAAATCATACATCCAGATGCATGATGTTTTAAATTAAATTTTCCATTATTTGTTCTTATTATTTGGAACAAAATTTGATCTCCACATTTGGATTGATGTTTGAAATTTTGGTTTGTTTCTATTTTATTTATTGTGTAATCATTTACCTTGCTAAGTCTTAATAATTCTTTTTTAGTTTTTTCAGTGAGCATAATTTAATTTTATTTTCTTTGATTTATTAAATCAATTATA
>NZ_JAJNFB010000020.1 GCF_021043605.1 Borreliella americana
TTTGTAAAAAAACAACTCTTTTGTTCTAGTACTAAATCTTTTTATAAATTTTTAAATTCTTTTCTTTAAATTCTTTTCTTTAAATTCTTTTCTTTAAATTCTTTTCTTTAAATTCTTTTATACTATTTATATATAAAATAGTGCTATATATTGTATAATATGCTATATATTGTATAATATGCTATATACTTGAAACTAAAGGAGGGGCATATTAGTTAAGATAATATTCCTATATTTTTTATTAAGGAGACTAATATGAAAAAAATATCAAGTGCAATTTTTACAATAACTTTTCTTGTTCTTATCAACTGTAAAAGCGATACTAGAAAAGCTATTAATTCAATACAAATCCTAAAAATTTACTTCCTTTGATGGGTTGATTAATGGCTTTCTAAGCCTTAAGTCAAATCCCAAAAAATCTGAGGTAAAAGATTATTTTAATAGCATGGCTAAAACATTAAATAAGTCCAAAGACAAACTTGCTAAATTCATTAGTGAAAAAGATGGCAAGACAACCGAGGGAAAGAATACTGATACTACTAAAGAAGATAATAGCACAGTAAACCCTATTGATGATGAAATAAGTAAAATTAACGATATGATGAGAAAAATGATAGGTGCTGCTAATACCATTGTTGAAAATGTAGCCGAAACCGTAACTGAAGCTATGGGAGAAGTTGTCGAGGTTAAGAGTATTGGTAATGTAGCAACCAAAGCCGATGTAAAAAGTGTTGTTGAGATTGCTAAAGGAATAAAGAAGATTGTTGAAGCTGCTGGTATTGCTGATAAATTAAAAGTTGAAGCCGATAAATCTACAAAGCCAATCAGCGAAAGAAAGTAACAACAAGGAAGCGGGCAAGATGTTCTCTGGGAAGCAGGGTGATAAAGGTGGTCTAGTTTTTGATGAAGTCATTTTCCACACCTGAGATTGGAGGAGAAGCTAATCCATTTGATATTAAAAAGGCCACTGAGGCTATTAAAAATGTTAGTGGAGAACAGATATTAGGATCTATTGTTGCTGCTGCTAAGACTGTTGAAAGTGGTGGTGAGGAGCCAAAGGGGAAGAATGCGTATGAAGCTACAAATCCGATTGAAGCTGCCATTGGAGGAAATGACGATTCGGATGCTACTGCATTCAAGGGTAATATGGAAAAAGATACTCAGATTGCTGCTGCTATTGTTTTGAGAGGAATGGCTAAGAACGGGAAATTTGCTGTGAAAATGGGTCGAAAACCAAGTGGTGATGGTGATAATATTAGATCTCTTGTTAATAATGCTGCTAATAAAACTGTTGAAGCTTTATCTAAGTTAGTACTAGAAGCTATTAATGAAAGCTTAACAAAAATAGCCAAGAATAGCCTTTAAGTTATATAGTAAAAATTATTATAATAATCCAAAAGTCTACCCTTAATAAAGGGTAGACTTAGCGTTTTACTAAAAATTAAAAAGGATTTTTAGCCTATAATTTACATAAAAATTTAGGGGTATAAGCTTATAAAATTAATTTATTTATTTTAAATATGCTTTTCATAATATCCCAAAATTCCTCTGGTAAAAAGATAATAAATTTCAAACTAAAAATAAATTTTCAATAATGACACTCAAACAAATAAAATATCTTCTCATAGACTTTTAAGATACTATTTTTAGATTGTTAATAAATTTAAACAACATAATGATCGAATTCTAATAACAATCAAACTGCTATGTCTATAATATTAAATTTAGTAATAATATCAATAGATTATTATTAATGGCATATGCTTTTAAAAGAATTGCATTTAAAAGTAATTAATGTAAGATTTCCAAAAATTTCCTTTTACACAACTTTAATTGACAGTTTGCTTAATAAAAAGTGCTTCATACTTATATGAATACCAGTCAACTCTTTTCCAAATACTTTTATAACTTCTTTTGATTGATTTTGGGATATATTCTGTGTAATTATAGGCTTTATTATCATTTATATATTCTATTAATTATCAACTAATATTGGCTGCTAAAATAGAAATAAATACATAGGACTAGAGGTTCATCTTCTCTTTACCAATAATACTTAATTATTGCTTAACCCCCTATTTTTGATTTGGAATCATATCTCTATTGGGGAATATTCTTTTGATATTATGATCAAAAAAGTATATTCAGAGTCAAAACAAATCTATTATTAACAAATTTAATAAAAATCAGTCAAAATAATTTTTAAAAAGTTTAAATTACTATAAAATATCTCTAAAGAAAAATATCATTATGATAATTTCAATACTCTATATTTAATTAAATATAATATTATATTTAATACTGGATTATATTGAATATTGTATTATATTTAATTTTAGATTTCAAGTAAGGAGAATATTTATGAAACATAAAATCATTGCCAGCTTATTTGTTTTTCTATTTTTAGCTTGCAATACAGATTTTAACACTATACAAAAAAACCTGAAGCATCAATCTAGTAAAAAAGGAATAAAATCCAATAAAAAATTAAAACCCAAGAAGCAAATCTAACTCAAAAAGAAGGCCCGAATCAAAAAGAAAACCACCATACAAACCCTAAAAACACATTGATTAATGATTTAAGAAATTTAATAGGCAAAGCACATGCAGATAAACGAAAAATATGAAAAAAAGTTGAAAGAAGAACCCAAAGAACAATATGGAACAGAAGCTTTTAAAACCTTGGGTTGGTCATCATCAACAGGTGAAAAGGTGGCCGCTGATACCGAGAGAGCAAGAAGATATAGAAAAAACACTTACAGTATTTTAAATACTATTGATGATAATCAATTAAGGAAATTTTCAGAAATTGTAATGCTATCAGGACAAATGCAAGGCATATTCAACGAGCTTGAAGCACTTGGATACGCTCTTGCAAACTTGACTGCTCCCTTATATTCCAAAAAAGACAATCTAGAAAAACTAGAGATTTCAAATCTAAAAAAGCTTAAAGATTCATTTGAAAAATTATTATCCATAACAACAACTGCTTCAAAAATGATGCACCAACTTTTATTAGACTATAAAAGTGATAAATATCATATAAGAACAGATGAAAATAAGCTTAAATCTCATGCAGACACACTTTACAATCAACTAGCAGAAAAAAGAAAAAAAGCAGAGAACCTAATAAATTAAATATTTTCAATTATAAATAACATTTAAATTATGTATTGAAATTATCGCAATGTTTAAGCCTATCTTCAATAAAGATAGGCTTAAACCAAAGATCATAAAGAATTTTTAACCTATAATTTATATAAACTTTGGGTGGAAATAAGTTTGTAAAATTGATTTATTGGTTTTATAAATATTCTCTTTTTATGACATCTATAATAAACTAATCTGATAAAAAAACAATGCCTTTTAAGCCAAAAATAAAATCTTCAATAATACACACTCATATTTTTAATGTTTTATGTTTGATATTCTTTATAGAAAAGAACTCTGAATAAATCCAATTATAATAATGATCACATTCATTTAGTATTAGAATTTGCTCCTCCCAATATTTAGCCTTCTAAATTCATCAATAATTCAAAGACGATATCCTAAAGATTTATAAGAAAAAATATTTTACTTATTATATAAGCATTACTTAAGCGCTTATTTTGGCTTTGAATAATATTTGATTTTCTCTGCAAAAATCTAATTTTTTAAAAAAAATTTTTAAAAAACATGGTAATACTCAATTATTGAACTAATAATTGAGTATTAAATATTCTCCTTTTTTAAAATTAAAAGAATTTATTATCAATATTTACTTCATACCATACATTCTTTTAAATTAACCTCTTATCTTTAAGGGGTTTTCTTTTTATATAGAGAAAATCAAATATTATTCAAAGCCAAAATAAGCGCTTAAGTAATGCTTATATAATAAGTAAAATATTTTTTCTTATAAATCTTTAAAATTACTGTCTTTTTATAGCTATTCATAATAAAACAAGAAGCTGTTTTTATAATACTTGATTTAGAAACATCAGATTGCTATCTGACACAAATCTCTGCAAAATATTGAAAGAAATATTTTCTAAAAAATCAATAAAAACTACTGTTACAGCTAAAATTTTTATAAATTTCAGACTTAATAGATAAAAACAGTTTACTAAAATTATTCAAGACTGCTATCATATAATAAGTTGTATAATGAAAAATAAAACTTTTATATTCTTAATATTTTTAATTAAAAATTTTGCAATATATGCTCAAAGTATAAACTATGAATTTAAACAGGCTAAGATTAAAAATCTAAAAGGGATATTTATTAATTATAAAGTCTATCTAGCAGAAAATTTAGCAATTGACAATGTAAAAACCTTAAACCATATTTCTACATTCAAAATCAATCTTGTTATTGACAAAAAAATTGCAAATTCTATTAAAAATGAGCAAGATGTAATTAGAGCCGGAAATGAATGCGGAATCTTTTTAGAATTTCAAATCAATAACCGTATATACTATGCCAAATTTTCATCAATAAAATATATTTTACAAGCAATTGAGAGTTTTACTAAAATTAAAAATACAATTAACAATTTAGAAATCAAAAATCTTGAAGGAAATGGAATTTTTTTATACAAAAATGGTCATTCATATAATTTAAAAACAGATTTTCAAGAAAAAGCAATATTTGTAAATTTTCTTGGCTTTAAAGATACTACTGGAAGGCCTTACTTTATATTTTATTATGACAATATAGATGATAAAGATAAAAATTTAAAAACAATATTAATTTCATTTGAAGAATTTCATAATGGAATAAGAGAAGGGCTATTCTTGCTGAAAAATGAAAAAGCTATACTAGAATTCATTAATTTTTCAAAAAATTAACACAATAAATAATATTAAAAACACTTTAAAGTCGATATTATAATAAACTAATATCAAAAAATTTATACTAAACGCCCTTAATCTATATCCTTTTATCAAAATGATTGTTCAGATTGGTCTTGAAAATTATTTAAATTTAAGTCAACTGCCATCAAGCAATTGAACTTTTGAATTAAAATCGTCCAAAAACTTTTTAAAAGGAATCTTATTAAAACTTACAATAACATCATTTCTGAACGCATAAATTCTAAATGCCGCTATATTATCATTCCCCAAGGCAACAAATCTTATAAATTCGCTTTCTGAAATAATAAATTTATAAATTTCTACCTTAATATTTTTTTCAGTAATCACTGTTGTGTAATCATAAGGAAAATATGAATCATAAAAATCGTTATAATAAACAACACGTTTGCTATCTTCTGAAACTAGCTCTCCTTTAGCCTCAAATCTAGTATCTGTGATTATCTTTTCAGGCTTTATTTGACTAAAATTTCTAGATTCAACTCTAACCAAAATAAAATATTCTTTTTTATTTTTCAATTTATCATATTTAATGGAAATTACAGACCTAAATATGCCATCTCTAGAATAATTTACTCCAATATCATATTGTGAATCTAATATTTGAGAAAACCTATCGTAAGCTATTTGATAAGTTTGACAAGAAACTAAAAAAAACACCAAAAGAAAATACTTTAAAATAAATTGTGAATTCATTAAAACCCCCTTAGTTTATCTTATATTTATTTTTAAAAAAATTCTCAGAAATCAGAAAATTAAAGAATATAATCAATTCAAATAAAAACATTCTAATTTTACAACTTGAATTAAAATTAAAAAACTATTATTATTAGGTGTTGTTCTAATAAAAATCAATTTAAAAGATTAGGCTATATCTAATCCCAATTTATATAAATTTCAAAGTGCATCTATAGGAGAAATCGTGTATACTGACCCAAGGTCAATTATTAATACTTACTTTGTAAAAAACAAAAAAATCTTCATTATCAACCCAATAGCTTTTAAATTTGAACTTAATTTTGAAAAAAATATTCAAACAAATTCAAAAGAGAATATAGCGCTTAAAACATTTAAAGGAGGAATGATTAGTTTACAATTAAGGTCAAATGAATTTTCTAAATTACCAAAAGATATTCTAAAGGGAGAGCTTGAATTTTATATTAACTATGTAAGTGAAGAAAAGCTCAAAATAGTTTACGATATGATGGTAGTCAAAGTTTACACAATTGATTTAAAAGCTAGTAATAAATACGAAATTTATCTAATCGAACTTAAAATACTTGGCTCTATTTATAGAAAAGAAAATATAGAAAATGCGTTTATTCCTATTATAAAAAATAACAATACTTATCTTTTTGAAAACAAAGCAAGCAACCAAAAAGTCAATTTACTACTAAAAGGTATCGACAAGACCATTGAACTTCCGTTTTTAACAAAAATCAGCTATTCAAATATCAAAACTATTAATACCGCAGACATAAAAACTAATGAAAATTTAAATGTAAGCATTAAAACAACGAGTAGAATATTACTAAATCTAAGCACAAAAATCTACGAAGAACTAATCTTAACAAATTCAAATCAAATAAAAACTATCAACAATAAACAAAAAATTCTAAAAACACTAAGATCTTTTATTGAAAATGAGAATGGATTGGGGGGCAAAATAAGATTAATCTTCTTAGAAAGAACAAATTTTTTAACTAAAAATTTAAACTTAAATAACTTAGACTTTATATTAAATGATATCAATATTATACAAGAACATAGCTGCATTAGAATTGACATCGCCTTATTAGAGCATAAAATTGAAAAAAAGTACTTAAACCAAGCCTCAAGTACAAACCCATTCCTTAAAAATATTACATTATTGTAATATTTTTTGGAAAGATAAATTGCTGCAATCTGCCTAAGAGACATAATTTAATAGCTCTTAAAAAACACTCTAACAAAAGCCATTCAAAATATAATCCAATATCCTTGAAACTAACACACAATATATAATAAAATGAAATTATGAGGTATTTATGTTAAGTATTAACGGGGTAAGACTTTATTCTTTAAAAGAATTCCAAAATATATTAGAAGATTCTTATAATCTTTCAATTAGCAAAAATACTATATCTAAAAAATCAAAAATTTTAAAATGTGCAATCCGTGTAGACAACCGTCCTTACCTTTTAGAAGATTTTTGCACATATTTCCTAATGGACTTTAGAAGACCTAAACCTATAACAAATAGCATGAAAGAAACAATTCAATTAAGAATTGAGCAAGCAAAAAAAATAATGAGCCGAAAATCTACAAGACATGAAATACAAATTGCTTCAAAAAAGATAGGTCATATTTTATAATCTATAATATTGACATTTTAAAAAAATTGCTATAAAATATAGTAAAAAACTAATTATTTTGTTTGTAATAAGGTCAGACTTTAAAATGCAAGCCAAATAATTGAAAAAGCTTCTGAAACTCCAACAAATTTAACTTCAGAAGCCAGGATAAGATAATGATAATAAAAATAAAAAATAATGTCAATACAAATTTTAATAATCTCATAACATTAGAAGAAATTATAAATCACAATCAAAAAACCGCAAGCCCTAATTTAATAGAGTTAAAACACTCAAGGCTAAAATCATATTTAACTAAAAAAAAGGCCATCTACCAACGAATACTCAAGGTATGCTGGGCAATTGAACTTAAAAACAAACAATACTTTCAATCCAACAAACTTAAAACATATTCCACGATAGAAATATACAATATAGTTAATAAATGTCTTTCAAAAGATAATAAAAAAATATCAATCAGGACTTTAGAATATGATATATCATTTTTAAACCAATTGCTATTAATAACAACCAAATTAAAACATTTAGGCAAAGATAATGGAAGCTTTGCATTTTATATGCAAAACAAAAGCCTTTGGAAACATCGCTTTACAATTATTCAGGAAGCAATTAATGCCAAAATAAAAGAATATTTAAAAGATAAAAAAATAGTATCAGATTTTTCTAAAGAAATTAACAATCCTATAAAAAAGAATAATATAAAAAATATAAAATCTAAAAACTCAATTGCAGATGAATCAATTGCAGATGTTATACCTAAAGGTATAAAAGATATAAATAAGATAAAGAATTCTATAGAAAAAGAAAACAGGGAAATAAAAAAACATTCTTACAAAGAATATATTGAAAACAGTTTAATAAAAATACACAAAATAGAAAAAATAGAAATAACAAAAATACTCAAAATAAGTAACAATGAAAAAACCTATGTAAATGCACTGAGAAACCTAAAGTTGGCAATAGAGAAATATAAAGAAGAATATAAAATAAAAGACATTTCAAATCACTTTATACGAGAATTCAAAAATAAGTATAGTAAAAAAATATGGATGATGAACGGAAAAACCGATAAAACAAACGACTTTAATGAAATTTGGGAAAAAAGATTTAAAAAAAAGTTTTTAAATAAAAATCTAAAAGAACAGTATAAAAATAGCTACGAAGAAAAAAATAAAAAAATTAATAACAACGAAAAAATATTAAGTATTTTTTTTTCTAACAACAAAGGGTTCAAAAGAATCAGCAAAATTAAAATTAATAAAAATTAATTAGTATCTCTATATAATAAAAAGTTTTTTAAGGATTTCTATTAAAAAGAATATGAAAAATTAATAGCTAAAACCCAAATCAAAAGCTTTTAAAATTAAATTGCAAACAAAGCAGTCTTATTTTATTTGTCAAGAAAAATTAATCATTTTCTTTGACAAAATGTATGTGTTTTATTACGGAAATTTGAAAAATTAGATATTCGGGAATAATAAGAACGAGTTTTATTGTTATTTTCATCCAATTTAACTTGAGAATTTTTAACCTCAGACTCTTTTTTACTCAAACATTGATAATCCAAATTATCCATATATTTCTTTTTATTAAAATTAGAAGTCCCATCTACTTTGTTTTGATCGTTATTTATTGATAAATCACAACCCAATATCAAAAAGAAAGTTAATATTACAGATAATAATGAAATAATATATTTTTTGTTCATAAATCTATTTTCCTCCAATTTTAACAATCAAAATTCGACTTACAAAAACTACAAAGCACGAGCAAAGATGTTTCAAAATCTTGAAATTAAGCATTATAATATATAGCCAATTTATTTTTTAATATAATACAATTAGTTAAAATTTATACTTTTTTAAGCATCTTAATCATAGAAAATATACTCTAAATTAAACATTTTTTAAAGCAAAATTTAGAGAAAATTATATATTCTTATAAATAAATATAAACTAATAAAAACGTAAAAATATTGTTTAATAAACCCAAAATAATGCATTAGATTATTATCATTCTTTTAAATAAAAATTGAAAATTCATCTTTGATATCCCAAACTCAAAAGAAATTTTTCAAAAGTATTTGAGTGTGTAAGACTTTGGTATAACAAAATAAAAGTATTAATAATTTATGTTGGTATAGGGGTGTAAGACAATTTTTATATAAATTAATTTTTTTATGGGTTTTATTTGTATAAAACAGACAAATGTTTTCTAGTAAGTAAACCATTTAGTGATTCTTCTGGTATTAAAAATATAGCTTTAAAAGAAAGAGACAGCTGTCATTCATTAAATAAATCGAAGATTTGTTGCTAGAATCTCTGATTTAGAAATATTGGCTTACCAATAATATCATTAAAATTTTATACTTTACATTCACAATGCAAATTTTTAGTTAATTTATGTTTTTTAGATTTTCATTTTTTCTATTTGTTATAAACTTGTTAGTTTATACGCGAAATATTTTATATTTTTTTTAAAAAAAGAAGTCCCTACCCCTAATCTTATTTGGAGAGGATTAATAGGGGTGTTGGGGACCTTTGGCAGATCGTTTTCTACCTTACATATATAATATTTTATTTTTTTAATTTTGTAAATATTATTTAATAATAATAAATAAAATTAAACGTCTTTAAGTAAAGTGTTAAATTTTGGATCTTTCTCCATGATTTTCTTTTAATTTTTTAGTTTTGCTGTTTGGTTTGGCATTCTGTTGTTGTTGTGATTGACGATCTTCAATTTTATTAATGGCTTTTAAAAGCCTTATTTGACCTTTGTTAAGGGTTTTTTTCTCATTTTTAAGCTTTAAAGAGTTTAATTTTTGATTCATTGTTTGAATTTCTTTTATTTCTTCTGAAGTTGGTTCATAATTTATCCATTTTTTATCTATCCAACCTTTTTCCCATTCGTAATAGCTTTCATTAAAATTGTTTTTGTTTTGTTCGTCGAAGTGTCTTGCTAGTGCGGCAATTATTTTTGTTCCATATTTAAGCATTTTTTCCGTCTCTGTTTTTGTAATAAATGTGTTGTAATCGTAATTTTCTCCGGTTTGCATATTAACAATATCCACTATAAGTTTAAAAGTATTTATGCAATTCATTGCAATATTTGTAGACGAAAAATTAGGATCGCTAAGGGCTTTAATATTAAGTTCATACTTTTTCTTTAAACTTATAGGAATTTTAAAAAAGTCAATTATAAAGCCATTTATTTTTGCTCGATAATTAGCTTCATATTGGGAATTTCCAAAGAAAGTTCCTTTTATGCCCTCAATTGTATGTTCATTATAGTTTATTGTTATTTCTTTTTGCATTTTTATCCTTTAAAAATATATATATAATATTAACATAATACTATGTATTAATTGATATTATATATCAATTAATATCCATTATAAATAAAAAAAATATTTTTAATTTTGTTTTTTTAATAATCTGTTATAAATTTTAATTTATCTTTAACCTTTAACCATTTATAAAAAGTCCTTAAGAGAGAAATTTCTTGGGACTTTTTATAAAATTAATAAAAAATAACAAAGAATTATACGTTTGCAGGTTCTTTAAAATTGCAGTGGGAAGGTAGGCTTGTAAAATATGTTTATTTTTAAGCGCTGAATATACTTTTTATGATATCGGCATTGTATGATTTCTAATATCAATAAGAATAGCCTTAGGCTAAAAATAAGGTTTCCAGCAATACTTATCTAAATGATTAGAATATTTTTTCCTTATAAGCCCTTAGGATATTATTTTTAGATTATTGATTAATTTAGAAGTTTGAATATTGTAAGTAAATTTCAGCGACAAATAAATTTGATTTTTATTATAATTAAATTTATTGAAAGTGCTTTTTCTCGCAAAGAGCATAAGGTAAACATTTTTTAGTACATAGAGAAGATTAGTATTTATAAATACAGAATATATTCTAATGTCAATCAGCAGAAATACTCTTCAAGAGTATTTAGATTTGTAGGATTTATATAACACAATATTAAGGCAATAAGATAGATTATTATGATAAAATAAGTAAAATCTTATTAAGTATTTAAATAAATATAAAGAAGAGCTTCTATTACTAAAAAAAGTTTATAGTTTAACTTTTTGTAATACATGGATTGGCTTAGGTTTTATATATAATAATGTTTTTAGAGAAATTGAAAGAGAGGAATAGAGCACAAGGGTTCTTAAACATAAGAGTAAGAAAATAAGCAAACTTTTAAAACTAATAGTAAAAAACACGAAAATAAACTTAAAGAATGCTAAAAAATTTATCAAAAAAACAAAGATATATTTTTACACAAATTATTTTTTTACTTTGTGGTTAATTATAGAAATATAGCAATATAGAGCGCAAGTAATTAATTTTATGTGTAAAAAAGAAGGAATGTTTGAGAACAATGTTAATAATTTAGGATGTTAGGAGCTTTTAAGACAATTGTAATATAAATCAAAATGGTTATCGATCCTTTTTGCATAAATTAGATATATATATTTCTCATCAAATAAATTATTTAGTAATAATATTAAAAATATAACTCTAAAATTAAGTTATAAAAACTAAGACAGGAATTTCACAAAGTTAAGTTTGTTGTGTGCACGCTCTTGTTGGTTTAGGGATGAGATCCTTTTTGTAAAAAGAAAGGAACTAAAAAGCCTATCATAGAATGAGACATAAAAACATTTTTATAATTTTTTATTTAGAAATAGCAGTTTGATAGTTTTTAAAACCATATCAGATTTAATTCGTTGAAAAATTTTGTAAAAGGGGCTTTATAGATAAAGATTGCAATAATTAATATATGATATAAAATAATTAATATATGATATAAAATAATTAATATATGATATAAAATAATTAATATATGATATAAAATAATTAATATATGATATAAAATAATTAATATATGATATAAAATAATTAAAAGGAAGTTAGTATGAAAAAAATAGCATTTCATATTCAAAAAGGTGGTGTTGGGAAAACTACCCTAAGCGGGAATATTGCAAGTTATTTATCTAAAGAAAGAAAAGTTATATTAGTTGATTGTGATATACAGCAAGGAAGTTCTTCTACATGGTTTCTTAATCATGAAATTCTTAAGCTGGATATTAAAGATTTTCTTTTAAAGAAGGTAGATATAGATCAGGTAGTAAGACAAATACAAAAGAATTTTTATATTTTGCCATGCGTGCCGAGTGGAACTTTTAGAAGAGATGTGCAACATGAATTGCAAGATTTTCCATATTTGATAGATGATTTTTGCTTGGAATTGGAGAAATTGGGATTTGAATTTGCGATTTTTGATTTATCTCCCAGTTTTGAGCTGTGGGAGCGAAGAATTATTCTTGCAATGTGTGAAGTTGTTACTCCACTGACTCCAGAATTTTTAAGTCTTGAGGGAATAAATATTTTCAAAGCAGAGTTTGATTCTTTGTTAAAATCTTATAGAAAAAGGGTTACACATGAGAAGATTATTTGCAATTTACTTAATAAAAGTTTTAAAAGACATAATTTACACTTGGAGCAATTTAAAACTTTTGGATATGATCTTTATGAGGTTGGACAAGATGCTAAAATAGCAGAATCTCAGTTATATAAAAAGTCGATTTTTGATTATTATCCTGAGAGTAGATCTATTTTAGAACTTTCAAGATTGGGAGATGCTTTATGCCTATAAGCAAAGAGGCTAATTTAGAAGAAATTATTAAACAAAATGTTAGCAAATCTAAATTTGCTTTTCGTGACGATGATGTTATTAGTAATAATATTTCAAACGTTAAGCCTATTAGATCAAAAATGACGATCAAACAAATAAGTGTGGGGTTGAAATATGAATATTGGATTGAATTTTATTCTATTTTAGACAAAAGGGGATTAACAGCTTCTGGTTTTATAAGAACTTTAATTATGGAATATATAGAAGCTTCTAAAAAATAATAATTTTGTTATTTAAATTTTTGATAAAAAAATAATAAGGAATTATTCCTCTATAATTTTTGTGAAATTTGGGTGGATATGAATTTATTAGTAAATAAGAGCTATTTTAGCTTTGAATATATTCTTTAATGTTATTATAGAGGTTCTCCTTCAGTAGAGATAAGTCAATAATTTTCGAATCAAAAATAAGGTTTTCGGGCTTACTTATATAAATAAGTAAAATATTTTTTAATTATAAAATCTGTGATGAAGTTACTGTCTTGAGATTATTTATAGCTTTAGAGAGTTGAATATTAGCAATGCTAATCCT
>NZ_JAJNFB010000021.1 GCF_021043605.1 Borreliella americana
TAGCAAATTCATCTCCACCTAAATTTCATAGAAATTATAGGTGGAGAATTCTTTGTTATTTTTAGTTAATAAATAAGGGTTTTTTTAAAAAAAAGCTATATACTTAATTGTTATTCCCAATAGGAGATAGTTCACTCAATTTTTGGATATTTCAGTTTTCTGTAATAAACAAAGGTGGAGTGAACATTTTTTTGAATTCAAAGTTATGCGTATTTTATTCTATTAAAGAGAATAAAATACTTTTTTTAAATAAAAAAAGAGGAGTTAGATGGCCATAATAAAAAAGAGAATTAATATAATCAGCAGCATTATAGCAACACTAATATATTCGTATCAGGACTAGGAACATATACATTCAAAGGATTTCTTTCCGATTTTAGAATTGAAATCCTAAAAATACTTGACACTTACTATGAAAACAAGATTGCAAACAAAATTGAGGACATGAAGAATGCTTTTCAGGAAAACTTCAAAAAAAATGTAGAAACTTTAAACACAATTAACAAAGAATCTTTAATCTTGGAAGTTAAAAAGCTTTTAACAAAAGAAAAATCTGTAATTTTAGATTTATTAAAAGAAAGAATAGAAAAATATTTTAAAGAATCAAATGGAGATTTTACCCAGTACAATAAACTAATTAAGCTTAGAGGCAAAGTTACAAAGAAAATGTTACAAGAATTTGAAGAACAAACCCAATATTACAACAGTATTTTTTATAAAGTGAAAAAAATAATTTAAAATGATAATTGTTCTCTCTTAATCCTAAGATAATTATTATTTTATAATACCATTATTTTGGGTATTAATTTTTTTGCTCTATGGAAGAGTTAATTCGTAAATAAACAAAACTTATATTTCTAGAACCAATGCCATTTTTTTTGTATTTCATTATTCACTAATAATTTAAGATTATTACGATTGAACCAACAGATAAAAAGAATCATAAACAAATGAATAAGAAGATACTAAAATAATCACCGATGGTTCAATTAAAGATAGTATTAAAAAACACAGGTGTCATTGCCCTTTCAATACTCTTATATAAAAAATTATTATAAAGTTATTTCAACCAATGCTGTTCCACAAGCATTTTGATTTTGGGTTTACTTTTGTTTCAAAATTTCAAACTCTTTTTAAAGGATTTTATCCTTTTTTTTAGACTGTGTTTACATTTTTATTCTTGGTATTAAAACTCGAGTCACAGGTATTTTAAAAAAGATGTTTACAATGATATTAACTTCGTAAATACTATCCTTACTTGGTTCCCACTTATTTAAAAAATGTTCACAAAAAAACTCATTGATTTGTAGTGCATATACTCCACAACGCAGTCTCAGATTATTCAATATCGGCATAAACTTGATTAATATTCTGAAAAACTATTTCTATAATCTTTGATTTATAAAATCAGCTAAACATTAGGCATTACACAAGTAATACTTTATGTTCAAAATTAATTTTCACCTAAATTTAAAAGCTTTTGCAATTAAATTACAAATGGAATACACTCACTACAGTTTTAGATTTCACACCATCTAAGTATTAACTAAGATATTTTAGTCTTATGCTGATAATATCTGCTCCGTAAATATCTTTTTATTGTAAAATCAAAAAATCTATAATAATATCGCCTTTTAAGACGGCTAAATTGGTTAGTTAATAATGGTTGATTAACCCTGTATACCCATATAATAAATTCTCTCTTATGAACCACCAAAGCAAAAAGTACATTACATATTGTAAAAAAAATGTACTTTCATTGGACACTTTTGTATATTTTAAATTACAAAAAAATTGAAGATCTAATAGCCAAACTCGGCATGACTTAAAATCACCACCTTATAAAAAGATTAGTATTTCCCAAAAAATCAGCTTTGCAAAGAGCTTCGTGCTCAAATTTAATACTATTTAAGAACAAATGATCCAGAATGAAAAAGTCAATATCCAACTATAGCAGCTGGATTTAGATATGGAGTACTACCAGCATCTTAGAAGTAGTTTAATACTTTATCCTTTTTAATTTGGCTGTCTTGGTTACAGGCCTAAATAAAAGTTAAAAGTGTTAAAAATGATATTTTTTAGGTACATATTTCTTATTTTTATTTTATCATCCTTTATGCCATTAATAATGGCATAATATAAGCAACTATATTACTTTATATATAAAAATTAAAGTATATATTGATAAGTGATTTTCAACTATTTTTTACTTTTCTTGCATATGATGATTAAACTTATCTAAAAGATAAAAATTAAAACCATTTTAGATATCTATTACTAATAGATAGTGGTATAATTGTAAAAGGTATGAAAATAATAGCACTATTAATGTTTTTTTTATTAATTCCCGATATATCGATTTTTTCTAATGAAGTAATTGAAAAAATTGCTATTATAAATAATAGCAACATGTCAGACTTAACTTTATTGCTTACATCAAAAACCAAATTTGGAACCTTTGCTTTAAAACATTTTAAGGGATATATAGATTTAGAGTTTAATGTGAAAATTGCAAATAATACAAAACTTGTACTCAATAAATGGTATATTAATGGAATTTCTTTAATAGAGTCCCCAATAAATTCTAACCCTATTCTAGGGATTAATAATTTTTCTTTTGATATAAATATAATTAACGAAACTGAACTATTTAATCAAATAAAAAAATCGATAAAAGCAAATGGAATTGAGGCATATATGGAATATTTTGATGAAAAAACTAATAAAAAAAAACAATATACTTTTAAAGTAGGCAAGAAAAACAGTATAGATTTTTTTAATGCTTTTGACATGTTGGTTGCAAAATAGGATAAATTATTAATGGGTAAAATATTATTTTTTGGGTTACTATTAATTTGTATTTTTTCGGCTTCCTTTTTGCTTATAAGACAAGATAAAAATGGATTTTATAATAAAAAGATTGAGAAGTTTGACGATGGTCAAACTTCTATTGAAGAAACTTATAAACATATCTTTAAAGAATATGATTTAAAAGAATTGATTTTTTTAAAATCAATATTGATAATTCCTGAGCTTGAAAATAATATTAATAAAATAGGCTATCGTGCAGATGCATATAAAGCAATAAATCCGGGTTATAGTTTTAATTTTACAGTGCATGATAATAAAATTTTGGGTTTTAAAAATGTAATTTTTGAAGGGGTAGAGAATGAAAAAGTTTCAACCCATGAAAATAACATCCCAAGTGAAAAATGGCAAAAATTAAATGCTTATAATATTGGAAATATTAGTCTTAAAAAAGAATTTTTTCATTTAAAGTTTCCTGTTTTAGTAGAAAATACTTTAAATGTCACTATTTCTAAAGCATTTTTTAAAAAACTTAAAAAGTTAAAACGAATAAAGATTATCTTAATTAATAATGAAGATAAAAAATATAAAATTGACATAGAAAATTTTATACTAAAATATAATTTTTAAGTCGTATTGAAAGCACACTACTTATTTCCATAACTATCCATTCACCTACAGTAAGCACTAGCGCAATTTGATATTAGCTCCACACATTATAATACAACAGATAACAATGAATTTTTTAGAATTTATTTATTAAACATTAAACCAGTAAAAAATGTATTTAAATACTAATAAAATGAAATTCGAAATCATGCACTTTTTCAAAAATTTGTTATTTAGAGTTTGAATTTAAATATTACAAAAAGTACTTTGCAAAGTACTTTTTGTAATATTTAAATTCTGAAACACGGACTTAGACAAATCTATCATAATTTTAGAATAAAATAAATGCTTTTTATTTACATTTTTTTTTATTGATACGTTCTTTAAAAAAGAGAATGCAAAACATAAAAAAAATTAGAAATACGATTTAAAAACAAAAATAACTTACTAAGGTTTTTCGAATTATTAAATGACAATAATGATGAATATTGTCATTGTAAAAAAATTTATAACATGTACAGAATCAAAAATATTAAAGCGTTTTAGCCAGCAATAAAAAAATTTTAATACAACACCTTCAATAATATTAAATGTTGTTCTAATTTAAAGTTATAATATTTTGTTCATATAAAATTTTTGACTTCTTTATAAGAATTTTCAAAATCCATAATTTCATTTGTATTTCTCTATAAACAAGAGATCTTTTGTTTCTGCAATTTTGCTAATTGTAAGTAATGATTCTCAATTATTATTTTATTTTTTTAAAGTCTTTTTAAAAAGTTAGGCGCCATTAATTAATGGCGCCTAACAAAATAACCAACTTCTCAAAAATGGAGAGAAATGGAGAAGCAGTTAAAAACTCATAAAATTTATACCTTATAATATATACCATATAAATATGTATGCACTATTTTGAAGTTTTTTTATTAATGAATTAAATCTATATTTATTTCATGAGAATAATAGAAGGATATTTATTTTACAAAGTTTCTGAAGCTCAAGAGATTCTTAAAAACAAATTTGATTATAAAATCACAAAAAGCCATTTAAGATACAAACTAGAAGTTTTCGAATGTTATATTAGAATAGGCAATATAATGATGATTCCAGAAGATTTTTTGAAATACTTAACACTTAGCTTAGTCTTGTTTAAAAAAAATGAAAAATACAAAATAGAAATAAAAAAAGAAATTAAAGAAAAAATGCCTAAATTTAGAGAATTAATCAAAAAAGGATAAAGAAATTTATTTTTAGAATACCTATTTACTTATTTTTGAAACAAAAAAAATATTGCCTTATTAATATTATTCATTAATAATTTTGATTAGCTTGGATTTTTGTATGAGCAAAGAAAAGTTTTTTCATCTGGGCAAAAGCAAGTTGAGGTTCAAAATGGAATACAAAAAAAATTACAAGGTTTCACAAATTGATTGCTTTTTTCAAATTATTCACTTCATTGTTATCTATTAAAGCAATAAAGATAAAGAAGAATTGCTTAATAAAATTATAAAGATTACAAAAAAAATGAAAAGTAGAATTAAGAATTCAGTTAAGATAATTTCTTTGTATAGAATAAAAATTCTAGAGTCTAAAAAATATGCAATTTAAATAAATTCTTTAATAAAAACATCTAATTTTTTATATTTTAAAATATTCATTTTAATTATTAAATATTAAAAAGTTCAGTAAAGTAAATCTTGTAAAAGATAATTTGCAAATGGAAATAAGTACTCATATTATTTGAAAATAATATATTGATTTTAACATTATATATAATATATAATGTTGACAAGCGGTGCTATTAACTATAAGCATCCTTAACTTTGGTCGATGTCTATTTATAGGGCTTAAGGTAAGTATTCTTATTTTAAGAGTACTTATGTTTAGGCCCTATATGATTTTTTATTATTAATAGATTTTAACAAAATTGTTAAAATCTCATTTCAAATTAGAAAATAAAGAACTAATATCGGTTTAAAATTTAGAAATTGATACCTTTTTACAAAAACCATGTTTAATTGAATACACTACAATTATCTTAGTGCTTTCTCTACCCATTTGTTTATAATTCCTTCATCTGGTAATTCCTTACAATAGAATTCGTATACTTCCTTTTCCAACCTGTTTAACATATTAATAAACACTTGAAAATATTTTTTATTAGTTCTGTTTTTTTTGACTAATCTAGCAAGACTTCTTAGATAACAAAAAACACTACCCCTTTTAAATTTAAATTCTACATAATATACTTTAGAAAAAGTATATGATTTTGAAATACCATTAACTTTGTATCTTGTAATAATATTTTTTACAGGCTTCCTATATCCATAGGAAATTCCTAGGAATTTGTCGTCTTCTTTTATAGAGAACAAATTGAGTCCTTCTAACTTTTCTTGATTAAATAGCTCTCTAAAAAGAATTAAAAATTTGTTTCTCTTATATCTGTTTATTTCAAATTTATATAAATCCATTAACATTTTGGTGTGATATATTGTTCTTCCGTTGATAATTTCTTTTTTGATGAAAATTTCTGGTTTTCTTCTTTTTTCTAGTATTTCTTTTTTTTTGGTTTTAAGTTTTTCTAATACACTTTTCATTTTAAACTTTTGATTTGCACAGGTATTTTTTCTTCATTATTGTTTTGTGATTTTATTATTTCTATAATTTCATTATAGTATTGATTGTTAAATATTTTTTTGTATTCCAATTTTTTTTGTTTATTCAAATATTCCTTAATTTTTGAACTTAAATTTATTTTGTTGATTTTGTGATTTAGTTGATCTATTAGTATATTATATATGTTATTTTTTATATTATTTTTATGTTTTTGAATATCGAATTTTTCAATGTTATTTCTTATCTTATTTATAATTTGATTTAGGTCTTTGTATTTATTAATCTCCAATATGAAATGAGGTTTGTCTTTATATTTTTTATAAACATTTTGTATATGTATTTTTAATTTTTCTTTGTTGTAGCCTTCGTTCATTAAACTTTTTTGTGTTTTTTTTAACGTCAAAATTAAATCTTTTCTTTTATTTTGCAATGTTTTTTGTAAATCAATTTTGTTTTCCTTTTTGAAGCAATATTTTTCTTTGCTTATAAGCTTGAAAAGTTTTATTGTTATTTCTCTTTTTAAATTAAGATTGATAATAAAAGAAGAAATATTTTGACTAAAATTACATTTTTTGGCATATTTTTTTAGTTTAAATTCGTCAATTTTTATTTTTCTTTCTTTTTCTTCTATTATATTTTTATTATTATAACACTCCCCATGAGTTACATTGTCCTTTTTGTTGTAGTTTATTTTAATGTATGAATTAACACGTTTTTGAAATCTTTCTGTTTTTTTGTTTCTGAAGTATTGGTTTAGTAGATTATAGCAGTTTTTTTTAGAGTATCTAAGGGCATAGTAAATTTCAGTACCCATATTAATACCCAGATGCCTATGGTAGTTGATAGTAATATTAAGTTTTTCTAATTTATAGAAGTAATTTCTAAGTGTTTTAATTGAAACTTCTTTTTGTCCATTTCGCCTTAAGTTGCTATTAAAACAATAAAGAATATCAGATTGGTTATATTTTTTTTTGTTTTTATTAACATATTCAAGTGTCGAAATTAAAGTAATAAGCTTGTGTTGATATTTACCGTTTATTTGCTGGGATTTATTAACTGTCATTTTTGCCTCCTCAACTTCGCATGGTTTTTATTTGCTACTACAATAATAAAGCAATTTTTCAGATAAGTAAAGTCTAGCCCTAAGAAATAAAAATAAATTTTTTTTGTATTATGGTATGTTTTAAATAGTTGCTTATTATAATAGATATTTGACTATATTTATGAAATACGTAGTACATGGAAGAATTGCGCTTAAGGGATTGTTTTTATCATCTTGAAATGGATTTTTTGTGATGCAAAGCAAGCTATATTGGATTTTTTACTATTTTTCATTATGTTTGAATAATTGGCTATTTGAATTGGTATTATGCTGTGCTCATCTCTAATAAGATAAGATTGGTAATTGCATTTTTGATTTTAATTTTTAGTTAAGCTTTAAAATCAAAAATGAATAGGTATTAAAGATTTTTAAAGAATTAATTTTAATATAGCTTTTTTTGCGTTTTGGGTGACTTAAATTTTGAATATAATAATCTCTCTGAAAAAATTAAAAAGTGTTTGAGTTAACATAGAATTTATTAGACAATTATTATAATTTATAAAATAAAGCTATGTGCTGCTATATATCAAAAATATAAAGATATTTTTGGTTAAATAGATTTAGTGACTTTTTTAGTAGTTATAAGAATATAGGGTTAAAATTAATAAATATTGCTGAATGATTTTTTATGTTAAGTTTATTTTGGCTTTAGATATATTTTTGAGAAAACAAGTGTTAATAGCAACGAAATAATTCTTTTGATTAATCAATTTTAAAATTATTTCAAAAACATTGTTACTATCAAGTAGTATTCTAAAAATAATATAAACTTTTTGAGCAATAACAACAAGGGTAGACTCAAATACTATATCAAGAATACCTGGGGATCAAAATTTTCTAACACTCTAAATACAAAAAGAATAAAAAAAGTTTTTAAAAAAGTAAAGAATTTATACTACCATAATTGTAGCAGATTTTACGATAATTAGAACAAAACAAACAGGTTTACATCTTTATCTAAAAACAATTTAATCAATACATTGTTTATATCAATATTAGCATTAGATTTTTATGTAAAAGAAATAATATTTAATGCAATTAACTTAGGATTTCGAATTTATCTAATATTAGATGCTACAAAAAGCACAACATTCAATCCTGAATTAATTAGGGAGTTTAAAAAGCTTAATGTTAAGTATTGGAGAGCCTTGATTCTAAAAGATCATTTTGTATATCTATTAAAAGAAGTATACTATTTTCTGTTATTTTTAAAATAAAATCTTTCCTAGGAAATGCTTAATAGCAGAATATAATTCTGTTGCATTAGGCAATGCATCTAAATGTAATATCTATCAATTATTTATTTGGCAAACACACAAGACAGCAATTGATTTTACTTTAAAAATTGCCCAGATTGGGGCATGATGCCTATCTTTAGCTCTGGAGATTTTATATTAATATCAATTGTTGTCACAGTATTCCTATATTTAAGGAAGGTGTTTGGCAAATATAATATAACCAATAGTATGCCTTTGTTTTTTTTTAATGTTTATGCAGATCTTAATTATTGCAATGTGTAGGGGACACTGAAATTCAAAAAATAAAAATGTAAGATATTTATCGTCTGATTAAGCAAAAATGGAAAAATTTTTACAATAAAAAGTAAATGTAGCAAAAAAGATATGTTACTTGGATTAGAGAAATTATTATAAACTCTCAATAATGCGATTATATTCAAAAAGCACACAAAAATCATCTAAATGAAAAAAATTTAATACTAGCTGCGCTTATCTTTTTTTAAAAAATAAACTTATTCACTTATTAAAAGTAGATATACAAATCAGTTTGATATTGGATAAGTTTGTTTTAGGGATTTTGATGTATTTTATAATACTATAACTAGAAAAAATGGTTTGTGAGCGAGTTAAGAGTCAAGTGGTATTGAACTTCAAGTTTGAGGGTGTACAAAAGAGGGATTACAGCAAACTTGGAATGAGAAAAATAATACTCGCTATTAGTCGTTTTCCTATTTGTATAAATTATAGTAAGTAGAAAAGAAAGAAGAGATATAAACATTGGTAATAAGATTGTTTATTTTTTTATTTCTAGCTTCACAAGATTTACAAATTACAAAGTTTTCTTAAATTATGAAAATAGAAAACATGTCCTGCGGCAATTGCTGTTTTAGAGTGTTATTTGGAAATGATAAATTGTTATAAATTTATAAACAATAAACATTTTTTATTCATAAGTCACTTATTCATGGTTTCTGTCAATAGAAAAAAATTCAAAATATTCTTGATTTGTGCTTTTAATTTTTCTCAATTTTGAACTCAAATGTTTTATTATAAATCCTAAAAATATACTTTTACCACTTCTAATTTAATCTAAAAAATTTTGAGTTTTATATTACTAATATTGTCAAATAATATTTTGATCCTCCACTATTACTAATCAATAGTAGATATACATAATATACATTGATTATCAAGCTAATCAATATTTCTTCTGCCACTTCCATCTTCTTAATATTCTATGTATAAACATTTAAAGATATATATGTTTTATAATTATTAAAAAGATTCTTTATAGTCCGTCCCCCTTCATGATAGAAGGAAATGATGCTATACAAAATGCTTTTAAAAAGCAATCTTTCTTTCAAGAGATAAAAATTCAAAGTTAATTCAAAAATTTGAAAAAATTTTATAAAACCAATTAAATGTCAAGTTAAAATTAAAGAAAGTTATGATTTTTATCATAGGGTTTTAGCGGCAAAAACGTCTTTAAAGCAAATTTTATTATTATAAGGATTCTTCATAATCATTGTTTCAACTAGAATTACAAAGAATTCTCTAACTATAAATTTTTTTTATTAAATTTAGGTTTAGGTGAAGATGAATTTAAAACCAATAAATTGGTTTTAAATATATTTTTAATATGATATAAACAGAAAAAACTTCTCTAGTAGAAATAAAGCACAATGACCTATAGCCAAAAATAAGGATTCCAATAATATTTACCCAACGGGTTAAAATATTTTTTCTATTATAAGTCTTGAAGTTACTATTTTTAGATTGTTAATAATATTGCAATATTATTTAAACTAATAAGAATATAGAAATATTAATTTATAAATTATCAAAAAAACATATATGGAGTTTCTTTATGAAAATCAAAAATATAATAAATATATTAATATTTTTTTTATTTATTATTTTAAATAATTGGGGAAATGAACCAAAAATAAATGAATCAAATGAAAATTCTCAAAGTAATAAAAGTAATATTTTAATATTATCAGCTACAAAAGCAGAAATATCAGAAATAAACAAAATCATTCAAAACAAAAAATCTATTTCAATAGAAGAACATAGAATGAAAAAAAAGATTACCTTTGGAAGAGTATTTGGTCATAATATAATTACCATAGCTACGGGAGTTGGAAAAATAAACACAGCCTTTTGGACAAGTTATATTTTATCAAAATATAAAATCAGTCATATAATAAATGCTGGAGTTGCTAGTGGTATTTATAGCGAAACAAACAAATTCATAAAAGTAGGAGATGTGGTAATATCTACAGAAACAACAAGTTACGACTTTAATCTACATAGATTTGGTTATGAAATTGGGCATGTTCCAGAACACCCCGAAAAATTTAAGGCAAACACTGCCCTTATAAAGAAAGCTTCTAGGATAAAATTAAACAATATAACATCTCATATGGGCTTAATAATTACTGGAGATTAATTCATTAATCATCAAAATTTTTATGATGAAATTCCGGAAGAATTCCGAGATGCAATTGCAGTAGATATGGAAAGTGCTGCAATTGCTCAAGTGGCGTTTAATTTTAAAATTCCTTTTATAATTATACGAGGAATATCCAATATAGTTAATAATGAAAATAATTATGATGATTATAAAAAATTTTTAAAAA
>NZ_JAJNFB010000022.1 GCF_021043605.1 Borreliella americana
AAAATATTACCCTTCTGAAAACTTTGAAAGCATAATAAATGAATTTTCATTAAATAAAAAATTAAACAATGTAATTGTTAAAGAATTTAAAATAATAAATGAAATCAAAACAAATATAAAAAACATAAAAGAAGAAATAAAAGAAATAATATCTACAAGTAAAAAAGAAAAAATATACAAAAAGAATAAAATAAAAAACGAAATCGATGTTATTACAAAAAACAAAGAAAATATTTTAAAAAAAATTGGTGAAGAATTTATTGAAGCCACAAAAAAAGATAAAATGATAGCCAAAACAAATGCAATCAACTCAACAATCCAAAAAATAGAAAAAACAAACCAAAAAATATTAAACTTAAATAATGATTTAATAAAAATAACAAAACAAGAAGAAATAAAAAACATTCAACAAAAAGTGCAAATCCTAACAAAAGAAAAAGATAAAATTAATAACAAATTAGACGCATTGGCTTCTAAAATAGAAGTTATTCAAAATGAACTTGACAATGAATAAAAAATAAATATAATAAATTAAAGTTACGGGCCCATAGCTCAGTTGGTTAGAGCACCCGACTCATAATCGGTAGGTCCCAGGTTCAAGTCCTGGTGGGCCCATTTTGATTTTTTCAACTAACTTTAAAAAAAAGATTTGAATTTTTTTCTACATAATAAAAACTTATATAATTATCAAATGTTTTATCAATCTCCAGAGTATCTATTGAATCAATTCTAACAACTGAAGAGACAGAATGCAGTTTGTATTTATAGGTTTTAACAAAAAATACTTTGGAATTGCTTAACTTGTTTAACATTTCCATATCTTTAGACTTATATACATAATTGTGAACATCATCTAAATCATATTTTGACATGCCCAAAGAAATAACAAGCTCTCTACTGTATACTCTCATGCCCTTATCAAAAAGACGAACACACGAGGTAAAATCTTCAAAAGTTTTATCAAAAAAATCAAATCTCAAATCTCTACAATATAGAATATCCTTACCAAGGCTAGAATCAATAAAAAAAGAGCTATAATTATCATTAATCACTTGAATAAACTCATTAGTATTCTTATTCTCTATTGATAATTTAAAAACATCTTTTGGATTTAAAACTTTAATTGCAAAATCAAAACTCATAGAGTAATCTAAAAGATTCTCAGTAAAATAATAATTTATCTTATAATCAAGCTCCTTTATTTCCGGATAATTTATTTCGCAAGAACAGGCAAAACAACAAAAAAACAATATTAATTTAAATTTTAATACGCTCTGCATACTCTTTAGTTTCAGAATTAACTAAAACCTTATCTCCAACGTTAATAAAAAGTGGAGCTTTTACTACAAGCCCTGTATTAAGAGTAATATTTTTCATTGCATTTGTTACAGTATCGCCTTTAACAGCCGCCTCAACCTCTACAACTTCAAAAGCAATCTTTGGGGCCAACTTAATATCAATAACCACATTGTCAAAAGTTATAAGAGAATAGATTTCAGACTCCTGCAAAAAAGGCACTTTATCTTGTAAATTAGCACTTTCTTTTAAGTCCAAACTAATTTGATCATAAGTTTCTAAATCCATAAAAACCAAAACGTCTTTATCTTTGTATAAATACTGAGCACTAACTTCATAAATTTCAATAGCTTCTGCAGTATCTGCCCCTTTTAAAGTTTCTCTAATGACAAATTTGTTTTTTAAGTTCTTAAGCTTTAATCTTATTATTGCCCCTCCCCTGCCTGTTTTTGAAAATTCTCTTTCAAGAACAATATGAGGAGCCCCTTTGATAAGCAAAAAAGAACCTTTTTCAATCTCACTAGATTTCACTACTGCCATTTAAATACCTCGCAAAACTTAACATACAAATCTAGTAGTAATTTATACCAAAAAATTAAAATATTTGCTATTATTCCTCAATTACAACTTAATCAATAAAGCTAATTTATAATTGACTTATTTTAAATTAATGATATTATATACTTAAACAAAGGAGTTTACTTGATGAAAAAAGTTATTATCTTAATTTTTATGCTATCAACAAGTTTATTATACAACTGTAAAAATCAAGACAATGAAAAAATTGTATCAATTGGGGGATCTACAACTGTAAGCCCAATACTAGACGAAATGATTTTAAGATATAATAAAATAAACAATAATATTAAAGTAACATACGATGCGCAAGGAAGTAGTGTTGGCATAAACGGGCTATTTAACAAAATATATAAAATAGCAATATCATCAAGAGATTTAACTAAAGAAGAAATTGAACAGGGGGCAAAAGAAACTGTATTTGCTTATGATGCTTTAATTTTTATTACAAGTCCTGAAATAAAAATTACAAATATTGCAGAAGAAAATCTAGCCAAAATATTAAATGGAGAAATTCAAAATTGGAAGCAAGTGGGAGGCCCTGATGCTAAAATTAACTTTATTAATCGAGACTCTTCTTCTGGTTCTTATTCGTCTATAAAAGATCTACTTCTTAATAAAATATTTAAAACTCAAGAAAAAGCTCAATTTAGACAAGACGGAATAGTGGTAAAATCTAATGGAGAAGTAATTGAAAAAACAAGCCTTACTCCGCACTCAATAGGATATATAGGGCTTGGATACGCAAAAAATTCAATAGAAAAGGGTTTAAATATTCTTTCTGTCAACAGCACATATCCTACAAAAGAAACAATAAATAGCAACAAATACACCATTAAAAGAAATTTAATAATAGTTACAAATAATAAATATGAAGATAAAAACGTAACTCAATTTATTGATTTCATGACAAGCTCAATCGGACAAGATATTGTTGAAGAACAAGGTTTTTTAGGGATAAAAACATAATTAAATCAAAGAAAAAAAAACTTGACTTAATATTAAGTCAAGTAATACAATTTAACACTGACATGAGCTTTAAGGGATTCTTTTAAAAAATGCATCTAAGCTTAAAGACAAAAAGAAAAATAATTTCAATTATTTTCAAATCTTTTATTCTTATATCTGCAATAATCAGCTCTCTATCAATATTGTTTTTAGGTTTATTTATATTAAAAACTGGAATAATGCCATTTATTAATAACAAAATTAAAATTTTAAACTTTTTATTTAGCACCAATTGGGATCCTACCAGCAATCTACAAAAATCTTATGGTATCTTAGCATTCATTATTAATTCCTTTTTAACTACACTTTTTTCTATTTTAATTGCTTTACCAATTGGATTAGGATTTGCAATATATTTACTTGAAAAAGCAAAAGGATTTTATGGGCAATTTTTACAAACAGTAATAGAACTCTTGGCAGGAATCCCTAGTGTGGTTTACGGATTTTTCGGAAGCACATTTGTTGCAACTTTAGTAAAAAACATTTTTCAAAGAGAAGACAATTTGGGATACAATTTAATAAGCTCATCACTCATATTAAGCATAATGATAGTTCCCACAATAATTAGCGTTTGTTATTCATCACTTAAAGCTGTTCCAAAATCATATAAATTTGCATCTCTTGCATTAGCAGCAACAGACTGGCAAACAATATATAAGATAATAATACCATCAGCTAGTCGAGGTATTTTAGCAGGAACAATATTGGCAATAGGAAGAGCTATTGGAGAAACCGTGGCAGTATTAATGGTTGGAGGAGGCTCTCCTCTTTTTATAAAAAACGTATTTTCTCCCATTAGAACACTAACTGTAAACATTGCTATGGACATGGGATACGCATCAGGGGTTCACAGAGAAGCTCTCTTTTCTACAGCTCTAGTATTATTGTTATTTTCAATAATTACAAATTTACTCAAAAATTTTATACTATCTTCCAATAAAGGGTTAAAGAAAAAGTGACCAAAACTCAAATAAATAAATTGATTAATAAGTTCTATTTCTTTATAATCAATTCTATCGCATATTTTTTAACAGCAGTATTAATTTTTCTAATAGCATATGTATTGTATAACTCTTTATTTTATTTCAAAAAAAAACAAACTTTATTTTTAAACAAAACTCAAAGCTTTGTACCATTTAAATCAGAAGACAACAAAGAAATACAAATTGTTTTTATTGTTAACAAAAACATCAATACAGACAAAATATCAATAGAAGATATTCACAACATATATAATAATAAAATTTCACACTGGGGAAGCATTTCAGATCAAGGAATTGACATTATACCTATTGCAAGTTCAATTGACAGCATATCTAACAAAGCCATTTTAAAAACATTAATCAAAAACAATGTATTTAATAAAAGATACATAAAAATCGAACCATCTACAAAAAAAATACTTCAAATCATAAACAGCACAATAGGCTCTATAAGTTATTTAACAAAAGAAGAATTTGAATCCATAGATCTTAAATTATACCCCAATATTAAAGCTTTAAAAATAAAAACTATGTCTGTCTTAATAAGTAAAAAAACTTTAACAAAAAATGAAAACGAAATAATAAATACATTGGGTGTCGATGAAGTTGAAAAACTTATCAAAGGCAAAGAAAAATGGATCAATTTAATATCAAAGGACATTAAATTAAAAATAATAAAATATCTTGATCAAGAAGAAACTATAATACAAACTATAGAAAAAACAGAAGGCACACTAGCAATTGTGCCTTGGCATTATTTTCAAAATTTTAAAGCACCCTTTATTAAAATGCACTACGTTGATAAAAGTAGTCCTTTGAATTTAAATTTTATATTATCTATTCCAAGAGATTCTGGTGCATATGGTGGAATTTCTTATTTAATATTAAATACTTTTTATGTAATACTATTAACAACTGCTATTTCAATATGCATTGGAATAGGAACTGGTATAATGCTTGCCGAATATACTTCTAGTAAAATATTTTACAAAATACTTTCTATGAGCGTTGACATTCTTTCTTCAATTCCTGCAATAATTTTTGGACTTTTTGGACTGATTTTTTTTGTACCAATTCTTGGAATAGGAATACTCTCAGGAGCAATAACAAGCTCCCTAATGATATTACCAATGATTGTTAAAACAACCGAAGAAGCATTTAAAACAATCCCAAAATCATACAAGTACGCTTCATTCGCATTAGGGGCAAATAAAACAGAAACTATAATTAAAGTTATGGTTCCAGCAGCTATTCCCGGAATACTAACAGGAATAGTTCTTGCAATAGGAAGAGCTTTGGGAGAAACAGCTGTATTGCTTTTTACAATGGGAACAAACTTGGGACTTGCAACAAATTTAAATGAACCATCAAGAACATTAACTGTACACTTACTAATGTTATTTCAAGAAGGACACCTGGACAAAGGATTTGGAACAGCCTCAATACTTGTTATTATGATACTTATAATAAATTTAACATCAAAATTTTTAATAAACAAATTATATAGGATTAAATAAGTGATAAAAGAAAAAGATACACCAAAAAATGAAGTTATAATAGAAACAGAAAATCTGAATCTATTTTATACAGACTTTAAAGCTTTAAACAAAATAAATATAAAAATACTAAAAAATAGTATTACTGCCTTAATAGGCCCATCTGGCTGTGGAAAATCAACATTCTTAAGAACTCTCAACAGAATGAACGATCTTGTTGAAGGCATTAAAATAGAAGGCAATGTAATATATGAGGGAAAAAACATTTATTCAAATAATTTCGATATCCTGGAGCTTAGAAGAAAAATAGGAATGGTGTTCCAAACTCCCAACCCATTTTTAATGTCTATCTATGACAATATAAGCTATGGTCCAAAAATACATGGAACAAAAGATAAAAAAAAACTAGACGAAATAGTAGAGCAATCACTAAAAAAATCTGCACTCTGGAATGAGGTCAAAGACAAACTTCATACAAACGCCTTAAGTCTCTCGGGAGGCCAGCAGCAAAGGCTCTGTATTGCAAGAACTCTCGCAATAGAGCCAAATGTAATACTGATGGACGAACCTACCTCTGCTCTAGATCCAATATCAACAGGCAAAATTGAAGAGTTAATAATAAACTTAAAAGAAAGTTACACAATAATCATTGTAACGCACAATATGCAACAAGCCGGAAGAATATCTGACAGAACCGCATTTTTTCTTAATGGATGCATCGAAGAAGAAAGTTCAACTGATGAACTATTCTTCAATCCTAAAAATACTAAAACTGAAGAATATATCAGCGGAAAATTTGGATAATTTCAACCCAATGAAACATCAAGAAACATCATTAATGTAAAACCAATAACACCAAATATGCTTGGCACTTTATTGTCAATGTCTTTCCTCTTAGCTTCGGGTATTAATTGTTCAATTGACACATAAATCATAGCTCCTGCAGAGAAAGCTAACGCAAAAGGTAAAATTCGGGTAAAAGAATAAACCGCATAAGCACCCATCAGCCCCCCCACAATTTCTACCAGCCCCGACATTTGACCATAGTTAAAGCATTTTGCTAAAGCAACATTGCCTCTTCTTAAAGGTAGAGAAATAGCTGCTCCTTCGGGAATATTTTGAATGCCAATACCAAGCGTAAGAAGCATAGCCCCAACCAAAGTTTGAATATCTGGATTAGACGCCAAAGCCCCAAAAGCAACTCCAACGGCTAATCCTTCTGGAAAATTATGTAAAGTAACAGCAGTAAAGAGTAAAAAATCTTTTTTACCATGCTTAGTTAAGTCTTCATCAATAAAAGTAAGTTTATCAAGATCTGGAACAAATACATCTACAATATATATAAAAAATGCTCCAACAAGAAATCCAAAAACAGCCGGCACCCAAGTAATGTAACCAAGTTCTTCGGCTCTTTCTATAGCAGGCTGAATAAGCGAAAAAAAACTGGCCGCTATCATAATACCAGCTGAAAAACCAAGCATAGCGTCCATTATTTTATTATCTACCTTTCTAAAGAAAAAAACTGCTGCTGCTCCAAAAGCTGTAGTAAACCAAGTGAAAGTAGACCCTAAAAGTCCCAATAATACAGGATGCAAAGTCAATAAATAATCTAAAATTGATTTTATCATAAAGCCTCCTATTAAAACAAATCAACAAATAATAAGTAATTTACTCATCAATCAAAATAGCTTTTATTCTTCTTATACCTGAAGATGAGGATTGTTCTTTTTGTATTTTAAAAGTACCAAGTTCATTGGTATTCTCTACATGAGGGCCCCCACAAACTTCAAGTGAAAATCCATCTATCTCATAAACACTCACCAAGTCGTCATATTTTTCTCCAAAAAGAGCCATAGCACCTTTTTTTCGAGCTTCACTTAATTTCATTATAATTTTTTTTACAGACAAAGAATTTTTTATCTGTAAATTAACAATCTCTTCAACTTTTTTTATCTCATCATCTGTCATCTTTTCAGAATGAACAAAATCAAACCTTAATCGCTCAGCAGTAATATTGCTTCCTTTTTGTCTAACATGATCGCCTAGTACTAATTGAAGTGCCTTATGCAGCAAATGAGTCGCTGTATGTAGCTTAGTGGTCTCATAAGTATAATCGGCAAGCCCACCTTTAAAGACTTTTTCACCCCCTTTCTTTGAAGTCTTTTGATGCTTCTTAAAATGCTCATTAAAACCCAATTTATCAATGTTAAAGCCATATTCAATAGCAAGTTCTTCTGTTACTTCGTATGGAAAGCCATAAGTATCGTATAGTTTAAAAGCAATATCACCAGGAATGGTCTTAGAAGGTAAATTTCTTGTTATTTTAATAAATTCTTGCTCTCCTTGAGATAAAGTTTTAAAAAACTTTTCTTCTTCTATTCTTAATTCCTTTTTGATAAAATCCTTTTTTTCTGTTAACTCATTATAAAAAGATTTATAAATAGCTTCTACAGAATCAACAAGATCAGCTAAAAAATGGGATTTTATCTCAAGCTTCTTTGCATATCTTATAGAACGCCTTATTAGTCTTCTTAAAACATATCCTTGACCCAAGTTGGAGGGAAAAACAACAGAACTGTCAGCAAGAATAAAGCAAGCTGCTTTAATATGATCAGAAATTATTCTAATACATCTATCATTATCTTCTTTCTGTCCATAAATTTTACCGGAAATATTTTCTATTCTCTTTATTATGGGTATAAATGCATCTGTCTCATAAACTGAAGATTTGCCCTGCAAGAAAGCAATTGTCCTCTCAAGACCCATTCCTGTATCAACACATTTTCGATTCAATTCTATGTAATTACCATTTTCATCTTTATTGTATTGCATAAAAACATTATTCCAAATTTCAAAATACTTACCACAAGAACACGTAATATTACAGTCAATAGAACACTTGGGTTTTCCAGTATCCACATATATTTCAGTATCTGGTCCACAAGGCCCCTTAGATCCAACGGGACCCCAAAAATTGTGCTCCTTAGAAAGATAGTGTATTTTATCTTTGGAAATACCCAAACTTTCCCAAACTTTGGCAGTCTCTGTATCGCGGGGAATCTCTTGATCACCTTCAAATACACTCACGTAAAGACTGTCTTTTGGTATATTTAAATAATCAGAAGACGTCAAAAATTCAAAACTACACTTTACAGAATACTCTTTAAAATAAGCCCCAAGAGACCAATTTCCAAGCATTTCAAAAAAAGTTAAATGGCTTAAATCTCCAACCTCATCAATGTCGCCCGTTCTTAGGCATTTTTGAACATTAACAAGCATATCTCCTGATGGATGAACTTCTCCAAGAAGATATGGGATAAGGGGCTGCATGCCAGCTGTATTAAAAAGAACTGTAGGATCATTTTCAGGAACTAACGATTTCCCCATTATTTCAAAATGCTTTTTTGATTTAAAAAAATCGATATATTTTTTACGCAACCTATTAAGTGTCATTAAATAAATTCCTCATTTTTTCTATATATTGTTAAATCGCCTTTTAAAGTTAAATTTTTAATATAATTAACAAAAGCTGTTGTCATGGCTTTTAAATCTTTTTTACTTATTTTTCCTCCCAAAAAAGCTTCTTCATCTAAAATAATTTCTTTACGCCTTTTTGAAACATTTGAAAGTATTTTATCTCTAACCTCGTCAGCTTTATCCTTAATAATAATTGCAATCTCTTTGTCTGTAAACTCTCTTAAAATATTATGAAGGTCATTATCCATTATTCTCAATATTACATTGATATCAAATATTTTTTCTCGAATTTCGCTGTCCACAACAGGATTTAAATCCCGCATATTAATATTATTAAGCAAATTTTTCTCTTCATTAGAATCCATATAGCTTAAAATATCAACAAGAATCTTAGATCCATCAAGCTTATCTGTCTTAATATTCCCCTGCATCTTAAATCTATCCTTAAGCTTATTCGAAATTGCCTCTATTGTTTCCATGCTTAATTGCCTTGGCTTAACAAGATCTTTTACAAATTTTTTTCTATCTTCTTTTTCTAGCATTGAAAAAACATACTTTTTTTGATCTTTATTTAAATAATTATATAATATAACAAGCGTTTTAATATCTTCATCCTTAATTAATGCCCAAAGTTGTTCATGCTCAATTTGAGATAAATAATCAAAAGGAATAAAAATATCATTACCAGTAACTTTTTTATAAATTGATTTTGCTTTAGATTTTCCTAAGGTTTTATTTAATAATTCATAAGCAAAGTTATCATCAACCTTAACATACCTTTTTTGATTTCTTAGTAACTCTTCAAATTCTTTAATAATATGCTCTTTTTCTTCTGGAGCAATATAACTAATCTTTGAAATTTCTCTGGTAATTAAGATTATATCTGAATCATCAAGCTCAGACATAATCTTTGCAGATTTTTCAAGTCCAATAGCCAAAAAATATTTTGCAATCTTTGTGACCTTACTCTCTTTGCGAATAAACCCTGGCTTTAAATCATCAATATTGTTGGATTTAGGCTCAATAGGGGCTTTGTTTTTATTGCCCTTAATAAGGCTTATCCAAGATCTAAGCATAGAACCTTGAATCTCTGAATCGGAAAAATTTTTATTTAAACTTAAAGTATCAATTTCTTCAACCGTTTTTTTGCTTAAATTTTTAGCATTTTTATACTTGGAAAGCCTAGGATCCTGCATAACCTTCATCTCTTTTAATGTTTGTAAGAACTAGTAAATTGGGATGCTCTTTGAGAAGTCTAGCTGGACATTCATTAATAGAACTATTAGAGCCTAAAAAATTTTCTAAGGCACGCTTTTTATCAACACCCATAAATAATAAAACAACAGCTTTTGAACTAAACAAAGTTTTCGGCGTTAAGCTTATTCTTTTACTAGGAAATTTGGGAGAATTGTATTCATACTGATAACCTTCTACATCTGAAAATAACAATTTTCTTGAAGGAAAAAGCGATGCTATGTGGCCATCCTCGCCAACAGAAACTAAAATAAAATCAAAAATATTAAACCTAGAATTAAATTCAATATTATAGTCATGAATAGCTGTGGCTTCGTCTATTTCGCTATAAACAAAAGCATGAAATTTGGAAATGCTTATTAAATTTTTATCAACCATTTTGGAAAAAAAATTTTTATTTAAAAGGTTATAATTACTATCCTCATCATTTAATGGAACACACCGTTCATCAACTAAAAAAAAATGTGCTCTTTTAAAAGAAATTTTTTTTTTAAGAAAAACACTTAAAAAGTTAACTATACTTCGACCACCACAAATTCCAATACTTGTATATTTATCTTTATCTATATTCATATTAAAAAAA
>NZ_JAJNFB010000023.1 GCF_021043605.1 Borreliella americana
TTCTATGAGAAATGGCATATATTGCACATTAAAAAATAACATAGCTAGGAAGAAGAAAAAAAGAAACAGGGATTTTCGAGAATTTTTAAGAATCTATGAAAGATGCTTTAAAAAACAAATCAAATAGAAAATTAAAATGTAACACTGATGATATACTTTAATAAAAACTATTTACCATTCAATTTCACATGTCAAAGAGCAAATTAAGATTAATAAGAAGTAATAAATAATAACAAGATATTGAAAGAATTATATTATTACATATTACACTCTTAAGTTTTCAAATTGAGAAATATATTGTATTGAAAGGATTAATGGAATAGATGGAATAGAATTATAATTTTTTTATAAAAAAGAAACAGATTTTTTGGTGGTTTTTGTACCTTTTTAAAAAGTTTATAAAGTTGTTAGGTAAGCTTTCTGTGTAAGAGTTCAGTATAATTTACTAACCTTAATCAATTTATAAAAATAGAGATCCTTTTCTAAAGGAAAAAATATTAGATTTTAAAATCTTTAAGGGAAAATATAAATTAAAAGTAAAAGAAGACGTTTGAAAAGTTCAATCTGAGATTGAAAAGCAAGTTAAGGATTGAAAAAGTAAAAAAAATTTTCAATGAGTTTGACTTAATATAATTAACTAAAAATTCATCCCTTTATGCTTCAACATAACTGGCAAACAATATTATTTTCATAAAAAGTTTTGACTTAATATATGAGGATTAATAAAGATGAAAAGCTTATTAGAATATAATAAGACATTAACAAGTGTTTGTTATGCACAAGGGGTAGTATTGTAAAACAACTTTATTTTAAAATGTTTCCAATTTATTAAAAATCGAATTAATTAATATACTTGAAAGTAAGTGGTCATTGCAGTTATATAATTTAGCAATTATAAATCATTAAAAGAAATGATTTTTTTGTTTTTTTGAATATTGCATAATAATTATGTGTTTTTCCCCTTTATTTAAATTGCAATTTTGCATTGTAAACTTAATAATATTTATTTAATAAATATTATTGTCTGATTTTTATTTATTGTGTTAATTATAGATGTAATTTTTTTTGTAATCTTTGGTTAAAACGTTAAGCCTATCCTTAATAAGGATAGGCTGGATATTGTGCAACAATTTTAGTATATAATCTAAATGTTATCATATATTGAGGATATGATATTTTTTAACTCATTTACTTCATCTATTATTGTTCTAATTTGATCGAAAAGTGAATCTAAACGAGGTGTAAGTTTAAGGGTATCTTTTTTAATAAGATCTTTATTATTTTCATCATCTAATAAAAATTGCTTAAACATTTTTGATACGATTGTTTTTGTAGACAATAATTTTTTAAACGAATTTTTAAGATTCTCTAAAGTTGAATTGTTTGATTTATTCAGAGTATCTTTTTTGGAATACAATTTAACAATTGTATCAATTGTGTTGTCGAAAAGGATTCCAAACTCGTAAAGTTCGGTTAGTATATATCTTCTTCCTGTCAATATTATAATTTCTGCAAAATTCTTGTATTCGTTGGCATCAATAGGATTTAAAAAGCTATAAATCTGTCTCCTAAATTCTTTAGATCGAGGTATATTGTCAGATATTTTTTTATTTTTATCTGGTGATGATCCCCAATGCAATAGTTCGAAAGCAGCTAACATTCCATATTGTTCTGGAGATTCTTCTTCTAATTTTTTTATATCTTTTTCTCTATCTAAGTTGGCTGTTTCTATTAAATTTCTTAAATCATCAAGTAATGTGTTATTTATTTTTCTATTGTTGTCTTTGCCTTTTTCTTCTTCGTTTTGGCTAGAGACCTCTTTTTTTCTTGGATTAGAGTTTTCTTTTTTATTTTGACTTACTTTTATTTTAGTTTTTAATCCATTATTAATGGACTTTGATTTTTCTTTTTTAATAGACGTATGTTTAGCATCTTTTTTATTGGTGTTAAAATATGGATTGCAGGCTAAAAGTAAAAAAACTAATATGCTAACAATTATATTGTACTTCATAAATATTCTCCTTACTTAAAATTTATAATACAATATTCAATATAATATAAATATAACACAACACAATATTAAATATAATATAAATATAATACAATATTAAATATGGAATTATATTATAATATATTCAATATTGTATTATAGAAATAATCATAATAATATTTTTATTGACGGAAGTTTTATAATATTTTGTTTTTCAAAAGTCCGTTTTTGTTTATTTTTGATTGGTTTTTGTTAAATTAACTTTTAACTCAAAACCTAAAGTAAAGAAAGAGCATAATATTAAATTAAGTATAAAAACTAAAAAAGAGTAAACAAAAAAAATTATTAGATGGAGGAAGCTTGCCAAAAAATAACATAGCTAAGTAAGTACACTATCCGTATAATTTTTATTCAATGTTTTATATGTATAATACATCAAGTTTGATTTTGAATAATTTCAATATTAAAGTGTTTTTATGGCTTAAGATTCTTAAATGTCAAAAAGAAAAGAATACAGCTTAATATCCGCATGCTTTATTATTAAATACAAGTTAAAATTGTTATTTTTTTTAAACTTTCTGCTTATAAATAAAGCACTTTAATATAAGCATAAAAATTGCTTATTTTTTTATTCTATTTCTATATCATAAGCAAGACGTTTGCGTGTTTATGCTATAATTGCAGCAGCTTTGCTTCGTAATTTCAATGAATTCATTAAGACATTAAGAAATTAATGGAAAAAGTAGTAAGTTTCTTTGGCCGCCGATGTCAGAGACAGTAGAAATGACATGTCCAGTGAGTTACTACAAAAGTGTGCTAAAAATAATTCAGAAAAATTTAATAATACATTAACAATCTCAATATTTTTTTTGGAACTATTTTTTAACCTCAAGCTTACATAAATTTTTATTATTGGTTAGGAGTTATTCTTATTAATTTAGATTGATCAAATTTATTAAACATTGCATCTTAGTTTGATATTTGATGAAGAATTTTAAAAAAGATTAAGAGATGTACAAAGAGAATATAAAACAAGCAAATATTTAACTACCTAACTTGATAGAATTGAAGAAGCTAAAAAATTAGAAGTTGTAAGCAAAAGACTATAATTGGCATTGGAAAAAGATTGGTTATTTATAAAAGATGCAAAAAGTTTTAGACGAAAATACTTAAAGAGAATTGTAATAATAATATCATAAGATCAGATTGATCCATTTGAAAGATAAAATTTGTTTGTAGGTAGTGTATATCAATAAACATTAAATTTAGATTTCTTGAGAATGATTATATAAGTAATGTAAATACAAAAAATAATATTTCCTTTTTATTCTATAATAGCAGTCTCTATTGTTTTATTTTACTAATAATTATTTGATCAATAATTGCCCCGGTAATATTTTTTGTTATTTATTGGCAAAGTTTTTTATATTTTTATATTTATTTAATATCTCTCTTTTTTAGGATCATAATTAAACAATTAATATAAATAAAATGTAGAATCAAAGATAGTATTTATGCTTTAATTTGGATACCTTTAAAGGTAAAATTAATTATTGTCTTGGGTATTCCAAATAAATAATTGGTAGGATTTACTATTAAGTATTTTCTAGGGAGGATTTTATTTTAAAAATAACAGAAAATAGCGCACTTATTTTAATAGATATACAAAATGATTTTTTAGAATCGGGTGCTTTACCTATATTTAATAGCAATGAAATAATTCCTTTGATCAATGAGCTTCAAAATTATTTCAAAAACATTGTTGCTACCAAGGATTGGCATTGTAAAAATCATATAAGCTTTTTGAGCAATAAAAATAAGGGCATTTGGCCTAGACATTGTGTCAAGAATACCTGGGGAGCAGAATTCCCCAATAGTTTAAATACAAAAAGAATAAAAAAAGTGTTTTTTAAAGGCAAGAATCGATATCACGATAGTTATAGTGGATTTTATGATAATTACGATAAAACAAAACAAACCGGTCTCTATCTTTATTTAAAAAACAATTTAATTAATACATTATTTATAGCAGGATTAGCATTAGATTTTTGTGTAAAAGAAACAATACTTGATGCAATTAGCTTGGGATTTCGGGTTCATCTAATAATAGATGCTACAAGAAGCATAACATCTACTCCTGAATTAATAGTTCAAGAACTTAAAAAGTTTAAAGTATTAATTTGTTTTTTTAAAGATATCATTGATAATCAAAATAAGCTTAGTTTTAAAAAGATTGTTCAATAATATTTGATTATGAAAAACTACTTATTATATAAATCTCTTTAAAAAATTTAAAAAGTAATAAAAAATTTAGCAATTAAAGTTATATTTTGGATATAATAAAGTTTTGTAATTAATACAGGTTCATTTAATATTTCTTAATTTTAAGTCTACTTTTTTATAAAGTTCAATATTTTCAATCTTTTCTTTTTTTCTTTAAACAACAGAATTAAATACTTTATTTGTTTGAATTTTGGAAAAGAAAGAATTAAAAATTTACTTTTCAAATTTAACTGAAATATTTGCAATTTGAATTGTCTTTATAATTGTTATTTAAATCAGCAATAATGTTCACGCCCTTTTTAGTGTTTTTACAAAATACAAATTAACCAATCCTTTAATATGACAAAAAATAATTTCCTTTTTAAATTTAAATTCTAAATAGCAAATTTTTGAAAAAGTGCATTTGTTTTAAATTCTATTCTCTTAGTATTTTTTAAATACCTTTTTTGGGTTTAGTGCTTACATAAATTAAAAGTTCATCGATATCTGTTGTCGGAAATAAATTAAATGCTGTTGCTTTTTTTGATTTGTCAAATTTCTAAACTTATATAAAAAATTTATTTTGATTATTTTTATGAGTTCAAAAATGACAAATCCATCATTATCTTAGAATAAAATAAATGTTTTTATTTGCATTTTATTTATGTTTGTATATCTATTATGCGAAACATTGCAATTTAACACAAATTTTATTTTTAATCTATCTGCATAAGAATGCACAGTTATTGTTAAAGAAGATGAAAAATATGCTATTCAAGATAGTATAAGTAAAGAATTAGTACTTAAAAGAATTCTACTTAAGAAGTGTATTTATGGTGTTTATATTAATCCTATTTCTGTTGAAATTACTATGTCTAAATTTTCGGATTAATATTTTTGTTTTTGGAATGTCTTAGCCTTGTTGGACATCATATAAAGATAGGAGATGCCTTGATAGGATATACTAAAAATTAATTTTTTGATTTTGCAAAAAAGAAATTTGAAGTTTTAAAAAAGGAAGAAATTACAATTATTTTAGAAAATAGTTATTAAAAAATTAAAGAAATTAATGATGTTACTAAAGAAAATATAAAAAAATCTAAAAAGATGCATAAAGAATATTAGGAAAGTATTTCTAAAGAAGAAATTAGCAAAAAAAATAGATAACTATAAATTTTTGAAATGAAAAAGATAGATACCCGCTTTCCCCCATACTTTACAGGTTAGAGGATGTTTAAGTTTAAAAGAAATTAGGATTAAAGAAAAAAAGTTGTTTTTTAGATTCTTTTGATACCTTGGGATATCTCATAAAAAATAAATTAATAATTCTAATTATATTCATGAAGTTTGAAATAATGACTTGCTTTATAGATTACTGACTATCTAGATAGAATTTTTGGCTATTTAATGTAATTGGACCTATATAAAATTGATTACACTGAGAAATAATAGAAAAAGTCAGATATGAGTTTAAACAATCTTGCTTTATCTATAAAGCTAGTACTGATAAATAAATAGTAAAATAGGCGTTGGCCGATTTGTCTAAAAATTAGTTTTTAATTAAAAAACTAATTTTTAGAACATATTTAGAGTATAATAATACAACAATTTAACAAACTGTTAACATAGCCTATTAACATTAAAATAACTTTAAAATTCTTAATAAACTTAATTTTTTCTATTTGAATGCATTCCTTTTTTTTCTACGATATAGCTCTCTAGCTATTAATTTAAGTTTTTCTCTGTTTTTTTGATAATATTCTCTGTTATAATTAGAAACTTTCTCTTTGTTGTTATATAATAAATCAGCATTTTGCTACTTAAGACCAAAATTATTTTTCATTTTTAATTTTTTCTCTAATTTTTGATAATGATAGGTTTTTTAGAATATTTCTTAAATGGCACTACTCCCAATTTTATTGCAACATTCTTTCTTTTATTATATTCTTAAAGAATTAATAGGTTTTTACTTTTTTAAGTGTTCTGAAAATTTTAAAGTGTTTAATTTTTATTATTTAAATTGATTTAATGTAAATTATAGAATTCTTAAAATGCGTTGTCTAATATAAAAATTGAGTAAATGAATCTGAAATAAAAGATAATATAAATTCCATTGTTCAAACATATAGATAATTTTAAATAATTTTGAAGTTCTTATGTTGTCCAATCAGCCTATTTATTGCAACAGTCCATTAAAATTTTTTTGCATATTTTTTTAAAAAAAATAAAGTCAATTTAATTATCACAACAATCACTAATATAGGCCTCCCATGTGGGAGCTTTATTGTTTAATTACAGCCATTACACTACGATACAAATATATAACCCTTAAAGAGGATCTCTTTTTTAAAGAAAAAGAAAACTTTAATTTTAAATATTAATATCTTTATATATTTTCTTATCCACTAAAAATCACTTAAAACCTTTTTTGCATGTTAAATTAGTTCTTTCATAATTCACCTTTCTCCTATTGTGGCATCTTTTCTAGAAGAATAAAATTCCAAGTAGTTATGACAAAAAAGCATCCTCTGTTTTTTGTCGAGCCCCCGTATAGACAATTTTGATGCATCAGATAATCCATTTTTATTCCTCAATCTTTCAATAATACCTTTTTTTAAACTTTTCTTAGCTTATCAAAAAATTCATCTGCAGATCTTATCTCTTGTTCTGCAACATCAAGCTGAAATATAAGTTTTTCAAGCTCAGCATATTTCTTTAAATTATCTTTCAATTCTTTTAGTTTCCTTATTTTATCTTTATTGTCTCCATAATTTCTCGTTAGCGATGTTTTTTTATTTTGAACTTAACTCATCACGTCGTAAAAATTATTTTTTATTAAAGTATATTCACCTTTAAGTGCCACATATATCCTCAATCAATCTAGAAAATCCAGAGCCAACTGACTAGTAGTTAATTCTTGAGTGTCCATATCAATTAAGAGTATTTTATTTTTTTCCAAAAGAATTGAAAATATTAATTAAACTCGAACTATTACCAATACTACCTTTAACACCAGACATTAATCCTATCTCAGTTAAAATTAATAACTTAAAATTTATTTATTGAAAGAATATCATTTTCTAGTTTTTTTGCTTCTTCTCCTTTAATTTAATTGTAGATTGTGGTTATATAATATTTAAGCTCATTACTATTTGTTTGCTTGAGATTTTCATTAGATTATAAATCTAATGAAAATTGATTTTACATTTTTGAGATGACGGATTTTATAGATAATAATTTTACAAACCAATTTTTAGCTTTTCTAAGTCTGGAATGTCTAGTTTGTCTAAAAAATCTTTTTTGGAGTATAAGCTATCAATTACATTGTCAAAAATACTTACAAATCCGATAATGGTGTTAAAAAGGAGCTTTGTTTTTGTTTACGATATTATTATGTTTGAAAATTCTTTTAATTCATTAGTATCAATAGTGTTTAAGATCTCATAAATCTTTCTTTTATATCTATTAGATTTCTCAGTATTATCGGATACTGTTTCATGTGATGGTTCTTCCCAATGCATTTCTTTGAAGATCGACATTTCATATTAGTTTTTAGATTCTTTATCCATTTTTTTTATATATTTTTCTTTATCCGGATGAGCTGTTTTTATTAAATTTCTTAAATCATTAAGTTGTATGTTTTTTATTTTTATACTAGAGGCTTCTTATTTTGACTAGAGATTCCTTTTTCTTGGGTATAAGACTTTTTTTTCTTTTGTCTTGAGTTAGAGTTTGCTTCTTGGTTAGAAAAGATAACTTTTGTTTTGGGTTTTAGCTCCTTTTTAGTGGACGGTGGATTTTAATCTTTTTTAAATAGGCTGATGTTTCATATTTTTTTGAGTAGTGTTTAAATCTGGATTGCAAGTATTTAAAAATAAAAAAACAAAAATGTTTACAATTACATTTTACTTCATAAATATTCTCCTTACTTAAACTAAAATCTAATATTAAATAAAACATTATATAATATTTAATATTGTATTATTAAAATAATCATAATAATATACTTGAGTTACAATAATTTTTAGCAGTGTTAGAGGCTCTTTTACTCCTCAGTAGTAATGAATTTAAAAATTTTTAAGTAATAAGATAAATTAAAGGTAAAATAAAGTTTTCAAAAAGTTCAATTTGAAATTGAAAATCAAGTTAATAATTTGAAGTATAAAGAATATTCTCAAATGAGTTTAACGAATATGTAAAATATAATTAAGTCAAAACTTTTTATGAAAAAAATTCTGTTTGTCAATTATACATACTTTTTGAGATTCTTTTTACTAAAAATTTAAAAATATAAAGGAATAAATTTCTAGTTAATTAATAAGGCTGAAAAGTTTATTGGATAATAACCACTCGCTTTCAAATATCTAATTAATTTGATTCTTAATAAATTGAAAACTCTCTAAAAATCCCACCACTTGTTAATGCATTATTATTACATTTATATAATTTAGCATTTATAAATTCTTAAAAGAAATGATTTTTTTAATATTGCAAAATAATTATGTGTTTTTTCTTTTTTTTAAATTATAACTTTGCATTGTAAGCTTTTGATATGACTTTAACAAATATATTGTTAATTTTTGTTAATTATAGGTGAAAAATTCTTTGTAATCTTTGATTAAAACGCTAAGCCTATCCTTTTGTTAAGGTATAGGCTGGGTTATAACAATTTTAGTAATAACTTAAATGCTACTATATATTGAGGATATGATATTTTTTAGTTTCTGCGCTTTCTCTTTTGTTTCTATAATTTGGTTGAAAAGTGTATTTATATGAGATTCAAGTTTAATGAGATTTGTTTTTATATGATTTGTATCATTTTGATAATCTAATAAAAGTTGTTTAAACATTTCAGCTACGATTGTTTTTGTAGACAATAATTCTTCAAACGAATTTTTAAGAGTCTCCAAATTTGAAGTGTTTAATTTGTCTAGAGCATCTTTTTTAGAATATAAGCTAACAATCGCGTAATCTAAAAAGTTTCCGAAGATGTAAAGGGTGTTTAATAGATCTTTTTTTTGACTTGACAATTTTACAATTTCTGAAAATGTTTTAAATTCATTGATATTAATAGCATTTAAGAATGCCATAAATCCTTCTTCGAAAGTTTTTAGATCTCTTGGAAGAATTATCGGATATTATTTCATTTGGTGGTTCTATCCAATTAAGATCTTTAAAAACCAATATTCCATATTGATCCAAGGGTTCTTCTTTTAATTTTTTTATATCTTTTTTTCTATCCACATGAAGTATTAGTAGTATTTTTATTTTCTTGATGATCTTTTAATGCTAATGCAAACTGTTCTATAGATTTTTTAGATAG
>NZ_JAJNFB010000024.1 GCF_021043605.1 Borreliella americana
AATCTAATGGCTACAACTCTTTCCAAATTAAAGAACTTATGAAATATTCTTCAACTTCCGAAATTGATAATATCTATGGACTCTCTTCTGCAAACAAAATTCAAGCTTATAAATGTACTAAAAATAATTTAAAACTGTAAAAAAACTATTTTATTTTAAATATGCGTTTTGAAGTTACTCTAAATTCTTTTCTAAGAGGCCTTAAATCAAGCGAATCATATAATATTTCTTGTTTTTCTGTAGCAATAAAGTGAAATCCATTAATATCCTTGATCTTAACCTCACTTATTTCAAATTCATTATCAACTCCAAAATAAGCACAAGATTCATACCTTACGCTACTTCTAATTCCGTAATAATTAAGTATCATGCATGGATTTTTGATAAAACAATTGCTCCTAATATACCCAAAATCTAAAAACCTATGATAAGCTGCATTAATCTCATAAACACTAAATTCAAGCTTTTTAAAAAAGCTTGCATAATAATGCAAACATAAAAAATAACACCCCCATCTTTGTATTTCTTCGTGTAAACTTCTATTACTTTGTTTTATTTTATTAATAAGCATTGATTATTCCTCCAATTTTAAATTATTTTTTTACTTTATAGTGCACCCATTCACATGGGGACACTGACACTATTTGCAAATGCTATATTGCCAGGGAAAAAGACTTTACCACTTGTTGGAAGTAGTCCCTTTAATCTATCTGATACTGCCCTTTTCTTAGGGTCAAGAGTAAACATAAACTCTCCAAATTTATAATTTAGCTGTTCAATTAGTGGATATGTATTCATAATATTTTCAATTATCATTTTCATCCTATCTTTATGCGGCTTTTCTCTTTTTCTATATTCATTTTGAATTTTGTTCACTTCTTCTCTTTCCCTATCAAACGCCATTAAATTACACGCAAGTTTTTCAGCAGCTTGTTCATCCGTAATTTCAAGGTCTACACAATCAACATATTCTATAAATTCTTTTGCCCAATCAAACTCAACTCCAGAACTATAAAAATCACTTCTTTCTACTAAATCTTCAACAAGCTTTATAAACACATCCTTGTTGAAATTGCGTGCCATTAAGTAATCGTCTCTATAGTTACTATAAATATCTTTTTCCAAATTTTTAATTTCCAATTCACATTTTTCAACAAATTTAAACACTTTGGATATTAAGGCCTCATTTCTCCTAATTTTACAGTTAGTTGGTGCAGCGTCGATCAAAAAGAACAAATTACAATGCTCAAGTCCAGTACACGCTAGCTGCATTTGTGCCTGCACATAATATTTGAAAAAATATTTACTACTCAAAAAATTGCCATTTTTATTGTACTTCTCAATAGCACTGCTCATGTAATTAGAATCACTACTCTTAATTTCTAGAAGTTCTAAATCACCATTATCATTAATAAACCATCCATCAATTGTTGAACCTACTAAAGTTTCTGAACTTCCCATTTTTTTGAAATAATTATATTTATCAACACCATTAGCATATTTGTTTTTGTACAAAACCGAAATATTATCACCTTGTGCCTTTACAAATTCTCTAAATCCTAAATTTTCTAACTCTTTGCCCTTAAGCATATATAAGTTCTCTTCAAAAGGCATACTTATTCCAAAACATTGAAGCACTCTATTAATCATTAAATCTTTTAGTCCAGTACCTCCAATAAGAATATTACCTACTTCGCTAGCACCATATCTATTAAGCTTGTTTCTTTGAAGACTAAAATCAATATTACGATTAAATCTAAAACACTCTTTGCTGCTTATTCCAGGTAATTTTTTGCCTATATTACTTAATTTATTTTTTTCTTTAATGGGAAATGTTTTTTCCTCGAATACTTCACAACCAATAAAACTTTGTTGGTTAACACATAACATTTTGAATTCTCCATTTATGCCGCTATTTATATTGTCTTGTAGATTGTTTTTATTTGAAATATTTTTCATATTTTGCCTCCAGCATCTATCATTTTTATAAATATAATTATATAGATAAAAAAGTTTTTGTCAACTTTTTTGTAAAAAAATGTTTGTAAAAATTTGTAAATCAACTAATTCTTCAAGAAGAGAAATTAGCTGATTTTTTTTATTTGGATTCTTTTGTTAAAAAGTAAAAAGTAGTTTTACTTTAGAAGAAAGTAAAACTACCAAATTATTTTCCAGTATTATTCACTAGCAGCATTATAATATTAAAAAAACAAATTGTGTATTATTCAATTATTTAACACCTTGTAAATATTGCAATAAGAACGAGTGAATAAATGGTCCAAAAATTGTTGATGCTATGATCATAAAATGTACTAATCTGTTACCCATATTAAGATCTTTACGCAAATTCTTTACTTCATTTTCAATCTTATTAGTAAGTTCACTTTTTATATTGTCTATTTTAGTATTTAAATTCTTTTCAACATTGTCTATTTTAGTATTAAGTTCATTTTTAACATAATTAATTTTTACGTCTAAACTAGATATATCTTTTTGCAAATTCTTTTCAACATTGTCAATCTTCGTATCTAAATTATCTATTTTTAGATTTAAATTTTTTTCTAAATTATCTATTTTTAGATTTAAATTTTTTTCTAAATTATCAATCTTCATATCTAAACTAGATATATCTTTTTGCAAATTCCTTTCTACATCAATCAATTTCTCTTTTAAAAGTTCAAAATTATAATTATCATTATGAAGAAAAACAAAATCTATTGCCTCCTCGCTAAATCCTATTTTTGAAAATTCGTTTTTTATACTTTCTATGTTATATGTTCTGTACGCTAAATTAGTCATAAAATTTCTTACTATCCTTTTAATTGTTTATATTCCTTCATAATTTTTTTAATCATTTCTTTTTCATTATTAAATAATTTGTCTAAAAGATACCCAGTAAATTTCGCATTACTTTTATAAAAGTCGTAACTTTCTTGACTCTTAAGTTGAAATCTTAAGGGTTTTATTGGATTTTGTTTAGATTTTTTTACTATTGAAGTTTCTTGACCTTCTATTAAATCAAGAGAATCGTAAATACCATTTTCAATTATATAATCTTCATTAAGAATTCCCGCTTGCAATGCTTTTGCTAATTTTAAATATATGTAAACTTGAGTTCTTGCCAATTTATAATCTTTTATAAAAGCATCAAAACTTTTATATCCATCTAATTTGTAATATTCATTATCCTTGATTTCTTTTAAGATTCTAATACTTTCTACTTTATAAAAAATTTTCTTTTTTATATTGGTCTTTAACCTATTTTTTAAATCATTGTAATGAGACAATATCTCCTCTTTGGTAATTAATTTCTTCTCACCGTCTGGATCATCTATTGCTTCAGATAAAATCCTCTTATTTAATTCTATTTCCATAATAAACCTCTTTTATTTAAAAACCGTACGGATCCGTACGGTTTTATTGAACGTACTTATCATACATAATGAAAAATTTTGATAATACTTCTTTATATTCATTAATATAATCTTTACTCATATCAAATTCATCATTTTTAGCGATTTTTTTATTTAAATCTTCTCTTTCATGGATAAATCCCAAAAATCCCTCCTTAGACCTAACATGTTGCAACAATTGCTTATGAGTATTGTTTTTCTTAAATCGTGTTATAAGCAAAAATATTGGAATTTTTATTTTTAAATTGTTCATGTGAAATTCCAACAATTCTAAACTTTCAACTGCCCATTTTTCTGCAGTCATTGGAACTATTATGCAATTGCTAGTCATTAAAGCATTTGACAAAGTGTAATCTAAACTAGGATTAGTATCTATTATTACATAATGATATCTCTGCTTTAAAAACTCTAAATTGTTTTGCAATCTTAACTCTTTTAATGGTATAGATTCACTTAAAAATTTATTTAAAGTTAAATAACTGGGAATTAAGTCTAAATTTTCTTTAATCTTTACAATTGAATCATTAATATCTAATTTTTCTTTTAACACTCTATAAACATTGATATTCACAATATCAATGTTTTGATTTAAAATTTCTTTATAAAAATAACTTGTAGTGGACGCTTGTGTATCCATATCTATCAAAAGCACTTTATAATCTTTAGCAAGTAATGTTGCAAGTATAATGGCACTTGTACTTTTACCAACGCCTCCTTTGATTGACGCAATTGTAATTATTTTTGGTTTTTTTTTATCCATTTTTTAAAAATTCCTTTTTCCGGGTGTTTTTTACCATAAAATTCATATACTTGTTTTTCTAATCTTGTATAGATATCCATAAATGCTATGTTATAAGGCGTGTTTGATTTTGCCTTTTGAAGAAATCGTACCATACCTCTAAAGTAACAAAAAACACTTCCCGTTTTAAATCTAAATTCCATGTAATATACTTTTAAAAATTTGTATAATTTTTCAATTCCATTTATTTCATATTTTACAAAGACATTCTTTATAGGTTTTCTATATCCATAAAAAATTCCTAAAAATTTATCTTCTTCTTTTATAGGGTATAAGTGAATTTCTTCGACTTTTGATCGATTGAACAAAGTTCTAAATGAAATACGAAATTCATTTTTTTTATCATAAATTCCAAATTTATAGATATCCATCATTATTTTTGTGTGATACATTGTTTTGTCATTATCTTTTTCAACTTTTATGAAAAGATTTTTATTTTTGCATTTAACTTTTGTTTCTTCTGTTTGTACAGATTCTATTATGTTTTGCATATCTAATCCTTAAACAGCTTTTTCATTAACCTTTTTTATAATTTCTAATAATTCATAGTAATAAGTATCAAATAATCTATTGTATTCTAATTTCTTTTGCTTATTTAAATATTCTTTTATAATTGGCTTTAAAATTTCAATACTTGTATCTTTTTTTAGTTGATCAATAAGTATACTGAAAATGTTTATCTTTAAATTATAGTAATTTTGTTGAGAATTTTCTTTTTTTCTTTCAATCGACTTTTCTAATTTGAGTTTTATGTTGTTTAAATCGTTATATTTGTGGTTTTCAATAATAAAATGGGGTTTGAATTTGTAATTTTTGTATACTTTTTGAAGATTTATTTTTAATTGTTCGGGATTATATCCATTTTCTTGTAATTCTTTTTGAGTATTGCTTAAAATTTCTTTTAATTTGTTTTGCTTTTCTTTAATACAAGATTTATTAAATTTTACATTTAGACCTTTTATTAGATCAAGTTCAATATTTTTTACTATTTTTAATGCTTGAAACATTGTATTTTTATTAATTCTTAACTTAAGAATTGAGAGAGATTTTTTGGATTTGAAGTTACATTTATTGAAATAATTCTTAATTTGGTATTTTTCTATTTGGTTAATCTTTTTTTCTTCTTTTATATTATTTTTATTATTAAAACACGCCTTACAATCTACACTCCCTTTTTTATTTAATTTTTCTTTAAGGCCGTTTTTAGCTCTATTTTGAAATCTTGAAAGTTTTTTTTCTTGAAAGTATTTGTTTATTTTTTGGTAACACTCTTTTTTAGAAAAATTAAGTTGATAGTATATTTCAGTGCCACAATTTACTCCTAAGTGTTTGTGGTAGTTGGTTGTAACTTTAATATCTTTTTCTAATTTATAAAGATAATTTTGTAAAGTTTTCAGTTTAATGGGATTTTGACCGTTTCTTTTGTGATTTTCATTAAAGTAATAGAGTATGTTTTTTTGTGTGTATTTCTTATGTTTTCTGTTTATGTACTCTAGTGTTGAAATAAGAACTATTAATTTATGTTGTAATTTATTTTTAGAACGTGCATTTTTTGTATTGCTTAAAAGATTTTCCATGTTTTGCCTCCAGCATCTATCATTGTTTATAAATAAACTTATAGCACATTTTTCAATTAAAAGTAAATACATTGATAAAAAAATTAATAAAAATTAAGAATTTGTTGGAATATTTGCAATTAGAAAAAGTAGAGTATTGTATTAAGACAATTTGATTTTAATTTAAAGTTGGTCTATACTACAATAGTGTTGAGAGAAGATTATTTACATCTTTTCCACCAGTATCTATTTTTTTCAAAAAGCTAGTGGGGTTTAGCTAAATTCTTTTATAAAAGAATTTAGCTAAACCCTTAGCTTTTTTGTAAAGATTTTTTTGTAAAAAAGTTGACAAAAACTTTTTTTATCTATATAATTATATTTATAAAAATGATAGATGCTGGAGGCAAAATATGAAAAATATTTCAAATAAAAACAATCTACAAGACAATATTCAAGCAGAAGTTAACTTTATAAAAGATATGAAAACCTTAAGGATGAATCTAACAGGTATTGATAAAAGTGTTCAAGGTTATGGATATAAATATCAGAATTTCAACGAAATAGTCAGGGAAATTAAAAATGTTATTGATAAGCATAATTTAGATCTTGATTTTGGACAATTTCCAACTTTTACAGTTGTGGAGGGGCAACAAGTACTTCATGTTGTTAGAACAACGTTTTACAGTACAAATACTGGGTATAAAGACTCATTTGATACTCCAATACTTACAGAAAATTTACAATGGAGCAATGAAAATGGTTCTAAAAATATAAATACGTTGCCCCAACTAGTTGGTTCGGCTATTACTTATTTCAAAAGATATGCTCTAGTTGCTTACCTTAACATAGAAAGTGAAGTTGATACTGATGCGGCACCTATTTACAATAATTATGAAAATGAAAATTTTACTATGCCTAGTAAACAAGCAAGTGTTAATCAAGAACAAAAAAAGGACATTAATCAAAATCAAAAGAAAGATAATAGTCAAGAGCAAAGAAAAGTTAAAGATAAAAGTTATGGTTTTAGGATCCCTTAAGCTTATTATGGGTATTCCCTTATCTTCAGTACTAACAACTGCCCTTGTTGTAGGCTCACTTGTAAGTTCCAGTTTTCCACTATGTAGTTGTCTACCACCTATTGAAAAGTAGACTTCTCTCAATTCATAAAATCGCATAATTTTTAACTCCTTATACACTTATACTATTTTGATGATCAACTATATCTTGAGTAGTAATTACTAAAGCAACGTCATTAATACTAAAGTTATAAGTAATATTTACACTAAGTTCCAATTTAAGCTGGTTAGTGCCTGATAGAATGAGCTTTAAGTCTTTGTACCCTATAATTAATCCCCTATCAACGAACCTTTTTAGCATGCACTCAATTGCAGAAGTATACGCATTATCTCTAGCTCCACTAAGTTGCAATTCAGATAATTTACTGTTTTGTCTATTGTTTTTGTTCCAAATTCTAATAAGTTCAATAATGGTCTCGTTTTTTATATAGTGATAAGTGAAAAGCTCGTCTATTGAATTTCCATCAAGGTCAACCCCCTCTTTAAAAGCAGGCACACCGTCAAGGCCAGTTTCATTAAGAAGTGAATAAAAGTTTATATTTGCAGTTCTTAACTTTCCAATTATAGTGTCGTCAACAAGTGGTGCAGCAGCTAATGGCATACCATAAGGATTAGTTGAATGGAAAATGCTAGCTTGATGTAAATATTGACTTACAAATTTCAGGTGTAAATTATCCCTATTATTACTATAAACAACGATATTTCTTGCCTTATCATTGCCTTTACTGTTAAATAGATGTTTTATTTCTTGTTCTTTTGTTGAGAATACAAAAAAAGTTGAAGGCATTTTGAACTTACTATAGTCGTCTTTATAAACTGTTAGTCCATCATCGTTCGAATTATCATTTTGGGTGTTAATAAGCACAACAAAAGAGTGCCTATGAGCTTTAAGGTAGCTTTTTAGTTTTTCAGGCTTATCTTTATAGATAAAAAGTATAGCACTTTTTAATGACTCTTCGCTTGAGTTGAAAAAATCGGACATTGCGGTTTTTAGTAATGTTTTTTCTTTTTCAAACTGATTATTACTATCTCCACTATCTTTTTCTAAAGTTTCAATCTGTAGTTCATAGTTATTAACAGTCAAGCTCAATATTTTATAATTATCACTATCTTGAGTAACTTTAATTTTGGATGTTTTATAAACCAAAATTGGATTATAATAATTAAGTTTGCTAGCTTGAATTTTAGGGGTAACTAAACTTACATTAATTGTATTTTGCGGCAATTTTGTACTCCTCCTTCACAATTTCGATTGCTTTTATACTAGCATTGAATGCTACAGAAGTACTGTATGCATTGTTGCTATATTTTGTGCCTAAATTAATAAGTCCAACTGTTTGCATATTAGATATTGGGTAAATATAAAAGTTGATTTTATTCAAATATTTGGGTTGTAGACTTGTTAGGATATATTTATGAGCTTTATTGTGTAGAAACTCGCTAAGCAGCCCATAAAGCAATAACATGCGTGAATTTGCATCAAAGTCACTAGAATTCACCACTATTGCAATAATATATATTTGAAAAGTAAAACTAAACTCCAAAACATTTTGATAAAATACTCCATTTCTAGAATTATGATCAAATAGATTTTGTGTACCATCGAATTTCAATGCTATTATATTGGGACTAGTGGTATTAATTTTTGAAAGATATGGGTGATTATAAGTATTTATGATATCACACTCAAAATTATTTTCAGTTGCATAAGTTTTAAATTCTTGAAATATTTTAAGTAAATAACTTAAAATTATATCTAAAGTCATAATCATTCAAGTATTACCTTATAAGTAAGTTCTGATAACATTTTAGATGTATCAACAAGTGGAATTGATGTAGTGCTGCTACCTTTTTTTAATTTACTTTTGATTGTATTTGCCTTTAAATCGGGTTTTACTTGACCAGATAGTACATAGTTCTCATAGTATCTAATAAAAGCTTGTCCAATAGCTTGCATTCCTAATTTAGGGTCAAGATTAAACTTAGAATTTATATGATTATTGTCGATGTATTCTCTAAATTCAGTACTGCTAGCAATTTTAGATAAATGTTTTCTTACTGGTAAATTGCCGCTCCCTTCTTCATGCATTTTGGCAATATTAGCTCGACCCCCGAACCAGCCAATTTCTAATTCAATTTTAAATTCTAAATTGTCCATATAAATTCCTTTAGAACTAAAGTAAAATATCCGATTGAAGAATCAATGCTAACTATTTCAACTAAAATAACAAAGAATTCTCCACCTATAATTTCTATGAAATTTAGGTGGAGATGA